>JBBIUB010000006.1:0-65456 GCA_037440465.1 Coprothermobacterota bacterium | reverse complement strand
GCTTTTGTTTTAAGTGGTGGTGGGAATTATGGGGCAATGCAGGTTGGGGCACTAAGAGTGCTTCTGGAAGCTGGTATCAAGCCACAGATTCTGGTGGGTACTTCAGCAGGAGCGCTTAATGCTATTTACCTGGCTACAGACCTTACGGTAGAAGGAGTAAAAAAACTGGAAAACGTTTGGCTTCAAGCAAAACCCACAGAAATGGGTTTAACAGCTGTTTTTGAAGTAGTCGGTAATATTGCCCTGCGTAAAGAGAGTTTGTTTTCCAACAAGAAGCTGCTATCCTACCTAAAACAAAACATACCAGAAAATATAAATACCTTTAGTGAATTGAAAAAGCGATATGGTGTACCTGTTTTTACTACAGCTGTAGAAATACCGGGTAAGAAGCTAAGAGTCTTTGGTGATTCAATCAATGACAACATCATAGACGGGGCTATGGCCAGCACTGCCCTCCCCCCTTATTATCCACCCTGGAAAGCAGATAATCACTATTACATTGATGGTGGTGCTCTGGCTAAACTTCCTTTGATGGTGGCTATTAAGCGTGGAGCAGATGAAGTTCTGGCTCTGGATGTGAGAGATATCGTTGGTAGCGAAGGTGAAGGGATGTTGGATACGGTAGCTTTTACCATCTCATTGATGACCCAACAACAAACAGACAACCAGTTAAGATGGGCTAAAGCCTTAGGTGTTAAAGTACATTATTTACCTCTTCAACCAGAGAAGATAGGTTTCTGGGATTTTTCTCAGGCAAGAAAATTAATAGATACAGGAAGGCGGGAAACAGAAAAATTTCTTAGTCAACCTAACTTTAGAATACCAATTGGTCCTTCTTTGAAATACCGCATAAATAGAATGATTACGGGTAAAAAAATACGATAGTTGTTTAAAAATGCTTAGGTAATTTATAAAAGGGTATTTCTAAGATTTTTAGGTGTAAACAATTCTAATGAAGTATTATTTCCCCGGGATGAACGATTTTCTCCATCAAGTTTCTTAAATCAGATTCTGCAATCCATTCATCTCCATATAGTACGAGCCTATCTCTGAGAATTCGTAAATCTACAGTGGAACTGCCTTCTAAGTAAATCACAGTTCCTTTGTTCATTAAAACTTCAACAAGTTCTATTAAATAGGGAACATAATACATATCCATGATAAGTTATTATACCCTGGATGAGGTAAATTCATACAAACCGAACTAATTATAATCTTTGAAGAGAAACCTTTCTCCTCAAAGGTACATAATCCTGAATGCTTTTTAAAACGGGGTTGACTCTTCAATCATATATGGAATGTCTTCTTCTTCAAGATATAAGATTATTTCCTGATACAGTTGTTCTGCCAGAAAAGATAATTCTTCTGTATCTTCCATCTTACCTGAAACAACATGCTCCATCAAACCTATGAAAGAAGGAAAGTTTTTTCTCATCTTAATTGTTTCCTGATAGCGGTCAGTAATGCTGTAGAAACATTTTTTGTTGATAAGTCCGAGCAGCTTACTAACACTATCGCAAATCATAAAGGCAAGATATCTAACAGACTTGTGTTCTCTTTTTTCTCTGGCGTTAAAGAATTTGCTGAAGAGCTCAAATACATCGCAGTAAAAAGCTTCTGCTATGTAAGGTTTGAAATCTTTTTTTATTATTTTTTCATATTCACGGGCTATATTATCAAAAACATTCCTTGGGTCATATATTGGTAGTACTTTAAGATACTGCCCCACCTTAACTGGCCAGTCAATATCAATAGTTGATATTTCCTTTCTCATCTCAGCTCTGGTATAAAAGTTTACCTCATACTTCAAACCTCTATATATACCCTCAAAAGCATGGTGAGGATAGGGCTTTTTAAGGATAGCCAGCATTTCCAAATCAGAGTAGGGTTGATCTTTGTGTCTGGCAACAGAGCCATAAATCCCCACTGCCACCAGGTTTTCACTGAACATATCTTTGATTCTTCTGTGAAAATCACGGGCAAATCTGAGGCGTTCTCTACGGGTAAACCATTTGGGTTTCATAAAAAATAACTTACTCTGTACGGTCATTACCTCGCCTCCTTTCTATTCATGCCTTTGAAAACCACATATTTTTATTATTTTAACATGTTTTTGCATATATTAAATGAAACACAGTTCCAACTAATTCTATAAGCGGATTTACCTAGCTTTGTCTTGTAAATTGCAGATATACCAATAAAATTACTGCAAAGGTCATCAAAACCAGTGTTATGCCTCCAAGGATATTTGACCATATACTATTAGTGAACTTTCTCATCACCTTTTTATTGTTGCATATATGAAGAATAACTACCATAAGAGGAGGGGTAATTATGCCATACAGGACAGCAGTATATATAAGTGCTTTAACAGGGCTTATTCCAACAAAATTAATAAGCATGCCAATTATTAAAGATATAATAATAACTAAATAAAAACCCTTTGCCTCGTTAAATTTCTTATCCATAGTTTTTATGCTGTCTATATCTCATAAATGACCTCCTTAAACGGCTTTGTCATAAAATGGTGGATTATGAAAAGGAGTTTAAAAAATAAAGGGGGGTGTATAATTTAACGGAAACTAAAATTTAAAAGGAGGCAATATGTCGATAAGACAGACTAATCTATCTGTTAATGAGATACCAACCAGGTGGTACAACATAATTCCCGATCTTCCTGAACCTTTGCCACCTCCCAAAGACCCCGAAGAAGGACCATCAAGACTGGAAAATCTCTCCAGGATACTGGTAAAAGAGTGTCTCAATCAGGAGATGTCCAGCCAGCGATTTATTGGCATTCCTCCGGAGTTGTTGGAGCTTTATGCCCAATCTGGTAGACCAAGACCACTTTTTAGGGCGATAAACTTAGAAAGGTATCTGGAGACTCCTGCGCGCCTTTATTATAAAGGAGAATTCTACTCACCCACTGGTTCTCACAAGGTTAATACAGCATTAGCTCAAGCATTTTATGCCAAAAAGGAAGGTTATGAACGATTAACTACAGAAACAGGGGCTGGACAGTGGGGCACAGCTCTATCTTACGCAGCGAGTATTGTTGGTCTCAGGTGCACAGTATATTGGGTTAGGGCTGTCTACTCCTGGAAAAGAGACAGAAGAAACTTCATGGAACTCTACGGGGCAAAGGTCTATGCCTCTCCTTCTCCACACACCAAAGTGGGAAAAGAGCTTTATGACAAGAACAAAAAACATCCTGGTTCTTTAGCCATTGCCATATCAGAAGGTATGGAAGATGCTATGAATGACCCTAAGGCTGTCTACTGCCTTGGTTCAGTTTTGAATCATGTCCTGATGCATCAAACCATCATCGGATTGGAGACCCAGAAGCAGTTTGAAAAGATTGGTGAATATCCAGATGTTATGGTCTCCTGCCTGGGTGGTGGTTCTAATTTTGGTGGATTCACACTTCCCTTCCTTGGTGAGGTTGTTACCGGAAGGAGAAAGATAAAATTCATTGCTGCCCAGAGTCAGTCTGCACCCAACCTGCAGGGTGAGTATAAGTATGATTTTGCTGACCATTCTGAAATGACCCCTCTTTTAAAGATGTGCACCCTGGGACATAAAGGTGAATTCCCACCAATCAAGGGCGATGGCTTGAGATACCACGGGGCTGCTCCAGTACTAAGCCTATTAAGGCATTTAGGTTATATAGACACCGTAGCCTATCCAATAGACGAAAGAGAGGTATTTAATAAGGCTAAAATATTCATTCAAACCGAAGGGTTTTTACCTGCTCCAGAATCGGCTTATAGTATCGCAGCAGCCATTGATGAAGCACTAAAATGCAAGAAAACCGGGGAGAATAAGGTTATCGCTTTTAATATATCCGGGCACGGATTCATGGACATAGAAGGCTACAGAAAGGTATTGAAAATAAGATAGGTAAGTAAGACAGATAGCATATTTTATAGTAAGCCATCTCTATTCTAAGTTAGTAGTAAAATTTTCCAGTTAGTAAATAGAAAGGATGAGAACAGATGAGTGATTTTCGACAGAAGGGTCTTTTTGATTTTCGTAAAGAAAGTAGAGATACCACCATTACTATTGAAGAACTCAGAAAAGAGGCTGAAGCTTGTCAGAAGTGCAATCTGGGCTATAGTCGCCTCCAGGCAGTAGTAGGGGAGGGACAATTTCCTGCTGACCTCATGTTTGTTGGTGAAGGGCCTGGAGAACAGGAAGATAAGGAAGGGCGTCCTTTTGTAGGTAGAGCCGGGGAGCTTCTCACCTACTCTTTAAACAAGTTGGGGATAGATAGAGGATCCGTTTGGATAAGTAATGTGGTTAAATGCAGAGCTTTTGAAAAGGTAGGCACTAAAAAAGTCAATCGTCCACCTAAGTCTGAAGAGATAAAAGCCTGTGCGCCCATCCTTCAAAAAGAGATGGAGCTGGTCTCTCCCAGAATCATCATTGCTCTGGGTTCTCCATCTGCTTCTTCCCTTCTGGGTAAAGCCTTTTCCACCATCACTCAGGATAGAGGCAAATGGTTCTCCTATAAAGGAATCAAAGTCATTCCTACATTTCATCCGGCTTATGTCTTAAGACAAAAGGGAAAGGGTTACGATAGAAGTTTTGAACTATTTCTTGCCGATTTAGAAGAGGCTAAAAAGGCTCTTACTCAAAAAGAAGATAAAACCTGGGATTTACCCTTATTCAAAAAATCTGATGACTAAACACAGGGTGGCTATTTATTCCTTGCTTGAAATGTTAGAAATTCAAAGTTGACAATATTTTCATTATATAGAATGAAAAAGGAGGTAGAAGATGTTTAAGAAGACCCTAGATGTAATAAAAGAAGAATTCTCTGGAGAAAGAGCTAAAGAATATACCACTGACATATCCCGCTTCCACCGCATACAAGCCAGTCCAGGTTTTAGAGAAGCTGCCCACTATGTAAAGAAGCGTCTTGAGGAGTGGGGTATAGAAAATAATATTCTTCAATTTAAGGCTGATGGTAAGACCTGGTACTGGGGAGCCTTGATGTTTGAAGAGTGGGAAATAAAGGATGCTATTCTTCACTTAGTTGAACCTGAAAAGAAAAAGCTTGCTGATTTTAAAGGAACTCCGACTTCCATAATCCAGAGAAGTGCTTCTTTTGATGGTGAAGTAGAAGTGTTTCTATTAGAAGATGGAGAAGAGGAAAAAGAGTACGAAGGGCTGGACTTGACTGGAAAAGCAGTTCTTACCAGGGGCAATATTCACAGGGTATGTGATTTAGCGGTAGAAAGATACGGTGCAGTGGGTATCATTTACGACGGTATGAGAGAAACACCTCCTGTAAGAGGTAAAATGGAACTTCCTAAAGGAGTGGAGTACGCTGCCTTCTGGTGGAGCCTGGATAGTAAAAAAGCCTTTGGTTTTGTGCTATCTCCTCAACAGGGTATTTATCTAAGAGACCTTATTAAGAAAACAAAGACTGAAAATAAACCACCTGTTAAGGTTAAAGTTAAAGTGGATTCAAGGACATATCCTGGAAACTTTGAAGTGGTAGAGGCCTTCTTCCCTGGAGAAAGTAAAGAAGAAGTTATCATTACAGCACATCTCTGCCATCCACAGCCTTCAGCCAACGATAACGCTTCGGGTAGCGGGGTTATTATGGAGATAGCCTGTACCCTCAAGACCCTACTTTCAAATGGTAAGTTACCACCTCTTAGAAGGGGAATCCGCTTTCTATGGGTACCAGAAATGTCAGGAACTTATGCCTACTTAGCCACCCATCCTGAAGAAAAAGAGAGAACTATTGCTGGTGTGAACCTGGATATGGTGGGAGAAAAACAGGAAGAAACTCACAGCATCCTCCGACTCACAAACACCCCAATGGCTACCCCTTCTTTTATAAATACTCTAATGTCCAGGATAGGTGATGTTGTTTCCCGGGAAGATGAAAGTTTAGATGCCGTTAAGGGTGAGGTCATACCACTTTTTAAGATAGCCTCCACTCCCTACAGCGGTGGAAGCGACCACTTCATACTAACTGACCCTACCGTAGGTATTCCTTGCCTTATGTTAGGCCAATGGCCTGATCTCTTCTATCACACCTCGCTGGATACACCTGATAAAGTTGACCCTAACATGCTTTTTGCTTCAGGAGTGTTAAGTGCTACTTATGCTTACTTTATTTCAAATGCTGAAGAAAAAGAAGCCTTCTGGTTGGGAAGAGAGATGGTAACTTCCTTTAAAAAGAGGACTCTCTCTCTAATCCAGAAAGAGGTTAGTGAAAAAATGGCTGAGTGTGAAGAAAAATCGGTAAATGAAATTACTACAAAATGTAATAAGAAAAGTGGGGAAATCTGCTTTAGAGAACGGTTGAGTTTCCTTCTTGATAGGGAATCCATAGCTCTGGATTCTTTAAAAAAATTATACCCGAACTTTGATACAGAAAACCTCAAAGAAGAGATAAAGACTTTTGTAGAAGACGAACTTAAGAAAGTAGAACATATTATCAGAAAAGATAAAGAAGAAGAGAAGAAAATATGTGAATTAGCTGAACAAGCTTCAAAGATAGTACCTCAGAGAATCTTTCCTGGGCCGGTATTCATCACCTGGTACCACCAACACCGTTTGACACCTGAAGAAAAAGAAAAATGGCATCGTCTTAGCAAGGAACATAAAGAAACTTTTAGACATCTCCCTGAGTTAGCTCTATACTGGGCAGATGGCAAGAGAAGCATCATAGAAATATCTCGCTTGGTAGAACTGGAGTGCGGGAAAAAAGACTTGAAACTTCTGGTGGAATACTTTTCTTCTCTCAAAAATCTGGATCTGGTAAGATATATCGAAAAGCAATAAAGCGACTAATTAAAAGCGGAGGTAAAATGGAACCAATTCTTTCAAGATGTGGTTATAGATGTGATAGACATTTACTGTGATGGATGCATGACAAATAACGCCAAGTTGATAGATAATAATTGTCCAGTGAGACCGTGTGTTATTGAAAAGGGCTTAGATAATTGTTCTCAATGTGATGATTATGTATGCGAAAAACTTGAACAACGATTGGTTACAACAAAATACTAATAAGTAAAATTTGAATTTTCTACGAAATAAGCACAATAAGTTAAATTCTGGTTAAAATGTATGCAATAAAGATAATGGAGGTCAAAATGAATATTTTTGTGGGAAATTTATCACGCGATTTAACCGACGATGATTTGCGTCAAGAATTTGAAGCATTTGGTAAGGTGAAATCTGTTGCTATCATCAAGGATAAGTTTAGTGGTGAATCGAGAGGATTCGGTTTTGTAGAGATGCCTGAAAAGACCGAAGCCCAATCCGCAATCACTGGTCTAAATGGCAAGGTGTTGAAGGGACGAGAACTCAATGTAAATGAAGCTCGCCCTCGTACTGAAAACAGAGGTGGTAGAGAAAGAAGAAGAGGGATTTAGGGAGGGGCTTGTTGCGTGAAAAAGTAAAGAACGGAGGTATTTATGGTTGAAAAGGCTAATAACTTTGCCATCAAGACCGAAGGCTTAACAAAATACTACGGTAAGGTGCGCGGTATTGAAGACCTGACTCTTGAGATTGAAGAAGGGGAAGTCTTCGGGTTTCTTGGTCCGAATGGTGCAGGGAAAACAACTTCTATCAGACTTTTTATTGGTCTCCTTTTCCCTACCCGGGGAAGTGGGAAAGTCCTTGGTAAAGACATAGTAGAAGATTCAATTGAGATTAGAAAATTCATAGGATACATTGCTGGTGATGTTCATCTCTACCCCAATATGAAGGGTGGAGAACTTCTGGACTATTTTGCTGCCTTCAAACCAGAACTTAAGCCTGTATTGAAAAATGAATTGGTGGAAAGATTTAACCTGGACCTTTCTAAGAGAGTGAGAGAATATTCCAGAGGAAACAGACAGAAATTAGCCATTGTTTTGGCTCTTATGCACGATTCTCCTCTTTTAATCCTTGACGAACCCACTCTTGGCCTGGACCCCTTCATGCAGAGAGAGTTTTATCAGGTTATAAAAGAGTTTCGTGAGAGGGGCAAAACTATCTTTCTTTCCTCTCATATAATGTCTGAGGTAGAAAAAGCCTGTCAAAGGGTAGGTGTGGTACAGAATGGTAGGTTGGTAGCTATTGAAAATGTTGAAGAGATCGGTCAAAAAAAGGTGCGTTTTATGGAAGTCAGTTTTAAAGAAGATGTCTCACCACAGATCTTTGACCTGTCAGGTATTAAAATATTGGAACACTATAACCGTCATTTCAGGCTTTCTGTTAAGGGAGATGTAAACCAACTTCTCAAGAAACTGTCAGGGTTCATAGTAGAAGACCTCAATTTCTCCCATGCCAGCCTGGAAGAGATTTTCTTTGAGTATTACCGCAAGGAGGGTACAGATGAATCTAAATCTCTTTAAGAGAACCT
Source organism: Coprothermobacterota bacterium (assembly GCA_037440465.1). Lineage (GTDB taxonomy): Bacteria > Coprothermobacterota > HKB111 > HKB111 > HKB111 > JBBIUB01. Next base: position 57,082 of record JBBIUB010000006.1, on the reverse strand, counting down.
TAAAGGATAAACTGACAGCAACTTTAATCTTCGCTTTGGGACTTCTCCTGTATAGCTGGTTAGTAATGTACATCATACCCATCTATCCCATAAAAGACATGATGCATCTATTTGAGCGCTTCCCCCAGGAGTTTCTAAGCCTTTTAGCAGGTGGAGGCATGTCTTTCGACATCATTGCCACAGTTGAAGGATTCATCTCTATGCAATATTTGGCTATCTGGTGGTTAATAATAGTAGGGGGTTATGCCATGAGTTCTGCTATAGGTGTGGCAGTAAAAGAGATGGAAGAAGGTACTTTGGAGACCCTCCTTGCCCAACCTCTTAAAAGAAGTGAGATTATCATTACCCGATTTGTGGTAAATGCTATATATTTAGCATCCCTCTCTTGCTTAACAATGGGGTCTTTAGCCTTTTTTGGACGGATTTATGATGTAAGGTTGAGTACAGCCGGGCTCATGGTTACTGGATTTGCTGGGTTCCTCTTCTTTCTTATAATGTTTACCTTCACTCTTTTTCTATCCCTTATTCTCAAAGACAGAGGTAAGGCTGTTATTATCTCCTTAACTTTCTTTGTAGCTTCTCACCTTCTTAATGCCTTTTCCGATTTTAGTAAAAACATAGAAAATTTTCGTCCCCTTTCCATCTTCAATTATTATAAACCCCATGAGTATCTACTTAACGGTAAGGTCAACTGGATCCACACAAGTGTATTTGTTTTTTGTATACTTTTTCTATTCGTGGGGTCGTTGGTGGTTTTCAGAAAAAAAGACATAAGTGTGGTTTAAACCTCCCCCTTTTTTAAAGAGTGACTCCTTCAACGTTTCAGGGTAGTTCATGAAGAAATCTGTGAAATACCTTGTAATCCTTGCAGGAATTGTGGCAGTATCTTTTTCTGCCATCCTTATCAGGTTTTCAGAAGCCCCGCCTCTTACTCTTGCAACTTACAGACTGGGAATCAGTGCCTTTTTGGTTTTACCATTCTTTTTGGCCAACCGCTCATTCAAAGATTACAAGAAAAAAGACCTGAGGCTATTCCTTTTCACCTCCCTCTTTCTTGCTCTACACTTCTTTGTTTGGATCACCTCTCTTAGGTACACTTCTATTATGAACTCCACGGTGTTGGTGACTTTGAACCCAATATTTGTAGCTATATTTTTGTATCTTTTCTTCAAAACGATTCCTACCAAATATACTGTGGGAGGAATCTTATTAGCTCTTATGGGGTCTTTGGTTCTTTATCTCGCTTCACCTTCTTCCCTGGAAAGCTTAAAAGGCTCAATGCCCTTACTCGGGAATACCCTTGCCCTTCTGGGGGCAGTTTTTGCTTCTCTTTATTTCATATCTACTTCTGTAATGAGAGAAAGATATTCACTTCTGTCTTTTATTTTTCCGATTTACTTTCTTACTTTTATTTTTCTACTTTTCTTTTCTATAATAACCCGAACAGAACTATTAGGTTTCAATTCCAGGGAATATCTCATCTTTTTCCTCTTTGCCCTCATACCCCATATTATTGGCCATACTTCCTTTAACTGGGCGTTAAAATACTTCTCGCCTACTTTCATAGCCCTGGTAATTCTCGGAGAACCAGTGGGAGCAACTATTCTGGGGATACTCCTTTTTAGAGAGGTACCTTCTACACTGGCTGTGTTAGGAGCAATTTTAATAATCTCAGCGATTGCTGTATCTAATTTAAGCAATACCTTTAGGGGTGATGAAAAAGCTGTAATAAGTGATAAGCTTTAAATAGTAAAATGATAACCCTATATTTTTCTATCAAAATATTGCAGGAGGTTTATGAATTATGAGTGAAAGGTATTTAAGCAAAGATGAAAAACCAGAACAAGATACTACCACAGCAGAAAAGATCTTAGCCATTGCTTTAGCGGTCTTTTTATTAATTGGTGGACTCCGTATTGCTGAGTCAATCAACAACTTTTTTGTGCAACCTGACTACAATTTAATACGCCAACAATTTTTCCCAGCAGGTTTTGAGAATGAATATTTTCAACTGCAAACAAGATCTAATGAATTATTGATGGAAATTCAACGGTTAAAAAATATCGAAGAAAATAAGCGGTTGGATTATGAAAAAGCCCGAGAAGAATACCGTACTATTCTTGATAAAGGAATAGATGACCCAATTAAGAAAGCATTTTGGGAGAAATCAAGAGACGATTATGAACTGTCTCAAAAAAACAGAGACACTGCTGAAACTACCTTAAAAACCTTTCAAACAGAAATATTAAATTTTAAAGAAACGACCTATCGTGATTATGAGAAAAGATTTCAAGAAGAATATAATCGCCAAACAAGATCTCGAAATTTTAAAGCAGGCGTTTCACTTCTAATTTATGCTTTAGTGGGTTTTGCTTTATCGTTTTTAGTTTATAACTTTTTTCGCACAAGAACTGGTCTATCCCGATATTCTGTAATAGGCATGAGTTTTTTAGGTTTTGGTGCTTTACAGGCTCTGATTGTATCTTTCCGTATTGCTTATCCATATCTTCGTTATATTATTCCTGTTGAAGGAATTGTTTCTGTTGGTGGAACAGTAATTTCAATAACAGGAATTGTCTATCTAAAGAATAAGTTCTTTTCTTCAAAGGCTGTCAGGAATCGTCGTTTGTGGAGAAGAGTGTGTACTGTTTGTGGTTTTCCTGACCCTGGTAATTATTGTTCATGGTGTGGCTCTGAACAATTAAAAGAATGTCCTAAATGTAAAAAACTCACCAACAAATTCCTGCCCAGTTGTAGAGAGTGTGGAGAGAAGTTATGAAACCCCTCTTAATCCCGCCTTCCAGAATAGGAAGATGAAAGGAGAGGGTAGGGTGAGGGGGATAAATTTACTCCCTAACCCTGCTATTTAAAAACACAGAAGGGGCCACACATAGAGCAATACTTTTCCTTCCTTAACTGTGGTTTTTTCCTGCACTCCTCAGCCCTCAATTGGGCAAACCTAATAGGGTCTAAAGCAAACTTTTGCATATCATCCCAATCCACCCTTGCTCTGGCTTTTGCCATTTCATAATCCTGCAAGATTGCTTTGTTATTACCCTTAGCAATATCTGCGATATGAGCAGCAATCCTCGCAGCTACCACTCCCTCCCTCACATCTTTAATGTCAGGTAACCCTACATGCTCTTTTGGTGTTACATAGCATATGAAATCGGCACCTTTCCAGGCAGCTAAGGCACCACCGATAGCGCAGGTAATATGGTCATAACCCGCAGTTATGTCAGTTGGGAGAGGACCAAGAACGTAAAATGGAGCATTATCACAGTATTCTTTTTCTAGTATGACATTCTTTTCAATATCATTTAAAGGAATGTGCCCGGGACCTTCAATCATCACCTGAACCCCTTTTTCTCTAGCTCTCCTGGCAAGTTCTCCTAAAATCTTCAGTTCCTGAATCTGAGCTTCATCGGTGGCGTCAGCGAGACAACCCGGGCGAAGCCCATCTCCTAAACTTAGAGTAACATCGTATTTTTTGGCAACCTTAAATATGTCATCAAAGTATTCATAAAGGAAGTTTTCTTTTCCGTGGTGCTTCATCCAGTTTAACAGGAAAGAACCGCCACGGCTGACACATCTCATTACTCTTTTTTCAAGAAGTGGGAAAACCTTTTGGGTTACCCCTGCATGGATAGTGGCAAAATCAATACCGTCTTTCGCTTGTTTTTCAAAGACCTTAAGATAAAGGTCTATATTCATATCTTCTATTCTTCCAGCTTCTATAGCTGTCTGGTAAAGTGGGACAGTACCGAGAGGTACAAAACAGTTTTTAACAATTCTTCTTCTTATCCTGTCTAAGTTACCACCTGTGCTCAAGTCCATAAGAGTATCTGCACCTGCTTCAAGGGAGACTTTCAATTTTCTTAATTCTGTTCTTAAACTTGACTTAGCCGGAGAAGTTCCGATATTAGCATTGATCTTAGTTCTCAAACCAAAACCCACACCTACTGGTCTTAGGCCCTCATGATTCTTGTTGGTAAGGATAACCACGAGACCATCAGAAACCCTCTTTTTAAGCAAACCTGTATCCAGCCCTTCCTGATGGGCGATATATTCCACCTCTTTGGTTATATTCCCTTCTCGGGCTTCTTCCAATTGCGTTTTGTGTTCTATTAACATTCTAAAAAACCTTCCTTTTAATATCTATAAATAATAGTTTACACATAGGTGTGGTACAAATTACAATCGAGGCTCTACAAACCTCTATATACTTCTCTTCGGTGTCTGATATGGTTCTTCTACAATTTAGTTGCTATGTCCCTTGACTCCTTGAATCCTTGAATCCTCGAATCAACTTTCAATTATACCAACTTTTCCACACCGCTCGAATTTTCCAGAACCTACTGCAACTTTGCAGGGTACCTATACGTAAGTATAATAAAGGCATGGGAGATGTATCCCAATACTTTAAAGATTATGGAGAAGAAATATATAGATACCTTAGAAGGTTGGTGGATGATGAAGAAGCAGCCAGAGATCTTCTTCAGGAAACTTTTCTCAAAGCTATGCGCTACACAATAGAAGAGGAAAAGGCTAAATCCTATATTTACAGGATTGCTCACAGCCTGGCGATGGACTATTTTAGAGAAAAGGCTCATTATTCAAGCTTCCCTCTTTTAGAAGAAAGGATAGCAGCAAATCCTGTTGATGAAGATGATTATAACGAGATATGGAATATACCGAATTCACAAGAAAAGGGTATTCTTCTTCTTTACTATCAGGAAAAATACTCCTGCCAGGAGATAGCCGACAGATTAAATATACCTTTAAATACAGTAAAAAGTCATCTACACAGAGCAAAGAAGAAGATATATAATTTCCTTAAAGGAGATAATTAATTGGAGTGTAAAGATTTTTTAGAGAAGGTATGCCTTTATCCGGAAGTAGAAGAAGACTTCTATCAGCATCTAAAAGTATGTTCAGTTTGCTATAAGAGATGGGAAGAGTGGCTGAATATTGAGAGTTTTCTCTTAAAGCCTTACCTTCCTGTAGAAATAAAAAAAGGATGGCAAAGGGTATCAACTCTGGTATACGAGAGGATTCAGCAGGAAAGCCGCAGGAAAACCGCTTTAGTAGTCGTCCTCTCATTGACTGGAAGCATCCTTTCAACCTACTTCATAATCTATCTTCTCGGAATGACCTTTATAAATAATCAAGAGAAGGTTGCCCTTCCCCTGATTTTCCATGGTCTTAAAACTATATGGACTCAGATATCCTATCCCTTCCACGTCGGTGGAGTAATCCTCCTTGTCATCTTGAGTATATATAGTGAACTAAATCGTGTCTCTAACCGCCTTGATGGAGATATCTCCAATTCCAGTGGATACTTTTAGCTTTATTATTTTGCCGTTATCTTCGCCTTTCCAGCGACCAATTTCCTGATCTACATTAATCTTGCCTATACCTACTTCTCCATCAAGATCAAGTAAAACACCTTCTGGAATATAGATGGTAATCTTCCCAATCCCTCCTTTAATATCGGCTTGCATGCTCACAGAAGGCAGATTAGCAGAGATATTTCCGACTCCACCCTTAATATCCAGATATCTTACCTTCAGTTTTCTCAAATCTAACTCGTTATTACCTACTCCTGCTTCCAGGAATAGTTTTAGGGTAGGTTCAGAAGATAAATAGAGATCAAGGTCTCCAGCTTCCCTCCAGAAGAAAATAGAATTCTCCTCCATACCGAGATTGAGTTTTAGAATGTCTCCTATTTTCTTTCTCTCTTCTTTTATCCTGATTCTGGAAGGAGAAGAAATAATAACTAACTCGTCACCAGCAACAAGATTTTTAATCATTACATTTCTGACTCCTGTTTTTAAAGAAAGTTCCAGGTTCTTAACATCCGGGTCATATGGTAACTTCCATTCTTCATAATATTTACCTTGACTACTCCACAATCCAAACGATCTTATGCCAAACCGTTCAGCAACTGGAGAAATAAAGAATATTGCTCCAAAGAATATTGCTCCCAAAATAGCGACTAAAAGCAGCAAAGCTACCCAACCTGCCCAGCTTTTTTCTCCCACTAAAAGGTCCAGTCCCCAGAAAATCAGAATAAAGGGCCAAAAACGAAGCAGGTCTTGCCAGCGAAATTCTATATATCCAAACTCAGAAAGCAGGAGAAGTACACCTACTATAATTAAAAATATTGCCAACCATGGTATTCTTTTCATATTTACCTCCTATTTCCACCTGAATAAAAGTAGAATCCCCAAAAACACTAAAAATGCAGGGACAAAAATCCTCGCTGGAAAAAAGTTCCAACCAAGGTTAGAAAGAAAAAATGTAACACCCAAACCCAGGAGAATCCATCCCCAGAGTTCCTGAGTTCGGCTTCTTCTACTTTTAGTTGGTAAAAGGGGTTTTCGGTCTGTTTCCTCTTTCTTATCTGTTTCTTCTCCTGTTATTCCACTTACTAAATCTTCAACTACATTTTCCAATTTTTCTTCTAAACCCACATCTTTTTTAACTACCACCTTCTCTACTAAGGGTACCTCAGGTATGATTAAAGCTGCCACCAGATAAAAAATTGGTAAGAGTGGTCCTGTAGCAAAGATAAGGAGAATAAAAACCAGACGAACCAGGGTGGGGTCTAGGGCGAGATACTCTGCAATTCCTCCGCATACTCCTAAAAGGAGTCTTTCTTTTCTACTTCGGTAAAGCCGTTTTTCCATTCTGCATCCTCCAAATAAATTTTACATTCTAATTAATATACGGGGATTTTTCTTAAAAGGTTGCAGTAATTATCAAGAGTCAGAGGATGCTTATTAGAGGGAAGTTTGGGGATAAAGGGGGTGTGTTAGAGGTGGAAGGCTGACTTCTGACTACTGAACTTCAAGCACCTCAATAATTGTTTTCATAAAAGCTGGAAGGTCTAACGGAAATCGTGATGTAACCAAATTTCCATCACGCACCACTTCTTCATCGGAATAAATAGCACCAGCATTAATAACATCATCTTTAATGGCTTTGGTGCAGGTAACTTTCTTATCTTTTAGAATCTTTGCTGAAATAAGTACCCATGGTCCATGACAAATGGAAGCTACCAACTTTCCCTGATTGAAGATATCAGCCACGAATTTCAAGACATAATCATACCGCCTAAGTAAATCCGGAGCATAACCACCTGGCACTATGACGCCATCAAAATCTTCTGCCTTTATCTCTTCTATGGAAAGGTCTGACTTTAAAGGGTATCCCCACTTGCCATTATATACCGTATCTTTATGTGGACCTACCAGAAATACATCAGCTCCTTCTTCTATCAATCTGAAATACGGATATACTGCTTCCGCATCCTCATAAGTTTTCTCTATAAGTATGGCTATTTTCTTACCTTTTAATGACATTTTTATCCCTCCTTTTTTATCTTCATTTAATTAGAATTTATTAAGAAATTTATTAACATGATCTTCTACTTCTTTAGCACTTCTAAGTGTTAACACTTTTTCAGAAAGAGTTTTCGCCTGTTTGAATTCCAGTAGGCGAATTAATTGTTTTGTAACAGGGATATCTCTCGGGGTCATGCTGAGCTCATCCACTCCCAAACCTAATAGAATTGGGATGGCATTATATTGCCCTGCCATTTCACCACACACCCCAACCCATTTACTGGCAGAGTGCCCTGCCTTAACAACCAGATGTATCAACTTCAATACAGAAGGGTCCAGTGGATTATAAAGGTAGTCCACTCTCTTATTTCCCCTGTCAACTGCCAATGTATACTGGGTTAAATCATTGGAACCAATACTGAAGAAATCAACTTCTGGTGCTAAGATATCAGCCTTAATAGCTGCTGCTGGTGTCTCAATCATTATACCCACTTCAATTAAATCAGCATAAGGAATATTAGCCATAGATAAGTCAAGTTTTGCTTGGTTTATAGCTTCCTTAGCTTGGATGATTTCGTCACGAGTAGCTACCATAGGAAACATCACTTTTACGTTATGCCCCACACTAACCCGTAGAATTGCCCGTAATTGAGTCTGAAAAATACCAGGTTTTTCCAGGCAAAGGCGAATAGCTCTTACTCCCAGAAAAGGGTTTAACTCGGGTCCAATATCAAGATAGGGTAATTGTTTATCTCCACCTACATCCAGGGTTCGGACAATCAATGGTCTCTGACCTATAACTCTAACAATATCGCTATAAGCCTTGAATTGCTCTTCTTCATCTGGCAAGGTTGTCCTTCCCAGAAATAAGAATTCCGTTCTTAGTAAACCTACTCCTTCTGCACCATATAAAATAGCCTCCTGAGCTGATGGCACATCACCAATATTCGCCACCACTTCGATACGCTTCCCATCACGAGTTACAGCAGGTTCTGAAGCATACTCAAGGGCTTTTTCCTGAATCTCTATTAGTGTTTTTTGCTGCTCACGGTAGGTATTAATCATTTCAGGAGAGGGGTCAATTTCTAACTGCCCCTTCTTGCCATCCAATGCTAACATTGTTCCATTTGATATATTTAGAATGTCTTCTCCTAAACCAACTACCGCTGGTATGCCTAACATTCGGGCAATTATCGCTGTATGTGAAGTTGCACCACCAGATGAGGTGGCAAATCCCCTTACCTTTATTATATCAATCGTGGCAGTCTCAGAAGGCACTAAATCATCAGCCACCAGAATAACCGAGTCGGGTAATGAAGATAAATCCAATTCTCTAACGCCAGTAAGAACATACAACAACCGATTCTTTACATCTTTAACATCAACAGCCCGAGCACGCATCAAGGGACTATCTAATCCCTCAAAACGATATACCCACTCATCAAAGACGCTACTGACTGCTACTTCAGCATTAAAATTCTCACCTGATATTTTATCTTCAATAGCTTTTATCAATTCACCATCTTGCAACATCAAGAGATGGAAATCAAAGATACGACCTGTCTCTTCATCAACGCTGGTAGATATCTGCTGTTTAACCTGGTTAACCTCCTGGCTCGCAACATTTATAGCATTTCGGAAACGCTCTATCTCAGCCTGAATGTTTTCCACAACAAATCGCTCAACTTTTGGGATTGTTCGTCGGTAGACAAAAACAGGGGCAACTACAAATCCTTCTGAAACACCTAACCCCTGCAGTTGTTTGGGGATAATTGAAGGTTGTTTTCCCATTTCACCAAAGCCTTCTTCTACTAAAATCCTTAAAGCAGCCATTGCTTCCCCAGCATCTTCACCATGAGTTACAATTCGGATAGTCTCCCCTTGCCGGGCTGTGCCCTGACTGGCTACCTGCATCATACTTTTAGCATCCACTGATTGACGGTTTTGAGTTATATTCTGTACTGTAATACGTGCTGAGAATTGGGAAGCTGTCTGTACAAACAATGCTGCAGGTCGGGCGTGAAGACCAACGGGATTAGGAACAACTAAATCTTCTGTGAACACAGGTCCTTTTGGTGGGGTGAAAACATCAGGCTTTGTTTTAGAAGGTTCAGGTTCAGAAGGTTCTAACAGTATCTCCTGAGGAATTTTAGGAAATTCCATTGCTGTTTCGGCTGCTTGTTGCACTTGATTCAGGTCGCCACCCTGAGAAGCCATCACCGCTGCAGCTATGGCACCTTCCACCAGAGGAGCACTGCTCAATCTTATATGGCTCTGTTGTTCGGGAGATAGCATCTCTAACAACATCTGAGTAGTCATTACTGCACTTCCCAGATCCATTAAAACCAGGACACCATCATCACTATACACTGTATCAAGAGCCTGCTGAATTCTATAAAGACTTGTACCCAGACTGCCATCTTCCAACCCTCCTGCAGCTGCAATGGGTAGTTTTTTTCCAGCAGTCACCTGGCTGGCAACTGCGCAGACACCTTCAGCCAGCTCATTACTATGGGCTACTATTAAGATGCCTACCAACCCAGCCTCACCACACACAAATCAATGAGTATCAACCACCACGAATTTACTTTTTCTCGCGCTTCTTGAAAATTGTTGAGCCCGACCGCAAGATTGTAATAACCCAGAAACCCACCCAAGCTATGGGAAATAGAATCATACTGAACCATCTACCAGCCATATAAAACATGAATAAACTCATAATTAGAGGCACCAGAAACAGTAATACCCATCCCCAGAAAGGCATCCAGGCGTATTTCTCTTTTCCCTTTTCTTTTTCTGGTTCTTGTTGAGCTTCAGGTTTCAGAGAGGTATTCCTTTGCTGTTTATTAGTTTTGCTCATGGTGTTTTATTATTTGTAAATTCAATTGATTTTTCATATAAGAATTTTTCGGGTAAATCTCTGCTGGCTGCAATATTTACCCCTGTACCCAGAGCATTTTCCAACACAATCTGCCCAAGTAGTATTGGTGCCTGAACCTCTTTCTTTCGTAGTTCATCCATCAAATTAAAAATCAGGTTCTTAGGAATAGGAGCAGTAGTATAGACGGGCAAAAGCGGGTGAATTCCGCCCTTAACCTTAACCGTAGTGGTAACCATGCGTCTTGGGTCAGTAAGCTCAGTATTAGCATACTCTATACCTATTTTACATTGATTACCTTCTAATTTAACTATGGTCTTTTCCTCATGAGTGACCTCTAATGCGCAACCAACTGGACAAGCAATACATATTAATTTTATCAATTCTTCAGCCATAGTATTCCTCCTTTAACGCTTAACCACTCTTACAGTAAGAGTATCAGTTTCTTGAATATCATCATAGACCTTTTGTGGGATGTCTAAGGTTACCATTTCTCCAGGACGAACATAACGCTGAGATTTCCGGGTCACCAGATTTTCACCATTTAATACTTCCACCCAAACCCTACTCTCAACAGGCTGGATAACACGCATTTTTAGTTGTTGATCTGACTCAGTCAGGCTCTCTTTATTCATTATGTGTGGCACAATGTAGCGGATATTATCTCCGGGTTGTAATCTTACCTGCTCAGACTGACGCTTTCTCTCTGCAATAGCATACCTTGCTGCGCTTTTACCAGCTAAATAACCCGCTTCTGTCACCCAGTCCACCAGGTCATAGACATGAACCACATTACCTGCAGCAAAAATACCAGGCACACTTGTTTGCATTCCTTCATCCACAAAGGGCCCACCGGTTACTGGATCTAGATGTACTCCTGCTTTCTTAGAAAGTTCATTTTCTGGTATCAATCCCACAGAAAGAAGAAGAGTGTCACAGGGGATGATTTCTTTCGTGCCAATAATGGGTTGCCATTTATCATCTACCTGTACTGCCTCAATGGCTTCTACTCTCCGGTTACCAAGAATATTGGTAATGGTGTGGCTGAGTTGTAAGGGAATATTATAGTCCAGGAGGCACTGTACATAGTTACGAGTTAATCCTGTTAAAAAGGGCATTATTTCCAGAACCCGCTCAACCTTTGCTCCCTCAAGGGTCAATCTTCGTGCCATAATCATTCCGATATCGCCCGAACCTAGGATAACAAAACGATTACCGGGCATATACCCTTCCACATTTACAAACCTTTGTGCAGTCCCTGCAGTGAACACCCCAACTGGACGGGTCCCTGGAAGGCGTATTTGAGCACGAGTTCGTTCTCTACAACCCATAGAGAGCACTATAGCCCGGGCATCTAATTCTACAAATCCACTCCATTTACTGATAGTATAAAGACGACGGGAAGGAGTGATGTCCAGAACCATAGTATCAACAAGAATTTCGACTCCTGAAGATAGTGCTTCTTCAATAAACCTCTGAGCATAAGCAGGACCGGGAAGGTCTTCCTTAAAAATCTCCACTCCAAAACCATTATGAATACATTGAACCAGAATTCCTCCAAGTTCTTTATCTCTTTCTATTATGAGAACATCCTGGGCTCCTTCCTTTTTAGCTGCTATGGCTGCAGCTAATCCCCCGGGTCCGCTACCAATGATAACTACATCGTATTTATTCTTAATTGCCATCAGAGACCTCCTTGGTGCGTCTTATCAGGAAATTCGAATTGGACCCCTTTTTGGAAATTTGTTCCAGCGGAATGCTCAATTCACGAGCCATGATCTCCACTACTCGGGGTGTATCAAAACCACCCTGACAGCGTCCCGTACCCAACCAGGTGCGCCTTTTAAGGGCATCATAAGTACGAGCTGGAACAGGTGAGTGAATTTCAGCCACTAATTCCGCTTCGGTTACTGTTTCACAACGACAGACAATTCTCCCGAAGAGAGGGTTATTTTGTATTAAAATCTTCTGCTCTTCTTTTGATAAGTCCCGGAAACAGGGTCGAGCAGTACGAATGGGGTTCCAATCCTTTTTCTCCATCAGATTTTCGCCTGCATCTATTAATAGCTCTATCACCCGCTGGGCAATAGCAGGAGCAGAGGTTAAGCCAGGTGATTCAATACCACCCAGATTAACAAAGCCTTGAATAACCTCGGGTATCTCAATTACATAATCAGCACGATAATTAATTCCGGGAGTTAGGCAGCTCGCATTACCTGCAGGTCGCACTCCGGCAAAGAAGGCTATAACGTGTTTTAGATTTAAACTTGGAATTAATTTAAGAGCTCCTTGAAAAACTTCATCCAAACCATCTTTAGTGACTGAAAAGTCATCTTTGTTTTGGATATCTTGAGCGTTAGGACCAATTATGGTATTGCCATGGACAGTTGTCGTAACCAGAATACCCTTGGTAACAGGGGTAGGCACAGGAAACAGTACATTATTGATGGTAATTTCAGCACGGTCAAAAACATAGTACTCCCCCTTTCGTGGGTTGATTTTGAATTCAGGGCGAACACCTGCTTTATGCATAACCTCATCAGAATAAAGCCCGGCAGCATTTATTACCCAGCGACAGCTGAAAATACCACGGTTCGTCTTAATCCCCATAATACGCTTGCCTTCCATAATAAAGTCCTCAAAAGCTGTCTCAAGCATCAGTGTAACACCGTTCATCACCGCATTCTCGGCAGCAGCTAATACAACTGCAAAGGGGTCACAAATTCCACCGGTGGATGCCCATAGAGCACCACTCACCTCTGGGTTAATATTAGGCTCACGACGGCGGACTTCCTCGCCAGAGAGCATCATCATGCCCGGGACACCATTCTTAATACCCTGCTTTCTAAGCTCTTCAAGTTTGGGTAGCTCTTTATCACCAATTGCCACCACATAATCTCCCCTGCGCTCAAAAGGAAAGTTCAGTTCGCCTGCCAGAGTATCCCACATTTTATTTCCAGCTATATTCATAGTTGCTTTCAAACTTCCAGGTACAGGGTCATAACCAGCATGGACTATGGCAGTATTGGCTGATGAAGCACCTGTACCAACATCTGCCTCTTTATCAATAAGGAGGATATTTAAATCGTATCGGGAAAGGAAGCGGGCAATCATACAACCCACTACTCCAGCACCAATGATGATAATATCGTAATTTCGATTTGTCATTTCAGGTCTCTCTTTATTTTTTATTTAATTATACTAAAGCTTATTACATATTATTAGAGGGGAAGACTCCCTGGTTGGAAGTCTCCCCCTCTTCATCATTTTAAGAACTAAATCAAGTCTCGCCTTATCCTATTCCACCCAGTTGAAGGTGCGCTCAACAGCCTTAAGCCAACCCTTGTATAGCTTATTGCGGGTTTCAGCATCCATTACAGGTTTCCAGGTCTTGTCTATACCCCAGTTCTTTCTTAAATCTTCCAGATTATCCCAGAAACCAACAGCCAGACCAGCAGCATAAGCAGCACCCAGGGCAGTGGTTTCAGCAACTGTTGGACGAACCACAGGCACATTTAATACATCTGACTGGAACTGCATTAGAAGTTCATTAAAGACCATACCACCATCCACTTTAAGAGCAGCTAATTTAACACCTGAATCCTTCTCCATTGCATCTAAAACCTCACGGGTCTGAAAAGCTGTAGCCTCCAGAGCAGCTCGGGCAATGTGAGCACTGGTTACATAACGGGTTAAGCCAACGATCACTCCACGGGCATCACTCTTCCAGTATGGTGCAAACAGTCCGGAGAAGGCTGGTACAAAATAGGTACCGCCGCTATCTTCTACTGATTTTGCTAAAGGCTCTATTTCACTCGATTTTTCAAAGAATTTCAGGTTATCGCGTAACCATTGAACCAATGCTCCAGTTATAGCTATGGAGCCCTCCAGGCAGTACACTGCTGGTGCATCACCCATTTTATAACCCAATGTAGTCAGGAGGCCACTCTTACTGGCAACCGGTTTAATGCCTGTGTTGAGAAGCATGAAGCAACCTGTACCATAAGTATTTTTGGCTTCCCCGGGGCTAAAACAGGTTTGACCCACCAGAGCTGCCTGTTGGTCACCCAGGTCACCACACACCGGGATAACTGCACCAAATGGACCATCATTAGTGGTGTAGCCATAAATAGCAGGGTCGCTGGAGGGACGAACTGCAGGAAGCATCTTCCGGGGAATACCCAGAATATTTAAAATTTCTGGGTCCCAGTCAAGAGTCTCCAGGTTCATTAACATGGTACGGCTGGCATTAGAGACATCAGTTACATGAGCACCACCATTGGGACCGCCGGTCAACCACCAAATTTCAAAGGTGTCAATGTTACCAAATATGGCATCACCCTTCTCCGCTGCTTCACGCACACCTGGAACATTATCCAGAACCCATTTGATTTTGGGTCCAGAGAAGTAAGTAGCCAGAGGTAAGCCTACTTTAGCCCGGAAGCGATCCTGACCACCATCCTTAGCCAAATTGTCACAGATATCTTTTGTACGGGTGCACTGCCAGACAATAGCATTGTAATAGGGTTCGCCAGTATGTTTATTCCATACTATAGTAGTCTCGCGTTGGTTGGTTACACCAATGGCAGCGATATCATTGGGGTCAATTCCATTCTTTTCAAGTGCAGCCTTAATAACATCCTGAGTTCGTGCCCAGATTTCCATCGGGTTATGTTCAACCCAACCAGCTTGTGGATAAATTTGCTCATGCTCCATCTGATGCACACTTACAACTTGCCCTCCATGATCAAAAACCATGAAGCGAGTGCTGGTTGTTCCCTGATCTACTGCTGCTACATATTTCTTACCCATTTCTAAACCTCCTTTAAATTTTATTTAAAATTTTTTTTTATCTCTCGCCATCTCAGCCATAATACGGATGAGTATGTAAGAGGAAGTCGCGCCCGGGTCTTGATGACCAATACTTCTATCACCCAGATAACTTGCGCGACCCTTCATCGCCAGCATAGGTACGGTATTCTTCATTCCTTGAAGAGCGGCATTGGTAGCTTTCTCCAAAGCTTCAAGGGAATCAGCTCCATTTTCCAGGGCATTTCGCATGGCTTCTATTGCTGGGGCTATAGCATCAATCATTGTCTTCTCCCCTGGTTTAGACTTTCCACGCATCATTACCCCCGCAAGGGCAGCATCCAGTGCATTCAGGATGTCCCTGGCAGTCAACTCATATTTGCCCGACAGAGCTGTTCCAGCTTGCATGAAAGCTGTACCATAAAGCGGACCACCTGCCCCACCTACACTGGACACCAGAGTCATACCGGCTGTCCTAAGGATAGCCCCAGCGTCTTTATCCTTCACAGTGGGTAGTTTAATTAGAATTGACCTAAAACCCCTATCCATATTGATACCATGGTCAGCATCTCCGATAGCTGAATCAAGCTCTGTGAGATATTCCTTATTTTTGTTTAATACAACCGCTGCTTTTTCAAAATATTCTAAAATGTCTTCTGTAGTTATAGGCATGAATTCTTCTCCAACAGTTTCAAGGGGATTAAGGCCTACCCAAATGTACCTTCAAGATAGGCCTATATAATCCCATTATTTCTTATATCCCCCAACGAAGTCCAGGAGTTTTAACTGGAGCATCCCACAATTTGATCAACTCATCGTCCATTTTAAGAAGGGTTATGGAGCAACCCTGCATTTCCAGAGAAGTAATATAGGGACCAATAAGGTTACGGATAATTTTCAATCCCTTCTTTTCACAAATCTGGTGCAGTTTTCGATAAATGATAGGGAGCTCTACAGCTGCAGTTCCACCCATGTTGTTTACAAAAGCTAAAACATTATCTCCTGCTCTTAAGGGAGGACTATCAACTCCAACATCTACCCATTCGCCTTTGTCTTCATTCCATTCTCGATAGATTCTATGATATGATGGGTCGTCAATAATTGTGGTAGCTAACATCTCAGTAATTTCATCAGCGGTTTTTAGCTTCATCCTTACACTACCTGGTTCACCGTGAATGCCAATACCAATCTCCATCTCATCTTCACCAAGTTCAAAGGTAGGTTTACCAGCCAGGGGTACGGTACAGGATGTAAGAGCCATACCCATACTTCGTCCGTTGATGTTCACTTTGCGGCACAGGTCAGCAACTTTTTTCAGGTCATAACCCTTTTCTGCTGCTGCACCGCAGATTTTCTCAGCCAGTACTGTAGTGCCAACTCCACGCCTACCCTGGGTATAAAGGCTATCTTTTACTGCTACATCGTCGTCAATAATAATACTGAACACTCTGATGCCTTCAGCGCGAGCCAGATCTGCAGCCATTTCAAAGTTCATGATGTCACCGCTATAGTTTTTAACTATATATAACACCCCAGCTCCACCATTGACCTTCTTGGTTGACTCTAGCATCTGATCGGGAGTTGGTGAAGTAAAGACCTGACCTGGGCAAGCAGCGTCCAGCATGCCAACACCTACAAAACCACCGTGCATAGGTTCATGACCACTTCCGCCACCAGAAACAAGAGCTACTTTACCTTTTACTGGTGCATCAGCACGATAGACAAAGTTAGGGTCAAAGTGAACCTTAACCATATCCGGGTATGCCAGTGCAACGCCTTCCAATTCCTCTTTCACCACATCTTCAGGATTGTTAATTAATTTCTTCATATCTTTTCACCTCCTTTCTAACTACTATCTCTTTTATATCCAACATTAATAGCTAAAATAACCGGGATGAAAGATATCGTTAATATATCATTATAAAAAACTCTATTTTTTAGGAAGATTGCTTGAAACAAATAAATCGTAAGTAAGAATACCTAGGACACCACCAATTAAAGGACCGATTATGGGTGCAACTAACCAGTAAGAACCGCTGAATAAACCTGTAGTTCCAATAAGAGCACCGAAAAGTCTTGGCCCGAAATCACGGGCAGGGTTAATAGCATAGCCACTAGGTCCACCCAGGCAGAGACCAATTCCTAAAACGGTCAGACCTACCAGAAGTGGTCCAAGGTTAGCCCCAACACCTGTGTTTTTTGAATCTCCAACAGCTAAAACACCCCATAGAAGAACTGCTGTGCCAAATATTTCAGCAACTAAAGCATTTGTAAGAGAGTAGACTCCTAAACTTCCTATACCAGTTCCTCCCCAGAAAGCTTGACCAAATACAGAGCCTGGACCAGTACACCATACATTAGGTAAACCTGCTGCAACGAGGCCTTCACGGTATACTAAATAAACTCCAAAGGCACCAAGGAAAGCACCAAAGATTTGCGCAATCCAGTAGGGGAAGACTTTACCCCAGGGGAAATTACGCTTTACTGCCAGAGCTAAGGTAACTGCTGGGTTAATATGAGCACCTGAGACACCAGCAGTGACATACACTGCGATAACCACTGCCATAGCCCAACCAAGAGTTATGGTATTCCAGTTGTAAGCTGGGGATGCTAAGCGGGGGGCCAGACCAACATTGGCCACAACTCCATCGCCTAACAGAATAAGAATGAAAGTCCCAAAAACTTCTCCGATTAACTGACCAATTAAACCGTTTTTCATTTGAATCCTCCTTTACAATTTCTGTTTTTTGAAAACCGAAGCCTTTCAACTAGAAATGTAAACACTCTCTGCAGTAACCACCTCCTTATTTTAAAAAATATGGACTGGTTTTACCTGACTCCTCTTAACACTAAATAACAAAACTTGTTAAGATTCTTCACCTTCCACTTGTTAGATTATAAAAGTATATTTTTTATTTGTCAAGGGGTTTTAGAATAATTCAATAAATACAGGTGAATACTATTTCTTCTTAATATTATAAACATCTCTAATTTACCTTTTTTCCACCAATTTTATGCTAAACTCTAACTGAAAAGCCATGAATCCAGATAGAGAGAAGGAATTAATTCTTAAACTAAAAGAAGATCCAAAAGCCTTTGGTATTCTTTATGAGGAATACTACCCTAAAATCTTTGGATATATCCTGAGAAGGGTAGGACATCTGGAGACCGCTCAAGACTTGACCTCTGAAACTTTTTTAAAGGCCGTAAGGAATCTCTGGCAATATCGGATTATGAATCTTCCCTTCTCTTCCTGGTTCTATAAAATAGCCACCAACGAAATCAATTACTACTTCAGAAAGAAAAAACAGATTATTTATCCCTTAGAATCTATTTTTGCTGATGGAGACCCTGAAGATGAATTGTCTAATAATCCCGAAACAGAGCTAATAGAAGCTGAAGAGAAATTGCAGATTTATCAAGATTTCATAAATGTACAAAAAGCAATTTTAAAACTTGATTTAAAATATCAGGAAGTATTAACTTTAAAATACTTTGAAAAAAAGAAGATAAATGAGATTAGTCAGATACTAAACAAAAAGGAAGGCACCATAAAATCCCTTCTTTCAAGAGGCATTGAGAAACTAAGAGAGCTAATCTCAAGGGATGACGATGCAACCTTTTGCAAGAATAAGCATTATAGGAGGTGAAGGGCTGAAAAATGAAAAAGGATGAGTTTGTAAATAAAGATGACCTTATTAATAAATTAGAAAATTTGGATGTGCCTGACATTGAAATGGTAGGTCATAAAAGGAGATTGAAGCATAAGCTCTTAAAAGAATTATACAATCGTAAGCCCAGCCCTATCATTTATCCTATAAGGAGGATTTTAGAAATGGTAAAAGTTTATCAGAGGAGGGTGCTGGTACCAGTTTTAATCTTTATTCTTATTTTTACTGGTAGTCTGTATTATATTCTTAAGGGCGACTATGCCATAAAGCCAACTTTTGCTGTAACATACCGTCTAACTAATGAAAAAATATCTCAAAGTGCTCCCATCCTCTTGAATCTACCAGAGGGTATTAACAAGGAAACAGCATCTAAAAACATCATATTTTCTCCTGAAATTAAAGGGGAATGGTTAGCTTCAACAGAAGAAAATAGGCTTATCTTTAAACCTTCAGAAATATTGACTCTAAACTCCTATTATCTTGCTGAGCTTACGACCACTGAAGGTGTAATACGGAGCGACTTCCTGGCAGTGGAAGACCCAGAGATAGTGGCAATCTTTCCTCATCAGGATACAGAGTCACCTGAAACATCAGAGATAACCATAGTATTTAACCGTCCAATGGTTCCTCTCACTACTCTGGGTTATCTGGAGAAAAAAGATGTCCCTGTGGAGATTACGCCTACCACAGAAGGTCGTTTTAAGTGGATAACCACCAGCAATCTTCAATTCATTCCCAAGGAAAGATTATTCAGGTCCTCACGGTATATAGTCATAGTGAAGCCGGGCATGGTATCAATGGATGGTCTGGAGGTCAAAGGAAAAGAGGTGGAGTTTGTTACCCGAAAACTGAGAAACTTAGGTATTACTGAAGGCAGCATCGTTTACAATCAACCCATCTCTATATACTTTAATCAACCAGTTGACCTGGAAAAGACCAAGAAAGAGATAACACTGGTTATGCAGGGAACAGTAAAACAGATTCCATTCATTACAGAATACGGGAAAAAAGTTATAGAAGAACCAGGAAAACCATCCGGTACCCCTCTTAAAGAGGAGATAGATAAATCGGTTATCCTCGTCTATAACCAGAAGGATAGGTTCGGAAGAGAAAAATATTGGGACTTTGACAATTCTTATTCCCTTACTATTAATAGAGCCTACCCCACAGAAGGGGATATTATTTTGGAAGAAAAAGGATTTTCCCTGGTTAATGTAGTGGGTCCCATAGAGAATATTTCCGCTGAATCTCCCAGAACCCAGTATGCCTCTGCTGGGTTCTTCGACCCCCAGGGAAAACTCTGGGTAAGTTTTTATGAAGAGATTGACCTGGATAAGAGTAAGATCACTTCTCCCAAATTAAAGGAGATAGGCTATGGGGAAAAACCTAAGGATGGAACACAAGATTTTGCCTATGGAATGGAAGTGGAAAAGGTCACTGACAAAAAGAAAGTTTACCTAATTTTTGATAGTGAAAAGGTAAGTCTTGGAGAAAAACTGGATGTCACCTTTGAGAAGATTGTGAACACAGCAGGGTTGGTTATAAACCGGGAACCTATCAAGAGAGTTGTATCCACCTATCCGAAGTTTAAAGTACTGAGAACCTCTCCTACCGATAACTCCACTAAAGCCGAATTGACCCAGTTAGGAATCTGTAGCACCACTCCCATCCTGGTGCCTGAACTAACGGAGTATGAAAAATATATTAAAGCCAACCTGTCCTACGAATTAAGGTCATGGCATGAATCCTGGATGGTAACTGACACCTATTCTTATAAAGGTCTCACTTGCTATCCTGGAGAGTTTAGCACTTGGATTTACGGAGGTTTGATGCCGCTTTCCAAATATACCGTAGAACTCAACTTTACGGATGTCTTCGGGCAAAAAGATACTTTGACTTTAAAATTCACAACTGGTGAAATGCCCAGTAAGGACCTGAGCTTCCATCATCTCCAAAACCCCTATAGTGTTACCACACCCGACAATACGAAACTAAATTATGCTGCCATCAACATGGAATACGTGAACCTGGAGATTTATAAATTAGAAGCGGTGGATTTTTTAAATTATCTACAGACAGCACTTTCTTATAGGGGACAATCAGCAGGGATAACCAACTATAAAGAGCGGGTAACTACTAAAATCATTCTTCAAAAAAGATATTGGATTAGAAATTTCTTCCAGATAGACCTTAAAACCTACTTTAAAGAACCTATAGGACACTATATATTAAGTTTTTCTCATCCCGACTATTTCCCTTCAAATTATGATGCCCAACTGACTTATCTGACAGTTACTAATTTAGGAGTAGCAGAAAAAAGGATTCTACCTGAAATTACCACCCTCCATGGGTTACCTCCTTTCTGGACTGTCACACCTGAGCAATTGAAGACCCTCTCTAATCTTTATTGGGTAACCAACTTAACCAGCCTGGAACCTATATCTGGAGCAAAAATTGAACTTTATCAGGAAGGTAAATATACAGCAATTTTAACTCATAACACCGACGAAAAAGGAATTGCTCACACCCCTTCAGTTCCCCAGCTTGCTGGAGTGATAATCAGTAAAGGGAAGGACAGCACCATCATCCCCGCCAAAGCCAGCAGGTTAAACTGGGTGGTTACTGCTTATTCTACTCCACGGATTTACCTTTACACAGATAAGCCCATCTACAGACCTGGACAAGAGGTCTTCCTGAAAGGTATTTTTCTTACCGGTTATGACGGAAACTATGAGTTACCCAGAAACCGAAAAATCAGCCTGAAAATTAATAACCCCCGTGGTGACGAAGTCTTTAACCAGGAATTGGATATAAACGATTATGGAACTTTTAACACCAGCCTTATTCTGGAGAAAAACTCACCACTTGGTTGGTACTATGTCTCTGCTGGTGATTTTGGTGATGCTTCTTTTGATGTCCAGGAATATGTTCCAGCTCCCTTTGAAATTAATGTGAAAGCAGATAAAGAAGAATATATCTCTAAAGATACTACCAATCTGGAGATTGATGCCCGCTACTATTTTGGAGTTCCTTTAGAAGGTGGAGAAGTTACCTATACTATGAGCAGCCAAAACTATCACTTTGATAGATATACAGAAGGATACTTTGACTTTGGCACAGGCTGGTACTACTGGCCTTACTATGATTACGGTGATAGATTTATTCTTCGAGGTAAAACTACACTGGATGTTAATGGTAAGGCCAAAATCTCTCAACTTTTGGACTTGGATAAATTCTTTAAGGAGCAAAAGGATAGAAAAAGTAAGATAATCGTTTTTGACATCACTGTTCAGAATACTCAGGGTCAGAGTGTCTCCATCCAAAAATCTTTCATCCTCCATGCTGGAGAATTTTACCTGGGTCTGCGCTCTGATAAATACTTTGCTGGTAAAGATGAGAAGTTCAATCTCCGGGTGAAATCTGTAGATACCCAGGGGAAGGCTATGCAGTTAAATAACATCACCCTAAATCTTTATAAGGTAGATTGGGTCTACAGTAAAAGACAAGGGGTAGGTGGAGGTTTCCAGTATCAGTGGGAGAGAAAAAGGAGCCTAACTAACACTTACAATTTTTCTACAGACAGCAAGGGAGATTACGTCCAGGAACTTCAGATAGCTCAGGAAGGGGAATATGAAGCAGAAGCCAATGCCACAGACAAAAGGGGAAACCTGGTTTCATCCACCTACAACATTTATATTTACGGTAAAGGTGAGGTCAGCGTGAAACCTACTACAAACACTCAACTGGAGATAGAAGCTGAGAAAAAACAACTCAATGTTGGTGATGAAGGTAAAATCTTGATTAAATCACCTTACTCTAAAGCCAAAGCCCTTATATCCATAGAGAGAGGAAGAATTTTTGAGTACCAGATTAAGGAGGTGGAAGGTAATCTACTTCCTTTCACTTTTACTGTAAAAGATGAATATCTACCAAGCGTCTACGTATCAGTCATACTTATATCTTCTAAACCAGAAGTCAAGTTTGGAATGGTAGAGTTTCAAATAAACACAGATAGGAAAAGACTGGATATAGAGGTAAAATCCAATAAGGAGAAGTATCTACCTGGTGAAGAAGTCCTTCTGGATATCCTGACCAAAGATTATACTGGTAAACCCATGCCAGCCGAGGTGTCTGTGGCGGTGGTTGATTTAAGCGTCCTGGCCCTTAAAGGAAACCCCAAAAAGAACCCATTAATCCATTTTTACTCAGGCTTCCCACTTAACGTCTCTACCGCTAGTAACATTAAGGATATCCTGGTTAAAGTGGAAATCCTTACTAAGGGAGGGGGAGGTCTTAGGTCTGAAGATAATCTTGCCATAAAGAAGAGAGGTATCTTCAAAGAAACCGCTTACTGGCAAGCAGTAGTAAGAACGGATGATAAGGGGAAGGGGCAGGTCAAGTTTAGACTCCCGGACAACCTCACCACCTGGCAGGTAGAGACCCTGGGACTGACCCGAGATGCTAAACTGGGAGTATGCTACCTTGAGTTTATGACCAGAAAGGAACTAATGGTAGTTCCGCTGAAGCCTCGATTTGTGGTACCAGGGGATATTTTCCAGATCGGTGCTCAGATTTTTAACCAGAGCAAGGAATCCCATAATCTTTCAGTAAATTTTGAAAGCTCAACCCTCACTCTAATAGATGATAAATCAGAAAAGAAACTTCGCCTGGAACCTGGAAAGAGTGAGACCCTCTACTTTAGAGTTCAGGCACCGCCTAATATAGAAAAGGGAGAACACATCTTTACCCTCTCCGCAAAAGGCGATGGATTGGAGGACACGGTAGAACAAATCATCAACATCACCCCCAATAACACCTACGAAGTCACAGTCACCTCTAATTACACCACACTGCCAGTCTTCAAAGAGTATGTCTTTTTAACCGATGAAATCCTCAAAGATAGAGGAAACCTGACAGTAAAAACCAGCGCTACCCTGGCAGTCTTCCTCTCCGATGCCCTTAAATATCTTTTGGAGTTCCCCTACGGTTGTTCAGAGCAAATAGCCAGTAAACTTAGTGCCATCGCTGTAGTCAAAAGAGGGCTCAATATCCCCAATGTGGGAGAGAAATTTAAACTGGAGAAGATTAAATACGGAAACAGGGAATACACCATAGTTGAAGTGGTGGATATAGGTCTTACAGAACTTTACAACAATCAGAACTGGGACGGAGGTTTCACTTTCTGGCGAGGCTATGCGTCCAACTTCTACCTCACCCTTCATATAGTGGAGACTTTTAACAATCTCTATCTGGCTGGCTTCAATGTTAATCAGACCAGTCTCCAGAGAGCGGTGGATTACCTCTACCAGAAGATAACCACCGACTACCCTCTTTATCAGAATAAGGACACCATAATCCTGACCACCTATACACTCTTTAGACTTCCCGACTTCAAATATGGTGATACCCTAAAGAAAAAAATAATTGACTTGATAAACGACGAGCTTTTCATAAATGAACAGATAAGCAGTACTTCCCTGGCTCAACTCTCTATTCTTCTGCAACATGGAGAATTCGATGCTAAGTTAAAGAATAAGGTCTTTAAGATTCTGGATAATAGAATAAAAATTGATGGCAGAGGAGCCTTCATGGAAGTGGGTAAAAACCTGATGTGGCTGTATTATGAAACCCCCATCAAGAACACCGCTCTCTATCTTAAGGCACAGATAGCTATAAAATCCGATAAACCCACCATAGATAAGGTTATAAGGTGGCTTCTTAACAGTCGTTACAGGGATGGTGGCTGGGGTTCCACTAACAATACTCTAACAGTCATAGATGCCTTCACCGACTTTCTGGAGTGGAAGAGGGAAACTGAATCTGACTTTACTCTGGACATACTTCTAAACGAGAAGAGCAAAGGAAGTTTCCGTTTCAACACCGAGACTATTCTTGACCAGTATATGAGGGAGATCCCCATCCAGGAGCTAAGGTTCAATCAAAACAATGTAGTTACTTTCCAGAAGACCAACCACAACCAGCTCCCCAATGCCTTCTACTACGACATGGCTATGAAATACTACCTCCCTGCCAACCGTATTCCACCGAGGGACGAAGGTTTCAGTATCACCAGGGAGTTCTACAGTCTGGAGGATAAAAAGAACGAGAATCCTCTCACTAAAGCTAAAGTGGGTGATGTTCTCAGGGTACGCCTTCAGATAACAGTGCCTAAATCCAGGAACTTTGTAATGGTGGAAGATTTCATTCCAGCCGGGATGGAGATTGTTAATTTAGATTTAGCCACTGAGCAAAAATCCTTACTTCTGGAAGATGAATACAAACGAAATGAAAATTACTGGCGAAGATACTTTGACAGGTCTCTATATCCCCAGTATAAAGCAATGCATGATGACAGGGCCTTCCTATATGTAGAACATCTAAGCCCCGGTGTATATGAGTTTGAATACTTCGTAAGAGCTCTCATCAAAGGTAAATTCACACATCTTCCTGCTATGGTTTCGGAGATGTATTTCCCGGAAAACTTCGGTAGAACCAGTGGAAGATTTTTTGAAATTGAGTAGAATAAGTAGTATTAATAGACCTCGTTTTCTGAAAGCTGCTGGGATTCTTCTAATCGGGATTATCCTGCTTGGAACATCCTGGGCTCTGACGGGTTATCACCTCCAGAAAAATCTGGTTACTACATACCAGAAACTGAACTCAGTAGCGGTAAAAGATAGAAAGGGAGAAGAAGTTTTCCTATTACCCAATGAAAAAGGAGATTGGGCAAGATTCATAGATGAAGTCCCTCCACGCCTTAAGGAACTTCTCCTTATTAAGGAAGATAGATACTTCTACCAACACCCCGGTTTTAACCCTGTGAGTATTTTAAAATATGGGTTAAGTCATCTGGGTTTAGGAAGGAGAATGGCTTCCAGCACCATCACCCAGCAACTTGCCAAGATACTTCTGTATAATGAATTAGATAGAAGCGTGAAGAATAAAATCATTGAACTGGTCTATGCTGTTAGCCTGGAGCTCTACAAAACAAAGGAAGAAATCCTCAAGATGTATGTAAATTCTATATCTTTTGGTAATCAAGCTACAGGGATAGGAGAAGCCAGTAGATTATATTTTAATCTTCCACCGGACCTACTTAGTGATGGACAGATTCTACAACTTCTGGTCACCATCAATAACCCCACTAATAACCATCCAGCCAAACTCAGAAACAAAGAAAAAGCCATAGCTTTGGGTAAATGGCTTAATCTTAATCCTGACGAGTTGGTAATTCTTGACTCCTTAACCATCAAAGAGAATATGCGTCATTATTCCCGCTTTAAACCTGCTTTTTTTGAAGTATCTTCTCTTATAAAAGAAACAATTAGCGATAAAGAACTCACCATAGACCTGCTACTTAATGAAAGATTGAGAGACATCGTAAAGAGAAATTTGGATGATTTAAGGTGGAAAAACGCCAGAAATGCAGCGGTGGTAGTGATTAAACTTCCTGAAAACGAGCTATTGGCACTCATTGGCTCTCCTGATCCTCAATCTTCCAGAGATGGCTACAAAATCAATATGGTATCAGAACCCAGACCTATTGGTTCCACTATCAAGCCTTTCATCTACCTTAAAGCCTTTGAAAAGGGATTAAGGCCCTATACCCTGGTGGACGACAGGGAGTATAAGTATATGACCGCTATTGGGCTTCCCCTTTATCCCAAAAATTATGACTGGAAATACCGGGGAGAGGTTGATTTACACTACGCCCTCAGTAACAGCCTCAATGTCCCGGCAGTAAAGGTTCTGGAGTATGTGGGTTTGGAGGATTTCTATAGCTTCCTGGAGAAGAACCTCGGATTTAAACCCATTCAACCCTGGGAAAGTTATCAATTGGGAATTGCCCTGGGAGGTCTGGATATGAGCCTATTAGACCTCTGTAAGTATTTTACGATATTTCCAAACAACGGTATTTTGAGAGAACTTTCTACCCACTCCTCATCGATAAACACACCAGATAAATTAGTTATCCAACCTCAATATATAGAACTCATCAATAAAATTCTCCAAGACCGTCAAACCGGAATGGAACAGTTCGGCATGAAAAGTTTACTCAATCTTTTTCAGAATAATTACGCCCTAAAAACAGGCACTTCACGGGATTATCGGGACAGCTGGGTGATAGGCTACACTACTGATTTTCTGGTGGGAGTCTGGGTGGGTAACAGTGACAACTCACCCATGGATGAAGTCTCTGGTCAAGTGGGGGCAGGTCTTATCTGGTCTGAGATAATGGGAGTGCTTTTAAATTCAGGATATAACCATAAAACACCCTTCACTTATAAACATATCAGGGAGTTCTATGAAGATAATACTATTAATTATGGTCTATCTGATGATGCCTATACCCAAACTCTTAATATCCTTAAGGAAAAAGATTCTACACTTATTCTAAGCCCCCATCAAGACGATACCTTTCTACTGGAGAAAAACACCAGGATCATCCTCAGGGCTAAAGAAGAGGTGAATTGGTTTATTAATGGAAAAATGTTGGGTAATGGACAAGAATTAACTTATACCCCAGTAGAAAGTGGATACCTGCAGATTCATGCTCAAACAAGAGAAGGTTTTGAAGAAAAAATAATTGTACAGATTTTAAATTAACCTGAAAATAAGAAGTATTTTCAATAAATTAATAATTCTTCTTATGATAAAATCATTTTAGAGGTGATGATTTATTAGGAAAATATTAACCGCCATCCTTATAGGATTTCTGGTCATCTCCTATGCGGGTGAGGCCTCAGCAATAGACTTAACCTTTCTCAGAGAGAGATGGAAGGAAACCAGGGAAAGGCTAATTGAACGGGCTAAAGACCTCCTTAAAAATGTCTCTTTCAGTGGAGTAGTGGTGGATTATTCCCCCACCAGAAAAACCATAGATGTAGCTCTAACCGAACCATGGAAGATCTCAATAAGCAAAACCCTAAGAATAGGAGAAGTGGTGAAGGTTGATGTTAATGAGGCGAAGTTCATAAGAGCAAAGGATAGAAAAGAGGAAAAGGTAAACCTTTCTGACCTCTTGGGTATATCCGTCATAGTCAAAGGTAATTACCACAAGACAGCTAACATCTTCTATGGACTCAAGATAACCCTTCTTCAAGAACCATCTGGTTATACAATTGGTAAAGGTGTTATAAAAAGCGTAGGACAAAACAGTTTTACAATAGAGGTAAAAGGGGCAGGGGGAGATGTGATAACCAGAATAATTTATGTCCTTCCCACCACCGTTTATCTAAAAGAAGGAGCAGGAAGAGTAACTTTTGCCAACCTCAAGCCAGGGATGAAAGCAGAAGTCAAGGGCTATTTGTGGCGTGGTGCTTATTATGCCGTTCTTGTAGCCTTAAGTGCTCAATAAAAGAGTTGGGTGTTCGGTGAACTTTTATTGATTATTAACCGTCTTAATGTATAAAGAAAGTAATAAAATGGAAAAAGGAGGCAGAAAAACAATGCGTAAATTGATTGTACTTCTCTTAGTGGTCGGACTTGTAGCTACTTTACTTCCCGGATTTGCTTATGCCAAAAACCAGGAAAAACAGCAGGTAAAGCTTCAAGCTCAAGAAAAAAACAAACCTGAACTAAAGGCTGAAATAAGAGTAGCATTTAAGGGAGTGGTAGTGAAAATTAGTGGAAAAATATTGGATGTTGCTCTGGTTGAACCCTTTGCTAAAAACGTAGCCAAAAGAATAGGTGTAGGACCAGTCCTTAATGTCAACGCAGATGGAGCCCAAGTATTCAAAGCAGGAGTAGGGAAAGTAGAGTTTAAAGATATTATTATTGATGCCTGGGTAATGGTGAATGGTATTTATGATACCACTAAAAAAGTATTTACTGCTAAAATCATCCGCATACTTCAGCGTCCCCCTGGAAGAATTATCGCAGTAGGTATTGTAAAGTCGATAATTAACACCCCAACTGAGAAATCTTTCACTCTTGAGATGAAGCCAAAAAAAGGAGATACCACAACTGTTCTTAGAACATTCAAGGTTACACCTAAAACTATTTTCCAAAAACCTGGAGTTGGTCAGGTAGGTTTCGGTGATTTAACCGTGGGAGCTCATGCTGCTGTTAAGGGTTATGCTGTCAAAGTCGGGAATGTCGATGTATACTATGCTACCTTCGTAGCCTTCAAGCCAGCTCCATAATAGCAAGTTAAGTTAACAATTTTATTTCAAAAATGATCATCTGGCGGGGGTTATACCCCCGCTTTTTAACAATAAATTTATCAAAAAATTATAAACTTTTAAGTGATATAATAAAACCTAAGTTTAAACTGGGGAGAACTCATATGAATAAAGAATTAATAATTAATGATAAATATATAATTCGTGATTTTAATGAAGAAGACTATCCCATAAAGGTTTCTATCAACAATATCATCTTTCCGGAGCACCCTGAAACGGAAGAAGAAATCCGTTTCTGGTATGAATCTCTGGATAAAAATAAATACATCTTTAAAAGATATGCTGTTGATAGAACATCTGATAACAAAACCGTTGCTTTTGCTTATTATAAACATGGGCCGGAAATATTTCACCCTTTAAAATTCTGGTTTTATATTATGGTTCACCCCGATTTTCAAAGACAGGGCATAGGAACTGCTCTTTATAATCTGATAAATCAAGACCTTGAACAATTAAATGCTATTAATCTAAGAACCTGGGTTAAGGAAGACATGGAAGTATCAGTTTCTTTTGTTACCAAAAGAGGGTTTTTTGAAAAAATGCGAGAATGGGAGTCCAGATTAGATGTACAGAAGTTTAATCTTCAGGATTTTCAACCTTACTTATCTTCTTTATATCAACAAGGTTTAACTATTTCTACTTTTAAAGAAGAAAAAGAAAATACTCCCGGGTGGGATTATAAATTGTATGAATTAGATAATGATATATTTCAAGATGTGCCTCTGCCAGACACTTATACTCCAGAATCCTTTGAAGAGTATGAAAAAAACCATCTCAATAATCCTAACAGAATACCAGAAGCTTATTTCATAGTTAAGGATGGCGACAAATACGCAGGGAGAACAAGTTTAAGTACAATAAAAGCCTCATTAGAAAAATTATCTCAAGGCTTAACCGGAGTAAGAAGAGAGTATCGCAGGCGTGGTATTGCTATGGCTGTTAAAGTAAAAGCCATAGAATGGGCGCAAAAGAATGGTTATAAGACCATCATAACCGGAAATGACTCTGAAAACGTGGGGATGTTATCAATTAACATCAAATTGGGTTTCCAGCGTCAACCCGCCTGGATTACTTTTGAAAAGGATCTTACCAAAGAACCTTAATAAAACAGTCTTTACACTCTCTTTTTTTTAATTAAAAATATAATATCAATATAAATTCCATTAATTAAGCTTTAGAATAGCGTTAAGGGCTTTTCTCATAATATAATTCTAAATCAGTAACCAGTAAATCTCAGGTGTGTAAAATGTTCCCCTCTTTTGTAAAAAGGGGTCAGGGGAGATTAGTCAATTGCGTAGACCTGACCCCATCTACAGCACTGTAAAATAAAAAGATTCGTTTTGTTATAATTAACTAAATAATTATCCAGGGAGGACAAAATGACACTTGAAGATAAAAAACTTCTGAAAGACCTGCTTAAAACCCCGGGTGTTGTAGGGTTTGAAGAACCCATAAGAGAGTATCTAAAAACTGAAGCCTTAAAATATGCTGATGAGGTAAAAGTTGACAATCTGGGTAACTTAATTGCCATCGTAAACGGTACAAAGAAGGATTATAAAATTCTTTTCATGGCACATATGGACGAGTTGGGGATGGTAGTATCCGCCATAGACCAGAAAGGATACCTCTCTTTTTATAAACTTGGCGGAATAGATGACCGTATTTTACCTTCCAGAATCGTTCGTATCCTTACTACTTTTGGTGAAGTACATGGTATCATCGGGCTAAAACCACCTCACCTGATTGTTGACCCGCAGGAAAAAGAAAAAACCACCCCCTGGCATCAACTCAAGTTAGACATAGGAGCTAAAACTCGTAGCGAGGCTTTGGCTTTAGGTATCCGGATAGGTACTCCAATTGTTTTTAATAAAGATATTACTTATTTAAATAGAGAAGACTTGATAGTCAGCAGGGGACTTGATGACAGATTAGGTTGCTATACTCTCATAAAACTTTTACAGGGATTGAAAGAAGAGCGCCCTGAAAACACCGCCATCGTCACCTTCACAACCGAAGAAGAGATTGGACTTCGAGGAGCACAAGTTTTAGCGCCACAATTTAACCCTGATTTAACTGTAGCCTGCGACTCTATATCATCACCCGATTTCCCTGGAATCTCGCCTGCCTTTGAAGGCTCTTTTGAAGTGGGTGGAGGACCGACCATAAGAATGGCAGATAATCGGATGGTAGTGGGTAAAGAGGTAATCGCTCTGGTTGAAAAATTAGCTAAAATGACTGGAGTAAATATTCAATACGGAATAAGTGGAGGTTCTACAGATGCCGCCGCCGCGGAAACTGCCTATAAAGGATACAAAGCCCTTCCATTATGCTTCCCCGTACGCTACACCCACTCTACAGTAGAGGTAGTTTCCTTACGAGACCTGGAAGGGCTTGTAAAAATCTATACAGCTCTAACTAACGAACCTATTGAACTAACTTAAACTTCTCCTTCTGCTCAGGATCCAGAGAATTAATTAGGTTTATAAGACGGGCTACATGTTCTTTTTCAGCGAGTATTATTTCCTGTAGAACAACGATGACACTTTCATCATCTACGTAGTTTATATGTTCCTCATACTGATTAATCGCTCTTAGTTCGTCAATGAGGTCCTGCCTTAGAAGATCCAGTATAGTCTCTTCTTCGAACAATTCTTCCTCACAGACTTCTTCTTCATCGTGCTCGCACATGTAAGGTATCCTCCTTAAAATTTAATGTTTAATTCTATCACATTATTTAATTAAAATCCTGAAGAAAGCTTCTCGCCCTCTTTTAAGCTTTCTTTTATAAGCCCATCTCCTCTTGTTTCCTCCTTAAAGATGGAAGAAAACCTTCTTTCAAGAGGACCTCGTCATAGGAGATAGGCTCATCCTTTTTTATATCCCGAAGGATTTGTGCCCCCTCCAGAAGTCCTATGGGTACCAGATTTTCACTTTTCGCAACTTCATACCGTTCTATAAGACCATAGACCATCTTCCCGCCGATCCCATCAACCACCTCTCCTTCTCTTAAATCTCTTTTGGCACAAGTTATAACCTCTGAGTAAGGGGTGTATAAGGGCACAATGGTAGGTTCATTATATATAATAGCCTTATAAACCGAAGTAAGAGTCTCCAAAGAAACCAGATGGTAAGGACGATATAAAAAATGTTGATTACCTTCCCCGATTTTTAGATAGGAAAGAATATATTGCATCTCTTTATTATCGGTCTTCACCACTACAAAAACACCAGGAGCAAGCCCAAAGACAAAATCCACCACCCCTTCTTGATTCAAAACGCCACCGTTCTTCTTAAGAGTAAATAAACGGGGCATATCTTCAGGTCTTCCCACAACACCATGCATCCCTCTCACATCAGGAACCAGCCCGGTGGCATTAGAAAGTGCTGTCATCTCAATAGCAGTTTTTGTGCCATCCACAAAAGAAGTAAGCATTCTGGGACTCATTCTTTTGAACCTTGCCTCCTCCTCCAGCTCTAATGGAGTGGCGTGAAAATTTAAAGGATTATTTTTCCCCTTCCCGGCTGCTACCACCTCAAAACCCAGGGAGATGGCAAAGTCGTAAAGTTCTTTAGCGGAAGCATGTTCATCTCCAGCAGATAGAGTATAGACCACTCCCTTCTCCTCTGCCTTCTTTCTTAAAATCCTTCCAACTACCACATCAGTCTCCACAGTGAGAAGAACGATGTGTTTTCCTTTCTCAATACTCTCCCAGGCAGCAATTGCTCCACCCTCTGGAGACCCTGTGGCATCTACTACTACCTCTACAGAAGGAATGGCACAGATAGATTTAACATCTGGAAGAAGGGCAGTTTTCCCATTCCTTATAATTTCTTCTGCTTTCTCAATGTCTCCGTTTTCTATAACTACGGGTCTATCAAGCTCATAGCTCTCATAAAGAGTAAAGACTCTCTCAAGACGATGGTCAAAGAGAGCTACCACCCTGACCCAAGGTGCATTGATGGTCTGAGCAACAATTCCCCTTCCCATCTGCCCCACTCCAGCCAGCCCAATTTTAATTGGATTATTCTTTCTATCAATAATTTTCTGTAAGTCCATTGTTAAATTATTTATATCCTTCCTGTGTTATTCTTCTTGTTTTTTCTTTTTTACCATAATACCACGAACCCAAACTTATTACTTACTTCGATAGTTTTTTACTTTTAAGCTTTAATGTTTAACATCCACCTCTCCCCAGCCTTCTCCTTTCTTAGAAGAGGAAGTTGAGTTTGACCTGATTAATAAGGGATTAAGGCCTAAGGACAAGCGAGACGCCTGTCCTACGGAGATAAACACACCTCCTACCGACATCAACTATTTTTCATTTCCCCCTTTGTAAAGAGGGATTGAGGGGGATTAATATTAAACCTTAGTGTTAGAATTATTATATTTATCAACAAAGAACATTTGATAAACGGAGGTTATGAATTGAAAGATTTGCTTTCTTATTTTGAAAAACGCACTGATGAGATGTTACTTCTTCTTCGTGAACTGGTTGAACGGGAATCTCCTTCAGCAGATAAACAAGCAGTGGATAAATTGAGTGGGTTTATTGAAGACCAGATTAAAGACCTAAAACTCCCGGTTGAGCGGATACACCAACAAGAAAGGGGTAACCATCTTATAACCCATTGGGAGAATGGACCCGGGAAAATTCTCTTACTGCATCATATGGATACAGTTTGGCCAGTAGGAACAATCAATAAGCGTCCCTTCCATCGGGATGGTAAGGTTGTTTACGGACCTGGCACATTTGATATGAAAGGTGGTATTGCTATCACTTTAACAGTTTTAAAAGCCTTTAGGGATTTAGGACTCAAACCAAATCGTAGTCTGGTACTTTTCTTTAATTCTGATGAAGAAGTAGGTAGTTATACCTCAAAAGAGTATATCCAGCGAGAAGCACGGAACATAGATATTTGTTTCTGTATGGAACCAGGTGAACCACCAGATGGAGCTCTTAAAACTGCTCGCAAAGGTGTTGGTGCTTTTGAATTAAAGATTAAAGGAGTACCTTCCCATGCAGGGCAGAACCCCTGGGCAGGAGTAAGTGCCATTGAAGAGCTGGCTCATCAGATTTTACGCCTGCACAAGCTAAGTAGCAAAGAAACAGGCACCACAGTTAATGTAGGTGTGGTTAAAGGCGGATTAGCCCGTAATGTTATGGCACCAGAAGCTGAGGCTTCCATTGACCTTCGGGCTGTCACGTTGGAGGAAGCAGAAAAGGCTATAGAGATTATCCTAAATCTAACACCAGTCCTTGATGGAATAACTATTGCAGTAACAGGTGGAATAAACAGAAAACCAATGGTAAGAACACCCGGAATAGCACACCTCTTTGAACAAACCAGAGATCTTGCTTTTAATAAGTTGGGGATTGAACTTAAAGAAGCTTCGGTGGGTGGTGGAAGCGATGCTCAATTTGTTTCTGAACTGGGTATCCCTGTAATTGATGGTCTGGGTGTAGTTGGTGATGGAGCCCACGCTGAACATGAACACATCATTATTGAAAGCCTTCCCCAAAGAGCAGCACTTCTAACACTTCTTCTTACGCAATTATAAATTCAAACATATATGCCGATTTAGTGTTAGTAATGTTAAAATATATAAGGTGATAAATAGTTGAATAAAACAAGTATAATGGAGGAATAAAGATGATAAGAAAATGGTTAAAGATTTCACTGGTGATTATGCTTCTTTTAGTTCTGTTTTCAGGCACCATATTATTATCAGGTTGTTCCAAGAAAGCTACGGCACCAAACATAGAAGAACCAGCTAAACCAATAACAGAATCAGTGGCAGACCTCATTAATAAATCAAAAGAAATAACTTCTATCAAATACGAACTCGTTGTTTCTATTCCTAACCAACCAACTTATACTCAAAAAGTGTGGATAAAAGGAATGAAACAGAGAATTGAATTTTTAGCAGAGGTTGGGATTATTGTCTATCTAATAGATTATGAAAAACAGGTTTCTTATAATTATACTCCTGAAACAAACACAGCTATGAAAATTGATATGGGAGATGCTGTAAAGTCTGCAGGTGAAACACTATTAGATACAACTGAAACAGTAAATATTGATTCTAAAATCATTGGTAGTGAAGTTTTTGACGGAAAGGAATGTACAATTATTGAACATGGTGGAATTGGCACAGGTAGTGTAAAAATGTGGATATGGAAAGCCCGTGGACTCCCAATTAAGATGGAGACACGACACCCGGATGGTTTATTGACCATTACTGAGTATAAAAATATAGATTTTTCAGATATACCTGACGAAATCTTTGAACTACCAGAAGATGTACACATCTTTGAACTACCAAAAATCATGCCTTAAAGAGAATTGAAGACTGATTAATATCTTATCCATGCTAAAAAACAGTTAAACTAATAATTTATAATCATGGAGGCTAATAGAAAGGCTGCTTTTACTTAAAACACTGATATTCACTATTCTTATACCCGGTTCAGTAGTAGCGGGTATCCCGTACATGCTACTATCTTCCGGATGGAGATTCCCTATCTTTGAGATAGGAATTTTCAGGTATATGGGCTTAATACCCATAACCATCGGTGTTTTAGCCTATATTTGGTGTGTCCGTGACTTTATAATAATTGGTAAAGGTACGCCTCTACCACTTAACCCACCACGAGAACTTGTATCAAAAGGACTATACAAAGTTGTAAGAAATCCCATATATTTAGGAGTCCTCTTTATTCTTATAGGAGAGAGCATACTATTTGGGTCTGTTTTACTTATAATTTACACGCTCGTTATATTGTTACTTTTCCATCTCTTTATTGTTTATTATGAAGAACCTTATTTGAAGAAGAAATTTGGAGAATCATACAAAAATTACTACTATAGAACACCCCGCTGGATTCCTGGGGAATATATTGACAAAGAAAAATTAAATTAGGGTTATTACTATTAATAATATTGCTTCTTGTATATCCTTTTTTAGAACCTTACTGGGTGCCTTAAAAAAACTAACTAACGATAATATAAAACAATAATAATCCCCCTCTTATTCCCCTTTAAGAAAGGGGGAGATTGTTATTATGAATTGAGTTTTATCATGTAAAACAAGTGCTAAAATAATCAGTAAAGGAGGGTTAAATAATGTTAAAAGAATTTAAGGAATTTGCATTGAAAGGCAATATGGTTGATATAGCTACAGGTATTATTATTGGTGCCGCCTTTGGTAAAATCATTACTTCTTTAGTCAACGATATATTGATGCCACCTATAGGTCTACTTCTTGGTAGAGTAAATTTTTCCAATCTCTATATAAACCTTTCTGGCATTAAGTACACATCATTAGCAGAGGCAAAGTCAGCAGGCGCAGCCACCATAAATTATGGCATATTTTTTAATAATATACTGGACTTCATCATAGTAGCTTTTGCCTTATTCTTATTGGTAAAACAAGTTAATAAATTAAGACGACTACCAGAAGTAAAAGCAAAACCTGAAACTAAACAGTGTCCCTATTGTTTATCCACCATACCCCTCAAGGCAACTCGATGCCCTTACTGTACTTCTGAGCAAACTTTAGTGTAAAGTTATTATTGATGTATATAATGAATCTTTGAGAAATCTGGAGGTTAAAAAAATTAGCGAGACAGTTGATGGTTATATTAATAATTTAACAGGATTAAGGAAAGAAAGGGCTCAAAGAGTCTATAAAATAATCAAGGGAAACTTTCCGGAAGTAGTAGAAAGCCTGCGTTACCGCATCCCTACCTTTGACTACCAGGGAAATTGGGTAGCGTTAGCCAATCAGAAGAACCATCTCTCTGTTTATTTTTGCTCTGAAGAACTTATTCGAAACATAAAAAAGAAATACCCCAGGCTCTCTCATGGTAAATCATGTATCAATATAAAAGATAAGAACCTCTTACCTATTAAAGAACTTGTAGTATCCATTAAAAAAGCTCTTAATATGAAAAAAGAAGCGGATTCAAGTTCTGCAGGTGTTAATATAACCCCACTACTAAAATGGGATGTTCCATTTCTTCTTAATCTGTGGCAGAATCGCCAAGTAATGAAATATGCAGACGAATTTCCGCTTCTCAGAGGTTGGTCAAGAATAAATGATTCGGAGACAGCCTGGAGAAGGTATCAAGAGAAGAGACGCGAACTTGGTAAAAAGTACACTCAATTCATCATCAGGCTACCTGACGGTACAAAAATAGGAGAATCCTTCTTCGCACCTTTAAGAGAAGGACGCAAAATGGGTGAATGGTTAGTTCCTACTGATAAAGTTACTTTATTAGGAGATATAAAACTGCTTCCTGATTACTGGGGGAAGGGTTTTGGTACCGAAGCTATGCTCGAAGTTATCCGCTATGCTTTTAAAAAAGCAGGATGTGGTATCTTTGTAGTGACACCACACGAAAAGAATATGGCTGCCAAACGCCTTTACGAGAAGGTTGGCTTCAAGTATATTATTGAAAAAAGCCAGTGGGTAAGTCATGGCTTTATGACCCTTGACCGAAATCATTACTTGGGGTCAGGTCTACGCATTTGACATCAAAAGGATTTTGTATCTATCTCAACAATCGGCTGGAATTTAAGATTACCATCACAGCACCCAAGTTGTGAATAACAGCTCCCCAGAAGGGAGTTAGATAACCCAGCGATGCTCCTGTAAAAGCTAAAAGATTATACATAACTCCAAATATGAGTAAGTTCTGTCTAATAATTCCTCTCGTTCTTCGGGCAAGCTTTAAAAAAGCGGGTATTTTCTCAATATCGTCCCTCAGTAAAACCACTGAAGCAGCTTCCAGTGTTATATGAAAACCTGAATTCCCCATAGCTATACCTACATCTGCCCGAGCTAATAGTGGGGCGTCATTTATTCCATCACCTACGGCTGCCACTACCCTTCCTTCTCTTTTAAGCTCTCGTAGGATTACAACCTTATCTTCTGGTAAGAGATTAGCTCTAAACTCACTTATTCCTGCTTTAGACGCCATCGTTGCAGTACTATTATGGTTGTCTCCACTTAAAAGAACTATCTTATGAGACATCTTTTTCAGCACTGCCATACTGATAAGAGTATCTTCTCTTAACACATCTTCCATGGATATGATTCCTTTTACTTCATTATCCCAAGCCACGAAAAAGGTGGTTCTACCATCCTTTTCTTCCTTATTAGCGAGATGTAAGGCTTCCTCAATGGACTTGAACTCTCCATCTTTTAGAAAAGAGGCTTTTCCTACAGTTATACTGGTACCGTTGTATTTTGCAACAATACCTTTACCAGGTACCACTTTGACTTCCTCAGGGTTAGGAATAGGTTTTCCAGCATGGAGAGACTCCTTAACAATAGCTTTTCCTAAGTGGTGCTCAGAAAATATCTCAGCTATGGAAGCCATAAAAAGAAGTTCTTCTTTTGAAACGGAGTTTAAAGTAAGAACATTTTTAACCTGAGGCTCACCAATAGTGAGAGTACCTGTTTTATCAAAGATTATAGCGTCTACTTCAGCAGCCTTTTCCAGATAAGCTCCACCTTTCACGAGAACTCCCATCCTGGCTGCTTTACCCAGAGCAGCTGTCAAAGCAGTCGGAGTAGCCAGTACAAGGGAGCAGGGACAAGCTACAACAAGCACTGCAACCGCTCTCATAATATCTCTTGTAAGAAAATACACAAGTAGCGTAAACAAGAAAACAGCTGGAGTGAACCAGGAAGCAAACTTATCCACCAAACGAGTAAGGGGAGTTTTTTCTCTGAGTGCTTCTCTTGTAAGTTCTATCATTCTTCCAAGAGCACTGGAACTTCCTACCTTTAATGTCTTTATCTCAAGCGCTCCATCCAAATTCTGTGTGCCTGCCAATACCATCTCACCAGGTGATTTGTCGCTGGGTTTACTCTCGCCCGTAAGAGATGCCTCATTTACTGAAGAAAAGCCCGTAGTAACCATACCATCAACTGGAATCTCCTCCCAGGGTTTAACCAGAATCAGGTCTCCTGGTTTTACCTCTTCAACAGGTATCATTTTATCTTCATTTTTAAGTCTGAGACGGGCTCTACGGGGAGCTAGCTTGTATAGTTCCTCAATGGCTTTACGACTCCTATCAGAAACCCTGTCTTCCAAGAAAGCACCAATGGTCATAATAAAAGCTACTTCGGCTGCTACCAGATATTCTCCTGTAACAATTGAAGCTATGATAGCCATGCTTATTAACTCATCTACATTGAACTTCTTCTTTATAAGACCTTTGATAGCTCCCAGTATGATATTCTTACCTGTAAGTATCGTGGCTATTATTGCCAATGTTTGAGCGATATATCTAAAAATTACACCAGTAGAATATAAAGTGTACATAACATTTAATCTGTAAAATCCAATACTCAGGATTATTAGTAAAAGAGATATGGATACTTCATAAGCCCTTGGAATCTTTAATGAAGATATTTTGTGCCTTCCAATAATCATATAAGTTTTCTAAGTGCCTCCTTTAAATCAGCAATAGCTTTTTCTTCTTCCCCTTCCTCAAAAGCTTTCACGATACAAGTTTCTATATGTTCTTCCATTATTAATTTTCCAACTTGATTTAAGGCGGATCTCACTGCTGCTATCTGAATAAGAACATCAGGGCAATCTCTACCGGAAGAAACCATTTCCCTGACACTTCTTATGTGTCCTTCTATTTTAGCAAGCCTGTCTATCACTTCCTTTAAACTCTCTTTATGCAGCATAGTAAACCTCCTTAGTATATACTATAAAGAGAATTTTATCCCCTCCCTGGGGTGGGGATAGTTAATTATAATTCATCTCAACTATTAAGTCAAAACTAAAATAAAATCATAGCCTATAAGTTTTGTTGAGTGTTTTTTACTAATGCTGATAAAAAAGCATGTCATCCTGAAACAAGTTCAGGATAGGCACTTGAAATACCCTGAAACAAGTTCAGGATAGGGTTCAGGGTGACAAGAATACTACGCTTTTGAATTTTGTTTTACAATGCTCTTGCTAATACTTTACAAAGGCTATACACAGGTTAAAGGCTATGATAATATATCAGTTGAAAATAAGTGTTTCAGGCTGATAAAATTATAAACACATTTTCAAACCAGAATACTAAAATTATTTAATAATTAAAGGGGGTACAAAATGGCAGGTTTATGGGATAAATTTAAACAAACAGCAAAAGATGCAGGAGAAAAAATAGCCAAAGGTACAAAAGACTTAGCTCAAAGTGCTAAATTGAAACTTGATATATCAGGTTTGGAAGGGAAAAAAAGATCAACAATTGAAAACTTAGGAAAAACCGTATATGATTTATTTTCCCAGGGTAAAACCTCAGACGATATACTTAACGCAATAAAGGAAGCTGACGAAA
Organism: Coprothermobacterota bacterium; assembly: GCA_037440465.1. Classification (GTDB taxonomy): domain Bacteria; phylum Coprothermobacterota; class HKB111; order HKB111; family HKB111; genus JBBIUB01. The sequence continues at coordinate 16,836 of JBBIUB010000006.1, read as the reverse complement.
AAATAAAGATAATTGATTCAGAAATCGCAGTAAAAAAAGAAGAATTAGCCAATGTAGGAGATGATGAAGAAGAATAAAAAAATAAAGCTTATTTAATTTTTATTTAAACAAAATAGTAATCTTTTAGAAAAATGCTGTAATCATCTTACAGCATTTTCTATGTATTCAATGAATAACTTTTCATAATTCTTTACAATTTTCTTCCTTCAAAAAAGGAGGTTATTTAAAGAACATTGTTTTACATAGGTATTTATATTTAGATAGGCTGATTGCTCTAACAAATTATTGACAATTCATTGTTCAAGTGTTATTCTTAACTAAGATAAAGTAGGTGGGATATTTAAATTTAATTAGTATTTTATAATAAATACATCTTAAGGTATTTAAGTTTTAATCTCCATAATGCTATAAAAAAAGGAGGTGTAACTAAGGGAAAAAGTGCAGAAGGTTTTAAAAAAGACAGACTTTTTTAAAGAAGGAGGATAAATTATGTCCAAGATTATCAGAGTAAACATGGATGATTTAACTGTGAAAGAAGAGGCAGTTCCCGAAAAATATGCTCTTCTCGGTGGGAGAAGTTTAACTTCTCAAATTACCTATGATGAAGTTCCACCTCTCAGTCATCCCCTGGGTCCAAACAACAAGGTAGTATTTGCACCAGGTATAGTAACTGGAACAGCTGCTCCAAGCTCAGGCAGAGTATCTGTTGGTGGTAAATCTCCTTTAACTAATGGAATAAAAGAGACTAACGCAGGTACAAAAACAAGTCAATATTTAGCGAGATTAGGTATTAAGGCAATAATAATTGAAGGTCAACCTAAAGATAAAAACAAAAAATATCTACTAAAAGTTGATAAGAATGGTTTAGAGTTACTACCTGCTAATGAACTAGCAGGATTAGTAACTTCAAAAACAGTCAATAAACTTCTTGAAAAATATGGAGATAAGGTAGGTATCATGTGCATAGGACCTGCCGGTGAATGGCTAATGGCAAACGCTGGCGTATGCTTTACAGATACTGAAAATAGAGCCACCAGATATTCAGGCAGAGGTGGAATGGGTGCTGTCCTTGGTTCCAAGGGTATCAAAGCCATGGTAGTTGATGCAACTGATGCTCTGGGAATTAAACTTGTTAACGAAGTTGTTTTCAGAGAAGGCCAAAAGAAACTGGTTGAAGCCTTAAGAAACCATGCTGTTACCAAACCAGGAGGAGCTTTAAACACCTATGGAACTGCAGTACTTATAAATATACTGAACGAAGCTGGTGGTCTTCCTACTCGTAATTTCTCCAGTGGTAGATTTGAAGGAGCAACAAAGATAAGTGGTGAAGCAATCGCCGAGATGGTTAAGATAAGGGGTGGAAAAGGCACCATGGGTCACAGCTGCCATCCGGGATGTGTTATAAGATGCTCCAATGTCTATCCCAATCCTGATGGTTCAGAGTTAGTGTCTGTGCAGGAATATGAATCCGTCTGGAGTCTGGGAGCCAACTGCGGAATTGACAATCTGGATGTTACTGGAGAACTTATTAGATTATGTAATGAAATCGGCCTTGATACAATAGAAGCTGGTGTTGTCCTGGGTGTGGCTATGGAAGGTGGATTAGCCAGCTTTGGCGATGGGAAGAAAGCTATAGAACTTATGGAAGAGATTGGAAAGGGCACACCTTTAGGAAGAATACTCGGTCAAGGAGCTTCTTTCACTGCTAAGGCTCTGGGAGTGGTAAGATGTCCCACAGTTAAAGACCAGGGTATGCCAGCCTATGAGCCAAGAGCAGTAAAAGGAATTGGTGTTACCTACTGCACTACTCCTATGGGAGCTGACCATACTGCTGGATACACTATCGCTCCTGAAATCCTCTCTGTGGGAGGAAAAGCAGACCCCTTGAGCGTGGAAGGAAAAGCCACTATTTCTCGTGGTCTTCAGGCAGCAACCGCTTTCCTTGACTCAACAGGCTACTGTCTCTTTATCGCTTTTGCTATTCTGGATATTCCTTCAGGATTGGAAGGAATGGTTGAAACCTGCAACGGTGTCCTGGGTACTAACTGGACAGTAGCTGATGTAGGTAGGATAGGACTGGAGATAATGAGAACCGAGAGGAATTTCAACGATGCAGCAGGATTTACCAAGCTTGATGACCGCGTGCCAGAGTTTATGAAATATGAACCTCTGCCACCACACAATCAGGTTTATGATGTTTCAGATGAAGTATTAGATAGTGTGTGGGAGTTTTAGTTAGTTAATTAACAAAGAATAAGGGGGTTAGACTGATGGCTAACCCCCTTATTATAAGGAGATGTATCATCGCTGTAGAAGTTCATCTTTTTGGTAAACTGAGACGATTCACTCCAAATCCTGACCATTTTGGAGAATCTGTGTTATTGATAGAATTCATAAGAGATGACAGTGTTGAGGATATTATCCAAAGAATAGGAATCCCGCTTTATGAGGTGGGTAGTAATATTTTTGTAAACGGAGAATACTCAGGGTTGAGAAGAAAAGTCCAGGATGGAGATCGACTGGGCATATTCCCTGATGACATGCAACTGTTGTATAAATGGTATTTTCAGAAAAAAGAGGATTAGGAAAAAATTGATAAAGATAAATGTAACAGCTTACGCTACCTTGAAAAAATATCTACCCCGATTAAAAACGGGTGAGTTTTTAACTCTGGAAATTGAGGAAGGAACAAAACTAAAAGATATTTTCGAAACTTTATCTATTCCCAGAGAAGAGGTAAAACAAACCTTTATAAATGGTTTAAAAGGTGAAGACGACACAATTCTTAAAGAAGGAGATAGAGTAGCGATATTTCCACCCGTAGCCGGTGGTTAATAATCAGTTAGATGAATTATCTAAAAGAACTGATAGAAGATGGCTTTGTTTTTCTAAAGAAAAAGCCTGACCTGAAAAGGGTTTATATTGAAGTAACTAATAGATGTAATTTAAATTGTATCACCTGTATCAGAAACTCCTGGTGTGACTCTGTTAATGATCTTGAATTTTTCATTTTTTCAAAAATTATTGAAGAACTCAAAGATTTCAAGGATGTTAAAGAATTTTATTTTGGTGGTTTTGGCGAGCCTTTATCCCATCTTAGAATACTGGAAATGATTGAACTTGCAAAAAAGTCAGACTTGAAGGTTACAGTTTCCAGTAATGGAGTTCTTCTTGATAGAAATATGGTTAAAGCACTTGTTAAAGCTAAACTGGATCAGATAGTGGTCTCTTTTGATAGCGCACAACCCCAGCAGTACGGAAACATCAGAGTAGGTTCCAGTTTGACAAATGTTGTAGCAAACATCCACGCTTTAAACGAAGAAAAAATGAACAAAAGGAGTCACCTTCCCAAGATAGGAATAGAGTTCGTAGCTATGAAGAGAAACATCCAGGAAATACCAGCTATGTCTATGTTAGCCAGAACCCTGGGCGCTTCTTTTGTAATAGTGACTAACATTCTCCCGCATACTGAAGATATGATTAAGGAAGTGCTTTACGATGGAGAACATAAACTACCCGAGGCTTCAACCTGGCCAGTCTATATGAAGGACTGGTTATTATGGGGTATGATGGAATTTCCTAAAATGAAGTGGGGTGCTTTTAGAAGGTGTCGGTTCATGGAGTCCCACTCTATAGTTATTGCCAGCGATGGTGTGGTGAGCCCCTGTTATCCTTTGTTACACTCTTACTCTTATTATATTCTTGGAAGGAAAAAGAATGTCAAAAAGTATCACTTTGGGAAAATTACAGAAAAAAGCTTGATGGATATCTATACCTCAGATGAATTTTTGAAATTCAGATACAGGGTTCGCAATTTCAATTTCCCATCCTGTGTTGACTGCGATTTAAATCCAAACTGTGACTATGCCTCTTCAAACACTGATTGCTGGGGAGGAGACCCATCCTGTGCTGATTGTCTCTATGCTCAGGATATAGTCAAATGTCCGTGATTTGAAGTTAAAGCATCTTCTTTTTGCAATCCCCCTGGCCTTTTTTCTCCTTCTCTCACCCTTTTTAGAGAGGGTAATAAATTATTATTTTGACAAGATTCCACCAACTATTATTTTTTCTACTCCTTCAGGAAAGGTGAGAGGAGAGATAGAAATTGATTTAGAGGTGTGGGATAAAAGTGAGCCCTTAACTATTAATATTAATCTTGGTGAAATGGGTCTTGAACAATCTTTTCCTATAAAAGTTGATACTACAACTCTTCTTGATGGAGAACACACCATCAGAGTAGAAGTTAGGGACTCCTCCAGAAGAAAAAACCTAACTTACTCAGAGGTAACTTTTATTGTGGATAACACACCTCCGGGTATAGAACTCGTCTGGGAGAAAAAAGTAGCAGAACCAGGAGGGGTAGCCTGGGGTTGGGTTAAGGTTAGTGAACCTGTGACGTTTCTTAAATCCACCCTTGATGGCGTTGATTTTCCTTATCTTCCTCTACTCAGCTTCAATTCCTTTTTTATCATTACAGGCATTTCTATAGATAATCCACCCGCGGAAAACAAGCTTCTGATAGAAGCCTGGGATGAGGCAGGAAATCACAGCATAAAAGAAGAGATCATCTGCTTAAAGACCCGATTATTCCCCTGGGAGGTGATAAGGCTTTCTCCTGACAGAGTTCCTCTTCTGGATCCCGAGCTCTTAAGGCGCGAAAATGAACTGGTAGAGGGGATATTAAAAAGGCTGACCTCTGAGGTATTCCTGGAGGGAGACTTTCTATTGCCTGTAGAAGGAGAAATCGTCTCCCCCTTTGGGACCTGGCGTAAAATTAATGGGTCTTATATAAGACATCGAGGTGTGGATTTTAAGGCTAAGGAAGGTACGCCCATTTATGCTACCAATTCAGGTTATGTGGTTTTAGCTACTCCACTCAAGGTTCGAGGTAATACAGTTATTCTGAATCATGGTCTGGGGGTAATGAGTCTATACTACCACCTTCAAGATATTAAGGTTAAAGAAGGAGAACAGGTGAAGAAAGGTGATATCATAGGAACAGTTGGAGATACAGGTCTTTCCACTGCCCCTCATCTCCATTTTGAAATAAGAATAAGGGGAATTGCCATAGATCCCCGCCACCTGTTTTAATTATAGTCTTTTTATTGAGGTGTTAGATTAACCACACCCTCCCCTTCTCTCCCCCGCTTTATCTCCCCTCTAACAAGAGGGGTTAGGGGATGTGTCATCTCCTCCCTTGATGAGAGGAGGGTGGAGAGTTAGAAGAAGTTATACTGCAAGGTATGGAGTGGTTTAAAGGAAGATTAGCTCTTAAAGTTATAACTTAGGTGGGTTCTTCTTAAGCCACTCCTCATGTTTTCTATATAAAAGCTCAAAGTTTTCGTACATCCGAGGACTGGTATCAGCACGGAAACCCGACATGATCGGTTTAACTTTACTCCACATGATATCAAGACCAAATCCCATATCAAAGAAAAGATCTTCATTTAGATGACCTCTTAATACCAACACACCACAGAGTTCAAAGAAGTTACAGACTGTAGTGAACTTTCTTCTTTCTACAGAACCCCGAGGATAGCGCTCTTTAAACTTTACATATTCGTCCACATGAAATTGAGTATACATCCAGATAAAGGCTTCTTCTACTTTATCCCACATCCTCATCTGAGCGATGTTTAAAAGAAGTTGGGCATCATTATCTGCCATTTTATTCACCTCCTTTAATCCATCATTTGTTAATTATAACATTAACTTTTATGTAAACAGTTTCAACTCAAATAAGATATGCTAAAGAATTTTAACATGCCAATTTTCAGGACAATAAGCTCTTCTTTAATGATTTTCCATATTATCACTGGACTTATTCCGAAATACTCCTGAGTTATTTTATTTCTAAGTCTTATCATACCTATCTAATCTATGTCAGTATGTTTCTCTTTTATCTCTTCAGGTATAAATTTGGAAGCTTCTCCGATAATTTCAAGATTTCTTATTACCACATTCCTAGTTTTCCTGTCTTTTTTGAAAGACTCAATATTAACATTTTTAATATATTCTTCTATTAGACCTATTGCTTCTAAAATATCTTCTACAGATAGCTTCCCATCTCTTTTAGACATACTCCAGATCCTTTTTTAGTATTTCAATCTATTGGGTTTAATAGCATCTTCTGTCACCAAGTCTACTCTAACTTTCAAAAGCTACTCTAAGTAATAAAATATAGAGAACCCTCATTGTATCGTAGCAACAATAATGAGCAATAATACTCTATCCACCGCATGAGAAGTATCTAATTGATACTTTTTATACAAACTTTGCTATTATACTATCAGATTAAACTTTAAATGTCTAATTAACATTATTTATTTAAATGTTTCATCGTTTGCTTGAGTACACAATTTTTATTTAATCTTAATAATATTGACCACAACCACTGTCATTGATAATAACTTCTGAGCTTTGTTCTTAATATGTTAAAATTTCATAATATTAATAAGGCAGGTGAAAAATGATATTAAATATAGGACTTATTATTATTTCTTACCTTATAGGGTCTGTTCTTTTTGGGGTTATCCTGAGTAAGGTCTTTAAAGGGGTAGACATTCGTGATAAAGATAACCCGGGTGGTTCGGGTTCAATCCGTCAATTTGGTTGGACTTTCGGTATAACTGTAGGAATCCTGGACGCCCTTAAAGGAGTCCTGGTAGCCTATATGGTTCAGAAGTTTACTACTGATTCATACACCATGATACTCTGTGCTGTTGCGGTGGTGGCTGGGCACAGCTGGCCAATCTTATTTGGCTTCAGGGGTGGAGGAGGATTAGCACCTGCTTTTGGAATCTCCTTCTTTAAATTTCCAATTGAATTGTTAATATCCGTAATACCGGCAATTCTCTCCTTAGCACTTTATAAACACACCTCACTACCTAAATACTTGCCATTTGTAGGACCTGCCCCAATCATGAGTACTTTCGCTTTGTTATCCATTTTTATACTTGTTTTATCTCGATATGGCTTTTTCCCTCACGCCCTTCTTATTATCGCTATGGGTTTAACGCTAATAGCCAGAGGCTATGGTATGTACTTACGGGATAAAAGAAAAAAGATGAAAATGAAGGATATATCACAATAAAAGCTCTTTTTGAGATTTAAAAGCGTGATATAATATATTTTATGTGGCGCTGTAGAACAGGGGTTAGTTCAGCGGGCTCTCAATCCGCAAACCGGGGTTCGATTCCCCGCAGCGCTACCAGTTTTTTATAACAAATATATTTAGAAACGTCCCTAATTATTCTTCGAATCTTTCTTCTTTCCAGATGTCTCCTCTATGGTGATAGCCCCTTTTTTCCCAGAATCCAGGCTTATCTTCTGAAACATATTCTATTCCCCTTACCCATTTAGTACTTTTCCAGAAATATAATCCTGGAACTACCAGTCTCAAAGGATAGCCATGTTCTGGAGTTAAATCTCTACCATCATGCTGGAAAGCAAAAAGAACATCTTCTCTAAGGAAATCTTCCAGGGCAAGGTTGGTGGTAAAACCTCCTTCAGCATGGATTATGACGAACTTAGCTTCTGGTAAAGGTCTGACTAATTCAATTATCACCCGACTACTTACACCCTTCCAGAGATTCCCGAGCCTGGACCACCTTTCCACGCAGTGAAAATCAGCATAGATCTCTATTTGAGGTAAAGCTAAAAATTCTTGATAATTAAGAACGACTTCTTTATCCACCAACCCAAAGATGTGAAAATTCCATTTGTCCATATCAATAAAAGGAACCTTGCCAGCATGTAAGACAGGCCACTCTTTAACTTCATACTGACCCGGTGGAAGTCGGTCTGTTTTTTTAGTATCACAACTTTCTATACTTTCAATATCGTACATAAAACCTCCTAAATTAGTAGAATAGACCTACGGTAAGGTTTTCAGCCTGGGAACAAGAGTCCGTCAGCTTTTCTCCGCCTTAGTACCACCCCCAACCCCGTATCGAGTACGGGATAGGCTCTATCCTCCCCATCACCCACTTTTCTAAAAAATGTGATTGAGGAAGATTATAAATAATTGAGAAGCGTCCCTAATTATTTAAAAAACTCTCCACACGGGAGAGGAGTTAATTTATCAAGTGCTGTTAACGCCTGGGGTAGGAAGAAGAATTAAAAGGGTCAACACAGCAATAGCCAAGAATACTATCAGGACAACAATCAAGATCTTTTTAGCTCGTTTAAACTCTTCCTCCTTTCCTGAAACATAATAGTATATAGTCAGGATAACTGAAACAAAGAGAGTCAGTGCCAAAATCCAGGTTAATATCATTACCAAAACCATTAAAGGCCCAAAAAAAGGAGCCCAGTTTCCCCACATCATAAGATTGTCCTCCTTTCTACTTAATACTACCCACTATCACAGGTAGTGGTAAGATAACACTAAATAATTATAACTATTTATCAAAATATTTTTTGTAATCCAAGGATATAATCGTTGACTTTAACAGGTCTTCAACCAATCCTTTGCTTCCTCAAGTGATTTGAAGGTTCTGATAATTAAGTGTGTAAAATCTGTTCTATTAATATATTCATCCATACGTGCCCTGGCATACTCATTTTCAGCATCAATAATAGCCATGTACTTTAACCCAGAAGCCAATAAGCGTGGGTTGAGTTCCCCAATAGCCCAATCAATATCTTGGGGTAGTACAGGCAAAAAATTTCGGGCATCAATAATCCAGTGTAGTTTATTGTGTTTCAATGTAAAAAACTTATATGCCTCCAGGGTTCTATTTAGAATATCGCGAAATTGCTGACTCTTTGTATAAGTGATCCACTCTATGACCACACACGGTACATCTTCATCAAATAATATAATGGCATAATCTTCCTGATGGAATATCATAATATTTCCCTCATTTTATTTTATACCTCTTTTTAGAATATCCCACTCATTTACCATTCTCAAGGTTTCTCTATAATGCAAATTTATGCTTCGTAATATTCACAAGAAGCAAGGTATTATTCAGAATAAGCTTTAACCACAAAGGGTGAGGTCATAGCTTGAAGAAGGGCACCATAATTAACACTGAAGGATAGAACATCGCCAACCTTTATCCCCTTCTCACTTTCTTCAACATCCAGAACCATATGGTCAGAGGAAGCACCCAGTATCATAATTCCTTCATCTCGTGGCTTCAAGCCACCCAGCATGACATCCTGCCGTCCCAGAGCCAGAAGAGCCCTCTTTCTTCTACCAAAATCACGAAAGTGAGTTACTTCATCAAAGGCGTTTACAGTTCTTCTTCCGCGAGGTAGGGATGGCTTAATCTTAACTTCTATAACCTCCGCTTCAAGTTTGAAAATATCAAGGTAAAGTCCTGGTATAGGATTTTTATTTATAGCCTCAACTCCCAGAAAAATCCCTTCACCTACTCTCATCTGGTTTATAGGGAGATGAACACCTTTCAAAAGAAGATGAATTAAATTAGAAGACCCTCCTGAAAGAACAGGCATCTTGATTCCCAGCTCTTTCTCAGCTTTTCTCTTGAGACTGTAAAGTTTCTCCATCTTTGCAACACTGGGGATTACTCCACCATAGCAGGTAAGGTTACAGCCTAATCCGATAATTTCTACCCCTTTCACTTTTAGGGCTTCCTCAAGGAAAGTAAGAAGTTCTTCCTGAGGTATACCTTCCCGCAAGTCACCCATCTCTACCATAACCAAAACCTGATGACTTATTCCTCTTTTAATAGCCGCTTTCCCAAGGGCACTGATAGTAGATAACTCAGAATTAGTAGAAATATCAGCAAGCTCAACAGTCTCTCCTGCCAATCGTGGTGGTAGCATTCGAAGAAGCATTGTCTTTACATTAAAATTATCCTTAATCCTTTTTAGATTGGGAAGTCTGGAATCACTTATAGTTTCAGCACCAACTTCCACAAAAGCACTTACTATGGCTGGTTCACTTAAGGCAACCTTAGTAACAGGTACCAAATCTATACCGTAGGAACCGCAGAGGGTTCTTAAACTCACATAGTTATGTCTTAGCTTCTCTAAATTGATGCTAAGTCTCGGAAAATCCACCACAACCTCCTTTATATTTTTATTTAAAGACTTTAAAAATATATCTCAAGTATTTTATCTCAGCCAGTTTTTCAGTATCAATATTCATACTTATCTGGCTTTAACTCTATTATAAACTATATAAATGATATCGGAAGAACACTCCTCGAGCTAAGAACATAGGCAAACTTTTGGCAGTTTTTGAGGAAGGTTATCATGTTATAATTTCTCAGGATTCAATATACTTGTTGGATTTTTAAAAAGGAGGTATGTTATGGCTGTTAATCTATCTACTAATTATGCAGGACTAAACCTGACCAACCCTATTATTGCAGCCAGTTCCAGTTTATCTTCCACTCCAGAGGGGGTTCGCCGCTTAGCTGATGCCGGAGTGGGTGCAGTGGTATTAAAATCCCTTTTCGAAGAACAAATTCAGGCTGAAGCCAGATACTTAGAACATGTTCTGCAACCAGGCTGGCATCCTGAGGCTGTGGAATATGTAGGTAGATTAGGTATGGAAATGGGACCCAGGGAATACCTGAAGCTTGTTGAAGAAGCAAAGAAAATAGTGTCTATACCGATAATTGCCAGCCTTAATTGTATAACACCCAAATGGTGGGTTAACTATGCTAACCAGATTGAAGAGGCAGGAGCTGATGCCATAGAACTTAATATATCAATGATGCCCAGTGACCCTAATCTAAGTGGCCAGAACATTGAACAGTTGTTTCTCAAAATCTTTGAAGAAGTGAAGGCTATTGTAGACATTCCCATAATGGTGAAGATTGGTCCTTACTTTACCTCCATAGCCTTGATGGCTAAAGAGCTTGACAAACGAGGTGTTTCTGCCCTGGTACTCTTTAACCGTTTCTACCAGCTGGATATAGACCTTGAAAAGCTTACAATCGTTCCTGGGCACAGGTTTAGTTCACCAGATGAAATGAGTTTACCTCTTCGCTGGGTTGCTCTTCTAAGTGGTCGTTTGAAATGTGATATTACAGCCTCTACTGGCATACATGATGGTGCTGGGGTCATCAAACAGATACTCGCAGGAGCTACCGCTGTTCAGATCTGCTCCACTCTATATCTTAAAGGATTGGGGCATATCAACAACATTCTTGAGGATATAAATGAATGGATGAAAACCCATAGCTTTGACTCTATTGACCAGATACGAGGCAAACTAAGTCAGCTGCAAAGTGATCGTCCTGAGCTCTATGAAAGACTCCAGTATATCAAAGTCCTTGTGGGAATAGAATAAGAACGAAATGAAAAAATGAAAGGAGGTGAAAACTATGAGTGAAAAAATTGAGTTCACCAGAAATTATTCCGACCTGAGCACTGACAAGGGTTTTCAATTCGAGTTTTACTGTGACCGTTGTGGCACTGGATTTCGAACCAGTTTTAAAGCTTCAACTATTGGAACTGTTTCCAGTGCTCTGGGAACTGCAGGCGGCTTAATAGGTGGAATTTTTGGGAAAGCAGCTGAAATTAGTGAACAGGTAAAGTCTGTCAATTGGGAAAAAGCTCACGATGCTGCATTTCTCAAAGCAATGGAAGAGCTTAAACCAGATTTTATTCAATGTCCACGCTGTTCTTCCTGGGTGTGTCGTAAGAGTTGTTGGAATGAAAACAAAGGCTTATGTAAAGAGTGTGCGCCAGACTTAGGGGTTGAAATGGCTGCAGCTCAAGCCAGCCGTACAGTTGGAGAAATCTGGGCTCATTCCAAAATGGCTGAAGAAGACAGGAAAATGCTTAAGACAGAAAGCTGGCGCGAGGGAGTTAGAGCTACATGTCCCAACTGCAAAAAACCTCTATCAACTAAAACCAAGTTCTGCCCGGAATGCGGTGCAAAGATTCTTGCTCAGGCTCAATGTACTCAATGTGGTGCTAAACTAAAAGCCGGGGCTAAATTCTGCACAGAGTGTGGAGCAAAAGTAGAAGATTGACCACCCTGGGTGTCCCTTCCGGTTGAAGCCTTCTGTACCAGGAGAATCTTCCTTTCATCTCAGAGGATGACTGGACGATGAAATAATTACACTCTGTAAAAAGCTGGCTTAAAGCGGTGGTATAGATACCTCTGATTTTTACAGAGACTCCCATTCTACAGGTCCCGTTTTACAGGTGGTACCCCACACCTTCAATTCTAAGGTGGTTTCCTTTGACCTCCACCTTTACACCCAAAATAACCTCCATAAGCCAGATAAGGGTCTCTATGTGCTCGGTAATTTCAGGTATGATGTATTCGCTCTCCCCCTCTGCCAGGGCGCAGTAAAGGATTAACTGGTCTGCCAGATAACGGTCCACAGTGGCACCGCTGTCCAAATCCTTAAGAAGGTTCAAAGCTACATATTTTCCTATCTCTTCCGCTCGCCTTCGGGGCTCTCCTGCCTGGTCCATCCCTATGAGACAACCGGTATCTGTTTCTGTCCAGAGGGACAGGGCAGCTCCGGGCTGAATAGCGGTGGTGTCATGGACAATACTTATCTCTGGCTCGTACCTTCGGGACCTTAAGACCTTGATGCACTCTTTTGCCATCCTCTCGCTAACCTTTCTCTCTTCAAGATGAGAAGAGATGGCTATCCCTTTAATCTTCACCACCCTCCCCTGCTTTAGAAGCTTCAATGGCCTTATCACTTCTACTGGTTTAACAGATAGCTTTAGAATTCCTCCACCCGTGGGTACATACCCCGGTCGCTCCATCTCCAGTTCGGCACTCACTCCCATCTTTCCTAAGGTGGGAAGAAGGATATGCTTCATATGATATCCAGAAGGAGCAAAGTCCTGGAAAAGGCCACCTATCAGACGAAAGGTGGTAGGACTATGGGCAAAGGAAGAAAGGGGAAGGAGACCCGAAGCCAGCATGGTGGTGGAGCCAGCGGTACCAATGTCCCTCTCATAAAAACCACCCTTTATTTCGCCTCCAGGTTTGAAGCGTACCTCCCTGGATCCCACCTCTGCTCCTTCTAAGGTTCCGCCGCAGAGAAGGGCACAGGTCCTCACTGCCTCCAGATGCTGGGCTCTCAGGCCAGGTTTGGAGCGTTTGGCTCTAACATTGCCAATGTAAAGCTCCTTACTAAGTAAAGTCGCTAGGGCTACCGAGGTCCTTACGATAGTACCTGAGCCTGATTTCTGACTGCCGTCTATATATAGCATCTCAGCTCACTTATGTAAACTTTCATAGTTCTTCTCACCTTACTCGTCACTCGTCACGGCTTTACCAGTGAATAATCACGTCTAAAACGGTTGAGCCCCATTTCCTTTGCCAGATTTATCACTTTATAAAACTCATCACGCGTTATGGTTCTGCTTAATTCCCGGTACTCTCCCGCCCGGAACATGGGGCGGTATTGGTCCATAATGTTTACATAACTGTCGGGAGACAGTTTTTTTACTATAAACTCCAGGACTTCTTTACTACCAGCAAGACCGTTGGGAAGCACGAGATGCCTTATAAGAAGACCACGATAAGCTATTCCTCTATCGTCCATTTTGAGGTCTCCCACCTGACTGTGCATCTCTTTTACAGCTTCTTGACACTTAGTAAAGTAATCAGGAGCATTAGAGTATTTCTTCGCAGCCTCTTCAGAACCGTACTTTATATCTGGCATGTAAATATCGACTATTCCATCCAGAAGTTTTATGGTCTCCACTTCTTCATAACCACCACAGTTATATACTATGGGAAGACGAAGACCCAACTCTATGGCTTTCTTCAACGCTTTTACAAGCTGGGGCGTGTAGTGAGTGGGAGTGACAAAGTTTATATTATGACAACCTACCTCTTGAAGTTCTATCATCATCCTGGCTACCCTCTCTGAAGATACCAGTGTTCCCATACCTTGATGGCTTATGTCATAGTTCTGACAAAAGATACACTTCAGATTACAGTTGGTTAAAAATATAGTGCCTGAACCACCGGCAGGAGTAAGTTTCCCCAGACGGGGGATAAACAACCTGCTTGAACCAACCAGCGGTTCCTCCTCACCAAAATGAGGACCGTAGCTGGAGATCTCCGTGTCCTTGCCTGCCCTACAGACCCCTTTTTCATCCTGGAGTCGGTTCTTCTCGCACCTTCTGGGGCAAAGAGTACAGTTCTCTAAAACTTTATAGAGCTTCTCTATCCTTTCGTCCAGTTCACTGTTCTTATATAGTTTAAGGTAATAAGGCTCGTAACCCATCTTAAGAACATTTTATAACTACTTACAATACCCTGGTGACCCGTTCCAGTGCCCAATCAAGCTCTTCTCTGGTTATTACCAGTGGTGGAGCAAAACGGATAACATTATCGTGGGTTTCTTTACAAAGGAGTCCTTCCTCCATCAATTTCTCACAGAAAGGACGGGCACGCACATGGAGCTCCACCCCTACAAAGAGCCCGCGGCCCCTAATTTCTTTGATTTCAGGATGGGTTGTTCGTTTCTTAAGTTCATTAAGAACATATGCGCCCATATCATTGGAACGTTCAGGCAACTTCTCTTCTTCCAGTACATCCAGTGCTGATATGGCTACCGCGCAGGCCAGGGGGTTTCCACCAAAAGTAGAACCGTGAGAACCGGGTTCAAAAAGCCCCATAACCTCCCTGTCTGCCACTGCGGCTGAGATAGGAATTATTCCACCACCCAGAGCCTTTCCCAGGATGTAAACATCGGGCTTTACATCTTCCCAGTCGCAACCAAAAACCTTACCGGTTCGACCCAGACCGGTCTGAATCTCATCAGCCAGAAGAAGTACCTGGTTTTCTTTACATATTCGGGCAGCTTCAGATATAAATCCGGGAGGCGGAATAACCACCCCTGCTTCGCCTTGGATGGGTTCCACCAGAAAAGCCACAGTTTTAGGTGTTATTGCCTTTTTTAGAGTCTCTACATCCCCGTATGGTATCACCTTAAATCCAGGAGTAAAAGGACCAAAATTCTGGCGATACTCCTTATGAGAAGAAAAAGAAACAGCAGTAATGGTCCTACCGTGGAAGTTTCCTTCACATACTATTATTTCTGCTTCATCAATTGACACACCCTTTGCCCTGTATCCCCAGCGGCGGGCAGCTTTGAGTGCTGTTTCCACTGCTTCCACACCCGTATTCATAAGTAAGACCATATCACGCCCGCACAGTTTAGCCAGTTTAGCTGAAAGAGGCCCAATTTGGTCATTATGAAAAGCACGGGAAGTGAGAGTAATTCTATCTGCCTGCTCCCTTAACGCCTGAATGAGCTTTGGGTGGCGATGGCCATGGTTGAGGGCAGAATAACAACTCAACATATCCAAATAACGGCGACCTTCTGGGTCTTCCACCCACACTCCTTCTCCCCAGGATAGTACCACTGGTAAAGGAAGGTAGTTTCGGGCGCTGTACATATTTGCTAATTCTATCGCTTCTTTACTCACAATTCTCATCTCCTTTTAGTATTAATTAGTATATTTCTAGTACTTTTTTAGACTTTAGCCTATCCTATTTTACATAATAAATCTACTTACTAAACTCTTTAAGATACCTATAAGCCAACAAGGCATAGAAAGCAGTCCCGAGATACAGAACTCCTTCATCCACATCAAATCTTGGATGATGATGAGGGTAGGTAATTTCCTTTTCTTCATTCTTAATCCCCAGCAGGGCTAAAGAGCCGGGTATCTGTTGAAGGTAAAATGAAAAGTCCTCAGCTCCCATCCTCTTTTCTGCTTCTCTAACAGGAGCAATCGTTTCTGCCACCTTTTTCATAAATCTGGTCATTTCAGGGTCATTTATGGTTGGGGGATAAGGTTCTCTTGAGAGTTCTACCGATGCTTCGCATCTCCAGGCCCGGGCATAATTCTCTGAAATTTCTTTTATTCTTTCTATAACTCCTTCTCTTATTTTCATATCAAAGGTTCTAAAAGTTCCCCTCACTTCTGCTCTATCCGGTATGATGTTATATGCATTACTGCCATTAATAATTGGGGTAGTGATGACCACAGGCTCCAGGGGACTAATATTTTTAGATACTACCTTCTGTAAAGCATTGTAAATATCAACTGCAGGAACTGTGGGGTCACTGGTCAGGTGTGGGGCGGCTGCATGGCCACCTTTCCCCTGAATAGAAATTACAAAACCATCTGATGATGCCAGAATGGGACCTTCTTTAGTGGCAATAACCCCAGATGGAAACTCCGCCCAGACATGCAGACCAAATATAGCATCAACACCCTTCAAAACGCCTTCCTCAATCATGATTCTGGCTCCACCACCACCTTCCTCCCCAGGTTGAAAGATAAATTTAACACTACCGTTAAGTTCATCTTTCATCTCTGATAGCACCCTGGCTGTACCTAAAAGCATGGCGGTATGAGCGTCATGACCGCAGGCATGCATCTTTCCTGGAACTGTGGATTTGTAAGGTAAATCGTTATTTTCTTCTAAAGGTAGAGCATCCATATCTGCCCTTAAGGCTACCATCTTTTCTACTTTTCCTCTTAAAACACCTGTCACACCGGTTTTTGCAACACCTGTTGTCACCTCAAGGCCAAGTTTGTTTAATTCTTCAGCCACAATGGCCGATGTCCTTACCTCTTCAAACTTTACCTCGGGGTATTTGTGAAATTCTCTCCTCTTATTTATGATATAAGATTCTAAGGCTTTTGATTTTTCAACTACATTCTTTTCCAATTTATTCCTCCATGAATCATTTATCAAAAAAATACACAGCTCTTATAACTTATAAGAAAGTATAATAAGAAGTTAATCTGTACAGGATATTTTACCAGACTAAACCTTAAAAAGGGCTTTTAAAACAGACTAGGCACATCCCCCTCAATCCCCCCTTGGCCTGTCTTTGCGAGCGAAGC
>JBBIUB010000005.1:0-73520 GCA_037440465.1 Coprothermobacterota bacterium | reverse complement strand
CTATGGAACAAAATAAACAACATTTCAACATCTGGAAATACCTGCCAACCTGGAAGGAAGCAAAATGGTGGGTCATCTTAGGTGCAATTTGGGCTTTACTGAGTTCACCGGTGCTTTCTATTGGTTCAGTAAGGGAATCTATCGGGCATGAGATGGGTTATGCAATGACCTATCTACTTGCTATACTACCGATTACCTGGGCATTATTACTTTACTACTTAGTAGATCCATCTGGATTATTATTATATAGCCCAGTAGAATCAATACGTATAATATTTATAATACTTGTACATCTCCTAAGTGTAATCCTTGGGTGTTTTGCCGGCTACATCTTAAGCGCCATTGCGAAAATCCCCATCATAAGAACCATTGGAAAAATCCTTTACAAGCAATAAATAAGTAAAAATGCAGGAGGCAATTTGGTAACAGGCTGCCTCCTGGGGGTTATCCTTAGTAAACGGGGTCAGGCTTGATAATTCGCACTTTCCTATAATAGAAATAGAAGGAAAAACAATCCGTGTTATAATCAAGTGGTTATATTAGATAGGAGGCTATTTAAGTGCGATTAACCGAGTTAGTAAAAGCTGCAGGCTGAGCTGCAAAAATGGGTCCCCAGGACCTCGGTGAGGTCTTGCAAAAACTACATATACCCCATAATCCGAAGATTTTAGCAAACTGGGAAGGTTGGGAGGATGCTACTCTTTACCAGCTGGGTAGTGGACTTATGATGGTCCAGACCGTGGACATCATCACCCCTGTGGTTGACGACCCCTACGATTTTGGCCAGATCGTGGCTGCCAATGCCATTAGTGATATATATACTATGGGATGCCTTCCTGAACTGGCTTTAAATATTGTAGGTTTTCCCTGTTCTAAACTCCCTCTGGATATATTATCTTCCATCCTGAAGGGAGGGCAGGATAAAGCAGAAGAAGCAGGAGTAGAAATTGCTGGTGGACATACAGTAGAAGATGAAGAACTTAAATACGGCATGGTAGTGACGGGTTTTGGTAATAAGGACTCCCTCTGGAGGATTAAGGGGGCAGAAGATGGTGATGTTCTTATACTGACAAAACCCCTGGGAACAGGCATAATTGCCACAACCCTGAAAGCTGAAATGGCTTCAAAAGAGGCAGTAGAGAAGATTACTAAATCTATGAAAAAACTTAATAACCTCCCTTTGATTATTAGGGACCGAGATTTCCGCATTCATGCCTGCACTGATGTTACTGGTTTCGGCCTTGCTGTTCACGCACTTGGGATGGTAGATGGTTCCAAGTTAGGAATAAAAATAGAAGTTGAAAAGATACCTGTTTTTGAGGAGGTTTTAAGGTATATGTCAGAGGGTCTAATGCCTGCAGGTGCTTACCGGAACGAGAAGTGGGCTTCAGGTAAGGTGGAAGTGAAAAAAGATGGTTTTGACCCTATTATTCTTTTTGACCCTCAAACCTCAGGTGGATTATTGATAGCGGTTCCCCTTCCTGAGGGTGAACGGCTTCTGGAAATAATAAAGAGAAATGGTTTTGAGGAAGCAGAAATAATTGGCTCTTTTATAAAGGATGCCGAAGAGAAAATCGTATTTATCTAAACCGAGAAATTATATTTTTTAAACTGGGAGGCAGTTTTTTATGAAAATTGTAGATGCCCGAAAATTACCCTGTCCCCAACCCTTACTTCTTCTTAAAAAAGCTTTGGAGGAGGGGGAGAAAGAGTTAGAAGTTATTGTGGACAGGGAAGATGCTTTACAGAATGTCCTTCGCTTTTCTTCTTCTAAAGGTGCCTTCACTACCTGGAGCAAGGAAGGGGAAGATTACCATATAAAGATAGAGTCAAAAGGAGAAGTTTGCGAGGTAGTCCTGGAGGAGGAGATGGTTAAAATCTTCATCTCCTCTGACAGAATTGGCAAAGGGAACGATGATTTGGGACTTCTGCTTATGAAATCCTTTCTTAATACCCTACCTGAAGGCAGGGTTCTACCAGCGAAGATTCTCCTTATGAATACCGGTATTCTTTTAGCCTGTAACGAAGATACCTCATTATCTCTAAAAAAACTGGAAGAAAAGGGAGTGGAAGTGCTAGTCTGCGGAACCTGTCTTAAGTTTTTTGATAAGGAAAAGGAGCTGAAGGTGGGAAAGGTATCCAATATGTTTGAGATTTCAGAAAATCTTCTGGTAGGGAGCGTGTTAACACTTTGATTCTCCTGAAATTCCCTTCTCCCAATATATCAATGCTGGCATACAATCTTTTATCTGAGAATGGTATCCCCTGCCAGGTGGTGCCAACACCTCGAGAGCTGGATTCTTCCTGTGGAGTATCTCTGGTGGTGGAGGGTAAGTATATTAGCAGGGTGCGCAAAGCTTTTGATGGAAGCAGCCTGGGAGTAGAAGAGATAGAAATATCATCAGATAGTGCTCTAAGAAAGATTCTGGAGGGTTAAGTTTATGATTTACCTGGATAATGCTGCTACTTCGTTCCCTAAACCTGAGAGTGTTCTGGTAGCTCTTAATAATCACCTTACTTCAATGGGAGCCAGCGCTGGAAGAGGTCAATATCAGTGGGCGGTTGAGGTAAGTAAGAAAGTTTTTGACGTTCGCCTTAAACTTGCCAGTCTATTAGGGGCAGATGACCCTTTAAGAGTTATTTTTACCTATAACGCTACCTGCGCTATAAATATGGTATTGAAAGGGCTTCTTAATCCTAATGACCATGTTCTTATATCTTCAATGGAACACAATGCTGTGGTTAGACCCCTGAGAGGCCTGGAAAGAACTGGTGTGGAACTTGATATAATACCCTACGAAAAAGAAGGTTTAATAAGGCTTGACCTACTTCCAGATTATTTTAAGAAGAATACACGACTTCTGGCTGTGGTGGGCACATCCAATGTTTCAGGAACCATACAACCCTTAAAGGAAATAGGGGCTTTAGCTCAGAAACATGGCGTTTTCTTTCTGGTTGATGGAGCTCAAATGGCAGGGCTATGTCCTGTAGAGATTGATAACTGGGGGATAGATGCTTTTGCTTTTACGGGACATAAGAGCCTTTATGGTCCTCAGGGTACAGGTGGGGTAATACTTTCTAATAAGTTAGCTTCAATTCTTAGGCCTTTGATTGAGGGGGGGACGGGGAGTGTGTCTGAAGAGGAGTACCAACCTGCCTTTCTTCCGGATAAATTTGAGTCAGGCACAATGAATACTTCCGGGTTCTTAGCCCTGGGAGCTGGTATTGACTTTTTGCTGGAGAAAGGTGCCTCAAATATTCTGGAACATGAGAGAAAATTAAGAGATTTATTAATCTCCCGAATTTCAGGTGTTAAGGGTATTAAAATTTATGGTCCTATTGATTCTAAAAAAACTGTAGGGATATTATCTTTTTTAATTGAAGATATAGATAGTTCTTCAGTAATGCTGATGCTGGATAGGAAGTGGGGGATTATGGTAAGAGCAGGACTTCACTGTGCCCCACTGGCTCATAAAACACTGGGTTCTTTCCCTGGTGGAACAATCAGATGCAGTTTTGGGGCATTTAACACTGTTGATGAAGTAGAAACATTAGCTTGTGCTTTGGAGGATATATCTCTGGAGGTTTAAAAAAAAGATGAACGAAGAAAATTGTGAATCTCAGTCTGGTTTTAGAGCTATTCCTTCCATTGATTCCATTCTTTCTTTAAACGGGATTACTAACCTATTTGACCAGTTTCCCCGGCTTCTTGTTAAGGAAGTAGTGAAAGAAGTGGTGGAAGAAATGAGAAAGGAAATAAAAGAAGGTATAAAAAATGATATCTTGCAGGAAGAAATCATTTCTATAGTCAAACGGAAACTTAATAATTCCCGCCTTAAAAGGGCGATAAACGGCACAGGGGTAATTCTCCATACAAATCTGGGGAGAGCCATTCTTTCTAAGAAAGTGACATCCAGGGTAGTTGAGATTCTTTCTCATTATTCAAACCTGGAGTTTGACCTTTCCACAGGTGAGCGTGGTAAGAGAACTTCTTATGTTGAATCACTCCTTCGGAAACTTACGGGTGCAGAAGATTCTTATGTAGTAAATAACAATGCAGGAGCAGTTCTTCTTATGCTGTCTGCTTTAGCTAAGGGTAAGGAAGTCATAGTTTCAAGGGGTGAACTGGTGGAGATAGGAGGTTCTTTTAGAGTCCCCGAGGTTATGTCTCAAAGTGGAGCATCTATGATAGAAGTGGGAACTACAAACAAGACCAGGCTATCAGACTATGAAAAAGCCATCACTTCCAACACTACTGCACTGATGAAAGTTCACACCAGTAACTATCGTATCGTGGGCTTTACCGAGGGAGTTCCCTTGAAGGACCTGGTGGATTTAGCTCACCGTTATAACCTTGCAGTCTTTGAAGACCTGGGTAGTGGTCTTTTACAGGATTATGGTATCCCTCTTTTGAAAGAAGAACCTACTATAATAGATAGTATTAAATCTGGCGTAGATGTGGTCTCTTTCTCAGGAGATAAACTTCTGGGAGGTCCCCAGTGCGGTATTATCCTTGGTAAGAAGGAGTATTTAGAGAAGATTAAGAAACATCCCCTCGCCAGAGCCTTACGGGTTGATAAAATATCACTGATATCGCTTGAAGCCACTCTGGAAATATATTTTATTGGTGATAAGGTTCTTGATGAACTCCCAGTTCTTAGGCTTCTCACCCTGAAGGTGGAGGATCTCAGGAAAAGAGGGGAGATTATTCTTGATAGAATAGGGGAGAATAAGAAGAGGTTGAGCTTAAAAGAGGGATTCTCTACTGTGGGAGGAGGGTCTCTTCCAACATCAAAAATACCCACAATTCTTCTATCAATAGAATTAAAAAGTGGGGAAGGTGTTCATAATCTCAGCCAGACTTTTAGAGAATCTGAGCCCCCTCTTGTTGGTATAGTAGAAGAAGAAAGATTCCTCATTGATTTAAGAACAGTTCTGTCGGATGAAGACGAAGAGTTAGTCAGAATCCTGAAAGTGGCGCTATAAAATTGAGAGAATATGTGGTAGTAGGCACCGCTGGACATATAGACCATGGCAAAACCGAGCTAGTAAAGGCTCTTACAGGAATAAACACCGACAGACTCAAAGAGGAAAAGGAAAGAGGCATATCCATTGAACTTGGTTATGCCTACCTTAAACTACCTTCTGGTATAACTGCTGGCTTTATAGATGTGCCAGGTCACGAGCGTTTGGTTAGGAAGATGATTGCTGGTTCTTATGGTATTGATGTAGTTCTTCTTGTAATAGATGCTAACGAAGGAGTTATGCCACAGACCAGGGAACACCTGGATATATTGGACCTTCTGGGGTTAGAAAGGGGCATTCTGGTTATCACTAAGAAGGACCTGTTGAATGAAGAGGAACTTCTTAATATGGAAAAGGATGTGAGTAAAGAGGTCAGAGGAACCTTTTTAGAGAAAGCGCCAATGGTTTTTACTTCTGCTTATACCGGGGAAGGGTTGGGAGAGCTTGTAACTTTAATAGATAATCTTGCCCAAGAAATTCCTGAGCGCGACCTTAAGAGCCCCTTCAGGCTTTTCATAGACAGGATCTTCTCTTTACCAGGTTATGGCACCATTGTCACAGGAACTTCCTATGATGGAAAAGTCAGAAAGGGTGATGTGGTGCAAATACTACCCGAAGGACTAAACTCCCGAGTAAGGTCAATAGAAGTTCATAACAAGCAGGTCGATAAAGCGGTAGCCGGGGAGAGGGTGGCTTTAAATTTACCCGATGTCAAGGTGGAAGATTTAGAAAGGGGAGATGTGATCTGCACTGCCGGTTTTTTTAAATCAACTACCCTTATGGATATTTATATAAAACTCCTTCCTTACTCTAAGACACCGGAATTAAAACATGGCGAACGAATCAGGTTTTACGCGGGTTCAAAGGAGATTATGGGGAGGGTTTATCTTTCTAAAATTAGTGAAATGAAAAGGGGAGAAGAGGGATTTGCTCAGATTTCTCTGGAAGAATCTACGGTGACTAAAGAAGGGGACAGGTTTGTTATACGAACCTACTCTCCCATTTATACAATAGGGGGAGGAAGGGTAATAGAACCTTATGCCATAAAAAGAAAACGTAAAGAGGAAGTTGACTTTTCGTTAGATGACCTTAAAGACACAACCAGCCGAATCTTGAGGATTCTGGAAAAGAGCGAAAATCTGTTTATTGACCTCCACAATCTGTCAATAAAGAGTCATTTTCCCAAAGAAGATGTTGTAAGGCATCTAAAGGATGAAGAAAGGATATTGGGTATCCCCCCTGCTCAGCCTGTATTATATGTTTCAATGGAGAGGTATAAGGATTTGCAGGCTGAGTTAGTGACCTATCTATCAGGGTATCACAGGACTTATCCTCAATACCGGGGAGTAAGCCTGGAAGAAGTGCGAAATCACCTTAAGGGTGTGGGTATAAAGGAGTTTCGTATTTTTATAAAACATCTGCTAAGTGTGGGATTGGTAGATATTGAGGGAGAATTTCTTAAACTCAAAGGACACAGAATCTCCTTTCCTGGTGAGCTATTACCAGGTAGAGAGCTTATATATAAGGTTCTTAAAGAAAATCAATTTTCCCCTCCTGACCTTAAGGAAATAGTATCAACTCTTGAAACAAAAGGCTGGAAAAAGAGCAAGATTGAAGAACTTATAAAAGCCTTAATGGAATCAGGAGAAATAGTCAGGGTTTCCGAGGAGTTGATATTCTTACGAGAAACCATGGATGAAGTAAAGAAGAAAACCTTAACCTTTATCTCAGAGAAGGGAGAAATTACTCCCGGTGACTTTAAGGAACTCGTGGGAGTTTCCAGAAAGTATGCCATACCACTTTTAGAATGGCTTGATAGTGAGAAGATTACTTACCGTGATGGGAATGTGCGAAGGTTGAGAAAACAAACCTCAACTTCTAATTCCCCTCTTTTCTAAAGAGGAGTCAGGGAGTATCTTCCCTCTATTAAGAGGGGGTAGGGGATGTGTCTCGTTTTTAGACAATCTCACAGTGGGAGAGGGTGAGGTGGGTAAAAAATTTTAAATAAAGAAGGAGTAGATATGATAAAGATTATCGGTATAGTGGGAAGTCCGAGATTGAAAGGAAACACGGAAATATTAGTTGATGAGACTTTGAAGGCAGTGGCAGAAGAGGGTGCAGAGATTGAACTTATAAGGATGGCGGGGAAAGAGGTTAAACCCTGCGATGCCTGTCTATCCTGCAGGGAAACAAAGGAATGTCATATTAAAGATGACTTTCAAGCTATATTTGAGAAGATGGTAGAAGCTGACGGTATCATACTTGCTTCACCTGTCTATTATGGTTCAGCTACTCCACAGATTATGTCTCTAATTGCCAGGGCAGGTTATGTTTCTGGTGCTCGGGGGCGGATATTTGAGAACAAGGTGGGTGGTCCTATGGCTGTTGCCAGAAGGGCAGGGCATAACTTTACCTTTGCTCAGCTGATGTTCTTCTTCTTTCAACAGGGAATGATTATCCCCGGCTCTACCTATTGGAATATTGCCTTTGGTAGAGAAAAAGGAGAAGTATTAAAAGACGAGGAAGGACTGAGAACAACCAGAAACTTTGCTAAAAAGATGGTCTGGTTGATAAATAAGATAAAGGGGAATTAATCCCTCTCAATACATCTTATAAATAATTCAGAACCGTCCCTAATTTTTTAATAAAAAGGGTGTCATGCTGAATTTATTTCAGCATCTATGTTTTAAGGACTCAGGAAAAAAAGGTTTATACTCTGAATATTTGTTATATTATTAACAAATAAATATAAACATTAACCTACCTGCCTGTTCAGGTTATTAAGGAGGAAATACATGGAGTTTGTTTTGGTAGTGACTGCCGGAGTATTTGCTTTGTTTTATGCCTTTTTCCTTGCGAAAAGTATTATGAAAGAGAGTCCCGGTACTCCAGAGATGGCAAGGATTTCCAAAGCTATACAGGAAGGAGCGATGGCTTTCCTAAAGAGGGAGTATTTTACCCTAGGTATAACTCTACTGGTTCTCGCAATACTTATCTCTATTTTTTTAAAACCTTCCCAGGCGTTAACTTTTCTTGTGGGTTTATTGGTATCTTCTTTTACAGCCTGGTTGGGTATGAGTATTTCAACCCGGGCAAATGCCAGAAGCGCTAACATGGCAAGTAAGAGTTTTGGGGGTGCTTTCAGGATTGGTTTTTCCAGCGGCGCTGTCATGGGTATGACTGTTGTGGGTGCTGGTATTATAGGGCTTACCATAATATGGTTGATAATACCGGAGGTTGAGTACCTGGTTTCATATGCTTTTGGCTCATCTTTAACTGCTCTATTTTTAAGAGTGGGAGGTGGTATATACACAAAAAGTGCTGATGTAGGCTCTGACTTGGTAGGTAAGGTAGAAGCTGGAATTCCTGAAGATGACCCCAGAAACCCCGGCGTGATAGCTGATGCTGTAGGAGACAATGTTGGAGATGTAGCTGGTATGGGTTCTGATCTCTTTGAATCCTATGTAAGCTCCATCACGGCAGCAATCTTTTTGGGCACTTTTTTAGGTCCCACTTATATTATGCTTCCTTTACTTCTGGCAGCTACTGGTATAATCTGCTCCGTCATAGGCGCCGCCCTGGTTAGGGTTAAAGAAGGGATCAATGAGTCCTTTGAACTTCAAACCGAGAAAGTAAGAAGAGCTATGAATAGAGGGATTCTGATAGCTAATGTTCTGATGATTATTGCTTCTTACTTTGTAATAATAGGTGTTACGGGTGATTATGGTGTCTTTTATGCTTTACTGGCAGGATTAGCAGCAGGGTTAGTAATTGGATGGTCAACTATTTATTATACTTCAGATAGGTATAACCCTGTTTTGAGTATAGCAAGGGCTAGCCTTACGGGAACATCAACAGTTCTCATCGAGGGCTTGGCTCAGGGTATGATGAGTACAGTATTGCCAGTTTTATCTATTACAATAGCTATGGTAGTTGCTTACATAACGGGTAGTCTATATGGAATAGCCATTGCAGGCGTGGGAATCTTAGGAGTATTGGGAGTAAATCTGGCATGCGACTGTTATGGGCCAATAGTAGATAATGCTGCTGGTATTGCTGAGATGTGTCACATGGATAAATCAGTAAGGAACAAGTGTGATGCTCTGGATTCAGTTGGAAATTCCACTGCTGCTATGGGAAAGGGTTTTGCTATAGGTTCAGCAGCGCTTACTGCCTTAGCTTGGTTAGCTGCTTACTATCAGTCTACAAAACTGGAAATCATTAATCTTACTGATTCTCGGGTCATGGCTGGGCTTTTCATAGGTGGCTTAGTGGTTTTCCTGTTTTCTGCTTTGACTATGAAAGCTGTAGGCAGAGGCGCTTATTATGTGGTTAATGAAGTTAGAAGACAGTGGAAAGAAATTCCCGGCTTGATGGAAGGCGCAGCTTCGCCAGAATACGCTAAATGCGTGGATATCACTACTCGCGGCGCATTGAAGGAAATGATTTTACCCGGCCTTCTATCAGTAGTTGTTCCTCTTGTGGTTGGTTTGACTCTTGGTTTGGAGGCACTGGGGGCGGTTCTGGCTTCATCACTGGTGGTGGGCCTCTTGATGGCTCTTTTTATGTCTAATGCTGGTGGCGCCTGGGATAACGCTAAGAAATACATTGAATCAGGACGGTATGGTGGTAAAGGTTCTTCGTCCCATAAGGCAGCGGTGGTAGGAGATACTGTAGGAGACCCTCTTAAAGATACTTCTGGTCCTTCCATTAATATACTCATAAAAATTATTGGTAGTGGTTCCCTCCTACTGGTTCCTCTTCTTTTAAGATTACTTAGATAATATTTTTTAAACTTGATAATATGAGAAAGATAATCATTACAAATAACCCCCTTGCTACTGCTGGCGATGGAGAAACTTTAGTTTTTATTGAGGACAAAGCTCTTGAGGTTCTTAAGAGAAGTAGAGACTATATACATTCTGGTTGGAAATTAATAACTCACCCACTAACAGGCAACATCAAGCCTTCCTGGATTTTTTTTAAGACTCTGTATCTTGAAGAAGGTGAAGAGGAAGGAGCTCCAGATACCCTGAGCTTGGTTCTTATTTCAGATACCATCGGTCTTTTAGAAAGGGTGGGATTGGAGGATTTAAACCCTAAAATTATTACCGATTTAATGTTTATAGATTGGGAGTTAGCTCAGAATAATCAGGGACGTTTCTGAATTATTTAATAAGTCAGATAATTCTCTGTAACCATCTATGTTATTCTCATTATTTTATATCAAGTAAAAAGCCACATGGTAACCAAGAAAAAAGCGCTTGGAAAATAGTTATATTTATGTTATAATCTATTGTATTTATTAATTTAAACATGACGGAGGATTAGGACTTATTATGCCTGATGCAACTTATACAGCTAATGATATCTTGGTGCTGGAGGGCCTGGAGGGAGTAAGGAAAAGACCTGCAATGTATATTGGGTCTACTGGACCTTCCGGGCTCAATCATTTATTACTGGAAGTGATTGATAATGCAATAGATGAGGCTATGGCAGGTTACTGCAAAGAGATTCAAATCATCATGCACAGAGACAGCACTGCTGAGGTTATTGACGATGGTCGGGGAATCCCTGTGGATATACATCCACATCTGGGTATCTCTGCTCTCGAAGTAGTATTGACCAAACTTCATGCTGGTGGCAAGTTTAACGGTAAGGTATATCGTGTATCTGGTGGTCTTCACGGGGTAGGTGTTTCCGTGGTTAACGCTCTTTCTGAATGGTTAGTTGTAGAAGTGGAGAGAGATGATCAGGCTTACCGCCAGAAGTACGAGCGTGGCATAGCTGTTACCGGAGTGGAGGTGATTGGATCATCTTTAAGAAATGGAACGAGAATCAGGTTTAAACCCGACCCAGAAATATTTGAAAAAGTTGAATTTGATTATGATTCTATAAGAGACAGGGTTGAAGAATTAGCCTATTTAAATAAAGGTGTTCTTATTATCCTCAGAGATGAAGTTAGAGAAACTGAAGAAAGGTTTATCTTTGAGGGTGGCATAGTCTCTTTTCTGAATGTATTAGCACCTTCTACCATCAAACCTCTCTACAATGAACCCATCTTCATTTCTGGAGGAGAGGATAATACTCTAGTGGAGGCGTCTCTTCTTTTCACTGAAGGTATAGAAAGCAAGATTCTCAGTTTTGCTAACTCCATTAATACTCAGGAAGGAGGGACTCATCTTACCGGTTTCAAAAGTGCTATTCTTAAGGCACTTTCATTCTATGGTCGTTCACATAAAATCATAGGAGAAGAAGTTCTAACAGGAGACGATGTTAGGGAAGGTCTTTATGCCATTATTTCTCTCCGTCTTGCTGAACCAGAGTTTGAAGGTCAGACCAAAACAAAGCTGGGAAATGTTAAAGTAAGAGGTATAGTAGAGAAGATAGTATATGAAGATCTACTCCTTTTTCTGGAGCGTAATCCCGAAGCTGGTAGAAGGATTATAGAAAGAACTCTTCTGGCTATGAAGGGAAGAGAAGCAGCGAAGAATGCCCGTGAATTGACCCGTAAGAAGGTTATGCTGGAGTCTGGGACTCTACCTGGTAAACTGGCAGAATGCAGTGAAAAAGACCCGAAAGCAAGAGAAATATTCATCGTGGAAGGTGAATCAGCAGGTGGCTCAGCCAAACAAGCCAGGGATAGAATGTTTCAAGCTATACTACCATTAAAAGGAAAGATACTGAATGTTGAAAAAACAAATATTAATAAAGTACTGAACAATGCAGAGATTCAATCAATATTAGCTTCTCTTGGAGTGGGGGTGGGGGATAGATTAAATGTGGCGAGCTTACGCTACCACAAGGTAGTAATTATGACCGATGCTGATGTAGATGGTTCTCATATAAAGACTCTTATTCTCACTCTTTTCTACA
Source organism: Coprothermobacterota bacterium (assembly GCA_037440465.1). Taxonomy (GTDB): domain Bacteria; phylum Coprothermobacterota; class HKB111; order HKB111; family HKB111; genus JBBIUB01. Next base: position 61,619 of record JBBIUB010000005.1, on the reverse strand, counting down.
GGTACCTTCGTCAGCTTATCGAAGAGGGTTATATCTATGTAGCCCAGCCACCCCTTTATAAAGTGATAAAAGGAAAACAGACCTTTTATCTATATAATGATGATGAATTGGTAGAGCTGAGTAAAAAATACGATGGAAATATTGAAATACAGAGGTTTAAAGGCTTAGGCGAGATGAGTGCAGAAGAATTATGGGTAACCGCTATGGACCCATCTAAAAGGACTCTTCTTAGAGTAAATATTGAGGACGCAAGCAGAGCAGATGAGATTTTCAACATCCTTATGGGAGAAAAGGTTGAACCCCGACGGGAATTCATAGAACTTAACGCTTTTAAGGTAAAGAACCTGGATATATAAGGAGAAGTTATGGAAGTTAAAGACATAAAAGATGTATCTTTAGAGTCAGAGATAGAAGGTGCTTATCTTGATTATGCTATGAGTGTTATAGTAGGTCGTGCTCTCCCCGATGTAAGGGATGGGTTAAAGCCTGTTCAAAGACGGATTATGTTTGCTATGGAAGAGCTGGGGAATACACCAGATAAGCCATACAAAAAGTGTGCTCGTGTAGTTGGAGAAGTGCTTGGTAAGTTTCATCCTCATGGAGATACAGCAGTTTATGATGCACTGACTCGTATGGCTCAATCTTTTTCCTACAGAGAGCCTCTTGTTGATGGTCATGGTAACTTTGGTTCCATAGATGGAGATGCTGCAGCAGCCATGCGATACACAGAGGCTCGTCTTTCTTATGCTGCAGTTGAGATGCTCAAGGATATAGAGCAAGATACTGTTGAATTCATTCCCAACTTTGATGGTACTTTAATAGAACCTACTGTTCTTCCATCTCGTTTTCCTAATCTTTTGATTAATGGTTCTTATGGAATTGCAGTGGGAATGGCAACTTCTATTCCTCCCCACAATCTTGCTGAAGTAGTACAAGCTTCAATAGTTCTTCTTGATAATGAAGATATAACTATTGAAGAATTAAGTTCCATAATCCTGGGCCCTGATTTTCCTACAGGTGGCACAATTATAGACCGCAGTAAAATACAGGAATCTTACAAAAAAGGTAAGGGGACGCTTGTTTTGAGGGGTAAAATAGAAGAAGAGAAACATAAAGATAGAACGGCTCTTATTATCACAGAAGTTCCTTATCAGACTAATAAATCTCAACTGGTTTCAAGAATTGCGGAATTGATAAAAGACAAGAAACTAAGTGGAGCTACGGAAGTGCGAGATGAATCTGATAAGAGAGGTATCAGGGTAGTAATAGAGACTAAAAAAGATGTTAATACAGCTCTTCTTAAAAGACAACTTTTCAAACATACCCCACTATCAACTTCCTATAGTGTTATTATGTTGGCTCTGGTTGATGGATTACCAAAACTTCTTAGTATAAAAGATTTTCTTGTTCACTACCTTAACCACCGTAAAGAGGTTGTTATGAGACGTTCCAAGTTTGAGCTTAAAAAACTTCTCAATAGAAAACATCTTCTTGATGGCATCCTGGTAGCACTTTTAAATATTGACGAAGTCATAGTGTTAATTAGAAGCTCTCAAACTCCTGATGAGGCAAAAGAGAAACTTGTTACCAGATTTTCATTATCTCCAGAACAGGCTCAAGCAATTTTGGACATCCGTCTGGAAAGACTAACCCACCTGGAGAAGGACAAATTACTTATAGATATTCAGGAGATGATGAATAGAATAAACTATCTCCAGAAGCTTCTGGAGGATCCAGCTTTAGTAATAGAGGAGATAAAAGTTGAGCTAAAAGATTTAGAAAGAAGATTTGCAGCCCCACGTCTGACTACAATTATAGATGAGGGAGAAGAAGTAGCTGATGTAGATTTAATTGCAGATGAACCAGTCATATTCCTGGTTACTAAACAGGGACATCTTAAACAGATTATTCTTTCATCCAGAAATACTATAACCCTTTCAACTATTGAGGAAGAGCTGGGAGATGGTGTGGTACTTACAAGTAGAACAAAAACGCCCATTTATCTTTTTACCAACCTTGGTAAAGGTTTCAAGTTTTTACCTTATATGCTTCCTGATGTGTGTAAGGGTAATAGAGGTCTAAGCCTTCATGGATTTTTAGGGTTAGAAGAGGGAGAAAGAGTGGTAGCAATGACTAGAGGGAATTCGGATAGGGTTGTTTTCTTCTCCAATACAGGTAGGTTAAAAGCAACTTCAGTATCAAAATTAATGAAATTGAGTAAACGGGGCACCAAAGTTATGGGTCTTGCCCCTTCTGAAGAACTAGCAAAAGTGCTCGAAGTTAACCTTGAAGATGAGCTTGTTAGTTATAGTGAGGAAGGAAGGGGTTTCAGATTTTCAGGGGGTAAAATTCCACTTAAGGGCTTAAGAGCTCAAGGAGTGGGTGGCATGAAGGGAGCGACAACCCCCAGCATCGGTATCCTGAAACCAGGAGAACTGGTTTTTTCTGCAACAAATAAAGGATTTCTCAAATTGATGGATAGAGAGGAGATACCCTTAAGAGGTATCAGGGGTAAAGGGGTTGCTCTTCAGAAGACTTCTCCAAGAACAGGTAAGATATTGATTATTATGGGAGTTTCTCCTGAAGGAGAGGAATTTACTCTTTTCACTAAAAGTGGTAAGGTATTAAGGTGTAATACTTCAGAAGTTAGACTTACCCGAAGAACTCATAAAGGTGTTCGTCCTGATAGCCAGAAGATTAAGAACTCTCCCATTACCCATCTAGTTTTTAAGAGGTGGCTTAATGCCCTATAGGTATATAGAACACACAGCTGATATGGGGATTGAAGCCTGGGGTTCTACAAGAGAAGAGGCTTTAAAAGAGGTTTTCAATGCTTTTACAACCCTTCTTTACGATACTGAAAAGGTGGAACCCATGGAAGAGAAAGAGGTAAGGACTTCTTCCAAAAGCTTAACCAGTGGTGTGGTAGATTTTTTGAGTCAGGTTCTGTATCGTTATGATGGTGAAGGTTTCCTTTCCAAAGAGCTTATAGAGATTAGAAATCTTAATCCAGTTTGGGTTGTAATAAAAGGTGAACCATTTATAAGAGAAAAACACGAGTTACGAAAATTAATTAAAGCAGTTACCTATCACAAGGCTAGCTTCAAAAAGCGTAAAGATATATATAAAATCCGCATTATCCTGGATGTTTAGGAGGTGAAGAAGTATGGGAAAATGGAAAGGCCTTCATAAAAGGATAGACTCTTACAGAGTTTTAATCCCACAGGATTACAAGTCAGGAATGAAAGTTCCCGGCATGGTTTATTTAGACAGTGACCTCTGGGAGATTACCACCGAAGAGGAAGCTCTGGAGCAAGTCGCTAATGTAGCAACCTTACCGGGTATTATGAAATACTCTCTTGCTATGCCTGATATCCACTGGGGATACGGTTTTCCCATTGGTGGTGTGGCTGCCTTTGAAGTTAATACTGGGGTTATTACACCTGGGGGAATAGGTTATGATATAAACTGCGGGGTCAGACTCCTGCGGACAGACCTTAAGAAGGAGGATCTTGAAGGACGAGTAGAGCAGTTATTGAATGCTATTTTCCGAAATGTACCTTCAGGAGTCGGTTCTCACGGGAAGGTAAAGGTTACTTCTCAAGAGCTGGACCAGGTTCTGGTTAAAGGAGCCCGTTTTGCTGTAGAGAAGGGCTTTGGTGTGAAGGAAGACCTCCTTTATACAGAGGAAAATGGAGAGATGAAAGGAGCAGAGCCACAGGCAGTAAGCGCAGAAGCCAAGAAGCGAGGTTTTCCGCAACTTGGTTCTTTGGGTTCAGGGAATCACTTTCTGGAAGTCCAGATTGTAGATATGGTTTATGATGAAGAGACAGCTAAAGTCTTTGGTTTATTTAAAGGGCAGGTCACCATGTTGATTCATTCTGGTTCCAGAGGTCTTGGTCACCAAGTAGCTACTGATTATATTAAAGTGATGGAAAAGGCTGCGCGGGAATATAATATTAAGTTAGCAGATAGACAGTTAGCCTGTTCACCTTTTAAATCTCCCGAAGGAAAGAGGTATTTCTCAGCCATGGTCGGTGCAGCTAATTATGCTTGGACAAACAGACAGATGATAACTCATTGGGTCAGAGAATCTTTTGAAGAAGTATTCAGAAGTTCGTGGGAGAATCTGGGATTAAATCAGGTTTACGATGTAGCTCACAACATTGCCAAAATAGAAACTCACCTGGTTGATGAAGCTCCAATTGAACTTGTTGTTCACCGAAAAGGAGCAACCCGTGCTTTTCCTTCAGGACGAGAAGAAATACCGCCTCTTTACCAAGAAGTAGGTCAACCCGTTCTCATCCCAGGTGACATGGGAAGATATTCTTATCTCCTTGTGGGAACACAGAAAGCAATGGAAGAAGCCTGGGGTTCTACCTGTCACGGTGCTGGTAGAGTAAAATCCAGAACCGCTTCAAAGAGAGAGACCAAAGCCATTGAGCTCTTAGAAGCACTTAAGAGAAAGGGCATTATAGTTAAAGCAGAAAGTAATGAGACTCTGGTAGAAGAAGCTCCTGAAGCTTATAAAGATGTAACACAGGTAGTTGATGTGGTCCACGGAGCCGGCATTTCCAAAAAAGTTTGTCGTATGAGACCTGTGGGAGTAGTAAAAGGTTAAGAAGGATGTTATAGAAGCACTTATTTCTGTGGGATACCCTTTAGAAGGGGGTCGTTTCAGAAGGAGAGGTCTTGAAGTAGTGTTAAATTGGATAGAATAAATTAGAAATCATAAACAGGAGGTAGAAGAATGAGAACTGTTACTGTTGATTTTTTAAAGGCTACACCGGTTAATGAGCAAGAAGTAGAACTGGTGGAAAGGAAAGGAATTGGGCATCCCGACCATATTGTAGATGCTATTATGGATAAGGTTTCCCAGAAACTCTCACAGTATTATCTGCGAAATTTTGGTAAGGTTCTTCATCATAACATTGATAAAGCCCTTCTGGTGGCTGGAACTGCTGAAACCCGCTTTGGAGGTGGAGAAGTAACAAAACCCATGCTTCTCGTTTTTGGAGATAGAGCTACTATAGAATTTAATGGTAAGAAGATTCCAGTAAAAGATATCGCAATTGGTACTGCTAAAGAGTGGTTAACACAAGAACTACGATTTGTTGACCCTGATAAGTATGTTGATTATCAAGTGGAGATTAAACCTGCTTCTCCCCAACTTTCTTCTATTTTTGATAAGAAAGAAGAGGTACTGAGAGCTAATGATACATCTGCTGCTGTTGGATATTCTCCTTTTACTCCAACTGAGAAGATAGTTTATGAAACTGAAAGGTTACTAAATTCACCTCAGTTTAAAAAAGAGTTTCCTGAAGTTGGCGAAGATATAAAAGTAATGGGTTACCGCTACCGTAGAGAGCTTATTTTAACAGTAGCCCTGGCTTTTGTTGATAAATATGTTTCTGGTGAAGATGATTACTTTATAAAGAAAGAACGGATAAAATCTAAACTTCATGAAAGTGTAATTCGCGATAATTCTTTTGATATTGTTAGAGTTGATATAAACACTCTGGACGAAAGGGGAAGTGGTATTAAAGGTGTATATACAACCGTTACCGGGACATCTGCTGAGAGTAGTGATTCAGGGCAGGTAGGTCGGGGGAACCGAGTGAATGGCATAATTTCACTCAACAGACCAATGGGTACCGAAGCAGCTGCTGGCAAGAATCCTGTTTCTCATGTAGGAAAAATCTACAACTTTCTTACTCATAGGATAGCTACCAGGGTTTATAGTGAAGTAGAGGGCATTAATGAAGTATATGTCTGGTTATGCAGTCAGATTGGCAAGCCAGTCAATGAACCTCTTATCACTGCACTTCAGATTGTTCCTCATAAAATAGCAGATCTGGCTTATATAGAAAAGAAAGCCAGAGAGGCCTCTTTAAGAGAGCTATCAGGCATAAAGACCCTTATTAAAGATCTTATTGAGGGTAACTTATCGGTTTGTTAGTACATTCAGGGTATGTGGGGTTAAAAATCTATCATTAGATAGTAGAAGACCTTTACCTCGTCTAATATGTTAGTTAATCTGGCATATTCATTTACCTGGTGAGCTGTATGGTCATTTTTTGCCCATACTGCTACTTCAAAGCCAGCCTTTCTTAGAATAGCAGCACAAGTTCCACCACCAATACCGCCTATATTTACCTCGATATTTAACGCTTTTTTTATGGCCCCCTTAAGCTTTTGAACAACATTAGACTTAGGTGAAGTAATGGGTGGAGCTCCTTCTTTTTGAACGACAGAAATGTTAATTTCAACCCCTTCTTTTTTACTGAATGTTTGAGCTTTTCTTTTTATAAAGCGTAGAACATCTTCTAACTTGAATTCTGGAAGAACCCGACAATCAAAGTAAATCACATCTTTTCCGGGGATAGTGTTAATATTATCAACATTAGCTTCTTTTTTGGTAGGTTCAAATGTACTCACTGACGGGTCAAAGAGATGATTACTTAATTTAAACTTCTTCTTAAGTGCTTTGTAGAGACTTAAAGCAAACTCCATACCTTTAAGGTGAGCATTCAACCCTAAGTGAGGTTGTGAAGCGTGAGTTTGACGACCCAAAACTTCTATTTTAAACCAGAAGATTCCTTTCTCTGCTACTTCCAGAAAATCTCCTTCTGGTGAGCCATAGTCAGGTACTATTATCAGGTCACTCTTTTTGAACAATTTCATTTCTGCAAGGTACTGGATACCGTAAATACTACCTGTTTCTTCATCAGAAACAAAGACAAGAGAAATATTTACTGGAGGTTTATCTTTATTTAGAGCAACTTCTCTAAGGGCAAAGATGGAAGAAACCATAGCCTGGAGGTTGTCTTCTGCTCCTCTTCCAAACACTTTACCATCTTTATAAATAGCTATGAAGGGATTACTCTCCCAGAGTGTTAGGTCTCCTTCAGGTACGGTGTCCATATGAGTGATAAAATACAAGGTTTGAGAAGTATCTAAGCCTTCTAATGTGGCAATGATATTTGGGCGATTTTTGACTGGAGATTCTTTATCATATGCCACATATTCATCAACCTTAACCCCGGGTATGATTTTTTTAATATTTTCTTTAAGATACTTTGCTCTATTACCTTCTCCTTCAGCACCTTCCTGAGAACGAGGATTAACTGCTTTTGTATTTATAAGCTCAATAAGGAATTTTGCAATTTCCTGCTCCATATTCATTTATAACCTCCCTTTTTACTATTAAATATTTTACTATTATATATAGATTTGTGAAGCTATGTATAAAGATATGACATAATAATTCAAAGGGATGCTGAAATAAATTCAGGATGACAGTAATGAAATATATACATCATAACAAATAAAAAGATGAATTAACCATTATACTTAGAATTTAGATTTTTCTTAAAAATTGTTTTATAAAGATAACAAAGGGTAGTAAAATATTACAAGCATAATTTAAATCTTCTTGATAGGTTAAGTAAACCTTGAACAGGGTATACTTGCTCGTAATGATTCAATTATTGATTATTGTGAGGTTTTAAATTGATATTATATATACTTCTTTTTATACTTTTTTGGCCAATAGCCATATTTTTATCTTCTTTTTTATTCCTTGTTCCCTTTGGATATGTGGTAAATTCTATGTTTAGCCTTTTTACTGTACCAGCGCAACTTATGGAGCTTGCTCGTAATCCGATCTTGAGAAAGAATCACGCTCTTGAACATGCCACTATTAATGTTCTGGAAGGTTATTCTGGAAAGAGAGGGTGGCTAAGTGGTTTTGCAAAAGAAGATGGTTTCTATATAAAGGGATCTGTTGAGCCTATTATGGTTGAGAAAGCAGTGAGAGAAGCTCTTGAGAGACTTAAAGCTGGAGAAAAATCGCTGGCTATACACTCTTCTTGTGGTACTGGTAGGGCTGTAGGTAGTTTTCTTAGTGGAGTTGTTTTAATTACCCTTATATTTGTTAGTGGTGCAATTAATTTATGGACAATTATTTTAGCTGTGCTTGTATCTGCCTTCCTTGGACCACTGGTAGGAGAGTTAGCTCAGGTTCTTTATACAACTTTGTCTGATGTCAAGGATATTGTTATTTATGATATACAACCGGATGTGCAATATATAGTAGGTCCTTTTGGTAGGAGAATGCCTGTATATGGTGATTCATACTTTATAAGAACTGGAAAGTCCTACTATGAAATTATTTAAGTAGTGCATTTCGTAAATAAGGTGACATATTTTGGTTAAAACGCACCAATTTCACAGGGGCTATCGCTCTTATGACGGTCAGGTACTACCACTGAAAGTTCCCTCCCTTATAGTGTTTTATGTTGAAAAAGAGTTATATATAGGGAAAATCTATGTTAAAATATACTCTACTTGTTGTTGAATTGTTTACATAATTACCTAAATATTGTTATCGGGGTGTAGCGTAGTCTGGTTAGCGCGCGTGTTTTGGGAGCACGAGGTCGGCAGTTCAAATCTGCCCGCCCCGACCATTTTGTTGATTGTAATATTTTTTTAGCGCCCGTAGCTCAAGTGGAAAGAGCATCTGCCTTCTAAGCAGAGGGTTGGGGGTTCGAGTCCCTCCGGGCGTACCATTTAATTTATTGTTAGCAATATTGACATAATAAATAAAAAGGTATAAACTAAAATATAGAATATAAACTTATATTTAGGAGTGGGCACTCCCACTCCTAAATTTTTAAAGAGGTGTAAGCCATGGTTAGAGGGCTTGAAATAAGAAAAAAGGTATATGAATTAGCAAAACCCATAGTTGAAAAAAAGGGACTCATACTCCTGGATGTGGAAAGTGAGATTCACGGGAGAAATTGTGTTCTCCGTATTTATCTACACAAACCAGGAGGAAGAGTTAATTTAAGAGACTGCGAACAAGTTTCCAGAGAAGTTGAGCTTAAGCTTGACCAAGATTTGTCTATTGATATACCCTATGTTCTTGAGGTATCAACTCCGGGAATCTTTAGAAAGTTAAAGGATAAAAAAGAGTATGGCTATTTTGAGGGTCTAAGAGTTCATGTTAACTGGAACGATGAAGATGGAAAAGCCCGAGAAGTTGTTGGCATTATTAGTAAAGCTGGAGATTGCAATGTTACTTTAGATGTTGGAGAAGAAGGCTTAATAACAATTGCTCACGATAGAATAACTAATGCAAATTTAGAACCCGAGATATAAATATGGCAAATAGAGAATTAATTTCAGCTATAGAAGAAATTGAGAAGCTAAAAGGCATTCCCAAAGGCAAGCTTATAGAAGGTATAAAAAAGGCTCTGACATATGCTTATAGAAAGCGTTATGGAGCTAACGACGCCTTAACAGTAGATATAAGTGAGAAAAGCGGTGAGATGCATTTATCTTTAATAAAAAAAGTTGTAGAAGAAGTTAATAATCCTTCCTCGGAGATATCTATACAAGAAGCTAAGAAACTCAAACCTGTATATTTACCAGGAGATACAGTAGAAATGATAGTACCTACACCGCAGGATTTTGGACGAATTGCCATACAGGTTGCCAGGCAGGTAATCTCTCAGGCGGTAAGAGAAGGAGAAAGAGAAGCGATCATCAGTAACTTCTCCGCTAAAGAGGGTGATATATTAACAGGCCATGTCTGGAGATGGGATGAGAAAGGAATTTATGTAAAATTTGCTGTTGGTGAAGGTATGTTGTCTCCCAAAGAACAAGGAAGTGAAAAGTATAAAATGGGAGAGCGACTGGTAGTATATATAGTTAAGATGGATATTTCTTTTAAAGACCCTGTTATTTTAGTATCTCGTAGTAGTCCATACCTTATGAGGAAGTTATTGGAATTAGAGGTTCCAGAAATACGCCAGGGTTTGATTGAGATAGTGAACATTGTTAGGGAAGCTGGTATGCGTTCAAAAGTATCTGTTCGTTCAAAAGAAGAAAGGATTGAGCCTGTCGGGATATGTATAGGCACTAAAGGATACCGGATTCAAAATGTTATCAGGGAGCTAAAAGGAGAACGCATAGATATTGTTAGATGGAGTAGTGACCTTAAAACCTATGTAGCTAATGCTTTAAGTCCAGCAAAAGTGAGCTCCGTTGATATTGTAGAAGAAATTAATCAAGAAGGAATAAGAGAAAAGGTGGCTAAAGTAATGGTTCCCAATGTTGGAAATGCTAAGTCCATAGCTATTGGCATTAAAGGTCAGAATGTACGTCTTGCTGCCAAGCTTGTCGGTATTAAAATTGATATAATGGAAGGCGAATGATTAAGGAACCCATAAGAACTTGTATAGTTTGTAGAGTTTCTCGTCCCAAGAAAGACCTTATGAGGTTAACGCGAGATGAAGCTGGATTAAGACTTGACCTAACCACTAAACTTTCTGGTAGAGGAGCATATGTATGTTATAACCCTTCTTGCTTAAAAGGGCTTCTGAGGAAAGGTATTCTTGGTAAGTCTTTAAGAATAGAGGTTGATGATAAGGAAATAAAAGAGATTACAGCAAACCTGATAGCTCAAATTGACAGGAGGAAAGATGGGTAAGGTAAGGATATACCAATTGGCTAAGGAATGTAATCTGGATGTTAAAGAGATCCTCAAAGTCTTAAGTGGATTAGGGGCTAATGTTTCAGGGTCCTTATCATCTATTGATGAAGATACTGCGCATATTGTTATTGAACTGTTATCTCCAAAGATAGAAGTACCTTCTTCGGTTATTAACGAAGAACCTAACATTATTAACCTACCTAATAGTGCAACCTTAAAAGATATCGCAATAGCTGTTAATAAGAACTTGACTGAGCTTATGACGGATTTTCTTAAAAAGGGACTGGCTATAAACGCTGGTAAAGCACTCAATCAGGTTGATATTAAAAAGATAAGCGAGTTATTAAATATTAGATTTGCTTTGGTTCAACCCGAGGTGACTATTCCTACTAAACCTAAAGCTCAGGAGAGACAGGAGAAGCAGATTATCTCTAAAATACCTGTCGTTACAGTTATGGGGCATGTAGACCATGGTAAAACCACTTTGTTGGATGCGATTCGTCATACTGCTGTAGCAAATGGAGAGATAGGTGGGATTACCCAGAGAATCGGAGCTTACGAAGTGAAGATAGGGGATAGAAGCATTACCTTTATTGATACTCCGGGTCATGAAGCCTTCACAGCTATGCGTGCAAGAGGAGCGAAGATTACAGACCTTGTTCTGCTTGTTGTAGCTGCTGATGAAGGAGCCCAACCTCAAACAATAGAAGCTTTGAACCATGCAAAAGCAGCTAATGTACCTGTTATGGTAGTGGTAAATAAGATAGATAAGCCAGGTGCAGACCCGCAGAAGGTAAGGCAAGAACTTTCTAAACATGACCTTATGCCTGATACATGGGGTGGTAAAACAGTTTATGTAGATGTTTCAGCAAAAACAGGGCAAAATATTAATGAACTTCTGGATATGATTGTTACATTTTCAGATATTCTTGAGTTAAAAACCGACTTTAAGGGCATACCTACTGGAGTAATTATTGAATCAAGACTTGATAAAGGAAAAGGACCACTTGCTACTCTAATTCTTAGAGAAGGAGTACTGGTGGTAGGCGACTATGTTCATGTTGAGGGTAAAGTTGCCAAAATACGCTCATTAACTGATAGTTTAGGTCGTCCATTGAAGGAAGCTTACCCTTCGAAACCTGTTGAAGTAAGTGGATTGGAAGATGTTCCAACAGCTGGTGCTATCCTCAGTGGAATTGATATCAAAGAGGCTAAAGAGACTATAGATTCAAGAGAAAAGTCTTTTATTACTTCAGCGCTGAATACTGCACATACCTTGAGCGAATTCCTAAGAAAAAAAGACTTTGAATCAAAAACAATAGACCTGGTGGTAAAAGCAGATACTCATGGTTCATTGGAAGCTTTGGTTCAGTCAATTGCTAAAGTTCCTTATACAGAAGTAAAACCTGTGGTTATTCACAAAGATGTTGGAGCTATTACTGGTTCTGATGTGAATCTGGCATATGCTTCTAAGGCTTTGATATTTGGTTTTAATGTACGTCCTGACACCCCTGCTCAGCATCTTATTGAAGAATTGAAAGTGCCTGTAAGGATTCATAGGATTATTTATGAAGCAATAGATGATATTGAGGAGTTACTTAAAGGTGCGCTAACAAAAGAGGAAAAAGAAGAGATTGTTGGTAAAGCTCGAATAAAAGCTACCTTCAAAGTCCCAAAGATAGGAATTGTTGCTGGATGTGTTGTAATTTCAGGTAAGGTTCTTAGAAACAGTCAGGCAAGAATTATAAGGGATGGAATAGTTTTAAGAGAGACAAAAATAGCATCGCTAAAGCGATTTAAGGAAGATATCAAAGAGGTTCCCGAGGGAATGGAGTGCGGAATACGCTTGGAAGGTTATCAGGAAATTCGTGAAGGGGACGAAATAGAGTTTTTTGTTAAACAGAGTGGGTAGTTATAATGGCTGTGGGTATTGGTAGGGTCGCACTGAGATTCCCTGGTACGAGAACCTTAAAAGATAAACGCAATATTGTGAAAAGTATTACTTCTTATATGCGGAAGGCTTACAGTCTATCAGTTATTGAAGCTGATGGGCAAAATACCTGTAATTTCTCTGTTTTAGAAATGGCTGGAGCTGTTTCTTCCAGAGACTTGGCTAATAGGTTAATTCATAATGTCGTAGACTCTCTCGAGGAAAACTTTGATTGCCAGGTAATTGGAGAAGAAATAGAGGTCTGGGAGGCTTAAAGTTGAGTTTTAAAAAAGAAAGAATGCAATCTATTATTAAAAAAGAAATAGGTGAATTTATAATCAAGGAGCTTGAAAAACCGGCTCTGGCTCATACTACTGTTACTGGGGTAGAAATATCAGCAGATCTTAAGCAAGCTTTTGTGTACATAAGTACTTATGGTACTTCGCAGGAAAAAGCTATGGCCATAAAAACATTGAACAAAGAGGCTGGTTCTATAAGATGGGAAATAACAAGAAGAATAAGAGCGAGGTATATCCCACAACTTAGGTTTGAGGTCGATGAGTCCATTGAACGCGGGTTTAAAATTGATAAACTTCTAAATGATATCAGAAAAAGCAATTGATAATCTTTTAATACTCTTAATAAAAAACCAACCAATTCTAATTATTACTCATGAGAATCCAGATGGAGATGCACTGGGAGCAATATTTGGCCTTAAATCATTTTTAGATAATATGGGTCTTTTATCGTCAATTTATCTTCATTCTTCCCTTCCAATTCAATACAGGGAATTGATGGGTGCTATAAAACATAGTTATATGGAATCATTAGAAGAGATAGCTCCACAATATAAAAGTTTAGTTTTTTTAGATATGGCTGATCTTTCGAGGAGTGGCTTGAATAATAGACATGCTTATCTTAAAGATAAGATTATCTTTAATATAGACCACCATGTCAGTAATACAAATTTCGGAGAATTTAACTTTGTAGACACAAACTGGTCTTCTACTTGCGAAGGTTTGGCTAGAATTTTTATGTTTAATAAGCAGGGAACAGGGAAAGATTTGTTTTTGCCGGAAGTGGCAGACCTTTTTTTGCTTGGCATATTGACAGATACGGGATATTTTTCATATCCAAATGTTACTGAAAAGACCATGGAGACAGTTGGCTTTCTGTTAAGATGTGGAGCTTCCATTTCGAGAGTAAACTTAAGAGTCAGAGAAAATATGACTGATGGGCAGTTTAGAGCGTGGGGATATGCTCTACTCCATAGTAATACAGACGCGAAGCATGGTCTTATCTGGAGCTCTATCCCTAATAATGTTTATAATTCGTTGAGACTAGGTGAGGGAGATACAGAAGGTATTGTGGAATTTTTTAGAAATAGAAAAAATTGTAAATTAGCAATTCTATTTAAGGAGATTAAACCTGGTAGTATTAGAATCAGTTTGAGGTCTAAAGGGAGTATAGATGTAAATCAACTTGCTTCCAACTGGGGTGGTGGTGGACACCCTCAAGCAGCAGGTTTTACACTAAAAGGGGAACTAAAGAGTATTGAAGAAGAAGTATTAGATTTTTTGAGGAGGCATACTTGTAAATGAAATCTATAGCTGTAATAGGATCTTTTGATGGTGTTCATCTTGGTCATCAGTATTTAATATCACAAGCTCGAGATATTGCATTGAGATATGGTTTACTTCTTTCTGCTATTACTTTTGACCCTTTACCAGCTATGTATCTTAAAAAAGTTCCCTCTATCCTATCTTCCATTGATGAGAGGATTTTGTTGTTAAGAAGAGTTGGTGTTCCACAGATAAAAGTTATAGATTTCGAAAAAGTAAACTTGATGACCCCTGAAGTATTTCTTAGGAAAATATTAATAGAGGAATGCGAAATAGCCAAGATAGTTGTTGGAGAGAACTTTGCCTTTGGTAAAAATAGAAGTGGAACAGCTTATGAACTGGTTAAGCTTGCTCAAAAGGAAGGACTGGAAGCTTGTGCAATTCCTCTCAGGGAATCATCAGAAGGTCCCATCTCAAGTTCTCAGATTCGGAGGTTGATTCAATCTGGCGATCTCTCAGATGCTTCAAAATTACTTGGTCATCCTTACCTTATTTATGGAAATGTTGTCCCTGGTATTGGGAGAGGAACGAGCTTGGGCTTTGAAACAGCTAACTTGAGAATACCTCCCTTTAAGTTGTTACCCCCACAAGGGGTTTACGCGGCATGGGTTCTTTATAAAGGTAAACTTTATAAAGGTGCTCTTAATATTGGAGATTCACCTACATTTGGTGGTAAACTGATTATACCTGAAGTGCATATACTTGATTTTAAGGGAAATTTAAGGGGGGAATTTCTAGAGATTTATCCTACAACTTTTTTAAGGGAAGAAAGAAGATTTCCATCCCCTCAAGATTTAGCATTGGCTATCAAAGACGATGTGGATAAGATTAGAGATGAGTTGAGTTTTTACTCTGCATCGGATTTTGTGGTAGAATATGTTAGTAAGATAGTTTAAAGGAGGTGTTTTAGTTTGGTTTTTACAAAAGATAAGAAACAAGAACTTATAAACGATTATGCTGTACATGTGAAAGACACAGGTTCTCCTGAGGTTCAGATATCTCTTTTAACAGAGAGGATTAAAAACCTATCTGCCCACCTTAAGGTCCATAACAAGGATATTCATTCCCGTAGAGGTTTATTGAAGATGGTAGGGCGCAGGAGAAGGTTATTGGCTTATCTCAAAGATAAAGATTTTGATAGATATATCAAGCTTACTGATAGATTGAATTTAAGGAGGTAGATTTTATAAAATCAATTAGAATTATATGGATGAAATAAAAAAAGGAATAGATATATTTGGAAGGAGATTAGAGTTAAGTACCGGTCTTCTGGCAGGGCAAGCTGGAGGGGCTGTGTTGGTTCGCTATGGTGATACAATGGTCCTTGTTACAGCCACAGCTGAAAAGAAACCTCGGGAAGGGCAAGACTTCTTCCCGTTAATTGTAGATTACAGTGAAAGATTGTACGCTGCAGGCAAAATTCCAGGTGGTTATTTTAAGAGGGAAGGTAAGCCGACCGAAGAAGAAACAATTAAAGCGAGATTAATAGACAGGTCAATCCGTTCTCTTTTCCCGCCTAATTTTAAAAATGATGTTCAAGTCGTAGTAACTGTTTTATCGGTAGATGGTGAAAATCCTCCTGATGTGCTAGCAATTATTGGTGCTTCAGCAGCACTTTCTATATCACCCATACCTTTTAATAAAACTATAGGAGCAGTTAGAGTAGGCAGGGTTGACGATAAGTTTATACTGAATCCAACTTCGGGTGAGATAGACTCTGGAACCCTTGATTTGGTTGTAGCAGCCACCAGTGATGATGTGGTAATGGTAGAAGCAGGATCCATAGAACTTTCTGAAGAAATAATTTTGGAAGGTGTTAAACTTGCTAAAGAAGCCATTAAGCCTATTATATCCCTTATTGAAGAGCTTTCTGATGAGATTAAGCCTGTAAAGCTGGTTATACCACCGGCAGAGTTTGACCCTGAACTGGAAAAAAAAGCCAGAGAGTTCGTAAAAGAAAGATTTGCCAGTGGAGAGTTTATAAATAGCGACAAACTACAGCGCGAAGATGCCATGAGCCTCCTGCTGGATGAAGCAGTTGACATATTAGGTGATGAAGACTCTAATAGAATAAGTCAGGTTAAAGAGCTTGTTCATAAATATTTTAAAAAACAGGTCAGACTTCTAACAATCACACAGGATAAAAGAATCGATGGACGTCATCCTAATGAGATAAGAGAATTGAAATCAAGAGTAGGCATTCTCCCGCGTGTTCATGGTTCTAGCCTTTTTAGTAGAGGTCAGACTCAGGTTCTCTCAGTGACCACTTTAGGTGCATTTCAGGATGTTCAGTTTATTGATGGTTTGGGATTGGACGAATTTAAAAGATTTATGTATCATTACAATTTTTATCCTTACTCAGTGGGAGAAGCTCGACCCTTGAGAGGACCCGGGAGAAGAGAGATAGGACATGGTGTATTGGCTGCACGGGCATTGATACCTGTTCTTCCTAAAGAAGATGAGTTTCCTTATACAATACGCCTGGTATCGGAAGTTTTAGAATCAAACGGTTCCACTTCTATGGCCTCTGTATGTGGTGGTTGTTTATCTTTGATGGATGCCGGCGTTCCAATAAAATACCCGGTAGCAGGCATCTCAATCGGTCTTATAAAAGAAGGAGATAAATATGTTATCCTGACAGATATTCAGGGAGTGGAAGATGCACTTGGCGATATGGACTTTAAAGTGGCAGGCACTTCCCGGGGTATTACTGCAATTCAGCTGGATAACAAAACAGCTGGCATAGAAGATAATGTCATAAAAGAATCATTATACAGAGCTAAAGAAGCTCGTTTGTATATTCTTGAAAATATGTCCAGAGCTATTTCAAAACCAAGGCCAGATCTCTCTGTTTATGCACCACATGTAGTCTCTTTTGATATAGAACCTGACAAGATTGGCGAATTAATTGGCCCAGGTGGTAAGGTTATACGTAAAATAAGCAAAGATACAGGTGCTCAGATAGACTTACAGGATAATACCGGAAAAGGTTACATAACTGCTCCCAGTAAGGAAGCGCTTAAAAAGGCTTACTCCTATGTTGAAACAATCCTTAGAGGAGTTAAAGTTGGTGGACTATACGAAGGAAGGGTAGCACGGATTATGCCATTTGGAGTATTTGTAGAGATAGCACCAAATAAAGATGGACTTCTCCATTCATCTCAGATGGAGTTTCCAGAGGGTCAGCAACGTTCAGCATTTAAGGTGGGTGATGTTATAAGAGTGAAAGTCAACAACATTGATAATTTAGGAAGGATTAATCTCACCCAGAAAGACTTGCCTTAACTTCTTTAGCAGGTCTGTAAGATTTATATGAAAAAACTAAATATGATTCCCCTGGGTGGATTAGGGGAGATAGGGAAAAACTCAACAATCTGGGAGTATGATGGGCAGATAGTAGTTGTTGATGCTGGTCTTAAGTTTCCCGGTGAAGAAGAGTTGGGCATTGACTATCTCATACCTGATTTCTCCTATCTAAAGGGTAAGAAAGTTTCAGGAATTATCCTGACTCATGGGCATGAAGATCATGTAGGTGCTTTATCATACCTTCTAAAAGTAGTCAAAGCTCCAGTTTATGGAACCACTTTGACTCTGGGCTTAGCTGAGCACAGGTTGAAGGAGCACGGTATAGACGCAGATTTAATGATATTGAATCCTGATGAAAAATATAATTTTGGTCCATTTTCTTTTGAGTTTGCCCAGGTAAACCATAGTGTTCCCGGTGGTGTGGGGTTTGCATTAACCACACCTCAAGGTCTGATAGTTCATTCTGGTGATTTCAAAATTGATAACTCTCCTGTTGATGGACAATATACAGATTTAACAAAATTTACTGAATGGGGGAAAAGAGGAGTTCTTCTTTTTACTTCTGATAGCACTAATGCAGATGAAGCAGGGTATGTTAAGAGTGAACGCACAGTGAGAGAAGCATTGGATAATGTTTTTTCAGGATTTAAAGGCCTTATAGTAGTAACCACCTTTGCCTCTAACGTACAACGGATAAGTCAAGTTCTGGATATTGCCCAGATACATGGGAGAAAAGTTGTGGTAGATGGAAAGTCTATGGTGATTACTGTGGAGACCGCCAGAAGACTGGGTTATCTCAGGTCTCAATCAGATATTTTTATTTCTATGGAAGAAGCCAACAGATTTCCTCGCCATAAATTGGTAGTTTTAACTACTGGTAGTCAGGGAGAACCTATGTCAGTACTGTCACGACTGGCAAATGGTGAATATAAAAAAATTCAGCTGGGGAAAGATGACATGGTCGTTATTTCTGCTGACCCAATACCAGGTAACGAGAGAACCGTAAACCGCATTATTAATACTTTGATGTGGAGAGGTGTGGAGGTTGTTCACTCTGATACTCATGGAGTTCATACATCAGGTCACGCAAAGCAAGAAGAGTTAAAACTTCTTTTAAGCTTAGTAAAACCGAACTATTTTATACCAGTCCATGGCGAAGAACGCCATCTGGTTTATCATGCTAAACTTGCCAGTGATTATTTTGTTCCCTCAAAAAGGGTCATACTTCTAAAGAATGGAGATATGGTAGAATTCTACGAGGGTAAAGTAAGAGTGATAAAAACTATAAACCTTGACGCTATATATGTAGATGGGTTAGGAGTAGGTGATTTAAAAGAAGTAGTATTAAAAGAGCGCTCTGTGTTAGCCCGTGAAGGGGTAGTAATAGTTGGCTTGCATCTAACCGGGGATGAAAAATATTTTATTAAACCTCCAGAGATTAAGGCGCTGGGCCTTCTTTATGAAAAGGGATCTGAGGTTATTATTAGTGAGTTAAGAGATCACATTAAAGCATATATCCAACGGGAAGGTCTTGATAAAAGGAAGCTGGAAAGATCTATAGAGCAATTTTTTTCTCGGAAACTTAAAAGACAACCTTATGTAGTAGTTCTTTCTTTTAATTAGGAGGGAAATTATGGACTATATAGAAATTGGTAAGGAGTTGAAAGAAAGGAGAAGAGCTTCAGGGAAAAGTATAGAAGAAGTTTCAGCGGATATTCAAGTAGACACCCGAAAACTTAAAGCCCTGGAAGAAGGAGATTACTCTTTTTTTGAAGATATTAATTTTTTTCAATTGTTTTACAGAACCTATGCCAGGTACTTGGGAATATTAAAGGATGCTGAGTCACAGCCTTTTCAAGAAGATGAGGAAGAAGAGTTAGAATTTTCAAAGCATCCGCGACGTCCTGGTTTAAAGCATTACCTGATTGCTGTATCTTTAACTTTTTTATTACTCTTTATCGGTTATAGAAGTTATATATCTCTAATTGGAATTGATAATGGTGAACCTAAGGTTATAGCTCCAACCCAACCTCCAGAAGATGAAAAACCAATTAATGAACCTCCTGTAGATATTGAACCAGTTAAACCTCCTTTGGAAAAGATAGTTATAGTACAAATTGAAGTGATTAAAGATCGTTGTTGGGTCCAGGTAAATGTTGATGAAGAAGAGATTCCTGCTCTACGGAAGATACTTACACCTGGAGAGAAATATGAATTTAAGGGTAAAAAAGAAGTACGATTATGGGTAGGAAATGCAGGTGTATTGAATGTTTTGGTAGATGGTATATTACAACCTTCTCTGGGTACTGAGGGAGAAGTAAGGAGAGATGTAGTTTACCATCCTATAAGTAGATGAAGTTTCAAATTACATCTTTAGGTTGTCCCAAGAACAGAGTAGATTCTGAAATAATAGCATCTCTTCTATACCCTCAGAATTGGTCTTCAGTTAACTTAGCAGAAGAAGCAGAGGTTGTTATAGTAAATACCTGCTCTTTCATAAAGCCTGCGGTTGAAGAATCTCTTAGGGAGATAGAGGATTTATTATTACTTAAAACAAAATATAATTTCAAATTGATAGTTGTAGGTTGTATGGTTGACAGGTTTGTAGAGGATTTCTGGAAGAAATATAAAGGTCTGGATCTTGTCATAAGCTCCAGTTTGATACCGGATTTACCCCGGCTAATGCATGAAAATATTACGGGGTGTTTGAAAGGGCATAAAGGTCTAATTTATTCATCTGGAGAGCATTTTCTTTCATCTACATATCCCTATTCTTATTTAAAGATTTCAGAAGGTTGTGATAACCACTGTAGTTACTGTACTATTCCATATATAAAAGGCTCCTACAGGAGTAGAAAGATAGAAGAAATTGTAAAAGAAGGTGAACATTTTTTGAAGTCAGGTTTTAAGGAATTAATTCTGGTTTCTCAAGATAGCGGGCTTTATGGTTATGACCTTTATGGGGAATTAAAGCTTGCTGAATTACTAAAAAAAATATCATCTCTTCCATATAATTTCTGGTTAAGGGTTATGTATATTTATCCAACAAGAATTACACCCCAACTTATCTCTGTTTTAGCTTCTGAAAAAAAGATAGTTAAATATTTAGATATTCCTTTACAACATACTCATGATGATATCTTGAAACTTATGGGGAGAAAATATGGTTATTCTTTTGTAAAGAACCTTATTAGGGATTTAAGAAACGCCATACCTGAAATAGTTATGAGAAGCACATTTATAGTTGGCTTTCCGGGGGAAAAGGAAAAGCATTTCAATTTCTTAATGAATAGTCTTAAAGAACTGGAAATTCCAAGAGTGGGTTTTTTCCCATATTATGATGAAGAAGGAACAGAATCATCTATTTACTTTGATAAGGTTAGGTCTTCTTTATTAGTAAAAAGACTTAACGAAGCACAAAATACCCAGGTATTAATACGGGAGAAGTTTAATAAGCAGCAGATAGGTAGAGTGTTAGAGGTTTTAGTGGAGGAAGCTGGGGAAGAAGTTTCAGGTAGAAGTTATATGGATGCCCCTGAAGTAGATGCCAGGGTTTATATAAAAGCCTTTAAAGAAAAACCTAAAATAGGTGACTTTACCAAAGTACAGATAACAAAATTTGAAGAAGTTGATTTGAAAGGGAAAATTGTATGAGAGTATTTTCAGGAATATCTGTTCCGGAAAAAGTTCGTAACGAGATTAGTATTATTCTTGATAATTTATCTTCTACAAACAGAGATTTTAAATGGGTATCTAAAGACAATTTACATATAACTCTTCAGTTCTATGGAGAAAAGAACCCTATTGAAGTAGAAGAAATAAAAAAAACACTTGAAAAAACGAGCAAAGAGTTCTTACCCTTCAATGTTTCTCTTACAACTCTTGGAGCTTTTCCTTCTTTGAAACACCCCCGGGTTGCTTTTTTGGATATTGAAGACAGAGAAAGTGCCGAAAACTTAAAGAAGATAAATAATTTTCTTTCAAGAGATTTGAGAAGAAAAAATATTTCTTTTGATGAGCGTGAGTATATACCACACTTTACTATTGGGAGGTCAAAGAAAGAAGGTAGAACAATTCCACTTCCTGATATTGAACCTGTTATGATTAAATTTGAAGTATTATTTCTCGTATTATTTGAAAGTATTCTTAAACCGACAGGACCAGTGTATACTATTATTGGAGAGTATTCTCTTAATAAGTTGAAAGAAAGGAAGGAGCAATAAAATGTCCATAGAAAGGGAAAAGGCTTTAGAGCAAGCCTTCAGTATGATAGAGAAACAGTATGGCAAGGGTTCTATTATGAGACTTGGTTCGTCTTCTATTCCTAATATAGAGGTGATACCTACCGGGATATTGCCCCTTGACATTGCATTAGGTGCGGGAGGTTATCCGAGAGGAAGGATAGTTGAAATTTATGGACCTGAATCCTCTGGAAAGACCACAGTAGCTCTACACGCTGCCAGTGAAACCCAGAAGATGGGGGGAATAGTAGCTTTTATTGATGCGGAGCATGCACTGGATCCAAATTATGCTCAGGCCATAGGAGTAGATGTGTCTAATCTCCTAATTTCTCAGCCCGACCATGGTGAGCAAGCCCTGGAGATCGCAGAGATATTAGTGAGAAGCCAATCTGTGGAAATGGTTATTATTGATACAGTGGCTGCCCTTGTACCAAAGGCTGAGCTGGAAGGTGATTTTGGAGATTCCTTTATGGGATTACAAGCAAGACTTATGTCTCAATCTCTGAGAAGATTAGTAGCCTCCATTAATAGATCTCGAACCTCTGCCTTGTTTCTTAATCAGTTAAGGGAAAAAATTTCAACAGGTTTTCACGTTGGCAATCCAGAGGTAACTCCTGGTGGTAGAGCTCTTAAGTTTTATGCTACCTTGAGGATAGATCTGCGTAAAGTAGATACTTTGAAACAGGGGTCAGATACCATGGGTTCACTAATAAGAGCCAGGGTTGTTAAAAACAAGGTGGCACCGCCGTTTAAACAAGCCGAGTTTGAATTGATATATGGTAAAGGTATTTCCAAAACAGGAGCTCTTCTTGATTTAGGAGTTAATTACGGGGTTCTTTCAAAGAGTGGCACCTGGTATTATTGGGGAGACATAAGGCTTGGTCAAGGTAAAGAGAATGGCAAGCTTTATCTTGAAGAACACCCTGAGATGGCTAACAAACTTGAGGGGAATATAAGGGAAATCGCCCTCGCCAGTCGCACAACAACAGTTCTAAACCCAACTGAGGAATCTTAGTCCTTTACTTATATGAATCTATCCTTTGAGGAAGGGTTTAAATATTCCCTTCGGGTGTTAAGTTTAAAAGATTATCCCAGGTCTTTGCTTCTTAAGAAATTGAGAGATAAAGGCTTTAGTCGTGATTCTGCTGAAAGTATTGTTTCAGAACTGGTCTTAAAAGGTTTTATTGATGAAGAAAAAATGGTTAGAAGAACCTGGGAGAGAATTCAAGCTGGTGAAGTAATTGGGAGAAGAGGTTTTCTGTTCTCTCTTAAAAATAATGGTTTTGATTTAGACTCTTTTTCCCTGGCTGAATCTTTGTATTCATCAGAAAAAGAAAATGAAATTGTTTTGAAAGCTTTAAATAATTATTTAAATAAATTAGCTATTAATAAATTAAATTTTGATAAGAAAAGACAGAGGGTTTATTCATACCTTCAACGAAAAGGGTTTTCTCGAGAAGCTGTTAATTATGCTATGAGAAAGCTCTCAATGGAAGAGAGAGGTGATTGATAATGTTTTATTTTATTTATGGATTAATTATAGGTGCTGCAATTTCTCTTGGTTTGACACTTACCTGGTTTTATCTGAAAAGAAAAGAAGAAGAGGAGAAAAAACGTCAATTTCTTGAAACAGTTTACAAAGAAACTTTAGAAAAAAAGAGAGAAATGCTTCTTGAAGCAAAAGAAGAAATTCAAAAGCAAAAGAGTGAAGTTGAGATTGAGATAAGGGAAAAAAAAGCTGAAATAAACAGGATTGAGAAGAGATTACTTCAGAGAGATGAAGTGCTTGATAGAAGGATGGAAAATATTGAAAAGAAGGAACGCTCATTGCAAGACAAGGAGACTTATATTGGTAGGTTAGAAAAGGAATTAAAAGAATCTATTGAGCGTGAGAAGGGAGTTCTTTTTAAACTTAGCAGTCTTACAGAAGAAGAGGCACGACAATTATTGCTTTCTAAACTCGAATTGCAGCTTGGCGAAGAGATGGGTATGAAGATTAGGGAAGCAGTAAAAACTGCTGAAGATGAAGTTCTAAGAAAATCTCAGGTCATTCTGGCTACAGCTATTCAGAAATGTGCTCTTGACCATACTGCTGATACTACCGTTACTGTTGTTTCTTTACCAAATGATGATGTGAAGGGTCGCCTTATTGGACGCGAGGGTAGAAATATTAGAGCTTTTGAAACTGCAACAGGTGTTGATTTAATAGTAGATGACACTCCAGAGGCTGTTGTTATCTCATCTTTTGATCCTATTAGAAGAGAAGCTGCAAGGTTAGCTCTTGAGAGATTGATAGTAGATGGTAGGATTCATCCAGCCAGGATTGAAGAGACTGTTGAAAAAGCCCACAAGGAAGTTGACGAAAAGATAAAGACCGAAGGAGAAAGGGTTGTTCTTCAGACAGGAGTAAGAGGAATAAAACCTGATCTGATAAAGCTTCTTGGAAGATTGCATTTCAGAAGCAGTTATGGCCAGAATGTTTTGCAACATTCAATGGAAGTTGCTCACCTGGCATCTCTAATAGCTTCTGAGTTAAAACTTGATCCAACCATGGCAAAAAAGTGTGGTCTTCTTCACGATATTGGTAAGGCAGTAGACCATGAAGAAGAAGGACCTCATGCTCTTGTAGGAGCAAGATTACTTGAGAAGTACGGTGAATCTCCGGAAGTAATTCATACAGTTGCTGCGCACCACGAAGATGAGGAAGCAAGGAGTGTTTATCCAGTGATTGTTCAGGCTGCTGATACTATATCTGCAGTAAGACCGGGTGCCAGAAGAGAGAATGTTCAGGCTTATATTAAAAGGTTAGAGTCTCTTGAGAGGTTAGCTGATTCTGTTTCAGGTGTTGAGAAGGCTTATGCTGTACAAGCAGGAAGAGAGATAAGGGTGATAGTAAAACCAGAGAAAGTATCTGATAATCAAGCATCTAAGATAGCAAGAGATCTTGCTAAAGCCATAGAGAAAGAAGTTAGTTATCCAGGGCAGATAAAGATTACGGTTATTCGCGAAATAAGAGCTACTGATTATGCTCGATAACTCCCCTTTAAAAATCCTTTTTCTGGGGGATATTGTAGGATCTCCTGGAAGAAAGGTCTTAAAAAAAACTTTACCAGAGTTAATCAAACTGTATGAAGTAGACCTGGTATTAGCCAATGGAGAAAATATAGCCGGTGGAGTAGGGTTAACAGAAGCTACTGCTAAAGAAGTATTTGAAGCAGGCGTCCATCTTTTAACTACCGGAAATCATGTCTTTGATAAGAAAGATAGTCTTAACTACCTCCATCAAAATCCATTTCTTATAAGACCTCAGAATTATCCTCCATCGGTACCAGGTAATGGCTATGCTTTTATAGAAACAAGGAAGGGCAAAGTTGGTGTTTTAAACCTTCAAGGCAGGGTTTTTATGCCCTGTCTTGATTGTCCTTTTAGAGTTGCAGAAGAAGTTGTAACATTGATGAGAAAAGAAACCTCTATTATTGTGGTAGATTTTCATGCTGAGGCAACATCAGAGAAACAAGCGCTTGCAAATTACCTTTCAGGAAAGGTATCTGCTGTGGTTGGAACTCATACCCATGTTCAAACTGCAGATGAGCGAATTATTCCCCCAGACACCCTTTTTATCACAGATGTTGGAATGGTAGGGTCTCTTGATTCAATTATTGGAGTTAATAAAAAAGAAGTTATAAACAGATTTATTACTCAGATGCCAAATAAATTTGAAGTACCTGAAAAAGGCCCTGTGGTAATAGAAGCAGTATTATTGGTAATTGGGGAAGAAGGAAAGGGAGTAAGGATAGAACGAATTCGCCAAATCCTTACTCCACCTTTTGTTTAATACAAAGTTTAGTTAATTTGCGAGTTTTTTCATAAGGGTACTTTTTCTGCGAGAAGCAGTATTTTTATGTAAAGCACCCTTCTTCCATGCCTTGTCAATAGCTTTCTGAGAAACTATAGCAAGTTCTCCTGCTTTTTCAGTTTCACCTGATACTATGGCTTGCTGAAACTTTTTTATAACATTTTTAGCCTTTGTTTTAGCTCTTTTGTTAGTTAGTGTGTTTCTCTCTGCCACCTTTATACGCTTTATGGCTGATTTTATGTTAGCCAAGTTTTAAAAACACCTCCGGTCATTTTCCATATTAATAAACAATGGTACATTATATCACTTCTTAAACTTTTTAGCAAGCTCAATGCGATCAAAAATAGGTGGATGAGTATAAAAGAAAAATTTAATAATATATACAGGTTTTGGGTCACGTAAATTAAATTCCACAAATTTTTCCATTATTGAGATAAAAGCCCTTGGGTTTCTGGTACTTTTAATAGCAAATCTATCAACATTTAGTTCCCATTCTCTCATTATGCTTAATAAGAGCGGTGCGCCTGCTATATTTGCAATTAAAACAAGTAAGAGAAGCAAAGGTAAGCTGATGAGGTCTGGATATGCTGAGGCCCCCATTACAGGACTGTATCTTTTAAGGAAGGGGGTTAGAACATACTGGTAAGAAGCAACTGCTATTAAAGCCAGAAAAGCTGATTTTATGGTATGCCCGTATTTATAGTGACCAACCTCGTGAGCAGCCACAACTTCTAACTCTTCAGGTGTGGAGTTCTCAATCAGATTTTCAGAGAAAACAATCCTTTTAAAAGGACCCCAACCAGTGAAGAAGGCTTTAAGTATACTGGTTCTTTCAGTGTTTTTTTGTACTTGAGCCTGCCAGCGTGGAAAATTATATTTATCCAGTATTTTACCTATCTTTTTAAGAGATTTTTCATCAAGTTTTTTTAGTTTAAGAAATATAGGAATAAATAAAGGTATGACGAGGCTTCCAATAAAGATGGCTAATCCCGTAAACAAAGGTGGTATCAGTGGTAGTAAAAATGACGGGATGAAAGAATAATCTTTGAAGTTTAAACTGAAGAATAGCAAGGTAGCAATAGCCATTAACATAAAGCCTAAAGTAATTGTGGAAAGAATTAATTTTAAAATATATTTTACAGGTTTAACTTTAGTTAGATGGTATTTTTTTGGTAAATGATATTGTAAGGCCCAGTCAAAGAAGATTTTTAAGGGTAAAAAGGGTAAAAGGACTAATAGTATGAATAATCCTGGAGTCCACCATCCTTCATTTCCTGAGAAAGCCAACTCTTTAATTTTTAAAGCAAGCTTCAACTTTAAAATTAAGAATAGGTAAGTTGTGAACATTAAATACCTGACAACCTTAATAACTGTACTTTGTATGATATATCCCTTAGCTAAAATAACCCGCTGAGGATCCATATTTCTATCTCCTTTCCAAAAATATTTAGTCAATTTTTATTTATATACCTTAATATTCTACCAGATGGTTGTAGAAAACATATTATTGGATTTAAGTGTTCAAGGAGTGAATAGATACAGGATTCAAGAAGTCAAGGATTCGAAAGTTCAAGTGAAAGATTAGAATTTACCACCACTTAAATACTGGACCCCTTGACCTCTTGAATCCTATATAATTATATTGAAAGGAGAATATATAATGGAGATTCTATTTAGACCCTGGCGCATAACATATCTTCAACAAGAGAAAGATAAAGAGTGTATTTTATGTAAAAAAAGAGACTCAAATGATGATGAGGAGAATATGATGTTGATTAGAGGAGAATATTCGTTTGCTTTAATGAATATTTTTCCCTACAATATTGGTCATCTTATGGTGGCACCCTTCAGGCATGGCATAAGTTTTGAAGAGCTTTCAATGGAAGAGATACAAGAAATAAGCCTTTTGGTTAAAAGATTAGTTACTGCTATAAAAAATTCATTATCACCCGAGGGATTTAACCTTGGCATTAACATAGGTAAAGCAGCAGGAGCAGGTATTGAAGACCATCTCCATATTCACATTATCCCCCGATGGGTAGGAGATACAAATTTTATGACTTCAATCTCTGATACCAGAGTTTTAGGTGAGGCTCTGGTTGATACATACCATAGAATAAAGGGTGCCTTATGAAAATAGATGTTGTTGTAATGGCAGGAGGTAAAGGTATTTCAGAGGGACAGGTTCAAACTAAGTCACTCCTTCTTCTTGATGGAAAGCCAATGGTTCTTTATATTCTTAAAGTTTTAAGAGAATCTGAACTGATTGGCAAGATTATCTTAAGTGCTTCTTCCGAGGTTGGAGAGATTGTTCAAGGATGGTACGATGTGCAGGTTGAACAAAGCGATAGAATGGTTGATAACCTTCTAAATAGCATAAAAGAAACCAGCTCTGAGCATGTTCTCGTAGCAAGTTCCGATGTTCCCCTTGTAAATAAAACGCACCTGGAATGGTTCGTAAAAGAAGCAATAGCTACTAATGCTGACTTGGTTATGCCTTATTCTGATAAGGAAACAATTTTACAAGCTTTTCCCTGTGCAAAGAGAACTTTTAGCAAATTAAAAGAAGGAGTATTTACACTGGGTAATTTAGCACTTATAAAACATTCAATTCCATATAATTTTGTTGACCTTTTTTATAAAGTAGAAAAATTTCGAAAGAACCCCTTAAAGCTTGCTACTCTATTAGGTTGGAATCTCATTTTACGCTATGTACTTGGCATTCTAAGTGTTGAGGAAATTGAAAAAAGAGCATCTGAAATAATTAAATGCAAAGTTAAAGGTTTGCTATCTCCCTATCCTGAAATTGCAATGGATGTTGATAAGCCTTCTGATTTAGCTATAATACTTGAACATCTATCTACCAACATCCCCTTTAGTAGTTTTTAGTTATTTAAGAAGAATAGCTTATAATTCAGATATTTCAAGCTTTTTTTATAGGATGAATTATTTATTTATAAAGGTTTATGATATTGTTTTATAGGAATTACAAGCATTCTTAAAAGTTTAATTGAATTCATTTTTTTAGAAGGTATTAGTTTTGATATAATACCTTAGATTACAGGTTAGATAAAATTAAAAAAGGAGAGTGATGGCAGTGGCTTTAGAAGGTGATTTAAAAGATTTTTCCCTCCTTGATCTTATCAACTTAATTGCCATGTCCAAGAAAAAAGGAGCCCTTATCTTTCGTCCAAAAGCTGGAGATGAATGGAGAGTTTATTTTGATGAAGGGAAAGCAGTTCATGTTTCTCATGGAGAAAGAGAGGGAGAAAAAGTGCTTGAGAATCTTGTTACCCTTAAAGAGGGGCCATTTTTATTTGATACTTCTAAAACAACAGACCATACATCAATATTTTTATCTCATGAAGATCTTATTTTTAACTTGACATCTCTTCAGAAGACCTGGGAAGAGATAAAAGGCTTACTTCCTCACCCTGATGCAGATCTTGAAGTAGGAACTGCTTTTGATGAAATTGTTTTAAGTAGCTTAGAGCTTAGAGTTCTTTTGCTTGTTCATTCCAGAAGGAATTTAAAAACCATAATGGAGGAGGAAGATATAGGCATAAGAGAGCTCCAGACTTTACCTAATTTGATTAGAGCAGGACTAGTTAAGGTTGGGACAACCTTTTCTCAAAAGGTAGAAGTAATAACTCAACCTAAAGATGTTATGGGTGTTAAACTTTCAGTTATCAAAAGTTTTTCTTCTGCCCCAGATATTGTTCAAATTGATCGTGATATCATAAACCAATGGGCAGAAAAAAAACTTTTTAATGGAAGGATAATTCTTGGTAAGACAACTCTCTTGGCTGAACCCAAGCCAAAACTTGGAAAAGCCCTGATTATTTTTGAAAAAACTATGAAATCGTTAGGCATTAAAGAGGGAGAGGAGGTGGAAGTAAAACCCTTTGTTGTATAAATAATTTTTCATTAATAAATCTTAGGAGGTGAATTTTTTGGTTAGGAATATTTGGTCTGCCTTACAATTGATAATAATTGCTTATGGTGGAATTGTTTTAGGGGCTAGTCAAATGGGGCTTCCATCAAAAATTGTTTTCCTTGGTGCTGGAGTGTCTACAATAATTCTATATATTATTACAAAGGGAAAAGCACCGATTTTTCTTGGTGTTTCATTAGCTTATGTTATACTTATACGAGCTGTTGGAGCTGAATTACCTTTAAGTAATCTGGTTTTTGGGTTCATGGCATCCGCATTAGCATATTTCATAACAGGACTAATTCTTCACAGAATCGGGATTTTAAATATTACTAAATATTTCCCTCCAATACTTATCGGTTCAGTAATTATTCTATCTGGCTTAACCTTACTTCCAAGAGTGCTTTGGGATGTAAAATCTGATTATCTAATATCTGCTTTAACTGTTTTAACGCTTATATATTTTTCACTCAGAAAGGAAACCAGACCTTACTCAATTATTCTCGCAGTGCTTGTTGGCACAGCAGGAGCTCTTTTAAGAGGAGGTGTTGATTTAGAATTAGTGAAAGGAACACCTTTCTTGGCTTTACCCGAGTTTATTTTCCCAACATTTGACTTAAGGGCACTCTGGCTTATTCTCCCTGGTGTTATTGCCCCTCTTGTTGACCATATTGGACAGGTATTTGCTATAAGTCAGGTAGTACAGAGAGATATATTTATTGACCCGGGACTTAGTAAAACACTCATAGCAAATGGTGTGGGTAATTTGATTATTGGAGCTGTTGGGTCTCCACCTGTTACACCTTATGGTCAAGTTGCTGGCTCGCTCGCTCTCCTTGAAGAAAAAAATTCCCTGCCTATACTTATTGCAGGTATTCTGGCTATACTAATATCTTTTTTAGATAAAATATCCGCACTTATTGGTACTTTACCAGTAGCAGTTATGGGAGGGTTGACAATGATAGCCCTGGGTTTGGTAGTCGTACTTGGTTTTAAAGTAATTGTATCTGGTGAAGTAGATTTTACTCAACCAAAAAATCTGTTAGTTCCCGCAATTGTTATAGGATTAGGAGTAGGAGGAGAAATATTCCAAATGGGTGGAGTGAGTATCCCAGCCTTAGCTCTGGCAACTTTGGCGGGATTTCTCCTTAACCTGGTGTTTGTTTTAGTCGAAAAGAGATAATGAAGAGGAGTATTAATATTAATGAATAGTGAAACAAAGGAAATATTAAACCATCTTTCAATTACCGGAGTTGAGTATGCTGATGTCCGTATTGTAAAGAGAGAGATCGAGAGTATCAGGGTTAAGAACCAACAAGTAGAGAGTGCCTCTGTAGTTGTTGACTATGGCTTTGGAGTTCGTGTTCTATACGAAGGAGCATGGGGTTTTAGCTCATCCTCTAATTTTAGTAGTACATCTTTTAAAAAGACAGCAGAAGAAGCTTTAAGTATAGCAAAGGCTTCTACCATTGTTAAAGGGAAAAAAGTGAACCTTTCACAGGTTAAACCAGTAGTAGATAAGTGGGTTTATCCTGTAGCTATAGACCCATTCAGAGTTCCTCTTGATGAAAAAGTGAAGTTGTTAATGGAAGCCGAGAAACTCCTCCATACTTCAGAAGATATTAAAATTGGAGAAGCTTCTTTAGAATTCCTTAAGCAAGATAAAGTATTTGCCTCTTCAAATGGTGCTTATATTGAGCAATCCTTTATTGAGAGCGGTGGGGGGATAGTAGCTTATGCTATTAAAAATGGAGAAGTTCAGAAGAGGAGTTATCCTAATTCTCACGGTGGTGATTTGAGGAAAGGTGGTTGGGAATTTATCTTGGAGCTTGATTTGCCTCGTTATGCCCAACAGACAGGAGAGGAGGCTTACCAACTTATTAACGCACCACCTTTGCCAGCTGTAGTCTCCACCTTAATACTGGATGGTAAACAAATGTCTCTTCAAATACACGAATCCTGTGGTCATCCAACAGAGTTAGACAGGGTTCTGGGTACTGAAGCAAGCTATGCTGGGACAAGCTTTTTAACCCTTGATAAGTTGAACAATTTTAAGTACGGTTCTTCTTTAGTAAATCTGTATCAAGATGCCACTATTCCAGGTGCTCTTGGTAGTTTTGCATATGATGACGAAGGCGTAAAAGCTACAAAGACCTATCTGGTAAAGGAAGGAATGTTTGTTGGTTATCTTACTTCCAGAGAAACAGCACCAATATTAGGTCTGGATAGTAATGGTTCTATGAGAGCAGATGGTTGGAACAGGCTTCCAATTATAAGGATGACCAACATTAATATAGAACCAGGGAACAAGACTCTGGAAGAGATGATAGATGAAGTAGAAGATGGTATTTATATGTGTACAAATAAATCCTGGTCTATAGACGATAAAAGACTGAATTTCCAGTTTGGTTGTGAAATATCTTATGAGATAAAGAATGGAAAACTCAGTAAGGTGTATAAAAATCCTACTTATACAGGGATCACTTATGAATTCTGGAGGAACTTGGATGCGCTTGGTGGGCCTCAATACTTCAGAGTATGGGGACTACCCAACTGTGGCAAAGGAGAACCTCCACAGACAGCTCGTGTGGGACATGGAACTGTACCAGCTCGTTTCAGAAATGTGAGGATGGGGGTGGCAAAATGATAGGCGAAAAGAAGTTAGTAGAATTTGGAAAGGAGGTATTGAGTTTTGTAGATAAAGGTGAATTGAAGATATCACTTACTGGAACAGAATCCTTTCTTACAAGGTTTGCCAATAATGAAATACACCAGAATGTTGCTGAAACAAACTTAGAGGCTACCCTTAGTTATACTATCGGTCAGCGGGTTGGTGTTACATCCACTAATGATATTTCTTCAACGGGTTTGGAAATTGCATTAAAGAAAGCTAAATCTATAGCTCAACTTATGCCTGAAAATCCTAACTTGCCTGAGCTTCCCGAACCTCAGTTATATCAGAAAATGGAAGGAGTTGCAGAGGCAACAGTTAGGGTTTCTCCAGATGAACGAGCACAGGTAGTAGCTAAATTAATAGAAAAAGCTAAAAGAAATGGAGCAAATGCTTATGGTGCGGTAACTAATGAGGTTAATGAGCTTTGTATTTTAAATAGTCGGGGTCTTCAAGCTTATTTTCCATTCACTAAAACAGAGTTCAGAGTCATTTTCCTTAAAGGTGGAAGAAGTGGTTATGGAGAGACTGTAGGAGCAGATTTTTCCAAGCTTAACATTGATGAAGTATCAGGGGAAGCTTTATATACTTGTTTATCAACAGAAATACCGCAGACTTTAGAGCCAGGTGAGTATGAGGTTGTACTAAAGCCCTATGCTACTGCTGATATACTTCAAATGCTCTCATATTTGAGTTTTAATGGAAAAGCTGCTGAAGAAGGTAGATCTTACATAAAACTTAAAATGGGTTCACCTGTAGCTTCTCCTCTGGTAACGATCTACGATGATGGCCTGGATCCCGCTGGCTTACCTCTTCCTTTTGACTTTGAGGGTGAACCCAAAAAGAAGGTATTTTTTATAAAGGAAGGTATAGCGAGTGGTCTGGTTTACGATTCCCATACTGCTAAGAAAGCAGGCGTCAATCCAACTGGTCACTCTTTACCTTCAACAGAAGCGCATTTCGGAGCCATTCCTCTTAATCTTTTTATGGATAGTGGAGATTATTCTCTGGAAGATATGATAAAGTCTGTTAAGAAGGGTATTTTTGTAACAAGGTTCCACTATGTTAATCCGATTGACCCCGTAAGGGTTATTTCAACAGGAATGACCCGTGATGGGACTTTTCTCATAGAAAATGGTAAGGTGGTCAAACCTGTTAAAAATTTACGCTTTACACAACCCTTCTTTGAGGCTCTTGAGGGTGTTGAAATGGTTAGTAAAAATAGAAGTCTTATTCCTACATGGTTTGGTTCATCATTAGTACCTGCACTCAAAATAAAGAGCTTCAGGTTTACAGGTGTTACAGAGTTTTAAAATCAGGTTATTATAAATTAAAAGTTGATTTGGGGGGCTCTTTGGGGCCCCTCAAGTATTTAATATATCTTGTTTAAAAAAGTACCTGGATAAAAATGACCAAGAATTTTTTCATAATTCCAACCTGCCTGGGACATCCCATAGGCACCCCATTGAGACATACCAACGCCATGTCCCCAACCCCTTCCTTTGACCGTCATGATCTGCCAATTGAGAGATATTCTTGTTTCTATTTCTTTTCCCCTAAGAGTTATACTGTTTAATCCTGTTAAAAGTGTATTATTAAGTACTTCGCCAAGGATCCTTTCGTAAATAATATTATCTTTACCTATTATATTGACAATTTTTCCAGGACCCCCATCAAATTCAAAATAGGCCCAAGTTTCTCTTAATCCAAGTGCAGACTTGAGGAAACCACCACTAACTTCAACATTGTCTTTATCACCCGTTATGCGGGCAGTTATGATTCGTGGTGAGGCTCCTCTGGTTAAAACCTGAATGTTTACTACATTTCCGATAGCTTTCAATCCTCTATCTGAGAGCAGCCGGTTAATCTTTGAACTGGTTTCAGAGGATGAAAAGGTTCTTACCCATTCATAGTGGGGCGACATAGTTTCATAAGGACTTTCTACAGATACAAGATAGGGAATTGGAGAACCTCCCCATACGTTTTCTATTTTCTCAGTCTTTCCACCAGAAGTAGAGTGGTAGAATGTGTTTGCAAGCTGATTCTGGTAGCTTAGTACTATCCCGAAGGTGTCCTTCACTGCTTGAGTGCTATTAGGTTTTTCTGCGCTAAAACCACCATAGACCTGGCTTAGTGAAGTATCGCACAGATCATACCCTTCTTTAGCAAAACGTCCTCTATTTTTTAGGGCATAGGTTCTGGCAGTTATGGCCTGAGTCTTCAAGGCTTCAATAAGGAAAGAATCAGGCATTTCAGAAGGAACAACACCCAGAAGATATTCTTCAATTGGGAGCTCGTTTATTAAGTGGAAATTCTCTTGGTTTGAGGACCAGACAATATTCATCGCTCCTCGGTAAAGTTTTTTGTTTAAACTTATAAGTCCCGACCCGAAGGGTTTTAATGAAGCTAAATTCTGTAAAGGTTGATTTTCAAAGGTAGGGAAAAAGATTTCAAAGTCAGGGTGTGTAATAGTTAAACCTTTTCTCAAGGTAGGAAGGATGGTTGCTTCTGGAAAGTATTGTGCAATTCGTAAACGGAAAAGCTCAGCTTCGAGGAGGTCATTAAATCTCCCTACTTCAATTACATAACCAGGTATCAGATTAAAAGCTACAATTGTTCCCTGAAAACCTAACTCTTTCAATTTTATAAGGGCTTTTAAGGCTCCTTCTTCTCCTTCATAAGGATATAAGCCAAGCCGAGGAAATGCTCCAATCATAATAGAGTATGTGGATTCATTGCGATTACTTATTCTAATTGGTATGGAACTACCATCATTAAAAGCAGCCATTTCTCCAGTCATACTTATCTCCAGGAAGTAAATACCCTGATTTATGGATAAAATATTTTCTAACTGGCTGACAGCCAGGCCAATTTTGATAGGTTGAGTTGATGAAGAAACGCCCTGAGGAAAGATTATTAGAAAGAAAATTATTGAAATCAGGGCAATATTTTTATAAATCCTGCGTGTGCCCATCCTTCTTTCCCATCTTTAAGTTTAATGAATAACCAATTTCCTTCTTTTTTTAGGATAGTTACTTCTGTTCCAAGGTTAATGACTGTTATTCGCTCATAATTTGTCCCTGGCCCCTTTCTAACATTTAATGTTTGCGCAGTTACTACTCCTTTTTGCTGAGTAGTTCCTCCACCACCAAGAGTACTTATCTGCTTTTTTATGGTAGCAAGCTCATCAAGGAAAACCTTATTCTGGGTTTTAAGAAGGTTTATCTCATTTTTGAGTTGATTAATTTCCTTCATTACTTCGTTGATTTTACCATCTACATAAGACTTAGAAACCAGAGGATCTGTTGGTGACCCTGGGCTAGAAGAGCTCTGTGCTTGAATAAAACCCCGGTCAAGGCTGGTAAAAAAGAAAAAACCTGTTGCCAGAACCAGTGTAATAATCACTATTCTTAGTATTATTTTCCTCATAAATACCTCCTTTTTGGTAGTTTTCTTTATTTTACCTGTTTTCTTATTATTGGTCAATAAGGAAGGCCCATAATTTGCCAATAAATAATGTAAAATAATGAATAATAGAATAAATGAGGAGAGACTAACATGGATTTATTGAAACATGTTTTTGCGTTAGCTGAGGAGATTGGTCCACGCGGAACAGGAACCCCAGGAGAAGTAAAAGCCAGGAAATATATATTTGATTTTCTTAATAGAAATGGAATAAAAGGAAAAGAAGAATATTTCACAGCTCAAGCTACCTTTAGTTGGGTTTATATCATCTTTTATAGTATTTACCTTGTAGTAAACATACTATTTCTAAAGACTCTAAACATATTGTGGCTTCCTGTTATTATAACGATACTGGTTTTTTATATCCTTGAACTCTATACTTATTGGGGTCTTTTCAGTTTATTAACACCAGATCGCACTAAAACCGCAAATATAACCTGTGAAATTGATCCAACTGGTTCTACTGAACAAAAGATTCTACTCGTTGCGCATATTGACTCCTCAAAGGCAGCATCTTACTTTTCACCTTCTATGGTTAAGGGGTTCAGAACAACATTTCTTCTACAGCAAGCCGTGCTTTTTCTGGTGCCTTTACTTATCTTGATTTACTCAATAATATCTTTGCTACCTCTTTATATACTGATTTGCGCGGGTTTTCTCTATGTTTTTGTAACTGGAGTTCTTCTTATAGTACGAGAGTTCTTTTATACACACACTAAAGGAGCCTCTGATAATGCTTCAGGAGTGGCGGTTCTCCTGGGATTAATTGAAAGCTTGAGTAAGGAGAGTCTTTTGAAAACTTCTGTTTCTTTCCTTTTTACTGGTGCAGAGGAAACAGGCACATATGGCAGTCTTCTCTTCTCAAAGAAATACAAAAACAGTTTTCAAAATTCATTCATTATTAATGTAGATAATGTTGGTTGCTGCAAGCTCCATTACACTGTTTCAGAAGGTGTCCTGTTTTCTATCCCGGTGGATACCAATCTATTAAGGTTAGCAGATGAAGTAAGAAGCAAGCATTCTGAATTATCTATCACACCTTTTTCCTATAGAACCCTTTCTACCGATGCCTTACCTTTTTTAATTCGTGGGTATCGGGCTATGACTGTTATAGCTACCGACGATAAGGGAATTATTCCCAACTGGCACTGGTATACAGATACTTATGACAACGTTAACCCAACTACTCTTAACGAGGCTTTCAAATT
Source organism: Coprothermobacterota bacterium (assembly GCA_037440465.1). Classification (GTDB taxonomy): domain Bacteria; phylum Coprothermobacterota; class HKB111; order HKB111; family HKB111; genus JBBIUB01. Next base: position 24,888 of record JBBIUB010000005.1, on the reverse strand, counting down.
CGTTGATTACTTAATCAGACATATTGATGAACAGGAGTTATAATTGTAATATTGCGTGTTCTTATTACACTAACACTTTTTATAGTAATTATTATCCTTAGTTCCACTTTTCTGGTAGCCTTGAATCCTTTTCTCTATACCTGCGAGTTAACAAGGTTAGGAACACTCAAAGAAGCAGGTCTTTATCAAACGATTAATCCACTATCTCTGTATATGGGTTTAATGAAATTCTTTTTCTCTTTTAGAACCTCCGATGAGTTATATTTTATTTCTGAAAAGGGAAATATTACACTTTTTAATGACATAGAAATGATTCATCTAAAAGATGTGCGTAAATTAATCATACAAGGAATCTTCTTGAAACTATCAGCCTTTCTTGCCATGATTCTAATTATGAAAATAAAACCTCCTTTAAAATATTCTGAATCATTCCTTTATGGAGGTTTAATCAGCTTGATTCTTCTTCTTATTTCTGGGGCTTGGGCTTTTTTTAGTTTTGACAGGGCTTTTATCCTTTTTCACGAGATTCTGTTTAGAAATGATTTCTGGCTCCTTGACCCCGCTACTGATGTCATGGTTGTTATTTTCAACGAAAGGTTTTTCTTCAACTGCTTTCTTTATATCTGGTTTCTTTCTATGAGTTTTTCTCTTGGCTGGTTTATTCTGGGTCTCTACTGGAAGAAACTTCTGGGAAAATTCAATTCTAACTCCCTCGTTACCAAGTATTAAATAAGCACTGTATAACTTTCCGGCTTTTGACCTAAACCTCAGTGGTCCTATTTTCTTTGAAGCGAGGAGTTCCTCAGCTTCCAGAAAGGTGATGTTTCTTCCATAACTTTTTTTCCAAATTGTTACAGGACATCCTGTTTTGAAGCTATCACAAGCAAAGGCTTTTCTATTTTCTCTAACCTCTTTACCGCATAAAGGGCAAATTCCTACAACTCTTCTTACAGTAGCTTTTAGATACTGATTTCTATTAGTTGTTTTTATTTTTTCAACAACGGAGTTTACGAAATATTTTATATCATCCATAAATTTATCTCTTTTTTCCATAGACCGTTCAATTAACTTTAATCTATATTCCCACTCAGCTGTGAGTTCAGGAGAGGCTAATTCTCTGTGTTGGCCTTCCAGTAGCGAGATAAACTCCATTCCTTTGGGTGTTACAACTAAATTTGGACCATCTCTTTCAATATATTGAACCTCTATCAATCTTTCAATAATCTGGGATCTGGTAGCTGGTGTCCCTAGGCCTTTATCTTTCAAGGCGTCTTTAAGCTCTTCTTCTTCAACCAAACGACCGGCTGATTCCATGGCTGATATAAGGGTTCCATCAGTTAACCTTGGGGGAGGCGTTGTAATCCCCTCTTCTAAAGAAACATCAAGAGTTTTTACTTCTTCATTTTTTGTAAGTTTGAGTGCATATTTAGTTAATTTACCTTCTTTGCCATAAATAGAAGACCATCCAGCTTTTATTAGCTCTTTTTCAGTGGTAATAAATAATTCACCATCGACAATAGTTTCTATATTAACTTTATTATAAATATCAAAAGGAAGAAAGACACTGATGAAGCGTTTGGCTATGAGGTCATATAATTTAAGTTCTTCTCTACTTAATCCTTCTATATCAGGTTTAAGGGTAGTTGGGACTATAGCGTGATGGTCTGTTACTTTAGCATCATTGAAGATTCTGGGATTTATAGAGATTTTCTTTTTAAGGATAGATTCTACCCAGTTAGAATAAGGAGAAATGTTTAAGGCTTTAAGTGTGGTTGTGCTCTCTGAGATATATGAAGTAGGTAAATATTTACTATCTGTTCTGGGATATGTGATAAGCTTTCTATTTTCATAGAGACTCTGGGCTATCTTAAGTGTTCTAGAAGCTGAGAATCCAAATCTTTGACTAGCATCTCGTTGTAGAGAACCCAAATCAAAGAGTAATGGTGGAACAACCTTTTCTTCCTTTTCAGTGTATGATTTTACGAATCCATTCTTGCCTTCTACCTTATTTCTTATTTTCTCTGCATCTTCTTCTTTATAAAGCCTGTCTTCTTTATTTTTCCATTTTCCTTTGTACTGACCTTTCTTACTCTCAAAAATAGCCCAAATTTCAAAGAATTTTGTTGGTATAAAAGATTTAATTTCTAAATCCCTTTTTGCTATAATAGAAAGTGTAGGTGTTTGTACCCTTCCCACAGAAAGCAGGAGTCCATGTTTTACTGTAAAAGCACGCGTGCAATTCATTCCCACAAGCCAATCAGATTCTGCCCTACATCTTGCAGCCTCATAAAGAGGGTCATATTCACTTTGTTCCTTAAGAATTGAAAAGGCATTCAGGATAGCTTCTGGAGTTAGCGCATTTAACCACAATCGCTCTACTGGTTTTTTGTTCTTTGAAAATTCATATATGTACCTGAATATAAGCTCGCCTTCTCGTCCAGCATCACAAGCATTAATTACCACGTCTATATCTTTTCTCTTTAAAAGTTTAGTTAGTGTATTAAGCTGTCTATTCTTCTTTGCTTTCAGTATAAAGGTTTCTGGAATTATTGGAAGGTCTTTTAAAGTCCAGAAACTATATTTCTTTGCATAATCTTCTGGTTCGGACAGCTCTATTAGATGCCCTGAAGCCCAGGACATAATATACCCCTTTCCTTCAAAGTAGCTATCCTTTTCTTTTTCAAGCCCAAGTGTTCTGGCTATCGCATCAGCTACACTTTCTTTTTCAGTTATTATTAATTTTGGCATCTAATTACTCACCTTTTATAAGTAGTATAATATAATATATATTACATGGATGATCTCCAAATTAGTTGCTTTATTGAGATGGTTTAAGGGAGCTAGGAAAATAGGATTCAATGGGTCCAGGAGTCAAGGATTTAAGTGAGTGAGAAATATAGAGTACAAGTGTTTAAGTGGTCAAGGAGTTGTTTTTTTATGAATTTTACTCGAACCCTTGAATCCTTGAACCCTCAAGCCCTACAAAGAAACTAAAAAGGAGAAGGATTAATAACATTAATTAAAAAAGGTGGTGTAAATTGGTTTATAAGGAAAAGATTACTATAAAATCTTCTAAAATAATAGCCATTTCCTGTGTGGCTGTTCTATTAATTCTATTAGGTACTTATCTTATTCTGAAAGACCGAGGTCTTATTCCGTGGTTTGCAGGTAATGTAAAGCCTGATACCTCGGGTAAGATAGGTGAACTCGATATATCTTTACCCAAACTGGAGATGACTGATCCTCAGGGTAACCCGGTATATCTTGAAGCCTGGTCAGACTACGGTTTGGCTATTAATACTAATGAAGCTGTTATTATTCATTCTCAAATGGCTAATCGCTGTTATATTATAGATAATAAAGGTGAGTTTCGTGAAGTTTATGCACCTACCAATCTGGTGGGGCTTAAAACTTCATTAGATAAATTTGCTTTTTCCGGTAAAGACAGAAGCGTAGGAGTTTTTTCTGCTAAAGGAGAGACACTCTACTATGATTTCCACCCTGATGAACTTACCTCTATCGTATTTCAGGATGAAGATAACCTTCTCGTCGGTGGTATAAGTAAAGATACTGGCGGGATCGTCTATAAAGTTAGTATATCCCAGAGCGAAATCATTGAAAGAATTCCCCTTAATGAGATTCCTCATAAACTATATAAATCAATCTCAGGACCAGAAATATATTATTCATCAGATACCGGTATTTACTCCCTGGATGGTAAAAAAATCTGGAATTTACCATTTATCAAAGATTTCCTTTTTACAAAAAACGGTAAAATCTTAGCTGTAACAATAAATTCAGATAATACGGTTACAATTAACAGAAACGATGGTCAATCTTTAAGCTTGAAAAGAAATTTCTTAAGTTTGTTCAGTCATCCTGATAAAGATATTTATACCCTTGTTACCCATTATGAAAGAGGTCCTGATCATATAATTCAAGTTAATTTAATAAGCAGTGATGGTAACCTGTCTATATTATGGGAAAAAGAAGTGGTAAACAATATTATTAGAGCAGAGACTGTAACTTTTATGGATGATGGTACTCTGGTGATTTCATATCGTGGGGATATGGATATAGAAACAGGTAATTATATGTGGAATCTTGAGGCGTATAACTCTTCAGTAAATAAAGCTTATGAACGAATTGGAACCTATACTCTTAAAATTCCTGTTTTTTCTGTGTTTTCCTGGGGTGATTTCATCGGAGTTGGCGCAAAAGGAAGGGTATTAAAGTTATCCCTTTCATCATTTAAGTAGGTTGGAAAACTGGTTTATTGACTATTTTGATCAAGATTATATCTGGCTTCTTTCACTTAAGGATGATCCTGAAAGAACAGCTCAACAGGTAGATTTTGTATCCAGAATAACTTCATTAACAAAGGATGAGGGAATTTTAGACCTTGGTTGTGGTTATGGAAGGCATATTTTACTTTTTTCTAAGGCTGGTTATGTAGCTACAGGACTTGACTTAAATAAAACCTATCTTGAAGAAGGTTTAAAAAGGTCAAGGGAGCTTAACTTAAGTATTAATCTTGTGGAAGGTGATATGAGAAAGCTCCCCTTCTCAGATGAGCAATTCACGCTGGTAACATCCTTTTTTACCACTTTTGGATATTTCTCTGAAGAAGATAATCTCAAAGTTCTAAAAGAAGCTTACAGGGTATTAAAGACAGGTGGATTTATTTTTTTGGATCTGGAAAATAGAGACCATATTATTAAGTACTTCAAAACAGATATGATTAGAGAATACCCATCTTTTTTAATGCTGGAACGTCATAATTTCGATATTATTAATGGTGTACAGCGAACCAAGAGAATCTATATTAAAGATGGTAAACAGAAGGAGGTTAGGAGAGAACTCCGCCTTTACACACTAACTGAACTAAAATGGTTATTGGAAAAAACTGGGTTTCATTTTACTTCTGTGTATGGCGATTATTGTGGGGGAGAATTCAATCTGGAAACTCCAAGAATGCTGGTTTTTGCCCAAAAGGTAGAGTTTTGTAATAACAATGGTTCTTGAAGCTTCAAGTATTGCTAAAACGGTTTGTGGTTCCCTTTCTGGTGATGGTGATTCACTCTTTTCTCATTTTTCTACAGATTCACGAGAAATAGAAGAAGGTTCTTTTTTTATTGCACTTAAAGGGAAGAAGACTGATGGTCACCTTTATTGTGAAGATGCTTTTAGAAAAGGAGCAAGAGGAGCCCTTCTTGATCGTAGAGTAGGAATTTTCCCGGTAGAAATAGTTGTAAATAATAGTCTTGAATCTTTAATTAATTTAGGCAAGTATTTAGCCAACGATTCACCTGTTTTTACCATAGGAGTATGTGGCAGCTCTGGGAAGACTACTACCAAAGAAATGGTCAAAGAAGTACTCAAGAATAAATACAGAGTTAGTGCTACTCCTGGAAATATGAATACTGAAATTGGAATACCACTTTATTTATTAAATGAAGATCCTAAAAAGGATATTAGAGTAGTAGAGTATGGTACTCAGAAGGTCGGTGATGCTCAAGTGCTTCTTGACATTATCAAGCCAAATGGCGTTGTGGTTACAACACTGGGACCTTCACATATAGAGCATTTTGGATCTCTGGAGGTAATGAAAGAAGAGGAAGCTGGTATTATGGTTAAATCCATACCATCACCAGGATGGGTTGTTATAAATGCTGATAATCCTTTTGTCAAGAATCTTGAGTGTTCCTGCACCCGAATCACTTATGGGTATGAAGGGGTAGATTTTCGTCTTTTAAAATCGATATTCAGGAATGGAGGTACAGAGGTTGAAGCATTTACTCCTGAAGGTAGAATAAACTTCTTCTTAAAATATATGTTAGGAGAGCATTCAGCCCTGAATGCACTGGGTGCCTTAGCTGCTGGCTATCTTACCGGGATAGAAATAGGTAAAGGGATTAAAGCAGTATCAGATTTCCAACCTCTCTGGGGAAGAATGGAAAGAAAAATTATTAGAGGAGCTACAGTTATAGTTGATTATTACAACTCCAACCCTTTATCCCTTCGGGTTTCTTTGAAGGTGTTTAAAGAGTTAGAAGGGGGAAGAAAAATTCTTGTACTTGGTGAGATGAGAGAATTGGGAACCTTTTCTGAAAAGGAGCATAATGAAATAGCAGCCATAATTTCAGAAATGAAATTTGATGTATTACTTACAGTAGGGGAGAAGGCATCTATTTTTCTTAGAGGATTTCCTGGTGGAGAGCATTTTTCAACAGCACAAGAAGCTGGTAAAAGGCTTAAGCAACTGATTCAAACTGGAGATCTGGTACTGATTAAGGGTTCAAGGGGTATAGGAATGGAAGAGACTGAAAAGGAACTGCTTGAATGAATCTTGATGGGAAAAATGTTCTTGTAGTTGGCTTAGCTGACAGCGGAGTGGCTGCATCTAGGCTTCTTTTGAAACATGGAGCAAAGATAGTGGGAACAGATAAGAAAGAGTTATTAAGGGAGAAGTTTCAATCTTACCCCTTAAATCAGGTTGAACTTGTTCTGGGAAGTCACCCACTTTCTCTTATTAATGATAAAGATCTTATCGTAGTAAGTCCGGGTGTTCGTTTAGATATAGACCTTCTTAATGAAGCCCGACTTAAAGATATTCCCATTTGGGGAGAGTTGGAGCTGGCATATAGGTTTACATCTTCTCCAATAATAGCTGTTAGTGAAACTCATGGCAAGAGCACCACAACTTCTCTTATATTTAAAATATTGACAGATGCAGGATTTCAAGCGGGGATTGGTGGAAATATTAGGCCACCCCTGACTGAGGTAATAGAAAAAGTACCTTCATCTGGATGGTTAGTAGTGGAAGTTAGCTCATTTCAACTTGAGACAATTGATAAATTTCACCCAAAAGTGGCAATTATTCTGAATATATTTGAAGACCATTTAGACCGACACTCTTCTATGAAAGAATTTGAGAAGATTATTAGTCGTGTTTATCTAAACATGGAACCAGACGATCTTTTAATTGGAAATGGAAGGGACAAGCGAGTTCTATCAATTATGGAGAAAGCTAATACCAGAAAAGCATATTTTGCACCCTTTGACCATGGTAAAGAAGGAGTTTATATTAAAGATAAATTAATCTATTACAGGTGGAATGGAAGAGAAGAGAAATTAATCTCTACTGAAGAAGTGCCATTAATTGGAGAGCATAATCTGGAGAATGTAATGTCAGCTTCAGTTGCTGCCATAGCAGCAGGAGTATCATCAACGACCATTCCAGACTCCATTAGAAGCTTCAAGGGGCTACATCATCGTCTTGAGTTTGTTCGCACTTTTAAGGGTGTATCTTATATCAATGATTCTAAGGCTACTACTCCACACGCTACACTGGTAGCCCTGAAGGCAATACCAGAGCCTAAGGTTCTTATTCTGGGGGGTAGTGATAAGAAAGTAGATTTTTCACCATTAACCAGAGAAATACCTAATTTGAATGTTAAATGGATTATTCTTATAGGGGAAACCAGATGGCAAATAGAAAGGTCCTTAATGTATTCAGGCTTTTCCAACTATTCTATTAGGAATAATTTGCAGGAAGCTGTGGAAGAAGCATATACCCTTGTTAATCCAGGAGATGTTGTTCTTTTATCACCTGCTTGCGCTTCTTATGACCAGTTTTTAGATTTTGAAGATAGGGGAGAGAAGTTCAAAAAATTTGTTGAGGTACTAAGCTAAAAAGCTAATATTGTAACCCTTTTATCTGATAATTTTGATTCAAGTTTTTTCGTGATAAAAGCTTCTCCGTCTATATGCGCCATTATATCTTCATCTGATTCAAGGAGAAACTCCTTACCTTCAAGCGTTGTGACTCCTTCCCATTCAGGTAGATGACCTGTAAGAAAAGAAAGAGCTGTTAAAAAAGGAAAACCTTTTACCAGAATGAGAAAAGGACCTCTGGAAGAAGGTAAGTTTGTTAATGGTAGTCCCCAACTTGATGTTCCCCAGAGAGATAATTCTATAGTTAATAAATCGGTATATAGAATACCATTAACCTTTATCTGTAAGGGCATACAGAATGGTATTGTTCTAAAGCCAGTAACGAAATAAGAAGAAATTCCTAATTGAGAGTAGGGATTTGCATAGTACATAATTTTACTACCTTCTCCAACTCCAGCGCCCATAACAGCAAGCTTTCCGTTAACCTCCAATAGGGGAGCTTGAATTTCTCGGGATTTTTTATTGATAATATCAAAAGGAAATTTGAGGTGGATATTCAGAGCGTTTGCCAGTACATTTCCCCTTCCTAAAGGTATAATGAGGAGTTTTGTTTTTTCTAAACTAATATTATTAACAGCATAATTTATTGTCCCATCCCCACCTGCTACTACTAATAGTGGAGTATCTGGTATTCTATCTCCAGCCTTGACCCAGGTGATTTTGTGTTTATAAAGAAGGGATTTTGCTATAACCTGGTTTTTTAAGTGGGGATAAAGGACTACAAGTTCCATTATTGCTCTCTATTAAAAGATTTTCTCAATATGATTGCTTGTGTAATTTATTTATTATTAATTGTATTATCAATATAATTAGCTCCTGGCTTAAAATTAATAAATTGTCTTATTAAACACTTGATAAACTATTCTATAATATCATAAAGAATAATAAACGGAGGAATTATGAAAATTACACTTAAAATATCAACGCTTTTTCTTATGTTCATAATTTTAATATCTTTTTCTGCTTGCCAGTTGAAACAAAAAGAACCTGGCGTTATTACTATTAATGAGATTTTAAGGAATCCCTCCAATTATGTTGGAAAAAAAGTTATTATCTATGGTGATTTCAACGGTTTTGAAACAGATGATAAATTAAAACCCTCTCCAGAATCACTTGGTGTGCTCTGGGTATTAAAGGATAAAACAGGCTATATTTATGCTGGTGGTTATACAGGTGGGCTTAATCCATATGAAGAAAATGATATAGGAACACCTGTTAGAGTTGAAGCTGTGTTGAGAGAACGTGATAAATTCTTTTATCTTGAGATAATTGAAACAGGTGCATTAAAATGATACCTACCGCCCTATTTTATGTTTTTGGTTAAAGCATCTGCAAGAGGCCAGACATCTCCTATTCCCATGGTAATAATTACATCACCCTCTCTTATTTCTTTTATCAAATAGTTAAAAGCTTCTGGAATTGTTTTTTTATATATCCCCTTTTCTGGTATCAATTTGAGCAGGTCAGTAGAGTGCACATTTCCTATTGGTTCTCTTGCAGGGGCATAAATATCCAGAATTACAACCCTATCAGCGATTAATAGAGATTGGGCAAAATCTTGCATCAAGGCTTCGGTCCTGCTGAAAGTATGGGGCTGAAATACTGTCCATATCGTCTTTCCCGGGAAAAACTCCTTCGCTCCCTTCAAGGTGGTTTCTATTTCCGCAGGAAGACCAGCGTGGTCATCTATGACAGTAAATGGATTTTTTTGTTTAACTTCAAAGCGTCTTTTTATTCCCTGATAATTTTTCAGACTATCCCTGATACTATCAATGTCTATGCCGAGGTCTAAAGCTACTCCAATGGAAGCCAGGGAATTTATTAAGTAACCATCTCCAGGTAGTGGAAGGGAGAATCTGCCCAAATTTTTACCCTTACATAAGACATTGAAGTGTTGATTACCGTTAAACACATCTCTATCAGAAATAGTTATGTCCGAGGAAGAAGAAATACCATAAGTTAATGTTTTACAGGTTATTCTTTTTCTTAAAACATCCAATGTGTTAGGATTGTCTCCACAAGCAATTATTAAACCATTATTTTTTACCTGAGAAATTATTTTTTTATAAGCTTCTTTATATAAGTTAAAATTATTAAAGAAATCGGGATGATCGTAATTAATAGGACCAACTACCAGTACTTCAGGTTGATAATTAAGGAAAGATTCTCTATACTCGTCTGCTTCAAGTACAAAATATTTACTCATGCCTGCTCTGCTGTTCTGACCCCACTTCAGTACTTCTCCTCCTGTTAGTACAGTAGGGTCCAACCCCCCGCTTTCTAATATTAAGCCTATCATGGCTGTAGTTGTAGTTTTTCCGTGAGTCCCACATATTCCTATTCCAAAAGAATCGTTGAAGAGATTCCCCAGGAATTGCGGATAAGCCAGGATTGGTATTTTTTTCTCAAGAGCCTTTTTAACTTCTGGGTTATTTAATAGAGGAATATTAGTACGGTAATCATAATAAGCAACTGATGATATGATAAGGTCTGTACCTGGAGGTATGTTTTCAGAATTAAAGCCTTCCATTACTCTTACAGGTAATTTTTTTAGAATCTGGTCTGTTATAAACTCTTGACTTGTGTCTGACCCACTTACATCAATACTAAGGTTAGTAAGTATGCTGGCCAGGGCTGACATACCTCTGCCTTTTATACCAATAAGGTAGATATTTTTTACTTCTCTTAGTATTGATGACTCTTTAAGCATGTATTAAATGAAAACCTCTTATATGAAATGCTAATGGTGCCGAAGGGGGGACTCGAACCCCCATGAAGGTCTCCTCACTACGCCCTGAACGTAGCGCGTCTGCCAATTCCGCCACTTCGGCTAACAATTTATAATACAGCAAACATTTGCTTAAATCAAGAGTGTTAAAGGATGTGATATATTACCTGTAATATGTAACAGGTGAAGTGTGACATGTGATCCTTCACTTATTACACATTACTCATTACCTATCACCTGTCACTCGTCATATTCTTTGACCCCTTGAATCCTGTTTCAATTATGATTCAAAGAGGTCGGGTGGTAGGTTTTCCCATTTTGTGATAAGGAGTTTTCTGGGTTTACTACTCTCTCCGGGACCTACTATACCACGATGTTCAAGGTAATCAAGGATTCGAGCAGCGCGGGCATAGCCAATGCTTAGTCTTCTCTGCAAAAGAGAAGTGGATGCCATACCATGCTGAAGAATTATTTTTACAACTTCTCTTGTTAATGGGTCTATTTCTTCATCATACTCTAATTCTTCTTGTGATAGTGGCTCTTCTGGTGGAGCAAGAGGAGCTTCCTTCAGTTGTTTTTTCCAATGAGATATTATGGCTCTAAGCTCTTCTTTATCCAGAAATGCCCCCTGTATTCTTTTTGGTTTAGAAGCTTCCTGAGATAAGTAAAGCATATCGCCTTTCCCGAGAAGTTTTTCAGCACCTCCTCTGTCTAATATTATTCTTGAGTCTATCTGTGTGGGAACAGCAAAAGCTATGCGAGAAGAAAAGTTTGTTTTTATTAAACCAGTAACCACATTTATAGTAGGCCTTTGAGTAGCTACTATCAGATTAATACCCGCAGCACGAGCTTTTTGTGCCAGTCGAACTATGAATTTTTCAGACTCTTTATTAAGGCTAATCATATCTGCCAGTTCATCTACAACTATAAGGATGTAAGGCAATTTTTCTTGTTCATTAACAATCTTATTGTAACTTTGAAGGTCACTGACCCTCTTTTCCTCAAAAAGCTTGTATCTATTATCCATTTCATGAGTTAGAAGTTTTAATACACGAACAGCGGTGTTTACTTCTGTTATTACCGGGTATAACAGATGAGGGATACCTTCGTAATCTATGAACTCAACCCTCTTGGGATCTATGAGTACAATCCTTACTTCCCGAGGTGTAGAGGTAAATAAAATACCGCATAAAATACTATGAAGACAAATTGTTTTTCCTGTTCCACTGGAACCGCCTATTAGAAGATGAGGTAAGTTTCTAATATCTTCTACTATTGGATTGTCTGCTAACCCCAGAACAAGCGGTAAAGGCGTGTTAGAAGAATTAAATTCCTGGCTTTTAATAATGTTTTTTATGGAGACAATACTCCTTTTCTCTCTTGGTACTTCTATGGCTACGGTATTGGGTTTACCCGGGATAGGGGCATCTATTCGAACCTTTGATACTCCCAGAGCCATTGATAATTCGTTGGATATAGATGTTAACTGATTTAATCTGGTACCTCTCTCAACTTTTACCGTCACTCTTAGAAAGGTTGGTCCTGTTGTAACCTCATCAACCATACCATTGATACCAAAACTGTTTATGGTTTCATCGACAATTGCAGCTAAACGGTCTTTATTAATTAACTCTGTTTTTGTAGGGTGTTCTTTAAGCATATCTGATGAAGGAAGAATATATTCAGTTGTGAGTTCTAAAGAGGAGGGTTTGAGTTTAGGTCGAGGCTTAGGTGGCTTAGTTAAGGAAGTTGATGAATTTGGTTTTCTTAAAGAAAATATTATTTTCTTCAAGCCAAAAAGAGTAAATATAAAGAAAATAAGTGTAAGGAAGGAATATATAACTATAGCAGGGAGTTCACCCAGAGGAATAGCCAGTGTCTCGAATAAGTAAACACCAAGCCGTCCAATCCATCGAGTGGGCTCTTTATAAAGAGGGTAATTGGGATATAAATAGCCACTCCATGCTTGGCCAGACAGGAATAATAAAAATAACCAAAGGAATAGAATGTGTGGTTTTCCTCTATAAAGATAAACTGTTAAAAAAAGAATGGTTAAAACAAATAGAAAAATTGAAGGCCATTCTCCAAAGTACCAGCTTAACATTGATGGAACATAGCTTCTGAGAAGAGATGGTAGATTTAGTGCAATTCTCAACATATAACTTGTGGCGCTCTTTAAACCATTCAATAGTATTGGCCAGTAGAGAGGGAAGAGAGTAACAGCAAAAACTAATATTAGAGTTACTAAAGCAAATAGCAGCAGGTTTCTTGCCAGGCGCTTCCAGTTAACTCTCTTTTTTGATCTTTTTTTCTTATAGTTTTTTGGCAATTATACTTATCCCTTCTTTATTAATTTCAATAGACTTGAGGTAAAAAGGTAAAGAAATAGTTTCAATAACTTCATCAACCTTCTTCTGGGCAATAATTGAAGGTATCTTTAATCGTCCTGCTGTTGCCTTAAGCACTTTAAGATATAATCTACCATTATTTTCTTGAGGTTGTAAAAGTAAATATATCTCATATATTTCACCTTTAATTTTATTCTCTAACCTTATTTCTATATCTCTATCATTTACAAAAATTTCCTGAACAGGAAACTGTTTTGCTACACCTGGTTCAAATTTAAGATATGATTTTAACATCTGGGGAGTAAAGTAAAGCGAAGCATTTCCGTTTTCTTTTAGCTGGTTTTTAAATATTGCGTATTGGCTAAGAAGGGATAAATAATCGTTTTCAGTAAACTGTATCTCAGGTAATTCCTGAGAGATTGGCCAGCTAATAAGATATTGACCGCCCTTAATAATCATTACAAGTCCAAGGATACTAAGAATAAGAAATATTTTAATATTATCTTTGTTATTTGGTTTTTTTAAGGGCATCTTTTCTACCTTTCAAATTATAAAATATTTTATGATAATTTGTATATATGATATTATATAACGGTTGGGCCCTTAGCTCAGCAGGTTAGAGCGCATCCCTGATAAGGATGAGGTCTCTGGTTCGAATCCAGAAGGGCCCACCATTTTTATGTGGGGATGTAGCTCAGCGGGAGAGCGCCTGTCTTGCACACAGGAGGTTGCCGGTTCGAATCCGGTCATCTCCACCATTATACCAATGGAGGCAGTGTTATGGAAGATGACCTTATCAAAGAACTTAAGTTTGTTGAAGAAAAAGCTTTAATGATTGAAGATGATGCAAAAGTGAAAAGCAAAGAAATTCTTGAAGAAGCCGAGAAACAGATAGAAGTTCTCAGGAATCAATACCTTAACGAGATAGAGGTGTTAACTCAAGGTCTTGAAGAAGAATTAGAAAAAGAGTTGAAAAATTTTAAAGATGAACTAATAGCACAAGAAACAACACTTGATGAGGAATATAAAAATATCATTTCTGTTAGAAGAAAAGATATACAAGATCTTCTCCTTCAATATTTATTCGAACAGGTGAATAGTGGCAATAGCTAAAATGCTCAAAGTTAAAGGGGCGGTTCTTAAAAAGGATTACCCTCTTCTTATCCAATATGTAGGCTCTAAAGGAGTTCTCGAGTTTTCTCAAGTTTTAGAAAAGGAATCACCTCTTTCTGTTGAGGTAGAACCTGAAGTTTTGCTCAGGCAAGTAGAAGAAGTCATTGAATACCTTATTCCTGGAAAACAGCAGAGTCTACTTAATTTAATTATTGAAAAACCTGAAGTAGATGAAGTAGAGTTTTCAAGAATTGAAAAGGAAATAAAATTTGAATTCATCTATACTTATTACAAAGATCTTATAAAGGAAGAAGAAGCCCTAAAAAAAGAGATAGGAAATGCTAGTAATGACATCCAAACTATTAAACCAATAAATAACCTTTCTTCTTCTCCTCAGGATTTTATTGATTCAAAATTCTTTTCCTATAGAATTGGCTCTTTTAAGAAAAAAGATTGGATAATGTTTCAAGATGCATTTGAAGGGAAGAGAGACCAATTAGAATCTTTAAACATCAGAAAAATATCTGAATTACAAGAGTATATGTATATTCTCCTTGCCTGGGATAGAAGGGATAATGAAAAGGTTATTTCTTTTTTGGCTGATTACTTTTTCAAACCTATTGACACATCATATTACCTTGTTTATGATTCAACAAGCTTTGCAGAAATATATAATTTGATTATCCAGAAAAAAGAGGAAGCAGAAAAAAGGCTTAAAGAAGTAGAGAAGGAAAAGAATGATTTGATACCGTATCTTCCTCAAGTTAAGTTGTATTATGATTACCTTCAGAGCCAGGTCGCAAGAAAAGATGCTCTTGAGAAAATGGGTGGGACGAATCTCTGTTTGTTTTTTCAAGGGTGGATTAAGGCTCACGATTATGAAGATTTAAAATATGGATTTACAAAGATATTTCCTTATGGGTTTTTAGAAGCATATTCTCCTCAGGTTGATGATTCACCACCGGTTTGCCTTGAAAATCCAAGATGGCTTAGACCTTATGAGGTAATAACTACATTCTTTGGCTTGCCAGGGTATTGGGGGATGGACCCTACACCAATATTGGCTGCACCCTTTACTCTATTTTTTGCTATAAACCTGGGTGATGCTGGATATGCAATATTTTTATTTATGATATCGCTTTTTCTTTATAAGAAGTATTCTCTTAATGAAGGAACATTAAAGGCTATTGGACTTGCGTTTTATTTAAGCGGTGCTACATTCTTGGTGGGAATTCTAACCTGGACCTGGTTTGGTTATTCACCGGGAGTCACAACCGGAGGGAAGATTCTGGGTTATTTACCCCTGATAGATCCCTGGGAATCTCTTGGCTTGATGAAATCTATAGTCTTCGTTTTGGTTATGGGTATTTTGACACAATACTGGGGAATCCTGAATCGGTTCTGGTTTAACTTAAAAAGGGGCGATTATAAATCAGCCTGGTTGGATCAGGGAGTATGGTTGCTCTTGCTTTCTTCAACTCTTCTTTTTGCTTCAACTTCGGTTTTCCCAGCTCTTTTGTCTTATAAAAAAATCATCATATATCTTTTTTTTATATCTTTAATACTAACTGTTTTCACTCAGGGTAGAAGCTCAAAAAGCTGGACGGGGAGAATCATTCTGGGCTTGGTTAGTCTTTATGGCTTTATGGGTTATTATGGACTGGGTGCTTTTCTTCAAGATGTTTTGTCTTATAGTCGCCTTATTGCACTTAACCTTACCAGCTCAGGAGTGGCTAAAGCCCTTAATAATATTATTGATCTGATGACGAGCGGTGTGGGTTGGATAGTAGTACCAATAGCCTGGATACTTTTCCATCTTTTTAACCTGGCTATGGGACTTCTTGGTGCATTTGTTCATGCCTTCAGACTTCAGGCAATAGAGTTGTTTGGAAGGTTTTATGAAGGTGGAGGAAATTCTTTCAAACCCTTAGGATTTAAAACATCCTATGTAAAAGTAATTCAAACAAAATTGCAAAAGGAGGAAAAACAATAAAATGGAAGGACTTTCGATTGCTTTAATAGGTATTGGTTTGGCTGCTGGAATGGCTTTCAGCGGTTCAGCTACAGGAGTTGGAATTGCAGGAAGGACAACTGCTGGTGTGTTGTCTGAAAAACCCCATCTATTTGGCATAATGCTCATTTTACAAGCTTTACCGGGAACTCAGGGTTTTTATGGGCTGGTGGCTGCTTTTCTAACCATAGTGAGACTGGGTCTTATGGAAGGAGCTTTACCTCAACTTTCAGTTTATCAAGGAGTTCAGGTTTTTGCTTCCCTTATTCCTATTATGTTAGGAGAGTATATATCTGCTATCTGGCAGGGAGAGGCAGCAGCAGCTTCAGCACTAATGGTAGCAAAAGAAGAAGGTATGACAGGTAGGTCTCTCATTATTCCAGCTCTTGTTGAGACTTATGCTGTATTAGCTCTTCTAATTACTATCATGCTTCTTCTCTTTGCGGTCAAGATCTAAGATGGCTCTGGAAGAACTCAAAAAGAAGATTCACAATGAAGCCATAGAAAAGAAAGAGCAGATACTAAGAAATGCGGAAATTCAAGCCCAACAAATTCTTGAGCATGGTCGTGTTAAAGTAAAAGATGAGAAAGAAACCGCCATTACCAGACAGAAAGACCTTTATAACCTTAAACTTCAGAGAGAAAAATCAAGATTAAAGTTAGAACATAACAGAAAATTGGGAGTTTTGAAATCTAAATATATGGAACAGGTTATTGAAGAGTTTGCTTCATATCTGATACAAAACGATGAATTATACAATATGTGGATACATAACCTTCTGTCTGCTTACGGAAAATTCGGAGATGAAATAGTCTTTGTAGGAAAAGCAAATATCCTTAACATAAATTCGTCCTTTGTGATTTCTCCAGAAATAAGGCAGGGTTTAGGTGGTTTTTATATAAAAAAAGGTAGATTAGAGCTTAACTTTACTCTGGAGGAGTTTTTGCGCTGGGTAAAGCTTGAGAAAAGGCTGGAGATTTATGGATTATTATTCCCTGAGAGAAAAGATTCAGAAAAAACCATCTAAACCGAAAGAAAGTTACTCTTTTTCTGTTGGAGTAATAATGGCATTAGAATCTAAGTTGATTAAACCGAGAGAGTTTAAGAAACTTTTAGAAGACCCTCTCCCGGGTATTTTACTTTTCTTAAAGAGTCGTTACCCATCTTTGGACGAACCTATCAACGGAAGTAGTTTAAACAAAATGATTTTGGAGGTTAAGTCGGCTTATTTTAACCTACTTTCCAGGATACTACCCGAACCATTTATTCTTCACCTATTGTTTCTACCCCATGATTTTCATAATCTAAAAGCTAATCTAAAGGGTCTTGCTCTAAAAACCCCTGTTGATAGTCTATACCACTTGAATTTAGGCATTATTAGCAAAGGTATTATGACCAATCAAGTCCCAATAGAGTACAAATCAGCTTTCAACAAAGCTTACGAGGCTTATTTAGATTCAGGTTCACTTCAGTTAGCTGAACTGATTCTCGATAGAGAATATATATCACTTAGTCTTCAACTGGCAAGCAATTCTAACTCCCAAATTATCTATAACTACTATAAATATTATGCTCTTTCACGGAATTTAATTACACTTCTTCGCGGTAAAAGATGGAATCTTCCTTATAATATTGTGGAGCAAGGGTTAATTTCAGGGGTAGAAAATGGAAAAATTTTAAAACTTATCTGGGATGGGAAAGAAGATGTAGAAAAGCACCTCAATAAAATTGGAGTAAAGGGAGAAATTAAGGAACAGAAGTTATCCCTTCCCCATATTGAGAGGGCATTAGACGAACATTTATGGAAATATTTGTATGGGTTGCGTTTCAAAGCTGATATAAGTATGGATTCTATTTTTATCTTTTCTAAGTTGTGGGATGAGGAACTAAATTTTATTAAAATGGTTCTTCTCTCCAGAGCAACAGGTATTACTTCAGAGAAAATAAAACAGAGAGGGTTGGTTTAATATGAGTGAAGAGAAATTTCTCCTGATTGGAAGCGAAGAGTTTCTTTTAAGTTATCAAGCTCTTGGGTTGCGAGGTATAGTAGCTAATGATTCAATAGAACTTGAAGAGATTTTAAATGAGTTTCAATCCGGAGGTTATGAGCTCTTTTTTATAGAAGAAGCTCTTGGTTCAAAGATTTATCCAAGGTTATCTCAAATGGAAGATAAGGGTAAATATTCCATTCTTCTAGGAGGAGTAGCCACCAGTAATTTTACTTTGAATAACCTTAAACATTTAGTGGAAAAATTAGTAGGTGTGGACCTTTTTAAGGAGGAAAACGATGATAAAAGGTAGGGTATCCAGAGTGGCTGGACCACTGGTGGTTGCAGAGGGTATGGAAGGTGTCCAGATGTATGAGATTGTACGAGTAGGCGAGCTCAGCTTATTCGGTGAGGTTATAGAAGTCAAGGGTGGTTTGGCTTCAATACAAGTTTATGAGGAGACAGAGGGTGTCAAGATTGGAGAAGACGTTTTGGCAACAGGTGAAGCCTTGAGCGTAGAGCTTGGACCCGGAATTATGGGTGGAATATATGATGGTATACAGCGACCCCTCAAAGTTCTAAAAGACCTATATGGAAACTTTATTGCCCGAGGAGTTGCAGTAGAAGCACTTGACATGGAAAAGAATTGGAATTTCATTCCCCTTGCTAAAGCAGGAAATGAAGTAGTATCAGGAGATTTTTTAGGGTTCGTGGACGAAACACCTCTTGTCAAACATTATATAATGGTGCCTCCCGGGATAACTGGCAAAGTATTGGAGATAAAAAGTGGAGAATACACACTTAGAGATGTGATTGTGATTCTTGAAGATAAACACGGTCAAAAACATTCTTTAACAATGATGCAGAAGTATCCTGTGAGAATAGGAAGACCTTTTGGCGAGAAGCTACCTCCTGATGAACCTCTTATAACTGGTCAAAGAATTTTTGATGCTCTTTTTCCTATTTTTAAGGGCGGAACTGCTTGCATACCTGGACCATTTGGTAGCGGTAAAACTGTGATGCAGCATCAGTTAGCTCGCTGGTCGGACGCTGATATAATTGTCTATGTGGGTTGTGGAGAACGGGGTAATGAGATGACAGAAGTTCTTATAGATTTCCCTGAGTTAAAGGACCCCCGTTCTGGAAGACCTTTAATGGAGAGAACAATTCTCATTGCTAATACCTCTAACATGCCAGTTGCCGCCCGAGAAGCTTCAGTTTTTACTGGGATAGCCATAGCTGAATATTTCAGGGATATGGGTTACAATGTAGCTTTAATGGCTGACTCTACTTCCAGATGGGCAGAAGCTATGAGAGAAATGTCAGGTAGGTTAGAAGAGATGCCAGGTGAAGAAGGATATCCAGCATATCTGGGTTCGAGAGTAGCATCTTTTTATGAAAGGGGAGGTAAAATTAAAACTATTGGTATCACTCCAAGAGAAGCCTCGTTAAGTATAATAGGAGCAGTATCACCTCCTGGAGGAGACCTGTCAGACCCAGTTGTTCAAGCTACCCTAAGAGAAGTAAGAGTATTCTGGGGTCTGGATGCTAAGCTAGCATTCGCTCGGCATTTCCCAGCAGTTAACTGGCTGATAAGCTATTCTCTTTATTCTCACGAATTTGAAAGTTATTTCCAAAAGGGTGAACTAAAAGATTTCAATAGATTGAAAACATGGACTCTTAGGGTCCTTGAAGAAGAGGCTGAATTAGAAGAGATAGTTAGGCTGGTGGGTATGGATGCTCTTTCTCCTGCTGATCGTCTTACTCTGGAGGTTGCCAGGTCTATCAGAGAAGATTTTCTTCAACAAAACTCTTATCATGAGATTGATACCTATACTTCTTTAAAAAAGCAGCGTCTAATGCTTAAAGTGATTTTTACCTTTGAAGAAGCATCAAGAATAGCCATTCAGAAGGAAGTAGAAATTGAATCAATTCTCAAGCTACCAATAAAAGAAGAAATTTCAA
The DNA here is from genome assembly GCA_037440465.1 of Coprothermobacterota bacterium. GTDB lineage: Bacteria > Coprothermobacterota > HKB111 > HKB111 > HKB111 > JBBIUB01. The sequence continues at coordinate 4,997 of JBBIUB010000005.1, read as the reverse complement.
GGATGAAAGAGGTAAGCGAAAAAGACTTAAATATAATTGAATCTTTGCCTCAAAGGGTCAAGGCTGAAATATCCCTGTTAGGGGGGATAGCATGATCGTTAAAGAATATTTAGGTGCCACATCCATATCTGGACCCCTTATGGTTATAGAGGGTGTTGAAGGGGTTGGATATGGAGAGCTGGTGGAAATAAAAAGCGGAGAAAGATTTCTGTACGGCAGAACTCTTGAAGTGTTAGGAAACAAAGCTGTTGTCCAGCTCTTTGAAACAGCACAAGGCCTTGAACTTCAGGGTTTGAGAATAAGATTTACAGGAAAAGGTTTAAGGTTAGGCGTCTCTCTTGAGATGCTGGGAAGAGTTTTCGATGGTCTCGGGAAGCCCAGAGATGGAGGAGCACTTCCTCTGGCTGAAGATTATTTTGACATAAATGGGAGCCCAATGAATCCTTATTCCAGAGACTACCCAAATGAATTTATTGAAACAGGTATATCATCTATAGATGGCTTAAATGTACTGGTGAGGGGACAAAAGCTTCCACTTTTCTCAGGCTCTGGAATGCCTCACATGCGAGTTGCAGCTCAGATTGTTAGACAAGCACGGGTTCTTAAAAAAGAAGAACAATTTGCAGTGATTTTTGCTGGTATGGGTATTACTTTTGAGGAAGCCAACTTCCTTATAAAGGATTTTGAGGCTTCTGGAGCTATGGAAAGAACAGCGGTTTTCCTAAATCTGGCTAGCGAGCCGGTGATCGAAAGGATTGCCATACCCCGGGTTGCCCTTACTTTAGCAGAGTATCTTGCCTTCACTCACAATTACCATGTTCTAATCATTATAGCTGATATGACAAACTATTGTGAGGCTTTAAGAGAAATTTCTGCTGCCAGAAAGGAGATTCCTGGGAGACGAGGTTATCCAGGATATATGTATACAGACCTTTCCACAATCTATGAAAGAGCAGGAAGAATTCATGGTAAATCAGGTTCAATAACCCAAATCCCTGTTTTGACAATGCCAGAAGATGACCGTACTCATCCTATACCAGACTTAACAGGTTATATAACTGAGGGTCAAATCTTTATGAGTAGGGCCCTTCATAGAAAAGGCATCTACCCCCCCATTGATGTTCTTCCTTCTCTTTCCAGGCTTATGTCTAAAGGGATAGGCACAGGAAAGACCAGAGAAGATCACGCTGATTTAAGTAACCAGCTTTTTTCTGCATATGCTCGTGGAAGGGAAGCGAGAGAGCTTGCTATCATACTTGGTGAAGGAGCACTTTTAGATGTAGATAAGAAGTTTCTTCGCTTTGCAGAAGTCTTTGAAAATCGATTCTTAAAACAGGATGAATACGAAGCTCGCAATTTAATTACCACCCTTGAGAGAGGCTGGCAGATTCTAAGTTTATTACCAGTTGAAGAATTAAAGAGAGTCAGAAAGGAGTTTATAGCTAAATACCTTGATAAGTATTTAGCCCAATCAGGTGATATTAAGGAGGATGGCTCCTCTTGATAATAGTAAATCCTAACAGGATGGAGCTCCTCCGTCTGAAACGTCGGTTGGTTGTAGCAAGACGGGGACATAGATTACTGAGAGATAAGCTGGAAGGACTCCTGAGGGAATTCATTAAATTGAGCAGAGAGTATCTTCAAGTAAGAAAGGAAGTAGATGAGGGGTTTCGTAAAGTAAGACAATCAATGGTCCTCGCAGAAGCAACAATGATGCCACTTGCTTTACCTTTGAGCTTACTTTCTCAAGTATTTATTAATTCCTTAAAAAAAGAAGTTCGTCGTATAATGGGCGTAAAAGTGCCATCCTTTGAAGTGGATTTGAGTAGTTTCTCTATATCATATGGCTTTGTTTTTACCTCCACCGACCTTGATGAAGCAGTTGAGAATATTAAAGAACTTTTTCTTAAGCTTGTGAGGATGGCCCAGATAGAGATAGCCATAAAGATTATGATTAAAGAGGTTTCTCGAACAAAAAGAAGAGTTAATGCCCTGGAACATATTCTCATTCCTCAAATGGAAGAAACTGCTCGGTATATAACCTTTAGATTAGATGAACTTGAAAGAAGTAACATCTCCCGATTAACGATAATAAAGGAGATAATTAGAAAGGAGATTTAATAAATGCCTGTGGTGTCTATCGGCAATAAAATACCTGTATTCAAAGGTAATGTCTACATATCAGAGTCTGCCTATCTTATAGGTTCCGTATCTCTGGGTGATGGGGTTTCTGTATGGTATGGTGCAGTTATCAGAGCAGATTTAAATACTATTGAAATTGGGGAAAACAGCAATATTCAAGAGAATGTTGTAATCCATCCCACAGAAGAAAGAGAAGTTAAGATAGGTAAAATGGTTACAATTGGACATGGAGCTGTAGTGCATGCCTGTAATGTTGGTGATGGAGTTCTGGTAGGAATAAATGCTGTCATCCTGGATGGGGCTATTATTGGAGATTACTCCATAATAGCAGCTCAATCTATAATATTAGGTGAGGCTGTAATACCCCCCAAAAGTCTTGTTGCAGGCATTCCTGGTAAGGTTATAAGAACTATCTCCGAGGAAGAAATTAAGAACCTTACAGTTCACGCAAAAAAGTATGGGGAACTGGCAAAAGGTCAATTACTTTTAAAAGGAGGTGGGTAATTTGTGTGCAGTTACAATTTACAGAGATAATGAGATTCTCATGAAAGATGTTGCAGAGTATGAATTTGATGTGAAAAACAGAGTACTAATCGCCTATACAATTGAGGGAATGAAAGAAGAGTTTAAAGATATAAAGTATCTTAGATGGAACGAGATGAATGATAAACTTATATTTTCCTGACACATTTTTCTATTAACTTTAGTATTGTTACCCTGATTTTTATTAAGAAGGCTTCAGAATATGAGGCTTTATTTGTTCTATGAAAGCCTTTCTGATATTCTTTCATTTCCCTACTTATTGACAATATAATTTTATATTTTCTAATATTATGGAAAGCAAATATATTCTAAACAATAATAATAAGAAGAAACTATTAATAGTTGATAACCTATTGAGATCTGAAAAAATAAAAACAATACCACTGGATGATAGCAAAGCTCAACTAAGGAAAAGGTTACTTTTTCTGGCTCTACCAGTCATATTAGAGAACCTACTTCAAGTTACCTTCCATTTTACTGATATGATTTTTGTAGGCAGATTGAGCCCTATTTCCTTAGCTGGTGTAGGCCTTACTCAGTAGTTTCTTTTTTTGGTGCAAAAAAAGTAGAAGCAGCACGAAAAGTGGCTTACCAGATACCAAACCTTTATCAAGCTTCTGTAGAACTTATAAATTCAACAGGAGATTACTTATTTTGCATTCTTTCACCATCATTGGTTTTCGTATGGCTATTTGTTCTATCTGCTTCTTTCAGAGGAGCTGGAGATACCAGAACTCCTATGGTTATTACAACACTGGGTATGTGGTTGGTGAGACTACCTTTGGCATATGTTATTATCAAATACTTTGGTTGGGGTTTGAACACTTTCAAGAGACGTGTTATAGAAGAGGTACCAACAGAGGGTGTAGCCATTGAAGAAAAAAAATATTCTCTGAATTATTTATTGTGGTATTATTAATATAGAAAAAGTTCTCCTCTATTAAGAGGGGGTAGAGGGTGTGTAAAGAAGGGTTTGATGAGGTTATTTTATATATTTTCTGACAACTTTTTGTAACAATAGATAAAAGATAATTGTAAAGGTGATATATGTTGGCTAAAGTAGGCGTACTTCTATCAGGTGGTGTTGATTCATCTTTAGCTCTGTACCTTCTTAAAGAAGAGGGTTACGATGTTAGAGGCTTCTCTCTTATTTTTCACCCTGACTCAAGATGCTGTTCTATCAATGGTTTGAGTAAAGCGGAACATTTATGTAGCAAGCTGGGGGTAGAATATGAGGTGATTGACACTATTAATGAGTTTGAAGGAATGGTGATAACTCCTTTTATCTTAGGATATTCAAGCGGAACGACTCCCAACCCCTGTCTTTACTGTAATAGAGATATAAAGTTTGGTTATTTCCTGGAAAAGCTCTTGAAGGATGGTTATGATTATATTGCTTCTGGTCACTATGCGAGAGTTTTGTATTCAGATGAAAGAAAGCAATATTCGCTTTTAAAAGGTTTGGATGTTAGGAAGGACCAATCATACATGCTTTTCTATATCAATAAAGATTATTTAAAGAATATAATATTTCCTCTTGGTAGTTTCAATAAGGAGAAAGTTATAGATTTGGCAAAATCTGAAGGGATCTGGGAAGGAGAAAAAAGTGAAAGTCAAGATGTCTGTTTTGTCAGGAGAAGGCTTGAAGATTTCTTTCTGAATAGGAGAATAGAGCTTAGGGAAGGGTTTATAATAAACTTGAGGGGAGAAGTTCTGGGAAAACATAGGGGTCTTCCCCTTTATACTATAGGACAAAGAGAGGGACTTGGGATTTCTTATAAGGAGCCTCTTTATGTAGTTAAGATAGATACTTATAATAACCTCCTGGTAGTAGCAGGAAAAAATGATGTGTTTAAGAGTAATCTTATAGTAAAAGATTTAAACTGGATTTCCATAGAACCTCCAACAAAAAAAATCGAAGTTAAAGCGAAGGTTAGATATGGTATGCAAGAAAAAGATGCAACCGTCAACCCAGTCGGTAGTGAGGCTGTGGTGGAGTTTAAGGAACCCTACTTTGCTTTAACTCCTGGGCAGGGTGTCGTGTTTTATAAGGATGATGTAGTTCTCGGTGGTGGAGTAATTAAAGAAGTTTGCAATTAAAGAGAGTGTTAAATTTGTAATAGAATTTAGACGAGGAGGATAGGATGAAAATAGAAACTATGTCAAAGTTAAATGTAATTTTGATCTTGGTGGTCTCTATTTCTATTATTTTATCATCTTGTGGTAAAAAACCTGAAAGTGATGGATTACATGGTACGGTTGTAATAAAAGGTTCCGATACAATGGCAGATCTGGGGGCAACTTGGGCAGAA
>JBBIUB010000004.1:67742-77331 GCA_037440465.1 Coprothermobacterota bacterium | reverse complement strand
CCTCAAGTTTCGTCTGGTCGGGGCGGGCAGATTTGAACTGCCGACCTCTTAGTCCCGAACCAAGCGCGCTAACCAGACTGCGCCACGCCCCGATTGAAAAAGTAAGAGATGTACTATTTTCAGGTTAATTATAACACGGGTATTTTCTTGACACACCTGGCCCCGTTAATTGATGATAATTGTTAAATACTTAGACCTGACACCCTTTATGTAGACTGACACACTTTATAAAAAACGGGGGAAATTCTATCTTCCAATAAAAAAATCCCCCTTATATCCTCCCTGCTTGGGTTGGAAGACCCTTTAAGTTATAGTCAAGGGAGAGTATAAGGGGGCAGAGTGAAAGATAGGTTAAATTTAGCTACCTTTAAGCTTCTGGATACGTTCTTCCACTGCTTCAAGCTCTTTTTTTAGCTGTGCTTTATACTCCTCTAATCTTTTCAGCTTCTCCTCTATAGTCAGAAAATGTCTGTGGAACAATCCATGTCCCTGCCCACAGCAACAACCACAGCAACAACAATTGTTAGAGTGGTGGCTTTCGCCCGATCCACATTCGCACATGCGGGAATGCTCTTCCAGTTCAAACCTCATCCCGTGACCTCTTGTAGGATAACACATCTTTTTCACCTCCTTTTTTCCATGATTTAATTAAGTATTTAATTTAAAACTTAATTACTATATAAAAAACTATTTTCCTTGACTCTCGATCTCAAAGACTTGTCCACGAACATCTTCCAGCTCTCTTTCCAACTTCTTCTCATATTTCTTAAGGGAGGTTAAACTCATACCATTTAACCTTTTTCCTCTAAACCTTCTTACCCCATGACATCTACAACTACAAATCTCATCCAGAATGTCTCGACAATTCTCCAGCACATCTTCATCCAGGGAATAGGGTATGTAATATCCTTCCCTCCTGCTCTTGACCAGACCTGCCTGTCTTAATATCCTCAGATGTTGGGATACAGCAGAAGGACTAATATTTAATACCTCCGCTATCTCTTTAACTCCCAGAGAATTTTTAGACTTTAAAAGTGCAATTATCTTAAGTCGTGTCTCCACACCCAGGATTTTAAACAGCTCAGAAGTACACATTCTCATATATTCAGCTCCTTAAATGTTTAAGTATTTTAATAACTGCTTAAATATATCATTCTCGAATAATTCTGTCCAGAGTCTCCGATAGGTTTGATGTTACTATTGTGGGAGGGTAGGGTGAGGGGTATTCAACCTTCTCAGGGTTGCAGTGCGTCTTCCTGTCCTTCTACTAAAATCATAACTTTATTGACCCCTGGGAACTGTCCTGCTACTTCTTCAATGGCTTTGGTGGTTATAAAAATTGCTAAGGAGCCCCCACGCGGATCTATTTCCTCTGAAAAATCAAGTATAGCAACCCCTTCTTTAATTTTCACCTTTAAAACCTCTCCACCCTTGATAATAGCAAAAGCTCCCAGAGCTTTTTCCTCATCTGTGGGGCCTTTAATAAGCTCCATCAGGGCATAAGTCAGGGCAGTATTTGTATCTTCGTTGAAAGGTATGGTACGTCTGAGAAAAACAAAGTTCATGCCATGCCCTGCAGGGTCAGGTGTACCAGCTGGAATCCAGAATTCGTACATTTCTCCCTCATCCATACCTACTTTTCCTGCTTTGAGTCCGGGTCTGAGGTCTTCTAACACCGATTCCTGGTCTCCATTTGTATCTATAACTTCCTTAAGGTCAGAAGCCAAACCCAGGAAGTACCCTGCTCCCAAAAGGGCTATGCCAAAAACTAAAAGTAATAACACGACAATATAGGTTTTACCAGCCATTTTTTCCTCCTTTTTTATTAAGTTTTTTTACTCCTTTGGCTCTTTAGCAGTTAAACCAACCAAAAGTTCCTGACCACTATCCTGTCAAAGCGATCCCGCACCAATTTAAAATCTCCAATTGGGGCGAGAGTGGTAATCGCATTTTTTAATCTCACGCTCCCCTCTATCCCTTCCCTTCCAGGAGGGGTTGTAGAATGAGGATATCCCCTCCCTTCTAAGAGGGGATATTATTTGTGGAAGAGCATATCATCTTTTACTACCTCCCCCTTACTGGGGTTGATTTAGTTGGAGGAGATAAATGACAGTTGAGGAATCTTGTTCCTTTATATCTTTATTATATGGAAGAGTTCATGTAATGTCAAACTATTTTATTATCATTGGGAGAGGTAATCCCGTATTTAAGACCACAAAGAAAGATGTTGAAATAAATTCAGCATGACAAGATAAAAAATATTTTCAGGATGATTAATAATGGTTTAAAAACTTAAAGAAAAGGGAATTCTTTTGAAGAATACTATAATAAAAAGATAAGAAAAAAAGGTAAGATAAAGAGGTGAGAATATGAGTATACAACCAGATAGATTTACAATAAAATCACAGGAAGCACTCCAGAACTCTCAGAAAGTGGCTGAGGAGTTCAGGCAGCAGGAACTTTTGCCCGAACATATCCTTTATGCCCTTTTCAGAGATAGAGAGTCTTTAGTCTGGGAGATAGCTGGGAAGATTGGAGTAAATGTAAGTAAACTAATTTCAGACCTGGAGTTACACCTTAAAACCCTTCCTCAGGTGTCTTATGTAACCCAACTTTATATTTCTCCCCGCACCAGAAAGGTTCTGGAGCTGGCGGAGAAGGAGATGGAGACTCTTAAAGATGAATATATTTCCATTGAACATTTACTTTTGGCTATCTTAACCGAAGGCGGGGTAGGAGCAAATATACTTGAAAAAAATGGCTTTAGAAGAGAAAAGATATATGAAGCCTTAAAAGGGATAAGAGGTTCTCAGAGGGTAACTGACCAGGAGCCAGAAGGTAAGTATAAACCTCTGGAGAAATATGGAAGAGATTTAACTGAACTTGCCAGAAAAGGAAAGCTTGACCCCATCATGGGAAGAGACCAGGAGATAAGAAGGATCATTCAAGTTCTATCTCGCCGCACGAAGAATAACCCGGTTCTTCTGGGAGACCCCGGTGTGGGAAAAACCGCCATTGTGGAAGGTCTTGCTCAGAGGATTATAGGCGGGGACATACCCGAAGGACTTAAAAATAGAAAGATAATCCAGCTCGATTTAGCTGCGTTAGTAGCTGGCACCAAGTACCGTGGGGAGTTTGAAGATAGACTTAAGGCGGTATTACAGGAAATCTCCTCTTCTGCTGGTGAGATAATACTCTTCATAGATGAACTTCACACTCTGGTGGGAGCAGGAGGGGCAGAGGGTGCCATTGATGCTTCTAACATGTTAAAACCCATGTTAGCGCGGGGTGAGCTCAGGTGTGTGGGTGCCACCACTGTTGATGAGTTTCGTAAATACATTGAGAAGGACAGGGCTCTGGAGAGAAGGTTCCAACCTATATTTCTGGATGAACCATCTGTGGAGGACACCATAGCTATCCTGCGGGGTCTGAAAGAAAGATACGAAGCCCACCACGGAGTCAGGATAAAGGACGAAGCTCTGATTGCAGCAGCTAAACTGTCAAATAGATACATAACAGGAAGATTCCTACCGGATAAAGCCATAGACCTTGTTGATGAGGCTGCAAGCCGGCTCAGGATTGAAATGGATTCCATGCCTCAAGCCCTGGATGAAACCCGAAGACGCATCGTTCAACTGGAAGTGGAAAGGAAAGCTTTGAAGAAAGAACCTGACTACGAAGACAGGATAAAAGATATTGATGATGAACTCGGTAAGCTAAGAGTTGAGTTTGATAAATTCCATAAACGGTGGCAGGATGAGAAAGGACTGGTTACCAAGCTTAAGAAGGTAAAAGAAGAGATAGAGAACCTGAAAATAGAGTTAGTTAAAGCCGAGCGTGAAGGAAGCTTAGACCTGATGGCTGAGATAAGATATGGAAGGCTTCCCGAAAAGGAAAAAGAGCTGAAAAATATTAATGATGAGTTGAGTAAAATTCAAGGAGAACAGCGGCTTTTAAAGGAAGAAGTGAACGAGGAGGACATTGCCTATGTGGTATCTATCTGGACTGGTGTGCCTGTAAGCAGGCTTCTACAATCAGAGACGGAGAAACTCATCCTTATGGAAGACTACATACACAGGCGTATGGTTGACCAGAATGAAGCTGTAAAGATTGTGTCCGACTGCATTCGTCGTTCCCGTGCTGGTTTATCAGACCCCAACAGGCCCCTGGGAGTTTTTCTATTTCTGGGTCCTACGGGCGTGGGGAAGACGGAGCTTGCTAAGAGTCTCGCCGAGTTCCTCTTTAACGACGAGAGGAATCTTATCAGAATAGACATGTCTGAATATATGGAAAAGCACACGGTCTCTCGGCTCATTGGAGCTCCTCCAGGTTATGTGGGTTATGAGGAAGGTGGTCAATTGACTGAATCTGTTCGCCGTAAACCCTATTCTGTAGTGCTATTTGATGAGATAGAGAAAGCCCATCTTGAAGTGCACCAGGTGATGCTTCAGATGTTTGACGATGGTAGACTTACCGATGGTAAAGGTAAGACGGTGGACTTCAAGAATACTGTAATTATAATGACTTCCAATATCCCCACAGATTTTATTTCTTCAACTTCTCTAAAGAATGAAGAGAAAGAGAAGAGGATATCAGAGGAGCTCAAGAATTATTTCAGACCAGAATTTATAAACAGGATAGATAATGTAGTCATTTTCAATAAACTCTCACCTGAGGACATCCGAGGAGTGGTTACCATTCAGCTTGATAGTGTAAAAAAGAGACTCCTGGAGAGAGGAATTGAGGTGGAATTCTCCGAGGGACTGAAAGACTATCTGGCAAAAGAAGGCTACGATTCTGTTTTTGGAGCTCGACCTCTGAAGAGAGTCATTCAGAGAAGAGTGGTGGACTTTCTGGCTCAGAAAATGCTTTCGGGGGATATAAAGGAAGGGGATAAGGTATTGTCGGATGTGGACTCTAATGGTGAGATAACGGTTATCCCTTCTTGAAGCAAGAAATATTCTGTTTATGATGTTCTATAATAGAGGCAAAATAAGATGGAAAAGGAGAAGCAAAAGATGAATTTGGAGCATATTCGTTACCTGGTTGAAACCATCGGTCCGCGGGGTTCTACTACCCAGAAAGAAAGAGAAGCAGCAGAGTATGTAAGAAATAGTTTAAAAGAAGTTGGGATTAAACCAAAAGTGGAGACCTTTCTCAGCGCTCGTTCAGCTTGGTGGCCATCTTCTCTGGGTTTAGGAATAGCCTTAATAGCTTCCTTATTATCATGGTTGGGGGGAAGAGTCTTAATTGTATCTATTGCTATTTCGATTATTGCTCTTTTCTCCTTGCTTCTGGAGATATCCTTCATTCCTAACCCTTTACGATGGATGCTACCTAAAGGGAAGAGCCAGAATGTGTGGGCAGTTATTCCCCCACAAGGTAAGGTAAAAAGGAGAATTGTGCTTAATGCCCATATGGATTCCCATAGGTCACCATTGGTTTTTAGCACTGCAGGTTGGGTAAAATTGTTTCAAACATTGATTCCCGTTGGTTTAGCTTGTATTGTCCTGAACCTTCTTATCTTTTCTATAAGCCTATTCTTTGAGCTACCTCTTTTAAAGATTCTTTCTTCCATACCAGCCATCATCATGTTCTTTGTGTTTCTTCTTACTCTCCAGGCTGACTTTACTCCTTATTCTACGGGGGCTAACGATGACGCTTCCGGGGTAAGTGTGGTGTTGAACCTTGCTTCTATCCTTAAAGGGAATCCTTTGAAGAATAGTGAGATTATCCTACTTTTCTCGGGTTGTGAGGAAGTTGGAAGTTATGGAGCAGTAGACTTCATTAAGAGGCATAAAAACGATCTGAAGAAGTCGCCAGACGGGAAAGATGTAGAAGTTTACTGGATTACCTATGATGCAGTTGGAGGCAAAGGTGCTAAGCTAACTTATCTTAAGACTCATACCTTTTTTACAACTGCAAAAGTTGACCCAGAATTAAAAAAGATTGTAGATACAATCTCTCTTCATAAACCGGATATCGCAGCCAGAGCCTATTCTCCGAGGGGAGCTTACACTGATGGACATATTGCGTATAAAGCTGGTTTTAAGATAATTACCTTCTTAAACCTTAAAGAAGACGGCACCCTTCCCTACTGGCATCAAACCTCAGATACCTTAGAACACCTGGATACAGAGCTTATGGATAAGACCGAACAGTTGAGCCTGGAGCTACTGAAAACTCTGGATGGATAGGTTTTAGAGATAAATACACGAGAATTTGAATATTTTTTACCACCTGAGTTGATTGCTCAGACTCCAGTAGAACCCAGGGACTCTTCCCGTCTTCTTATACTAAACAGAAGTGATGAGAGTATAAAAGAGGGAATATTCAGGGATATAGTATATTATATAAAGCCAGGTGAAGTGCTGGTTCTTAACGACACCCGGGTCATTCCTGCCCGCCTTCAAGGGAAGCTCCCAACGGGAGGTAAGGTTGAAGTTTTTTTCTTGAAGCCAGTTGGAAATGGCAAGTGGGAGACACTGGTTAAACCAGGCAGGAAGCTTCAACCTGGTTCTCATATCTTATTCGGGGAAATTGAGGTGGAAGTACTGGATAAAACCTCCTTTGGTGGCAGGATTATCAGCTTCCCTTCAGATGAAACAGCCCGAAACATACAGGATGTTTATGGTAAAACTCCTCTACCCCCTTATATAAAGACACCTCTTACGAATCCAGAGAGATATCAAACGGTTTTTTCCTTGAAAAAAGGCTCCACCGCTGCACCCACCGCTGCCCTACATTTCACACCAGGGCTTTTAAAGGAGCTGGAGGATAAAGGGGTGGAGATTGTCTATATCACCCTTCATATGGGTTTAACCAGCTTTAGGCCAATAAAAGAAGAAGTACTGGAAGAACACAGATTAGAAGGAGAATATTACAATGTTCCCTCGGATACAGCCCGTAAGGTAAACAAAGCTAAAGAGAAAGGCTTAAGAGTCTTTGCTTGTGGTACAGATGCTGTGAGAGCCCTGGAGACAGCAGGTCAAAAAGATGGCAGGGTGGAAGAAGGAGAAGGAAATACAGAGCTTTTTATTCTTCCAGGTTATAAATTTAAAGTGGTAGATGCTCTTATTACTAATCTTCACCTACCTCGATCTTCTCACCTCGTTTTAGTATCTACCTTTGCCGGGAAAGGCTTGGTCTTTGAAGCTTACAAATACGCTATTGAAAAGGGATTCCGATTTTACAGCTTTGGCGATGCAACTTTAATTCTATAAGAGTTCCTATCTATCTACCTCAATCACAGCACCCTTAAGACGACCCTTTCCTTTGATAATTTCACCTTCTTGAGGTAACTTAGTCGCCTTAAGAGGGATATGATTACCCTCTAAATAGAAAATACCTTTTTGATTGTCTACTTTCCCCACCCTTCCATGGACATTTATTTCAGTAGTAGGGAGAGTCTCCTTGAGCTTGAGCTTCAAAACCTCTGTTCTGAATTTGCTGTTCTCCTTCTTTACTTCTACTTCAACCTTTTCTTGAAGCTCCGGGGCAGCTCCACCAAATTTAATCTTAAAGGGAAAAGTGTTTAAGGAGAAGGATTTATCTTCTGTATCAATCTGAACCACTTCTCCTTCAACGACAAGGGGGTTTTGTTCAATAAGTTTCTTAAGAACTTGAACTTCTCTTCGTAGTGTAATCAACTCTTTAATGGGGGTTTTACCGTATCTTTTTAAAATCTCCACCCATCCTAACCCTTGTTCTCTTTTTTCAGCGATATCACGGGGATTAATATCCGTTCTTCGAGATATAAGGTAGATTAAAAGTGCTTCTTTTAATTTAAAGCCTTCAGCTCTTAAGTTCAACAAAACGAGTATTCGTGGGTCTTCTTTTATAAGATGTGCCCAGAGAACTCCTTCTTCTTCCCCTAAGGATGAACCAAGAGGATTTAGGGTATCCTCCATTAGGGGTGAAACTACTCTTTCCAGGGCAAAAATATAACTTACAAGAGGATAGCAGACAAGAAAAAAAGCTACAACCACTGCTACTGCCAATTTTAGATTCAAAGACGGGAAACGGAACCAGGCAGAGGTTCGGGGAGACCGTAGAGGTGGACGGAAGGGCAGAGGAGCTACCTCTTTAATTAAATCCAATTCCTTCTGGAAATATTTCTCCAGAAGGGGGTTCAACTCCTCTTCCAATAGGAATAGTTTGTCCTTTCCTTTATACCTTTCCATTATTTCCCCTTCTCCATTTCATTTTTTAGATATTTAAGTGCATAGTGAAGTCGTGATTTCACTGTTCCCGAAGGGAGACTTAAAAGCTCTGCTATCTCCTCTACTTGATATTTGTCATAGAATCTAAGTTGAAGTACAGCCTGATGAGTAAGGGGTAATTTTCTAATAATCTCCTGCATCTCTCCAGGGAAACTTTCAGAACTTTCTTCGCTTTTATCATGAAGGTAAGAAAGTGGTTCCTCGCCTACCAATGATAGCTTTCTTGACCTTCTATAATGAGAAATACTCTCATTCAAAGTAACCCGGTAAAGCCAGGAGTTGTAAGCTTCTGGCTTAACTTTGTCTATATTTAGATAGAATTTCGTAAATACATCCTGCAACACTTCTTCTGCCTCATCCAGGTTTTTGAGGACCCCGTAGGAGAGTCTTAAAAGAGGTTGATATAATTTTTCGTATATTTCTTCAAACTCTCCCATTAGAGTCTTTAATTATAAAGACGCTTCAAAGGCCTTTATCGTTTAAAAGAATGGGAAATGATTTTCTTTGCCTGAAAGCAGTTAAGTGGGTGAATTTAAAATATTGGGCTATATTGACTGATAAATCAAAGTTTTCCCCAACTTCTTCGGGTTTGTGAGCATCAGAGCCTAAGGTAATAGGAATCTCTTCATCTCGTAGGATTCTGACTATTTCCAGGGAAGGGTAGATCTCACCGGCTGCATACCTCAAACCTGAGGTGTTCAGCTCAACCACCATTCCTCCTCTCTTAATGTCACTTGCGAGATCAATAATCACCCCATCCAGGTTAATTTGAGGGCGATGGTTAAATTTTTTGGGAAGGTCAAAATGACCTATTATGTTAAAAAGACCTGTTTTTATTAGTTTTTTTATGAGTCCGTAATATTCTTCATAGACCTTATCAATATCTCTTTTATCCCACTCCTGGATAAAGCGAGGGCTGTCAAAGAGCCAATCTCCCAGCACATGAACAGAGCCTATCACATAGTCAAAAGGGTAGTTTTCTAAAAGACGGGCGGTCTTATCTTCATATTGGGGGTAGAAGTCTGCTTCAATACCTAAAAGAATCTCAATGGAATTACTGTACTTTTCTTTCAGAGTAAGAACATTTTCTACATAGTAGAGTAAAGACTTTTCATCCATCGCCAGACGAGTAAAAGGACCCAGGGGAGGTATGTGGTTATGGGGAAGATGGTCAGAAAAGCCCATGATAGAGAGCCCTTTTTTTAGGGCTTCTTCTATGTATTCTTCCATCTCTCCGCAAGCATGCCCGCATAAACTCGTATGTATATGTAAATCCAGCATGTTAATATGATACCAGAGCCCATAGTCAGTTAGAGATAATTTCTCTATACAGGGGGTGTTGCCTACCCTCTGGTTCACTGTTCCCA
>JBBIUB010000004.1:60918-67642 GCA_037440465.1 Coprothermobacterota bacterium | reverse complement strand
GGGGGGGCTTATGTCAAATGCGTAGACCTGACCCCGGTTAGGGATATGAACTCGTCAATACCCTCATTAATAAGATCCAATGAGCTTCTCCAGAAATCAATAGAGTGGAGGTCAATTCCTGCAGTCTTTGCAACATCGACCAAGTTATACTTTCCAGTTATAGATAACAGCCTGTCGTACTCTTCAATGAAGGCATCTCCACGCTTTATATATTCAGCATAGAGACCTCTCACAAAGAGCTCACCAAAAGCATAGGGGAAGTTGTAATAGTTGTTTTCAGGGAAGTAATAGTGAGGCTTGTTCACCCACATATATTGATGAAGGAAATTGTGGTCAAGTCCATTACCGTAGGCAACTTTTTGAGCATTTAGCATAATTTCGTTGAGTTCCTTGACCGATACTGAAGACTTTTCGCGTTTATTGAATACCTCATCCTCAAAGAGGAACCTGCTGTAGATGTCCACTATGGTCTGTGTTGAACTCTGAAGGTCGTTTTCTATGATGGCTATCTTCTCTTCCTTGGTGGCTCTTTCCAACGCAGCATTGATTACGATATTTTCACAGAAGATTGAAGCAGTTTCTGCTATGGGCATAGGATAGCGGGAATTCATTAAAGTCTGTTCAAAGAGACACTGTCCGTGGTAGCCATGACCCAGTTCGTGTGCCAGAGTGGTCATGTTTCCAAAGCTACCATTAAAGTTAGAAAGGATTCTGCTTTGCTTTATAGGATGAATGTTAAAACAAAAGGCTCCTCCCCTCTTACCTTCTCTCGGTTCAGCGTCAATCCACCTGTTTCTGAAGGTAAAATCAGCAAAATTTGCCAACTTGTTGCTAAACTTCCTGAAGTTGTTAACTATGAAATCCCACGCCTCTTTATAAGTGAAACTCATTTCCACCTTACCAACAGGTGCAAAAAGGTCATAGAAGGGTAGCCCGTTTTCATGTCCGAGTATCTCAGCCTTTTTCCTTAAATATTTCCTGAATTTAGGGAGGTATTCTTTCATTGCTCCAAGCAGAGCGTTAAGGGTCTCTTCGTCCATCCTGGAGTTTCTTAGAGTTACCTGGAGCGGAGACTTATAACCCCTCATTTTTGAAACGGTGATAACCTCTCCTTTTATTCCATTCAAAGCACCTGCTGAGCTATCCACTATCTTATCGTAGGATTTAATCTCAGCATAGTAAGCAGCCTTTCTGACTTCTGAATTTGATTCGAATGCCAGGTTTCTCACCACAGGGAGGGGAAGCTTTTTATCTTCACCTTTTATATTTATTTCAACCATTAGAGTTGATGTAAGAAGTTCCTGAAGTTTAGACCAGGCGCTGGAGCCTGTCTGTTTCATCTTTGAGATGACTACTTCTTCTTGCTCGCTTAGGAGATACTTGGCATTCTCAATGGTATCTCTTATATGAAACTCATGTTCTTTGATGAGATCTGAAGAGGCGATTATCTCATCAATGTTTTCAATTCCAGAAAGCCATCTCTGTAACTTAACAGTAGGTTGGGTGAGTTCAGTCATGACTTTCTCTATACCTTCCACCACCTGCAGTGCTCTTATATTCCTGGCTTCTACGCTCATAGTGAGCCTGGCAAAGGCACCTAATTTTGTAATGAGGGCGGCCATCTCGTTGTAGTTATTAATGTAATACTCTATTTTTCCCAGAGCATTTTCATTTGAGGTCAGGTTTTCTTCTGCCCATTTCTTGTAGCCTTCTACTTTTTTATTAAGTGATTCATGGTCTTTATTAAAATCTTCACTTTCAAAAGAACTATATAAGTCTTCAAGACTCCATCTTTGTTCCATTTCAGTTTCTCCTAAAATAATTTCCTCCTATAATTAATAATGTGTTACTACAAATAAAATTTTAGCATAAATACGAAAAAATACGGAACCGGGGTCAGGCTTGACAATCGTCAAACCCCCTCCTCCTACCACCTCCCGCCAGGAAAGGAGAGTAGAAAGATTGAGGTCATCTCCCCTTTTCCTAAAGGGGGACTAAGGGGGATTAGAAGATATCTATTAGTTAGGTATGTGCTATACTTAACTAATGGAGGTTGATGATTAATTTTGGAAGATGGCATAAGCCAGATTATTAGAATCCAGGGGCTCATACTGCTCCTGCTAATGAGTGCTTTGTTTTCTGCTTTAGAAGTGTCCTTTCTCTCCTTGAGTAAAAGCAAGCTGAAGAGCCTGGAAGATATCGGAGTTAAGGGAATAAAGCGTTATATAGACTTCAAAGAACAACCCGAAGAGTTTCTTCAGTCTATTCTCGTGGGGAATAACCTCGTGAATGTACTGGCAGCGGTTTTAGCTACGGTTATCTTTTCTGAGGCCATGGGAAAAGGTGGCGCTACACTGGCTGCCATTACTGTAAGCTTAATCATTATCCTTTTTGGAGAAATTATTCCTAAGACCTATGGTTCTTACAAAGGTGAAAGGGTACTTCTTAGTCTTAACTGGTTTACTACTCTGATTATAGCGATATTTAAACCCTTAACGAAAATTTTCAATTGGTTTTCTTTTCTTTTCCTCAGTCCCTTTGGGCTTAGGAAAGGAATTTCTCCACATACTGTAAGCCTGGAAGAGGTTAAAGCAGTAGTTAAAATGGGTGAAGAGCATGGTTCCGTAGAGGAAGAGGAGAAGAAAATGATACATGGTGTATTCTCACTCGGACAAACCTATGTTTATGAGGTTATGGTACCGAGAGTGGATATGATATCTCTGGAAGTGAATACTCCACTTGAGGAAGCTCTGGCGGTCTTTGTAGATGGTGGTCATTCTCGTATTCCGATATTTGAGGAAACCATAGATAACATAGTGGGTATTGTCCACTCTAAAGATATTTTAAGAAAACTAATCACCTGTAAAGAAGAAATATTTACTTTTAGAGAAATTATGAGAGAACCATACTTTATTCCTGAAACCAAAAAAGTTGATGAACTTTTAGAAGAGATGAGAGTAAAGAAGATATCTCTCGCTATTGTGCTGGATGAGTATGGTGGGGTAGCTGGGCTGGTGGCTTTGGAAGACTTAATTGAAGAGATAGTTGGTGATATAAAGGATGAGTTTGATAAAGAAGAAGTAGAGCTTATCAAAGTAGGTGAAAATCAGTACATTGCTCAGGGCAGGATTCTTCTGGAGAATTTACAGGGTGTTCTAAACCTCTCTTTTCCCGAAGAAAGAGGTTACGATACTCTGGCTGGTTATATATACGCAAAATCTGGTCATCTTCCTTCTATTGGAGAGGTGGTTGAAGACGGTCCTTTAAAAATGGAGATTCTGGAAGTCAAAGGCCGTAGAATCTACAAAGTTAAATTGACCTTAGAAGATTCAGAAATAAGTTAGTCTATTCACCAGAAATAGGTTCAGAGTAATCTATATTAAGAAATTTAACTCTATCTTTTATTAT
Source organism: Coprothermobacterota bacterium (assembly GCA_037440465.1). Taxonomy (GTDB): domain Bacteria; phylum Coprothermobacterota; class HKB111; order HKB111; family HKB111; genus JBBIUB01. The sequence goes on along the minus strand of JBBIUB010000004.1, from coordinate 64,234 downwards.
TTCTATTGGAGCCCTAAATCTACTAACAAACTTTTCATAGCGACTTTCTATAAAACTATCCTCTCGTAGTATTAATTCAGCAGGTAAAAGTAGTTCAGAAGCAAAGTAATTAGCTTCAATTTCTTCTTTTTCCTCAGACTTGTTTCCACAAAGGTAAAAGCTGGCTTTATGTAGAACAAAATGACCAATCTCGTGCGCTGTGGTAAATCTTTTTCTAAGGTCATTCTGGTTGCTGTTGACTCCGATATAAGGTTTTCCTTTCATAATGACAAGAAGACCAGAGATTTCATCAGGGAAAGGAAAGCTAAATATATCTATACCGAGTTTTTTACCGAGAATGAATGGATTGAAGGGAGGTGGTGAATTTAAATATTTCTGCCTTAGGAGATTGACCTCTCTATCAATATCTTTGAGTTTCACCTTTTTTTCTCTTCTTTTAGGAGAAACTGAATGAAGGCAGCTACTGCTTTCTGGCTTTCCGGTGAAAGATTTCTGGCAGCTTTAAAGATCAATTCAACCTCTTTAAGTTTATCTTCCAGGAATAAAGCAGGGTCCACTCCAAGAGCATCACTTATCTTACGCATAGAGCTTAAAGATGGTGCTCTTTTCCCATTTTCCAGTTGTGAAAGATAACCTTCTGTTAGATTTGCTCTTCGTCCAAGCTCTCTAATAGAGATACCAATTGCTTCTCTGAGTAGTTTAATCCTTAGTCCAACCTTTATAGCATCATCTGTTTTTATGAAATCATCTTTTTCCATTTTTTGTTCTTCTCCCAATTTAACTAAGGTTCAAGGATTCAAGGGTTCGAGGATTGACTCCTTGACCCCTTGAATCCTGTATTTTTATCCTATTTATTCCTTAAATAATACCGGCAAAAGATTCAGCCAGTTTGGAGAAACCTTTTTAATGTCCTTAGTTGCAGCTTCAAGAGGAACCTCAGTAACCTTGCCATTTTTGAAGGAAGACATGTAACCAAATTTACCATTATGGATCATCTCTACTGCCTGTATGCCTAATAGCGTAGCGAGAACACGGTCAAAAAGAGTAGGTGGTCCTCCCCTCTGGATGTGTCCAATCTGAGCAGAGCGGGTTTCCCAACCGGTTCTCTTTTCAATCTCTTCTGCTATGTAGCTTCCCACTTCCCTTTTACCGAGTATGATGTGGCCAAAAGAATCCACTTCGGAAGCAGAGGTATCTCCAGTTGATTCTACCTCTATACCTTCAGAAGCCACTATTAGAGCATAGCCTTTTCTCTCTCGGGCTTTAAGAAGACTATTAACAAGTTTATCCAGATTTACAGGTACTTCAGGTAGGAGTACTGCGTCTGCGCCCACACCAAGTGCGGTGTAGAGGGCTACCCAACCAGCGTGTCTACCCATAACCTCAAGGACGATTGCCCTTCTGTGGCTTTTAGCTGTATCTCTAAGTCTCTCCAGTGCTTCCATAGCTGTTGTCGAAGCGGTGTCAAAACCAAAAGTATAGTCAGTTTCAGAGAGGTCATTGTCCATGGTTTTGGGAACACCTACTACCTTAAGCTGGAAGTCTTTGTGAAGTTTATTAGCCACCCCGAGAGTATCTTCTCCCCCAATGGCAATCAAGGCATCCAGACCAAGAGCATTAAAATTCTTGACAACCTTTTCAGGTCCTCCTCCTTCTTTGTAAGGGTTGGTTCTGGAAGTACCAAGGATAGTCCCGCCTTGACTGATTATTTCTTCTACATCTTTAAGGGTGATTTGAAATCCTTCTCCGTTTAGCAGACCTTTCCAACCAAGAGTAATTCCAAAAGTCTCATCGTGATAATCAAGGCTCCGTAAGACTATGGCTCTTATGGCAGGGTTAAGTCCCGGGCAATCTCCTCCTCCAGTTAATACACCAATTTTCATATATAAACCTCCTTTCTACTACCCATCACTTTTATTATCTCTCCCTCCTCCTACCTCCTATTCTTATCTCCCTCTCAATACAATTTTTCACCCTCCCCTCTATCCCCTCCCTTCCAGGAGGTGTTGAAAAATGAGGGAGACCCGAAGAGTCTTACTTTCTCCTTGACCACTTCCTTAACAGCTCTCTTGGAGTAAGCAAGGATTTTTCTGGGGTCCACTTCTCCTGGAAGCTTTTCCAGACCTTCAGCCATGCCTTTAACGAAAGCTTTATTAAGTTCTGTTGCCACATTAATCTTGGAAATTCCAAGTTTTATTCCTTCTTTTATATACTCGTCCATCACTCCTGAAGAACCATGAAGAACAAGTGGAATTCCTGTTTTATCTTTAATCTTTTTAATTCTTTCCAAATCAAGTTTAGCTTCCTGTTTAAGCATTCTATGAATACTACCCACAGCTACTGCCAGGGAATCAACTCCGGTTAGTTCAACAAATTTTAGTGCTTCATCAGGATTAGTCATTAGCATTTCTACTTCTTCTTCATCTATCCCTTCTTCGGTTCCTCCCACTCTACCCAGCTCGGCTTCAACAGGTACTCCTACAGCATGAGCCATATCTACAAGTGATTTTGTGATGCGTACATTTTCTTCAAAAGACAGAAGGGAACCGTCAAACATTAATGAAGTGAATCCTGCTTTCAGGCACTCTACATTCTGTTTGAAATCTGTTCCATGGTCCAGATGAAGAACCACCGGTATGGAAATATTTTGAGCTACATTTCTGACCATGTCTACGATATTTTGAAGACCGGTGTATTTTATAGCCCCCTGGCTAGCTTGCAGTATGACCGGTACTTTCTCCTCATTACAAGCTTCCAGAATAGCCTGGACATACTCTAAATTATTGGCGTTAAAGGCTCCTACAGCCCAGCCTTCTTCAAAAGCCCGCCTTAATATTCTCTCGCTGGTTACTAATGGCATTTTTCGCCTCCATCCATATAATAAATTCCCTTTAACAGTTTTTGATTTATTGATTATAACACTTCTTTTTTCCAATTGACAAGCCTTTAATTTAGGTTTACTGTATTATTGAAGGTAGATTTGCATTGCCTTACCTTCAGATACGCTATAAAGTTAAGCGTACCTCTATTAGAAAGGAGGAAAAGTTATGTGGAGTAAATTAATGGTTAAAAGGATTACAGCTATCCTGGTGATAGCATCTCTATTGTTGTTTGTCTGTGGTGCTAGCCTAGTCTTATCAAAGGAAGATAAAGACATCAAAGATTTCCATCCTGAACAGGTTTTGGTGAAGTTTGTCCCCGGCACACCTACCTTTATAAAAAAGGAAATACACCGTAAACTGGGAGGCGTGGTGATTGATGAAATCTCCCAGCTGGAAGTGGAGATAGTGAAGGTTCCACCTGGTAAGGTGGAAGC
>JBBIUB010000004.1:40067-60818 GCA_037440465.1 Coprothermobacterota bacterium | reverse complement strand
GGTGGAAGCTCAAGCTCCACCACCCTGGAAGATGCTGTTAATTATGCTTGGAATAAAGGGGTAGTTCTGGTGGCAGCAGCTGGAAATGATAACACCAGCTCCCCTTCCTACCCTGCTTACTATAATAACTGCCTAGCCGTAGCTGCTACTGATTCAAACGACGCTAAGGCCTCATTCTCTAACTACGGAAACTGGGTGGATATAGCTGCTCCTGGAGTAAGCATTTTCTCCACCTTGCCTAATCACAGAAACCGGATTATAACTAGAAACTACGGCTCCTTGAGCGGTACTTCCATGGCTTCTCCCTTTGTGGCTGGTGTGGCAGGGTTGGTCTGGGCTACTTCTTACGGCACCAGTAATACAGAAGTGCGAAGTCGTATAGAATCAACTGCTGATGCAGCTGGAACAATGTGGTTAACATTTAATATAAAGAGAGTCAACGCCTATAACGCTGTTAAGTAGTAATGTATTATCGGGTGGGGTCAATTTTTGAAGGTGAGGCATATCCATAGCAACGTGAATTATTAGTAGTATAATAGGAGAGTAACAAAGAGAGATTCCTCAACTTACCACCTGTCACTCGTCATATGTCATAGATCAGTAGAGGGTGGGGGTGTATTAAAAGGGTAAGTGCTTAAGGAGCGTGTAAATTCGGGGGAGGAAGAATACCAACCCTATCAAAAAAGCCACCAGTGCCATAACTAAAACGGCTGCTGCTGCTATATCTTTTGCCATTTTTATCGTGTGGTTAGTATTGGAATCTACCACATCCAGAGTTTTCTCAAGAGCTGTGTTTATAAGCTCCAGAGAAACCACGCAACCTATTAATAAAAGTAGAATTGCCCACTCTACTGGTGGAAAACCAAAAAAATAAGCAAATAAAAGTGCGAATATACCTAATGAAACCTGAATTCTGAGGTTTTTTCCTTCCCATAAGGCTTCTTTGAACCCCTGGAAAGCGAATCTAAATGATTGTAGTAAGCTTCTTTTACCTCTGACCAAATCTTTTCTCCTTTACTTATCATAAAATTATACCCTTCTTCGGTTTCATCTTCATATCCACCAATGTGAAGAACACCGTGAATAACGAGAAAACCAATCTCATCTTCCAGACTCCTGTTACACTCTTTGGCCTGTCTTTTAGCAGTGGGGATAGAGATAATAATTTCCCCTATGAAATAAGGCTTTCTTGGGGAGGAGCGAACGGGGGGATTATATGGAAAAGATAGTATATCAGTGGGGCCTTTCTCTCCTCTGAATTTCTCATTAAGAGTAGCAATAGTTTCATCATCTGTAAAGTAAATACTAACCTCCACAAGCTCGGAATTAATATTTGAATCCAGCAAAGCAAGCATAGATGCGTGCTTTAGAAGTCTTGATCTTACATCTTTAGGTCTTTTATCCCATCTTAAAGAAATCATGGATTATATTGTCCATAATCTAACCTACCATGATACAGGGTAAGTAGATTATCTATAAGAGTTTCCTTAACGATTTTAAGGTCTTTAGAAGAGATAAGAGATTCATCCAGTTGACCGTCTTCTATTCTTTCCTTTATAAGGTTTTCAATCACTTCCTTAACTTTAGTTGGATTTATTTCGGATAGCGATCTGATAGTTGCTTCACAGGCATCAGCCAGCATAATGATAACTGCTTCTTTACTGGATGGTTTGGGACCAGGGTATCTATAAATTTCTTCTTTGGGGTTTGTTTCTCTTAGGGAAGCCTCAGTAAAAAAATAGTTTGCGAGAAAAGTACCGTGATGAGAAGCAATAATATTCAGAACCTGAGGAGGAAGGTTTACTTTATTCCCTATTTCAACGCCTACCTGAGGATGTGTAGTAATGACTTTGGCGCTTAAAGCAGGAGAGATTTTATTATGTATGCTTTCACTGGAAAATTGATTCTCACTATAAAATAGAGGATGGCTAATTTTACCAATGTCGTGATATAAACCACCAACTTTACATAAAAGGCTATCACTGTTAATACTTGAGGCTGTGTGTTCACTCAGGGTAGCTACAACTTGAGAATGATGATAGGTTCCCGGAGCTTCCATGAGTAGCCTTTTTAAGAGAGGTTGGTCAGAGTCTGCCAATTCCAGAAGCCTGAAGGGAGTGAGGATTTTCAGATACCTTTCCAAAAAAGGAAGGAATAATAAGGCTATTAAGTAAGCACTTCCCGCACTTATAGCCATAGTTAAAGAGGATTGTGCTGAATAGATAAGAGTAAATCCTTCGTATAATTTGTAGGGAAGGAATAGAAAGAAAATGGAGAAAAATGTTATAAAGGCTAAAAATACCAGTTCTGCTCTATGGCGCGATTTTCCTAAAAATATTAACCCTGAGCTCAAACCAACTATAGTTAATCCCAGCTCTACTCCTTTTAAAGGAAAAATCAGTAAAAGAACGCCAAGGTTAGCCAGCAGGAACAGAAACCCAGTATTATGGTCAGTGGCTATGCTTATAAGGACTGCTGCAGAAAGAAGAGGTAGCATGTGGTATTCAAATGGTGTTTGTTTTATGAGATAAGAAAAAAAGATAACAAGAAGACTCAGAGATATTATAACCCAATCGTTAAGAGGCCTTCCTTTTAATAGGGTATCTCGTTTGGATAATTTCCAGTAGCCACCACCCAATAGTGTCAGGTAAAGTATGAAAATATAAGGGCTATCCAGCAGTCCTCTGGGTTTTCTAATAAGCCCTAAAGCTATTAGAAGCTCCTGATGTTGTTCTGTAACAATTTCTCCGACTTTCAGAATTACCTCTCCCCTGTAGATGATGTTTTTAACATCAGTCACAGCTTCTCGAGCTTCTATGCGTCTTTGCTCAGTAGCGACTTCGTTTTGAACCATATTAGGTTCTCTAATAAGAAAGGAAGCTAACTTCATCATAATATCTGCTTCTTCTATAGGAATTTCCTTGTGAATTGCGGCACTTCTTACAGTCTCACCTATATGTTCCACTGCCTCCAGCTTAACCCCGTCTTCCAGAACTTGTTTAAGAAGGAGGTGAGTAGTAAGAGAAAAGGCTTTGAAGGCTCCCTCACGAAGGTTTAATAGATGGGTTGTTTCATAATCATTTAAGATAGAAACATACTTTGATAGGAGGTCTTTCTTTTCCTCCAGAGTAATTTCCTGATCTCTTACCTGGGAAATGAGTTCAAGGTTGGCGCTTAGGGTAGATAGTATTTCTAAGGTTTTTGAATGGTTTAAAGAGTACACAGGAAGTACCATATTTTCAGCTAATTTTTTTAGCTCCTCAGTTCTCGCTTTATCTATATAAAAAGCGGTTCGGGGTGCGGTATAGGTAGCAGGACTCTTTTCACCCACCTTCAAGCCCATAACCGGGTAGAAATTAAAAAATACAACCATCAACAACCATCCCGCTATTAGAATGGTTGGTTTCAGATATTCTCTGAAGTTATTTAAGTTCACCTTTTTCATATAACTCGTAGGATTTTATGATTTTTTGTACCAGAGTGTGTCTTACCACATCTCTCTCAGTAAGCTGAACTATTTCAATACCCGGTATTTTGTGTAGTATCTGAGCTGCCTGCACCAAGCCAGAGAAAACACCTTTAGGGAGGTCAACCTGTGTGACATCTCCTGTTACCACGAATTTTGAACCAAAACCCATACGGGTAAGAAACATCTTCATCTGTTCAGAGGTGGTATTCTGGGCTTCATCAAGAATAACGAAGGAGTCGTTAAAGGTTCTTCCTCTCATGTAAGCCAGAGGAGCAACTTCAATGATACCCCTGTCAAAATAGCGTTGTACTTGGTCACTTTCCACCATATCATAGAGTGCATCATAAATTGGGCGGAAATAAGGGTCAACTTTTTGTAAAATATCTCCGGGAAGGAAACCTAATTTCTCTCCTGCTTCCAGCACAGGTCTTACCAGAATGACCCTGGTTATCAACTTTTCTTTTAGAAGACGGACTCCCACTGCAACAGCCAGGTAAGTCTTCCCGGTACCAGCAGGACCTATTGCCAGAGTAAGATCAGTTTTACGCATCGCATCGGCATATCTCCTCTGTCCTTCAGTACGGGGAGTGATTGATTTTCCTCGTGGTGTTGTGAGTATAACATCTCTAAGAATAATTGAGGGGTCAGCACCCTTTTCTTTAAGGAAGTACTCCACTTCTCTCTCACCAAATGTACCTCCATCTTCAACGACCTTCAGTGCTTGGTGGAGCAACTCTTCAACTCTTGTTATTTCTTCTTCTTCACCGAGGAGGAAGATTCTATCCTGTTCAGCAATAATTTTGACATTAGATAAACGCTCAAAAAGCCTTAAAGTAACATCACCTACTCCAACAAGCTTTTTGAGACTTTCGGGATTACTAATCAGGATTTCTCTTTCTATTTCATATCTCCTTTACCTTTTATAAAATTATTCTATCATTCATTTGAAAAATAGGATTCAAGGAACCTCTACTAATTTCATTTACTCCTTTATATAAAGATAAATTATACCAGAATCATTTTGCAAGCTATATACCCCTTTTTCCAGCTCTGACACGAGTTTTTCTGTTAATAAAGCTGATTCTTCTGAAGGAGCTGTAATAGTAATGAAGTATGATATCTCATTTTCTTTTACCTCTTTTTTCTCCAGGGTAATTTCGGGAAACTCTATCAGGAGGTCTTCCAGAATTTTTGATGATTCCTGTAAAGAGTTTACTTTCATGGTTTTAACCTTTCTGCCAGAAGTCAAAGTAGTGCTTTCCTTACTTCCTTCCTTAAGGCGAGTAGCTGTGTCCATAAGTTGGGTTGATTCTTCAAGGGGTTTAATGTAAGATGATACTGCAAATATGAGAATTAAGGATAAGCCGAGAATTGTCCCCCACCTTAGGTTAAAAGCTCGTTTCCCCTCTTTTTTTCTTTGGATGGCTTTCATAACTTTAAAAGTAAGATTTGCAGGTAATTCTTCCTGAGGAATACCTTTTAAATAAGATGTTAGGAGAGTCATCTCTCTGAAAAACCTTTCACAACGATGGCAGGTTTCTAAATGTTTTTTAAGTTCTTTCTCCCTTTCAGGTGGAAGCTCGTTGTCTAAAAGTTGAGATATGTCTTTAAAATATTCGTTACAATTTTTCATATTCATTACTCTTTAGACGATGTCTTACCCTATCAGGTTCCCAAATTTGTTAAGAGCATATTTCTCAAAAGATTTCTTCCACGGTGTATTCTGGATTTTACCGTTCCCACAGGCACTCTCAGGACCTCACTTATCTCTTCATAGGACAATCCATCAACATCTCTCATAAGTAAGGGTAATCTGAAGTCCAGAGGAAGCTCCATTACTTTTTCTCTCACTCTCTGTCTTAAGTGTTCCTCGTCAATGATGTCGTATAAGGAAGGAGAATTATCCTCCCATTCTATTTCTTTATCTTCATAAGAGATAAAAGAGGCCTCTCTAAAGGCTCTCGTTTTTCTCAGGAAGTCCAGACCAGCATTCACCGTTATGCGATATATCCATGTCTTCAAGCTGGATTCTCCCTTGAATCGGGCAAGACCGGAGCAAATTTTAATACAGACTTCCTGAGTCACATCCTCTGCTCTATCTCTATCCCTTACTACTTTTAGAGCTACAGAGTAAATTAGTGGGAGATATTCTGTTATTATTTCTGTTGCCCTGTCGCTTGTCATACCTTAATGTTGGATTTTTAGCTCTTAATTCCGTAATAAGAGAATCCGCTCTCTACTTCTATTCTTAAAAGTTCATTATATTTAAGGGTTCGCTCTCCTCTGGAAGGTGCTCCTGCTTTAATTCCTTCAGCATTAACAGCCACAGCTAAGTGGGAAATAAAAGTTTCTTCGCCTTCTCCTGAACGGTGAGATATTATAGTCTTGTATCCTACTTTCTGAGCTGTTTTTATAGCTTCCAGGGTTTCGGTTATCGTGCCTATCTGGTTGGCTTTTATGAGAACGCTATTAGCCGCTCCTCTTTTAATGCCTTCTTTTATTCTCATTGGGTTGGTAACAAATAAATCGTCACCTACAAGCTGAATCTTCTTACCGAGTCTTTCAGTTAAGAATTCCCAGCCTTCAAAGTCATTTTCTCCCAAGGGGTCCTCCAAAGAGAATAAAGGATACTGATAGGCTAAGTCCTCATAGTAGTAGATCAGGTCTTCAGAGGTCCAGTTCTTCCCCTGAAAGTGATACTTACCATCTTTGTAAAATTCAGAAGCTGCCACATCCAGTGCAAGGAATATAGAATCCCCAACTTTATACTGACTGTTGGAAATTGCTTCCAGAAGAACTTTTAAAGCCTCCTCGGTGGAAGAAAGTTTGGGGGCGAAACCTCCCTCGTCTCCAACACTAACTATCTCTTTTTTCTCCTTCAAAATGGTACGTAAGATTCCATATATTTCTACTGCTGCCCTCAGGGCTTCTTTGAAGCTTTTAAATCTTACTGGAACAACCATAAACTCCTGCACGTCAAGGTTGTTATCAGCATGCCTTCCGCCATTTATCAGGTTGAGATAGGGAATTGGTAAAGTAGAACCATAAACTCCACCGAGATACCGATATAGGGGAAAACCTGAATAGTTTGCTCCAGCCTTAAGAGTGGCTCCCGATATTGCCAGGATGGCATTTGCTCCCAGCTTACTTTTATTAGGGGTTCCGTCCAGAGTTAGAAGCAACTCATCAATCTCTTTTTGGTTCAAAGAGTCTTGGCCAATAAGCGCAGGTGAAATCACCTCCTCTATGTTTTTTATGGCTTTAAGAACGCCCTTACCCTGGTATCTTTCTTTATCTCCATCTCTTAGCTCTAATGCTTCGTGTTCTCCTGTGGAAGCACCTGAAGGTACTAAAAAAGTGCCCGTAGTACCATCTTCAAGCTCTACAACCCCTTCTACAGTGGGGTTACCGCGGCTATCCAGAACTTCTATTCCCTTAACACTGATTATTTCACTCACGATTGTTCCTCCTTTTCACAATTTTTTATCTCTTCCCAAAGTGGGTCCAATTCATAAGGGTTTAAAACAACGCCATGGTCATTTACAATTTCATTCATTTTTTTAAAACGATTTTTAAATTTATTTGTGGAATCTCTTAAAGCACCTTCTGGGTCAATATTTAGATGACGACTAAGGTTAACAATACTGAAAAGCAAATCTCCTAATTCTTTATCTACCCTACCACCTTCTTTTAGACTGCCTTTGAGCTCCTGAAGTTCTTCCTCTACTTTGAGGAAAACATCTTCAGCATCTTTGAAATCAAAGCCTCTTTTCCGGGCAATCTCCTGTATCCGTTTAGCGTTTACCAGAGCAGAGAGACCGCCTTCACTTTCTAAGGAAAGAAGGTTATTTTTTGCTGTGATAGCATTTTTTTCTCTGGTCTTATTCCTTTCCCAGGTGTTAATGGCTTCTGCGGGGTTTTCGGCTCTTTCTCCAGCAAAGACATGAGGATGGCGCCTGACAATTTTATCTGTTAGACCAGATATTACTTCAGCTGTGCCTGAAACACCCTCAGCAAAAGCCTTTTTTTCTTCTAACATGGCAATGTGAAGGAGTATATGAAGAAAAACATCACCAAGTTCCTCTTTTATCTCAGGAGTTTCTCCAGTTTTTACTGATTGCCACAACTCAGAAACTTCTTCCCAGGTTAGTGGGAGAAGACCTTCCGGAGTTAGGGATTTATCCCAGGGGCAACGGCTTCTCAGAGTTTTTATTAGTAAATAAAGAGACAAAAGAGAGCCTGTTATTGTTGGGTGTGTTTTTTGGATTTCAAAATTAAAGGTTGTTTTAAAAATTGAGTTATCTGCAAAAATAATATCATCCGGGAAAAAATCAGGAGCAGCTTCCTTTAAAACGAGAGCAGCACGCTCAGGAGTATAACCAACCTTCTGAAGAAAGTAACTCAGAAAAGGAGCCAGAAGAGAAGGGTCTTTATTAGTAGTTATATAAAGTGGATAATTTCCTTTATCAATATTCTGCAAGATTACAGAGAAAAACTTCTCCAGATTGTCTGGAGAAGGGTAAAATTCTTCAAAAAGGAACTTCCTTAAATTACCTTCACTTCCTTCCTGATGAACAGAGAAACCGAAGGCTAAAACACCATCAATTAACCAGTGTATTACCGTGGGAAATATGATTCTGACCTCTCTGTGCCCTCTTTTTTTGCATCCTTTATCCGCGAAAGTTCTTCTTGTGTCTTTTTTAACTCTTCCTTTGCTCTAATCAAATCATTTTTTAGACCACTAATTTCCCATTCTAACTCTTCAATTTGAGACTTGAATACTTTTTCCTTTTCAATGAATTTCTCTTTGAAGGTTGCGATAAGAGATAGTCGAGAAAAGTAATCAATTATACCTAGTAGAATAAGGGATACCAGAAGAGCTAACCCTGAACCTACCAAGATACGAGCAACAGTAGTCTCGATTCCTTTGGTAAAAGGAAGGTTAATTTCTACTTCACTGGTATTGTTGAGAGCCAGGATAGCACCCAACAAAGCCAAGATAAGGCCAAAGATTATATAACGACCCATATTTCTTTACCTCCTTTTAAGCCTTATTAGTTAATTGCTATCTAATTATAAGCCATATTCTGAAAACTTTCAATAATCCCTCTCCTCCTACCTCCTCCCATCTCCTCCACCTATCACCTGGCACTCATCACATATCACAAATCAGGGATGAGAAGGAGGTTTATAAGAGGAGGTGGGGGGTGTGTTATAATAAAGTCGCATAAGTCGGGGCGTGGCGCAGTCTGGTAGCGCACTCGTTTGGGGTGCGAGCGGTCGGCAGTTCGAGTCTGCCCGCCCCGACCATAAAGAAATTACAACACCTCTGTTGATAAAAAACATTATACAACAGAGGATGTTTCCTTCCTTAAGGAGGTAAAAAATGAAAGAAAATGTTGCAGAAGAGATATATGAGAAATATCTTAATTACCTCAACCCTTCACTTGCCAGGCTTTTGAAAGTTTCCGGTTGTGCCAACATAGAGGATAGGGCTGAAGGGTGCTACATTTATGATAACGAAGGTAGGGTATTCCTGGACTGTCTTGGTGGTTACGGAGTTTTCACCTTTGGACATCGTCATCCAAGGATAATAAAAGCCGTCACTGAACAACTTAATCGTATGCCCCTTTCAGCTAAAGTTTTCTTGAATGAACCTCTGGCACAAGCATCTGAAAAATTAGCCAAACTCACCCCCGGTGATTTGCAGTATTCTTTCTTTGGTAATTCCGGTGCTGAAGCTGTGGAAGGAGCCATTAAATTGGCTCGTCTTTATACTAAAAAAGCAGGTATCATAGCGACTCATAACTCCTTTCACGGTAAGACTATCGGTGCTTTAAGTATCACAGGTAGAGAAGTTTATCGCGCACCCTTTGAACCTCTTTTACAGGATGTAACCTTCATACCTTTTGGTGATTCAAAAGCTCTTCATGATGTCATAAAACCTGATACAGCTGCTTTTATTGTGGAACCTATCCAGGGTGAGGGTGGAGTAATAATACCTCCCTCTGGTTATCTGAAGGAGGTAAGGGAAATAACAAAAGAGAAAGGAGTTCTCTTTATTGCTGATGAAATCCAGACCGGTATGGGGAGAACAGGATTCAATTTTGCCGTGGAAAGTGAAGGAGTTACACCCGATATAATGGTCTTAGCCAAGGCTCTGGGAGGAGGTATTCTTCCCATTGGTGCCTTCATCAGTACGACAGAAATATGGAAAGTATTTGAACCCATGCCGCTTATTCACACATCCACCTTTGGAGGGAATCCCCTGTCAACCGCTGCAGCTCTGGCTGCTCTGAAACTATTGGAAGAAGAGAATATCGCCCTACAAGCTAAAGAGAAGGGAGAGCTTATGAAGAGTGAACTAAGAAAAACAGCCGAAGTATTTCCAGATGTGGTTAAGGAAGTACGAGGTAGGGGATTGCTATTGGGAGTTGAGTTTCACGAGACAGGTTATGCAGGTGCTGTTATGATGAAAATGGTGGAGAACGGTGTCGTAGTGGCTTACACCCTGAATAATCCAAGTGTTATAAGATTTGAACCACCTGTCATTATAAAAGAAGAAGAGATTAAGAAGGTAGGAGAAGTCTTCCGTAAAGCCGTTGAGGAAGCATTCCTGGTTTTAGGAGGTTAAGATGCCGGAAGTTTTAGGAAGTATAGAGATTAAGGGAGATCCACAGAAGATATATGAAATTATCAAAGATGTAGAGGCATATCCTCAATACATGGAAGCTGTGAAAAAGATAGTGATAGTTGAACAGGGAGTGGGTTATGTAGTTTCTAGCTGGACAACTTCTGCTTCTGGCATTACTCTAAGATGGGATGAGAAAGATGTTTATGATGATGAGAATTTAACTGTTAACTATCAACTGGTGAAAGGTGACATCTCTAAGTTTGAGGGACACTGGAAAGTAATACCCCTTGAAGAAGGCTTGAATAAAGTAGAGCTCAGAATATTTTTTGATATTGGTGTTCCCATGCTGGAAGCCTTCGTTGGACCTATAGCTAAATCAGTGGTAACAGACAACGCCAAAGGAATGCTCAAGGCTCTTAAGGAGAAAATAGAAGGTGGTCTATGATGTAATCATAGTGGGAGCTGGTCCTGGTGGAATTTTTAGTGCTCTGGAACTTACCAAAAAAGCTCCACAAATTAAGATTCTTCTTTTAGAAAAAGGACCTTCTATTAAAAAAAGAAGTTGTCCACTTACAGAAGGAAAGAAGTGTTCCTTCTGTAAACCCTGTGCTGTTCTATCGGGTTTCGGGGGAGCAGGGGCTTTCTCTGATGGAAAGTTGACATTGAATCCAGAGGTTGGAGGACACCTTGCTAAATATCTTTCCAGGGAAGAACTGGAGGGAATGATTAGTGAAGTTGACGAAACCTACCTTAATTTTGGTGCTCCAGTAGAAAGGCTATATAGCCCAAGCCCTGAAGACTCTCTTGAATGGGAAAAAAAGGCTGTCATAGCTGGTATGAAACTTACCCCTATGCGAATCAGGCATATGGGAACAGACTTTGCTTACAGAGTGTCAGCAAATATAGAAGAACACCTTACCGGTAGATTGGATTTCAGAGACCGTACCACAGCTAAAGAACTTCTGGTTAGAGATGGAAGAATAGAAGGAGTAGTCAGCGATAAGGGAGAGGAGTTCAGAAGTAAATATGTGGTTATTGCTCCCGGAAGAGACGGTTCAAGTTGGGTTCAAGAGGAAGCTAAAAGACTGAACCTTTCCCTGGAAAGAAATCCTGTGGATGTAGGGCTCAGGATAGAAGTGGAAGCTCCCATACTGGAAAAGTTAACCAGTATCTTCTATGAAGTAAAACTTCTAAGATATTCAAAACCCTTTGAAGACAAGGTCAGAACTTTCTGTATGTGTCCAAATGGAGAAGTGGTTCAGGAATACTCAGATGGTACCATTACTGTAAACGGTCACAGTTATGCAGAAAAAAAGACCGGGAATACCAATTTTGCCATCCTGGTAAGCACTACCTTCACAGAACCCTTCAAAGATCCAATAACCTATGGACGTTATATTGCTCGCCTGGCAAATCTTCTGGGTGGCTCTATCATTGTTCAAAGATTGGGTGATTTGTTATCGGGTAGGCGTTCTACCACAGATAGAATTAAAAATTCCCTGGTTCCACCCACATTGGAGAGCGCTACACCTGGTGACTTGAGTTTCGTCCTACCTTACAGGCATCTTACTAATATATTGGAGATGCTCAAAGCATTTGATAGCCTGGCTCCTGGTGTGTATTCTCCTCCCACTCTCCTTTATGGAGTGGAAGTTAAATTTTACTCTCTCAGGATGGACCTCAGTCCCGAACTGGAAACTAAGATTGAAGGACTTTTTGCTGCTGGAGATGGAGCAGGAATTACAAGGGGATTGGTACAATCAGCAGTATCAGGCCTGGTGGCTGGAAGGGCAATCTTGCAAAGAGAAGGAGTGGAAGGTAAAAGTATAAAATGATTGAAACTATTAATAAAACAAATAAAGGCATTCTGGTAATAATCCTTGATGGTTTGGGAGACAGATTAACCAATGGTTATACTCCCCTGGAAAAGGCTTATAAACCTAATTTGGATTATTTGGCTTCAAAGGGGATTTTGGGTATTGTGGACCCCATTGCTCCTGGCATAAGGCCAGGGAGTGACACTGCCCACCTGGCTCTCCTGGGGTATGACCCCTATAAGTATTACACCGGGAGAGGTCCTTTTGAGGCTATTGGTATAGGTATGGAAGTCAAGGGTGGTGATGTGGCTTTCAGGTGCAATTTTTCTACTGTTTCCCCTGAAGGAGTGATTCTGGATAGAAGGGCAGGTCGTATAAGGGAAGGAACTAAGGAGCTTGCCTCAGCCGTAAATGGACTGGAGATACAGGGAGTGAAGGTACTTTTCAAGGAGTCTGTTGAACACAGAGGCGCCTTGGTTTTAAGAGGAGAAGGATTGACTTCTTATGTAGAAGATGTGGACCCACATCAGGAAGGCTTGAAGGTTGAAGAGGCTAAACCTCTCAAAACCACACCACTTGCTTTGAAGAAGGCAGCTCTGAAAACATCTTTTGTACTTAACGAATTTGTTAGACTCTCCCATGAGATTCTCTCTAATCACTCTGTAAACTGGGAAAGAAAAGCTCGTGGTGAAAACCCTGCCAACATCATCCTTCCGAGAGGCGCTGGGATAGTCCCTCACCTACCTTCTTTTCAAGATAAATATGGTCTTAAAGGTGTTTTTATCGCTGAGGTCGGGCTGGTAAAAGGAATAGCCCGAACCTTAGGTCTTTACACTCCTGATTATGCTTTTGCCACTGGTTCGTATGATACAGAAATGAAGCAGATGATAGATGAAGGTAGGAAACTATTGTCCGAACATGACATTGTCTTTATAAATATTAAAGGTTGTGATGTAGCTGCCCACGATAGAGCCTTCTCCTTAAAAGTTAAAACCATAGAAAAATTTGATAAGGCAATTGTATCTCTAAGGGATTTTCAGGGTACACTGGCTATTACCGCTGACCACTCCAGCCCTGTTTCAGTGGGAGACCATTCCGGTGATTCAGTTCCACTTCTGATAGTCGGTGATGTAAGAACAGACTCTATAACAACCTTTACAGAACGGGAAGCTGTTAGGGGAGGTTTGGGTAGAATAAGAGGGGTTGATTTGATGCCCATCCTTCTGGACCTTGCTGGCAACGCCCATAAATACGGGGCTTAAAAGGCTTTCTCATAATCCTCCTCAATTTTCCTTTAGAAAAGGGGGAGGTGGTAAACAGTGCTAGTTCAAAGGAGATTAGAGTTTAAGTAAGTTAGTGCTACTCTGCGAAAGTAAAACCCTTTTCAGTAAATAATGTTACACAAGCATCAACGACTTCGGGGTCGTAAAGCACGCCTTTGTTCTGGTTAATTTCCTTCAGAGCATCATCTATTCCCAGGGCAGGTCTATATGGTCGGTGAGACATCATGGCTTCTACTACATCTGCCACAGTTAGGATTTTTGATTCAAACATTATCCTGTTTGTTTTTAGGCCCTTTGGATAACCACTACCATCTAATTTTTCATGGTGCTGGAGTATTATAGTGGCAACAGGATACTGGAAGTCTATATTTTTCAGGATATTATAACCGGCTTCACAGTGGCTTTTGATGATGTTAAACTCAACTTCGTTCAATTTACGGGGTTTGGCAAGAATCTCTGTGGGGATATTAAACTTTCCTGAGTCATGCAAGAGAGATGATATTCTTATTGCCTCAATCATATTTTCTGGTAATTCCACCAATCTTCCTATAGCACAGGCTAATTGCGAAACTCTTTTTTGGTGGCCTGCGGTGTAGGGGTCTCTGATTTCGGTGGTAACTACCATCGCGTTAACAATATCATCTAAGGTTTTTCTTAACTTATTATATCCTTGGCTTCTCTGGATGGCTGAGCCTAAGAGGTTGCTGGCTGTTTTAAGGGCTTCAATCTCTAACTGAGACCAATCTCTCTCATTTAAGCACTCATCAAAGCCCATAATACCCCACCATTTTCCTTCCACGAAAACTGGCATCACCAAGATTGACTTGATGTCCTCCTCACTTAAGAACTCTTTACCGTTGGAAGGAAGCTCTCTTATATGGCCATAGACAGGTTTTTCTTGACTCAAGTTTTTTACCCAGTATCTTAAAGGACCCCTCTCCCAGGCGAAGTTTTGAAGGTCAGGGTTGTTTATCTGGGGAGTTATTCCAGGTGTCACCCATTCATATCGCTGGTTGGTATAAATAGTACCATCTTCTCCTCTATAGTTTTCAAAGATATAAACCCTGCTTACATCTGTAGCTTTACCCAGATGCTCAAGAATCTTCTGGATATTTTCCTCCCAGGAGGCTGCCTTCAGGAACTCATGGGCAGCAAAGCTTACTGCTTCTAATATAGAATCACGGAGGAGAATATTCCTTTCAACTTCCTTGTATCTTGTGATATCCCTGCTTATACCTGAGATGGCAGTAATATTTCCTGAGGAATCTCTTATTGGAGATAGAGTTAAGCTGATGTCAAGCATTGCTCCATCTTTTCTTAGTCTTTTAGTCTGGTAAGCGGATACAATCTCTCCTGAGACCACCTTTCTAACTAATTCTTCGGATTCAGGTATAAGGTAGTCAGGTATGATATCAGTTTTCTTCTCAATAACATCTTTCTTTGTCCATCCGTATATCTTCTCAAAAGCAGGGTTCATCTCCAGGATGTTTCCCTGTAAGTCTCTGATGGTAATGGCATCAGCACTATTATTAATTAATGATTCCAATTTCTCCTTAGTGGTTCTTAGCTCTTCTTCCCTCTCTATCCTCTCACTTATATCTCTGGTTATGCTTGAGATGGCTATTACCCTTCCCCCTACATCTTTAATGGGAGAAATGGTCATGCTTACGTCAATGAGTGTCCCATCCTTTTTTTGCCTCTTAGTTTCATAGCCAGTGAGAACTGCTCCTTCCCTAATCTTTTTTAATAATTCTTCAGTATCCTCAATTAAATATTCAGGTATTGTGGGTAATTTCCTCTCAATGACTTCTTCTGTTGTCCAGCCATATGTCTTTTCAAAAGCAGGGTTTATCTGCATAACTCTTCCTTCAAGGTCAATTATGACTATAACATCAGTAGTGTTGTTAATAAGTGATTCCAATCTATCCTTTATAGTCCTGAGCTCTTCTTCTGCAACCTTTCTCCGGGTGATGTCTATTATGGAGCCTTGGTGATATAACACTTTATTGTGTTCGTCATATACCAGGAGAGAGTTTTTAAGGGCAACAAACTTACTTCCATCTTTTCTTTTAAGAACGACTTCTACATTTCGCATTTCTCCATCTTTTTTCATTCTTTCAGAATGAGCTTTTCTATCTTCTGGATTGGCATAAAGTTCATTGGAGATGTCAGCTGAAAGCAGTTCTTCTTCACTTTCGTATCCGAGCATTTCCACAAGAGCAGGATTAACTGCAATAAGTTTACCGTCAAGAGTACTTTTGTAAACACCTTCCAATGTGTTTTCAAAGAGTTCGCGGTACCTTTTTTCAGAGCTTAATAATTTCTCTTTAAGTTGTTTTTTTTCAGTAATATCCCTTGTTATATCTGAAATGGCTACTACTTTTCCTGTGGAGTCCTTGATAGGGGAAAGAGTTACACTGGCATCTATAAGGGTTCCATCTTTTTTCTGTCTTTTAGTTTCATAATCAGAGGTGTTTTTTCCCTCAATAACTTCTCTGTAAAGTTTTTGGGTGGCTTTCCTCAAATAAGAAGGCACCACAGGTATTTTCTTGCCAAGAACTTCCTTTTCTGACCAACCGTACAACTGTTCAAAGGCAGGGTTTACCTGGATAATACGCCTTTTAAGATCCAGGATGGTTATAATATCAGGGGTGTAGTAAATTAAGGGTATCAACCTTTCCTTTATGGCTCTGAGCTCGTCGTCTGTAGCCTTCTGCTTTGTAATGTCTCTAAAGATGACCACAACACCAGTTATTTTTCCATCCTCTTTTATGGGGGCAGAAGTGAATTCCACAGGGAAATTGGTACCGTCCTTTCTCCAGAAACATTCTGTATCTGTGTAATGGGTTAAACCTATTTTCATAGAAGAATATATTAAGCATTCATCTTTATAAATTGGAACTTTGTTTGGTTTAGAATAATACAGTGTTTTGAAAATTGACTGGTTGATAAGTTCCTCGTTTCTATATCCTGTCATCCTGGCAGCTGCTTGATTAGCAAAAATTATATCACCATCAAGGTTTATTCTTATAATACCTTCCCCTGTTGAATTCAAGAGAAGTTCCATCTGATGGCTGAAAACTCTTTGTATTTCTCCAGATCTTTTATAAGTATGTAATTTCTTTATGGTTAAAAGAGCGTTCTCCAGTTGTTTTACATAGATATCATAAATTAATCGCCTTTTTTCATTTATAGGGTGCTCTTCTTCTATAAAAATAACGCCCAGTTCTCCATCTTTACCCAGAAGTGAATAGAACTGATTTGGTTTTTCCTCTTCTATTTTTTCTTTTATCTCCTCGGGGTTTTTAAACCCAAAAAATGAGGCGAGTCTAAGGCTCTTTTCGCTTCTCAGATACAGGGCAAAATAACGAGCACCAAATATTTCCTTGACTTTTTTCTCAACTTCTTTAATCAGCTCTTCTTCGGATTCAGGATATATAAAAGAAGCGATATTATAAAGAACTTCCAGTTCTTCTTGAATGGATTCGTAGTATTTTTTATACATTATAAACCCACCTTTCCCCAGTAAAAGGTCTTATTGTTTCTAACCCAGGTTTAAATATCATTTTTTTTATTAACGATTGATTTTTCTTTTCATTATACAACCATAATTGGTGCCAGTCTCATACCTGGGTATTTCGTTTCAATAATCCCCTTTCCCAAAGCCAGTAAAATAGTAAAGGATTTCTGTGACCCTTCTCTGAACCTTAACAAAGCGTATTCTATAGTAGGCTCTCCATTACTTTTTGCGATTGGCATACCTTACTTTTTCAATTTATATACCTTCTGTAGAGCTTTGTCAAGAGTAAGAATTAACCTGTCAACCCAATTTAGAAAAGTCCTATTTTTACCAATGTAAAAATGTCAAATATTATTTTAAGGTGTAGCATTTTTAGGTAGTGACATTGCCACCCCGCACCTATTCAAAATCACCAATAGGTACGGGATCGCCATGACTAATTAGGTGTCTCGGCGAGGGAGCGGAGCGACCGAAGAAATATAATTTTTAATACCAGGGAAAAAAGGGGAATTTACCCTGCTTTCTTAAGAAGCTTCTCCCATTCATCGTTCACCTTCTTCTGGAAAGTCTCCAGAAGGTGAGCGTTCTTTTCAATAAATAAATGAGAGAATCTACCTTGTGGCTTTAACCAATCAATTACCGGTTTTTTATTTCTGGGTGTAACGGTTATTCTGTATTTTCCATCTACAACTTCATATAGGGGCCAGTAACAGGTCTCCACAGCCAGACGGGCAAGTTCTATGGATATATCGCCATCATGCCTCCAACCCAGTGGACAGGGAGAAATGATATTTATGAAAGTTGGCCCATTCGTATCCAGAGCTCTCTCTACCTTCTCAATAAGGTCTTTGAAGTGGGAAGGACTGGCTTGAGCAACATAAGGTATGTCGTGAGCTACCATAATCTCAGTGAGATTCTTTCTCCACTGCACCTTTCCGGGAATTACATCACCCACAGGAGAGGTTGTAGTCCAAGCACCCAGAGGAGTGGCGCTGGAGCGTTGAATGCCAGTATTCATATATGCACTATTGTCGTAGCAAACATATAACATCCGGTGACCCCTCTCCATAGCTCCTGAGAGGGCTTGAAAGCCGATGTCGTAGGTACCACCATCACCACCTAAGCCTATAAACCTGATATCTTTATCTATTTTACCCATCTTCTTAAGGGCTCTATATGCTGTTTCTATACCTGATATGGTGGCAGCAGAATTCTCGAAGGCACTATGAAACCATGGTACAGCCCAGGAAGTGAAAGGGAAGATGGTTGTAGAGACTTCCACACAACCGGTGGCGTTAGTTAATACAATAGGTGTTTTTGCTGCCAGAAGCACCTGTCTTAAAACAATTGACGCCCCACAGCCAGCACAAAGTCTATGACCACCAGTCAGCAGGTCTTTTTTAGTTGATAACTCTTTTATATTAAATGGCATCTTATCCTCCTATTCCCTTACACCTAAGTAGCTGTAGAGCTTTTCAGGGATTCTGCCAGTCTCCAAAACCTTGTAGGTTTCTTTATAAGCCTTATGGATGAGATCAGGGGTGACATCTCTACCACCCAGTCCAAAGATGTAATTGAGCATCAAGGGCTTATTTTTAGCTTCATAGAAGGCTGATCTTAATTCTCCAAACAAAGGACCACCGAGAGAACCCATGGAATCTGCCTTATCCAGTACTGCAACAGCCTTAAGGTGAGAGAGGGCTTCTACCAGTTCCTTATAGGGAAATGGTCTAAAGACTCTCAATTTCAGTAAGCCTGCTTTAATACCTTTATTTCTTAGTTCGTCCACCACTACCCTGGTTGTTCCAGCAGTAGAGTTCATCACCGCAATTGCCACATCAGCATCTTCAAGCTTGTATTCTTCATAAATACTGTATTTTCTACCAGTAAGCTTATTAAACTCTTCTCCTATTTCCAGGATAACGGGCATTACATTATCAATTACTTCCCGCTGATTCCTCTTGAATTCCATATAACTGTCAGTTAGAGCCACTGGGCCCATAGTTATAGGATTATCTACATCCAGAAGGGTTCTTCCCCAGGGTTTGCTTTCTCTAACAAAAGCTTTTACCTCTTCATCTGGGAGTGTCTCCAAGACCTCTACAGCATGACTGGTGATGAAACCATCCAGATTCACGGCAACAGGTAACCTGACTCTTGGGTCTTCGGCAATTCTGATAGCCTGGATGGTATTATCATAAGCTTCCTGCACGTTTTCCGAGAAAAGCATAATCCAGCCTGAATCTCTGGCACCCATAGCGTCTGAATGGTCACCATGGATGTTTATAGGACCTGATAAGGCGCGGTTAACGATAGGCATTACAATAGGTGTTCGAGCCGCTGAGGCTATATACATCATCTCCCACATCAGAGCCAACCCTTGAGAAGAGGTAGCGGTCATAACCCGAGCTCCAGATGCTGATGCACCTATACAGGCAGACATGGCAGAATGTTCAGATTCTACCGTAACATATTCCGTATCAACCACCCCATCAGCTACATATTGAGAAAAATACATTACTATCTCTGTTTGGGGGGTAATCGGGTAAGCTGCTATCACATCTGGATTAATCTGTTTCATGGCCAGAGCTACAGCTGCGTTTCCCTCTAAAGCTATTAGCTTCTTATTAATTGTTTTCATAAGACTCTTTCCTCCTCCAACATGGATATAGCCTTGACCGGGCACTCGTGAGCGCAAATTCCACAACCTTTACAGTGGTCATAATTTATATCTACCATCTTTTGCTCTTTAGTAATAATAGAGCTGTCGGGGCAGTATATCCAGCAGAACATACAACTGGTACATTTGTTAAAATCTACCTCAGGCTTGAAGGTTCTCCAACCACCGGTTTGGTATTTACCGGCTTCTTTCCCCCCTTCAATATATATTCCTGGAGGAAGTTCATACCATTTAGGAAGACTCATCTAACCTTTTACCTCCTCGTAAGCTCTCTTCACTGCTTCAAGATTTCCCTCTACTACCTTAGGACTGATCTTGTGACCAAGATATTCTTTTATGTGTTCTAAAAGGACCTCCAACTTTACCACTCCCAAGGCTTTAGAAATTGCTCCAAGCATGGGTGTGTTGGGGATGGGGCGACCGATGGTTTCGAGGGAGATTTTTGTTGCATCAACTGTGTATATATTTACATTCTTGTTTTGGGCTACTTTCTTTTTTACTTCTTCGGGGGTTGATTCAGTGTTAACTATGAGAGAACCTCCCTCCCTTAAACCTTCCAGGGGATCCATCATCTTAAAAAGCGTGGGGTCCAGAACCACTACTACATCAGGACTTTGAACTAGAGAGTGAACCGTGATCGGCTCTTCGCTAATTCTGTTGAATGCCCTCATGGGGGCTCCTCTACGCTCGGGACCATACTCAGGGAAAGCCTGAACATGTCGCCCATCTTTTACAGCAGATTCTGCTAATAGATAAGCAGCAGTTTTTGCTCCCTGACCTGCCCTCGAGTGCCATCTAATCTCTATCATATTTATTAAACCTCCTCAACTTTAAGAATATATTCTATATCAACAACCGGGTTTAACATGGCATAAACTGAACAATACTTTTCTTTAGATAGGATGAAGGCTTTTTCCACATCCTCTTTAGGCGCACCGGCTGTATGAATTGTTACCGTTATTTTATTAAATACTTTTGGATACTCTTCTTTTCTTGTGGCTGAAATATCCATCGCCAGGCTCTTGAGGTTTGACCGCATCTTACCGAGAATGGAAACCATATCCATCATCATACATCCACCTAATGCCATCAAGATTAACTCCATTGGACGGGGTCCTTGATTTAGACTGCCTGCTTCTTTGCTTACATCCATAACTAGGGCATGGCCATTTTCGTTAGAAGCTAAAAGTCTCATAAGGTCTACCCATTTAACATTCACCTTTAATTCAGACATTTCTGCCTCCTGGGTTTATATTTATTCAGTAATTATATCATTTATAGAAAGAGGGTAAAGGGGTCAACTCTATTTATCGGGTATTTATTTTAGTAAAGGGGTCAACTCTATTTA
>JBBIUB010000004.1:0-39967 GCA_037440465.1 Coprothermobacterota bacterium | reverse complement strand
TTTAGTAAAGGGGTCAACTCTATTTATCGTTTTTTTTAAATTAAGGCATTACTACTTGTTTTACCTTTTTTTACCTCGTTGGCCTTCTCTTTAGTTTTTATAATAATTTATTTTTTTCCTTCCTTGGCCTTCCTCGAACTCTTTGTTGACTGATTTCCTTAATTTTGACTGGCCTACCCCTGGACATTAGTGGGTTAATTTTAAATTGTTCTTGAATTGTGAGCTTAAATTCTTGATCCCCATATATACCACATCTTAACCCCTGTCGAATTATCTCTGTGAACTCCTCGTCAATTATTTTTTTTATATATTCTCTATAAATATTTTGACGTTTTAGGTTATCTTCCCCGAGTTCCAGATAGTAGGGGTCCATATCTATTAATCCATTTATAAATGGATTAACGAGATTATTCTTAAGTGGGTCGGTAGTTTCTGAGATATAAAACCTGTAGCTGGACCAAGGCCAATCTTCAGGATTCTTAACCAATCCTGCCCTTACTGGATTTAATTCCACATATAAACCGCAGTTTATAAAATAACTATCTGAATCAATTAGGGAACTTCTATATCTCCCCTGCCAGACATGCCCTGTGTTATTGTACTTTTTGTTTAGATAGGTAGCATAAGCAAGATCAAGTTTAAGCATGATTTTAGGAAGGCTTCTATCAATCGTTGGTTTGATAACAAGATGGAGGTGATTTGGCATCAGGCAGAAGTGATAAAGTTTGAATTCTAATTCATTTTTATATCTTTTTAGGAGGGTTATGAAATAAGTAAAGTCTTTATCATCTCGGAAAACAAGTTGCCTGTTGTTTCCTCGATTAATGATGTGATAGTAAAGATTTGGAGCAGTAATTCTTAATGGCCTAGGCATATATTTGATTTCATTATAACATAATAACAAACGTAACAATCAAAAAAATAGATTTGATAACATTCCCTGTTTGTATTAGTAGACTCTTTATTTAATTTATTGCATATGAGTATAAGTTGAAAAATAGGCTATAAATAGAGTTGACCCCTTTTTGGCTTTTTTGACAAATGTAAAAATATTAATATAATATATTAGAGAGGTTAATAAAAAAATGAAAAATATTAAAGGTTTACCATTATGTCCGGTGTGTAATTCTCTTATGGAAGTTCAGGAACTTGCCTGCACTTCCTGTGAGGTAATGGTGAAAGGTTCATTTATACCTTCACCATTAAAGGTGCTCAGTGATAAAGATGAGGAATTTGTTCTCCTTTTTCTTCAAGCGCGCGGAAACCTAAAAGAGATGGAAAGAGTTCTGGGAGTCTCTTATCCCACTGTTCGAAGTAGAATGGAGGCAATCATTGAGAAATTAGGTCTAACTCCTTTTGATGAAAAAGAGGAAGAACATTTGGAAAGAGTGGATGTGTTGAAAAGGTTGGAAAAGGGAGAGATAAACACAAAAGAAGCTATGGAACTCCTGAGAAAGGAGAGGAGGTAATTTCATGAGGGAAGAGATTATGACCATTCTTAAGTTAGTAGAGGAAGGTAAGATTACCGCTGAGGAAGGTGACAGGCTGATAACTGCTCTTGAATCCAAGCATGAAAAAAGAGAAGCAGGTAAATATATCCGACTTATGGTGAATAGTCATGAAGGCAAGAAAGTTAACCTGAGAATTCCTTTGGGTCTAGCTAGTGTCATGTTGCGATATATTCCGAAAGACGCCCGGATGACACTTGATGAACATAAGATTGATGTGGAAGAACTAATACTATTAGCGAGAGAAGGGAAGATTGGTGAGATTCTTGATGTGGAAACAGAAGAAGGCGATAAAGTAAAAATCTGGATAGAATAAGAAAGATAGAATAAGGAGGTGTAAATATGTGGCGCCGTCGTTTTCCAAGTGCTGGTTTAATTTTAATACTCTTTGGTGGATGGATCTGGCTTACTAATCTGGAGGCTATCTCTTTTGATTGGGGAAGGGATTGGCCAGTTATTCTCATAATTCTGGGTCTTTATGAACTAATTGAAGGAATATGGGGGCATAGAAAGCGTCGCTGGTGGATGGGTGAAGGTTGGCGTTTCAATTTTACTTCCCCATCAGGTGACAAAAAAGAAAGAGATGAAATTAGAAAAGTTTTGGCTGATCTATCTGAAGGCAAGGTAAAGGTGGAAGAAGCTGAGGAGAGAATTAGGGATATAAGAGAAGAATAATTTAAACTTCTGATAAAGGATTTTTTTGCTGGGTTCCAGCTACACTCTGATAAAATAAATTGAGGAAAGAAAAATAACCCGTATTAATCTAAATATCAGAGAAAAAAACAGAGAAAAACGATATTTTAGGAGGTTAAAATGGAAGTCTTTGAAGCAATAACAAAAAGGCGTAGTATAAGAAAATAGAATAAGAAAGATAGAATAAGGAGGTGTAAATATGTGGCGCCGTCGTTTTCCAAGTGCTGGTTTAATTTTAATACTCTTTGGTGGATGGATCTGGCTTACTAATCTGGAGGCTATCTCTTTTGATTGGGGAAGGGATTGGCCAGTTATTCTCATAATTCTGGGTCTTTATGAACTAATTGAAGGAATATGGGGGCATAGAAAGCGTCGCTGGTGGATGGGTGAAGGTTGGCGTTTCAATTTTACTTCCCCATCAGGTGACAAAAAAGAAAGAGATGAAATTAGAAAAGTTTTGGCTGATCTATCTGAAGGCAAGGTAAAGGTGGAAGAAGCTGAGGAGAGAATTAGGGATATAAGAGAAGAATAATTTAAACTTCTGATAAAGGATTTTTTTGCTGGGTTCCAGCTACACTCTGATAAAATAAATTGAGGAAAGAAAAATAACCCGTATTAATCTAAATATCAGAGAAAAAAACAGAGAAAAACGATATTTTAGGAGGTTAAAATGGAAGTCTTTGAAGCAATAACAAAAAGGCGTAGTATAAGAAAATACAAGGATGAACCTATCTCTGAGGATGTTTTACTAGAAGTTCTTAGAGCAGGTCAACTTGCTCCTTCTGCTAAGAATTTACAACCCTGGCGTTTTGTGGTAGCTCTAAATAAAGAAGTTAGAGAAAGGCTTGTTCCAGCCTGTGCCAATCAGAAATTCGTTGGAGAAGCTGCAGCAGTGATTGCAGCTGTAGGAATAAACCCTTCGTATATTATGCGATGTGGAGTTTCTGCTCAGATTGTAGATATCGGGATTGCCTTGACCCATATGGTGTTAGCAGCTACTGAAAAAGGTTTGGGGACCTGTTTTATAGGCGCTTTCAACCAGGAAGAAGTTAAGCAGGTTTTGGAAATCCCTGAGGAATATCAAGTTGTTGACCTGATAACTGTTGGTTATCCAGCAGAAGAACCTCCTCCCCGTCCCCGACTCCCTCTGGAAGAGATTGTTTTCTTCAATAAATGGGAGCACAAATAAACTAAATATTCATTATGGAATTCTTGCATCTGACTACCATAAGAGAATCTTTAAAGCTTGTTCTTAAACATCTATCACCTGTGAAAGGGGAAAACATACCTGTCAACAAAGCAGGTGGCAGGATAAGTTTCAGGGATTATTTCACCTCAGAAGACATTCCTTCTTTCAATAGAAGTACTATGGATGGTTATGCTGTTAGAGCGAGTGATACAAAGGGGGCCAGTCCCCGAAACCCTTCTCTTTTAACATTAAAAGGTCAGGTAAGAATTAATAAACCACCTTCTGCAGAATGTAGTGAGGGTGAATCTTTCTACTTACCCACGGGTGCAATGCTTCCACCCGGAGCTGATGCTGTTGTGATGATTGAAAAAGCTCAGGCAGTAGAAGAACAGGGAGATGAAAAAAGATGGGTAGAAGTATATACTTCGGTTTCTCCAGGAGAAAATGTCATTTCTCAAGGTGATGACTATCATCAAGGTGAAATGGTCATCTCTCGTGGCACTCTTATAAGACCTCAGGAAGTAGGTCTTTTAGCCTACTTGGGTATAGAAGAAGTTGAAGTCTTTGAAAAAGTAAAAGTTGTTGTCTTTGGTAGTGGAGACGAGATTGTGCCTATTGAAAAGTTACCCAAACCTCCCCGTATTAGAGATTTAAACTCATATATGTTATGCGCTATTTTTCAAGAAAAAGGATTTTTACCCTTTTTAAGGGGAATACTACCTGATGATGAAGCAGAGATTAAGACCAAACTTAAGGATACTCTAAAACAGTATGATGCAGTGGTAATCAGCGGTGGTACCTCCAAGGGCTTGAGAGATGTCATGTCTAAAGTCCTTTCTGAACTTGGAGAGCCAGGTATTATTTCGCATGGTTTAACTGTCCGACCAGGAAAACCTACACTACTTGGTGTTGTGAATAATATTCCTATCATCGTCTTGCCAGGACATCCTGCTTCCTGTTTTATGGCCGCTTACTTTGTAGCCCTCCCGATTCTTCGTTATCTGGGTGGTTATAAAAGTGAACCCTTACCTTCTACTACAAAAGCAATACTTAAAAGAAAACTACCCTCAAAACTTGGGCTTGGTGAGTATTTTAGAGTAAATCTGAAACATGAATACAAAAAGAAACATAAAAACAGTATAACAATGGCTTATCCACTTCTGGGTGAGTCAGGCCTCATTTCTACACTGGTAAAGGCTGATGGCCTGGTTTATGTGGCTGAGAATATAGAAAGTTTAGAAGAAGGAGAAGAAGTGGAGGTGCTTTTACTTTGAGTCGTTCCTTTCCTTTTGTTTCATCTCTGGAAGAAGCCAGAGAAATATGGTCAAAGGCTATTTCTAATAAACCCGCAGAAGAAACTATGCTAATAGAGAATAGTTTAAATAGAGTTACTTCTAAAGAGGTTAAAGCTCGTGTAAGCAACCCCTTCTGTGTTCTGGCAGCCTTAGATGGAATAGCGGTAAAATCTGTCTTAACCTATGGGGCAAAAGAATCATTACCCATAAAACTAATCATTGGCAAGGAAGCCTTTAGAATAGATACAGGTGAGCCTCTCCCATTAGGAACCGATGCTGTTATAGCTGTTGAGAATCTTCTTTACTACAAAGAAGATGAAGTTGAGATTGGAAAAGCGGTTTCTATTGGAGAAGGGGTAAGGCAGCCTGGCGAAGATGTAGTTGAGGGAGATACACTCATTCCATCTCATACTCTTATTACTCCTCAAATAGTAGGTCTTCTGGCTCAGGGTGGTGTAAAAGAGGTCACTGTCTTTTCCAAGCCCAAGATAGGAATTCTACCAACCGGGGATGAAGTTGTTTCCCATACAGGAGAAAAATTTATAGCAGGAGAGGTGATTGACTCAAATTCCCCCATGCTTCAGGCTCTGGTTTCTACTTGGGGTGGAATACCCGTGAAATTTCCTGTTGTGCCAAATCGTGAAGAGGCTTTGAGAAAAGCCATTAAAGAAGCCCTCTCTATTATAGATGTTCTTCTGGTTATCGCTGGTTCTTCTAAGGGTTCTAAAGACCTTGTTCCGGATGTCTTGAGGTCTTTGGGTGATGTTTTAGTTAAGGGTGTAGCCATAAGACCTGCAAGACCAACGGCTCTGGCTTTTGTAGATGGCAAGCCAGTGATTAATATACCCGGTTATCCTGTATCAGCTTACCTTACTGCTCAACTATTTCTAAAACCACTCATTTATAGGCTTCAGGGTTTGAAGGAACCATTAATGCCCAAAATCCGGGCAAAGCTCTATTCTAAACTACCTAAAGAGGTAGGGGTAAAAGAGTACCTTAGAGTATATCTTGGAAGGGTTAATGATGAGTATATAGCTTATCCACTGGCACGTGGGGCTAGTATTATAAGCAGTTTAGCTCAGGCGGACGGTTGGGTGGGTATTCCTGTGGGAGTGGAAGGGTTGGAAGAAGGAGAAAATGTTGAAGTAGAACTATTAAAGCCTTTTGAAGAGATAGATGGAAATCTTATTTCTGTTGGTAGCCATGATTTAACCCTGGAGATTCTATCTGACCTCATTAAAGAAAAAGACGCTGCCTTGAACTTTAAATCCATACCTGTCGGTAGTTTCGGTGGTCTTCAAGGTTTCAAGAAGGGCAACATAGCTGTCTGTGGACTTCATCTTCTTGAGGAAGAGACAGGAGAATATAATATACCTTTCCTGAAAAATATGAAAAATAAAGCCATACTGGTAAATCTTGTCTTCAGGGAACAGGGCATCATTGTAAAAAAAGGTAACCCTTTTAATATTAGAGAGATAAAAGATTTACTTAAACCTGGCATAAGATTTGTAAACCGACAGCGTGGTGCAGGGACCAGGATACTTCTGGATTACCTTCTTAAAAAAGAGAGTATACAACCAATTTCTGTACAGGGATACTCAGACGAAGAATTCACCCACTTTGGTGTTGCTTTAAGGATAAAAGAAGGTCTTGCTGAGGTTGGTCTGGGTATAAAGGCTGTGGCAAGTATATATGGACTGGATTTTATTCCCCTTTACGAAGAAAGGTATGACTTATTAATCCCCTATAATCTTCTATCTGATTACCGAATCAAGGTTCTGCTCGAAATCATGCGCTCAAAAGTGTTTAAAAAAAGAGTAGAGGCTTTTGGAGGTTATAGAACTGAACTGAGCGGCAAGATAATCTGGGACAATTCCTAAAAAATAGAAAAATGGTTGGGCTTCTAAAAGATTCCTTTAACCGTGATATAAATTATCTGCGTGTATCGGTTACAGACAGGTGCAATTTCCGTTGTTTTTACTGTATCCCTGAAGAAGGTGTGCCTTTTATCCCTCATAATCAGATTCTCAGCTACGAAGAGACATTTAGAATCATTAAAGTGGCAGTCCCGATAGGCATTAAAAAAGTACGCTTTACCGGAGGGGAACCACTTCTTCGCCTGGATTTTATGGATCTTATAAGGATGACAAGGTCTATTGGTGGTCTGGAGAAGATTTCTCTCACCACTAATGGTATAGGACTTAAAAAGAACGCTAGAGAACTCAGGGAAGCAGGTATAGATGGTCTTAATATCAGTTTGAACTCACTAAACCCGCAGAAATTTACTAAAATTACCCGTGGTGGTAGGCTTGAAGAAGTTCTGGAAGGTGTGAATGCTTCTCTGGAAGCTGGCTTTGATGTTGTAAAGATAAATATTATTTATTTAAAGGGTATAAATGACGACGAAGTTAAGGACTTTATAAATCTAACTAAAAATCCTCGTATAATTGTTCGTTTTATTGAACTTATACCAAAAGGAGAAGCCAGAGATATATGGTTGCAACATTTCGCTCTTCTTAAACATTTGAAAGATAGGCTGATGAACGAAGGTTTACTGA
Source organism: Coprothermobacterota bacterium (assembly GCA_037440465.1). Lineage (GTDB taxonomy): Bacteria > Coprothermobacterota > HKB111 > HKB111 > HKB111 > JBBIUB01. The sequence continues at coordinate 32,724 of JBBIUB010000004.1, read as the reverse complement.
TATATGAGGAAAAATGTATGGTGGACGGAAGCGGACCTTCTCGCTATTATCCGACACCCTGGGGTGGTAAAGTCGGACTTATTGGTCTTTTAAGTGACCATTACTGTCAGAATTGTAATAGATTGCGCCTTACCAGTGATGGGAAACTTTATCCTTGCCTTATGAATGAAGAATTCGTTGATTTGAAGCCACTTTTAAATATTGAAGAAGGAGATAGACTTATTGAAGAAGCCTTCTTTAAAGCTGTTAAAATTAAATCTCTGGAAGCCTGCATAGAAGACCCCACCTTCATGAACCGCATAGGGGGATAATGTGCTATTATGATTAGGAGATGAGCGTGAAAAACTTTTATAAATTATCAGTAGCCCTGGTAGCCTCGGTGCATATTGCCCTAACACTTTTTATTACTGTTGGAAGTGTTCTTCAATTTTATGTGGGTTGGGTCAGGACATTTTATTTACCTACTCTAATAGCTTCTTTTCTTCCCAGTCTTATCAAAGTCTATTGCCCGCTATCTAGTCTGGAAAGATGGCTAAGAAGGAAGTACGATCCAGCTACTACCTATCAGTATTTCTGGGATTTTTACTGTGGACGCAAAATAAGTTTTTCACAACCGATAGTTATTACCTTTTTCACCTTGCTAATTAGTCTGGCAATTCTCGGAAGAAGGTAAAAAACATTTTTTTCATTTGTATAGGAAATACTTATTTTCTTAAAGGAGGTAAAATACGATGAGCCGGGAGTTGGTGGGTATTTTCTTAAGTGTACTGATAGCTGTCTATCTTATTTATTGTACTATTGTTACTTATTTTGCCCTTAAAAGAATAGGAACATTCGCCTTGAAAAAATACATTTTTTATTTATGTTTTGTTACCTGGGTGGCATCTATTATTCTCTTAGTTTCTATTTCCACCGGGAAAGGTCTTCCTTATATTCTCGCCCTACCTCTTCTTATCATGATTACGACTTTACCCTGGAAATTTTTCTGGGAAGGGGTAGTGAGAGCAGAACCGATTAAATGGTCCTCAAATGCGAAAATCTTTGGTTTACCTATTTTGTCCATCGCTATAGGTCCTTGCACAGATCCCTACGAGTCACCTTGCTGGGCGAAGGGTATTATTGCCATCGGTGATAGGGCGATGGGTGTGGTGGCTTTAAGCATCAATCTTGCGGTAGGTCTGATATCTTTTGGAGGAATATCTTTAGGTCTTATTTCCTATGGTGGAGTTGCTTTAGGACTTTTCACCTTTGGTGGACTATCTATTGGTTTGATAGCAGTAGGTGGACTGGCTATCGGTATGGCTGCCATTGGTGGTGGAGCTTTAGGTTATTATGTTATTGGCGGGGAAACACTTGGCAAATTTATTGTGAGCGCAACAGAACACAGCGAGCAAGCGATTGACTTTTTCTCGAGATATCTTCGCTGGTTACTTCCACCATACCTCAAGTGAGTATGGGCAGAATCTTTTAGAACCCTCCTAAAATCGTATGCCCAATATTATCCAGATGGTCACCCATCCGTTCAAGGTTTCTCAGTATATCCACATAGATAATACCTGCTTCTGGATTACAGACACCCTCTTCTAATCGCTTTATGTGATTTTTTTGGAGTTCTCTTTGAAGGATATCTATTTTAGGTTCTTCTTCAAGGACTTTTCTGGCTGCTTCTCTATCATAGTTCTCGAGTGCTTGAACGCCTATACTTAACATATTTATTACTGAATCAAACATATCTAACAGTTCAGCTGATGCCTTATCAGAAAAATATAATCCTTTTTGTCGGAGATTTTGTGAACTTTCAGCCAGGTTGTTTATGTGGTCACCAATTCTTTCAATATCTGTGAGGGTATGAAGCAAACCTGACATAATTTGGGCATCGTGTTTACTTAAATCCTTTTCTGAGACAGACATAAGATATTTTTCTATCTGGCGTTCCAATTGGTCAACAACTTTCTCTTGATTAAATAAGAAATGTAAGAGATCAGTCTTGTAGATTGGCGGGAAGCGTGTTAACAACTCTTCCTTTTTATTAATTGCCATTTTGAGCATCATCTGCGAAGATGATTTATCTGGAGAGAAAATTATCTTCTGAACTGTTTCCAACATGTCAAGAGTGAACCTCATCATTCTGACAGTCTCTTTATGGGCTTCTCTTAAAGCCACAGTGGGTATTCCAAGAAGCCTGTTATCAAGATGTTTTACACCCATTTCAACCGTTTTTTCTTCTCCTGGGATAAGCCTTCTAATTATATCCATTACTCCCCCTGAAATGAAGAAAAAGATAAAGGTATTAAAAACATTAAAGACGGTATGGGCATTGGCAATCTGGCGTGGAAGGTTGGAGGAGGTCTGAGCCACCATTGAGGTAAATACTCCCAGTAAAGGAATCATATAAAGGACTCCAACTACATTGAAAAACAAGTGGAAGAAGGCCGTCCTTTTAGCGTTCTTAGTGGCTCCCAGGGAAGCAAGGAGGGCAGTGACGCAGGTTCCGATATTAGCACCCAGAATCAGGCCAATACCAGTTTTCAAATCAATAACTCTTTCTATACCCATAGCAATCACCAAACCGGTAGTGGCGGATGAACTCTGTACGATACCTGTGAAGCTAGCACCAGCTAATATCCCCAGAATAGGTATTTTTCCAAATTGTGATAAAAGTCTTAAAGCTTCAGGGTTACTTCTTAGCGGGCTGACTCCTTTACTCATCAGGTCCATGCCCAAAAAAAGAATACCAAAACCGAGAATAGTTTCACCCAAGTATTTTATTTCTCTTTTTTTAGCTAAGGTACTTATAGCAAAACCGAAAACTATAAGAGGAAAGCAGATAATCCCCACTTTGAAGGCTACAATTTGAGCAGTTATGGTGGTGCCAATATTTGCACCCATGATAACTCCTGCTGCTTGAGAAAGATTTAGAAGGCCAGCATTCACAAAAGCCAGAGCAGTAACTGTTACGATTGAACTGGATTGAACTATAGCAGTAACTAAAGTGCCTGTGACTACAGCCCTTAACCTGCCTCTGGTGATGTTTTCCAAAGTCTGTTTCAACCTGTTACCAACTACCTTCTGAAGCCCAGCGCTTATCAGAATCATTCCATATAAAAATAGAGCTAATCCGCCAAAAATCACCAGTACATTTGTCATATATTATCTTCCTCCATCTATTAATACATTTTAAATAATATCTTCAATAACTGAAAATTAAATCTTTTAAATAAAATATTTATAACAAGGCCCCTTGTTGTAAAAAAAACAAAGAGGGAATAAACCAGAACCAAAAGGATTTTACCATATAAATAGTAAGGCTGTACTTCTATAATATCGTGTTTATTTTTAAGACCTGTATCAATGGAGTTTTTTCCTCTATCTGTTGTTTTGAAAAGTCCTTCCCCGCTGACACCTTCATAGGTAATATTGGTATTTATACATTTAGTTGGTTATAATAATCTATTCAATATCAAATTCATTTGAGGGAGAAGATTAGTTACTCCCACATAAAGAGAATCTAATTCGTCTGGGGTTAGCTTCTTTAATTTTCTTCATTATTAATTTACCTCCCTGGTTATTATACTGCTGTATGAACATCACTGTCGGAGTATTTAATTTCCTTCTGTGCTATACTTTAAAAAAAAGAATTGGAGGTGTTTTTTTAGAAATTATGCTTCCTCAGGAGTTTATATACAGAAAAAGAGAAGGAAAAACCCATACCAGGGAAGAGATGGAAGAGTTTTTTACCGCCTATATGCAGGGAGAAATTCCTGATTACCAGGTTTCATCATGGTTGATGGCTGTCTTTTTTCAGAGTATGACTGAAGAAGAAACTACAAATTTAACAAAGATAATGGCTGAATCAGGAGAAACCCTTAACTTCTTTGATTTTTCTACCAAAACATTAGATAAACATTCTACAGGTGGAGTAGGAGATAAGACTTCACTGGTTCTGGCGCCTCTAATGGCACACTTCGGTCTTAAGATGGCAAAAATGTCAGGACGTGGATTGGGACACAGCGGGGGTACCATTGATAAACTTGAATCTATTCCAGGTTTTCGTGTTGACCTTTCACGTGAAGAAATTTATGAAGGAATAAAGAAAGTAGGCTGTGTTTTGGTAAGTCAGAGTAAAGAGCTGACACCTCTTGATGGCAAGTTATATGCTTTGAGAGATGTAACTGCTACGGTAGAGTCCATTCCACTTATCGCCAGCAGTGTAATGAGTAAAAAGTTGGCAGGAGGAGCTAAGCACATTATTTTGGATGTAAAGGTAGGTAAAGGTGCTTTTATGAAAGACCTGGAGAACGCCTTAAATCTTTCACGTCTTATGGTTAAAATTGGGGAAATGGCAGATAGGTCAGTGGTGGCAGTTCTTTCTCAAATGGATGAACCACTTGGCTGTAGTGTTGGCAACAGTCTTGAAGTTATAGAAGCTATTAAAACTCTCAAAGGCAAAGGACCTCCTGATTTTAATGAGACAATCATTACTCTTGGTTCTTATCTTCTTTTTATGTCAGGTGTGGTTAAAGATCTATCTGAAGGTAGCGAGATGGTAGCTAATGCCCTCAGTAATGGAAGGGGATTGGATAAATTCAGGGAACTTGTTTTATTCCAGGGTGGAGATACACAGGTGATAGATGATTACAATCTATTCTCCATAGCACCCATAAGGAAGGTTTTACCTTCAACGAATAGTGGATTTGTAGCTGATGTAGATGCACACGACATAGGTTTGGCAAGCCTTATTCTCGGAGCAGGAAGAAGGAAGAAGGGGGACAATATTGACTTAGGCGCAGGCATAGTTGTTAGGAAAAAAGTTGGAGACAAGGTAGAAAAGGGCGAACCAGTCTTTGAGATTTTCACAAGTAGTGAGAACAAACTCAGGGATGCTTATCCCATTCTGGAGAAGGCTTATAAAGTAGTGGATAAACCCATTCCACCTCTTAAGGTAATCCTGGAGGTGGTGGATAAAGGATAATAGAGGAACCTGAGAGGTTCTAAATTGAGAGTAAAAGTTGTTACTGAGACCTTTATCTCCGTAAGTGAACTTAATGAAGGCCTAGCTTATCTATTTGTAAGCGATAAAAGCCAAAGCCTTGAAGAAGTTGTAAAGGGGTTTCTTTTTCCTGTTGATGTTAAAGCCTTAAAACTTTTAGGTATTAACAATGCTCTAAAGTTCAGCTATTCCAGACTACCTACTATTATCAAGTCAGACCTTATTCCCAGATGTATAAATCATTCAATTTATACCGATTATTTTGAGGTGAAACCCGTTCTACCTTCAAAGAGAATCAATATAGAGATACCTTCTTTGCCAGAAGAGGTCTTTCAAATTGCCCGAAGAGAAGGGATTAGTATCTACCTGGTGGGCGGTGGTGTTAGAGACCTCCTTTTAGGTAGAAATGGTGGACATAGATTCAGAAATAACCCTGAAGAGTGGGATTTTGTAGTTATGGAAGGTTTTGATACTTTTCAGAAGATTCTTCAGAAAAGATTCAAGGCTAAACATTTTACTTATCCTTCTTTTTTTACTGCTTCTCTCATTCTTAAGAATGGCGAAAGGATAGATCTTTCAAAGCCTCGTTTTGAGTTTTACAGCCCCCCAGGGAAGGTTTTCCATATCCAACAAGTTCCTTTATATCTTGACCTCCTACGGAGAGACTTCACAATAAATTCAATGGCTCTTAGTGTTAGAGATGGAGAAAAGAGACTTATAGATATCTGGGGTGGGCTGGAAGACCTCGAGAAGGGGATATTGAGGCTTGTAAGACCATACGCATTTTTAGAAGACCCACTGAGAATACTCAGAATGATTAGATATGCCATCACCCTTGGGTTTAACCCCGGGGAAAAAGAGGAGATATTTTTAAGCGAAGCTCTTGAAGAGACTCCTAAAACCAACACTTCCTATCTGGACCCCAGGTTTGGGAGAGAATTGATGTTGCTTCTGGCTTCTTCTCCCCACTACCTTAAAAGATTCATTGACAGGTATTATTTTTTATCTCTTATCAGTCCATCTCTCAAAGAGGTTAACGGAGAGCTAATTGCCAAAACAGCAACCCTTTTTGATATACTCACCTTAAAAGAAAAGGTTAGATGGGAAGAATTTTTAATATTACTTCTTCTTTCATATCTTCAAAAAGATGAAGCACTCAATCTGCTTCAATCTCTCAACATCAATATTAAAGGATTGAATGTAAGAGGGATTTTATCTTTTAATGTAAAGGAAAAAGAGTTTTTCCTCAGAAAGGCTTCTTATAATATCCTGCCATATATTTTTGTTCTTTACCTTGCAAGAAGTTCTTTATATACTGAGGAAGCAATGGAAAAGTTAAAGCTGTTTTTAAAAAACCTGGTGAACACTGAAGACCTTAAAAGGATGGGTATAACTCCTGGTCCAAAATTTTCAATCATAATAAGAGATATTAAAATAAAAACATTAGAAGGAAAAATCAATAACAGAGACGAAGCCCTAACCTATCTTAAAAATAATTGGGGACGTTTCTGAATTTTTATTTTCATGCTATCATTTTAAGATGAATTTATATAAGGGAGGAAAATAATGCTTAACTTAACTGCAGCAGCACAATCTATTGAAAATATCCTGGAGACTATTCTGCAATACGGGGGGCTTATGGTAGCATTTACCTTTCACGAGTTTGCCCACGCCTGGGTTACCGATAAGCTTGGAGACCCAACTCCCCGATATCTTAAAAGGTTAACCCTTAACCCCTTAAACCATATTGACCCCGTAGGATTATTAACTCTTATCTTTTTCAGGGTAGGCTGGGGTAAGCCAGTTCCCATAAATCCATATTACTACAAGAACCCCCGTCGGGACCTTCTTCTCACAAGTGTTGCTGGAATAAGTGCCAATCTAACTACTGCAGTAATTGCTTCGCTTCTGCTTTTTATCTTAAAGATTATGCCCTTTTCCTTACTTTATCTAAATAAATTTTTGTATTTCTTAGCTATATACAGTATAGTTCTTATGCTGTTTAACCTACTACCTCTTCCCCCTCTTGATGGTTTTAAGGCATTTCTTCTTATTTTTGTGCGGAATCCTTTTCAGTTTATTGAAGATCGGCAGATTAACCTTTTTGGAGTATTCGTACTCATAGCCCTTATTTTCCTTGGAATAATCTCAAACTATATTTCTTATGGGATACATATTTTTCATAATCTTTTATATACAGTGGGAGTTATTTAGTATTATGGAATTATTCAGGATTATGAATACATTAACGATTCTGTTGATTAATTATTTTAACCCGGTTAACCCGGGGTTAATCTAATTTCATGATAATTACTCTGGATGGTCCTGCAGGTTCGGGGAAGAGCACCATTGCCCGTCTTCTTGGTGAGAAATTGGGGATACCAGTAATTTATTCCGGGCTTTTTTATAGAGCCTTAGCTTCTTATATATTTAAGAAGAATGAAGGTTCAAAAACACAACTTCAACCCATTACTGATGATTATCTTGAAGACATCTCTGGTATTAAAAATGTTGAAATTAGTGAAGATAATAGGGTCTATGTAGAAGGGTTAGAAATCACTTCTATCTTACGCACAACTGAAGTTGATGACTTAAGTTCAAAGATTTCCCAAACTAAAACTGTCCGTGATAAAGTTGCAGAGCTAATTAGGGCAGCAACATTCAACCTTACTTCTTTTATCGCCGAAGGCAGGGATATGGGCTCTGTGGTCTTTAAAAATGCAGAAGTTAAACTCTACCTTGATGCTTCTCTTTCCGAAAGAGCCAGAAGACGATATTTAGAAATATTAAGAGAAGGGTGTATTTCCTTTGAAGAAGTTCTTGAAGATATAAAAAAAAGAGACGAAATAGATTCTCACCGTGAGCTTTCTCCCCTTGCCATTCCTGTTGGTGCTCACTGTTTAGATACCAGTAATATGGAGATACAAGAAATAATTGAAGCTATAATGCTAATCTTATCTTCAACTTCGTTTGGTGAATCCAATTTTTAAATTCTCATGATTTATAATCGGAAAGCACTATTTTGAGAAAACCTTATCTTTACCTGGTAATGCAGTCATTATTGCGGTATATAATAGCACCCCTTCTTCTGGATATTAAAGTGAAAGGAAGAGAAAACATACCTGATCCACCTTTTATAATGGCAGCAAATCATTTGAACTGGAGCGACCCTGTTCTATTAGCCTACCTGACTCCCCTAAGGGTATCTTTTATAGGAAAAGCCGAAGTCTTCCGGAATCCTTTTTTAGCAGTATTCATGCGCTCTTTAGCCTGTTTTCCCGTAGAAAGGGGTCAACCAGACCGCCGGGCACTAAGAGAAGGCCTGGAAATACTTAAAAAGGGTGGGATTCTTGGGGTATTTCCTGAAGGAACCCGTTCCAGAACCGGGGAGATAGCTCCTTTTGAACCCGGCGCAGCATATTTTGCCTTGAAAGCAGGTGTTCCCATACTTCCCGTAGGTATTACAGGAACTTATAAGGTAGGTATCTTAAACTTTTTTATACCTAAGAAGCATAAATTCAAAATGAAGATTGGTTTACCCCTTAATGGAACAGGGGAAATTTCACTTAAGGACGGAGTTGAGAAATTAACTCTTGAACTTGATAAAGCCATAAAGGAATTGATTCAAGATGAAAATTGAGATAAAGAAAGCAAAAAGGCTAGGTTACTGCTGGGGAGTTGAAAGAGCCATTAAAGAAGCTTTTAAATCCTTAGACATCTCTGCCAGCGTGTATCTATGGGGAGAACTTATCCATAATGCTTTAGCAATGGAGAAACTTATAAATGCAGGTCTCAAATCATTTATACCAGAAGCAGAAGCAGGAGCTCTGGTTCTGGGACCCACCCATGGTCTTCTCAAAGAATCCAGTGAAGAGCTTCAAAAAAAAGGTTTCAAAATCAAAGAATTAACCTGTCCAATTGTGGAAAGGTTTTTAAAGAAGAGCCAACACCTTATATCCTCAGGTTACCATCTTCTCATTCTGGGAGATAAAAACCACAGCGAAATAAAATATATAACATCGTATCTTCCTAAGGAAGTCTATACCATATTCAGCCCTCTTCTCAATATCCAGCAAGTACCTGCTAAGGTAGCATTGGTAGTACAGACTACCAAGAGTTTGGAAGATGTAAAGTCTGCCCTGGCACTTCTCGGAGGAATTAAGGAGATAGAAGAATTGTTATATATAAACACCCTGTGTAGGGAGATTCTGGAAAGACAGAAAGAAGGGTTGACTTTAGCCCGAGAGGTGGATGCGATGTTGGTGGTGGGAGATAAAAGCAGTGCCAACAGCAGGCGTCTCTTTGAATTAATCTCTAATGTTAATCCTCATACTCATTTTGTGTCAGGTTTATCTGAAGTGAAGGAATTGGAGGAATTGAATTTGAAGAATATACTGACCATTGGTGTTGTTTCTGGAGCGTCAACCCCCTTGGATGTAATTGAAGAAATTGTGGAGTTTCTAAATGAATGGAGTAGCTAAATGAAGATTCCAAAAGTTGTCATAATAGGAAGACCTAATGTAGGGAAATCGACCCTTTTTAACCGTCTGATAAGAAGGCGCCTATCAATAGAAGATAAAACACCAGCTGTGACCAGGGATTATCTTGAGGCTTTTCTTCACAAGGGTGAAGAAGGAGTACTTTTATATGATACAGGTGGCTACCAACCCAATGTCTCTGACACTCTTGATGAAAAGATTCAGAAAGTTGGTAGAACTCTTATGGAGGAAGGAGACCTTATCCTTCTTGTAGTTGATGGAAGAGAAGGTCTTAACCCTTCTGATGAAGAGATAGTTTCCATGCTTCGGCGTCTCTCTATACCCTACAGGGTAGTTGTAAATAAGGTTGAGAGTCCGAAGTTCCGCGACCCCGTATTTTATAAGCTGGTGGGAAGAGAAGGAGATGAACCATTTTTTATCTCTGCCCTGGATGGTAAAGGGATAAAGGAACTTAAGGATGAGATTCTTCGTTTGAGAGTTGAGTTAACCTTGAAAGAGAGAGTTCTAAAAGTAGCTATAGTGGGAAGGACAAATGTTGGAAAGTCCAGCCTTTTTAATCTTTTTCTTGGTTTTGAAAGGGCAATTGTTGATGAAAGGCCACACACAACAAGGGATAGCCTGGAGGAACGGATACCTACCCCCTGGGGTGAAATAGAGATAGTGGACACAGCAGGTTTAAGAAAAAGAGAAAAGGTCAACACCGCTTTGGAAGCATACTCTATTGATAGAACTGTAAAAGCAGTTGAATCATCAGAGGTGGTAATTCTGGTATTAAGTAGTGAGGAAGGAATTCTTAACCAGGACCAGTCTATCGCTTATCTTATTGAGAAGATGCAGCGAGGAGCAGTTTTAGCCTTGAATAAATCCGACCTTCTCCAGCCAGGCACGATGAAGACTGCTGAAAGGTATGTAAGAGAAAAATTTTTCCGTTTTCAATATGCACCCATCATTTTTACCTCAGTTCCCTCGAATAAAGGTATAAACGAACTCCTGAAAACGGTTATCAAAGTAGGTAATAACTTCTATCGGCGTATTTCCACTCATGAATTAAACACATTTCTTCGGGAATGGGAGCTCAGAACTTCTTTAAAAATATATTATGCTACCCAGGTTGATATAGCTCCCCCTGTTTTTCTTTTCTCTGTAAATAATGAAAAACTATTCAACGAACAGGAAAGAAACAGGCTTGAAAAAGCCTTAAGAGAAAAATACGACTTCACAGGGGTTCCCCTCATATTTAAGGTAAAATCCTAAGAAGAGTCTTTTCTTTCGACCGTAGGTCCATTCTGACTTCTGGATTTTGTTCACTCCCTCCTTAATCCTCACCCCTTGCGGGGGAAGGTAGAATGCCTTGACCAAAAACCCTTTTTAGGGTATGCTATTCTGGTCTGGTGGAGCGAGATATCCCTTTTCTGGGAAACCTCCTTTACCCGTCAAAAACCCCAAATATGACAAAGGAGGATGAGAAAATGGATAACCCTACCCCTCTTGAAGAACAGCTTTTAAACCTTTTAGAAAATAAAGAGTTTACCACTCTTAAACGCACACTTGAAACTTTAAATCCAGCAGACATTGCTGAAGTCATATCAGCTCTTCCCAGAGATGAAAGAGTAATCCTTTTTCGCCTTCTTAAAAAAGATGCTGCCATTGAGGTCTTTGAGAATCTGGAGTTTGAAGACCAGCAGGAGCTTTTAGCCACATTTCCTGAAGCTCGGGTAAGAGAAATTATTGAAGAGATGGCTCCCGATGATAGGGCAGAACTTCTGGAAGAGTTACCTGCCAAGGTAACCAAGAGGCTTCTTCTTCTTTTAAGTCCTGAAGAGAAAACAGCTACAAATATTCTTCTCGGTTATAAAGAAAATACTGCTGGTCGTATTATGACACCTAAGTTTATGGACCTCAAAGAGCAAATGACAGTAACTCAAGCCTTAATGAGAATAAGAAGAATAGGCCTAAAGAAAGAGACCTCTTTCTATTGTTATGTTATTGATGACCAGAGGCACCTTAAGGGGGTAGCATCTTTAAGAGACTTGGTGACCGCTAACCCTGACGAGCTGGTTGGCAATATTATGTATAAAGATGCCATCTCCGTCAATACCGATGATGACCAGGAAGAAGTAGCCAATGTTATTCAGAAGTATGACTTCGTGGCTTTACCAGTTGTGGATAGAGAAAAGCGTTTGGTAGGTATCGTGACAGTAGACGATATTGTTGATGTAGTTCAAGATGAAGCCACTGAAGATATGTATAAAATGGGTGCTGTAGGAGTTGGCGATACGGGTTATTTTCGCTCTAAGGTTATTTCTATAGCTGGAAGAAGAATATTCTGGCTTTTGATTTTGTTAGTAGCCAACACACTTTCAGGAAGCATCATTTTAAGCCACGAAGGACTTCTAAAAAGTGTAATCGCCCTATCAGCTTTTATTCCTCTTCTAATTGACAGCGGCGGTAATATCGGTTCCCAATCTTCCACTGTTGTAATAAGAAGCTTAGCACTTAAGGAGATAGAACCCGTTGACGCGACCTGGGTGGTATTGAGGGAGAGTTTGACTGGATTTCTTCTGGGGGTTCCCCTTGGCTTGATTTCTTTTTTCTGGAGTTACTGGCTGAGTAAAGACTTAGCAGTATCAATAAGCGTAGGATTGAGCCTTCTGGCTATATCTACTTTAGCTACCACAGTAGGCGCTCTTTTACCTTTCGTGTTTAAAGCTTTCAAGATAGACCCCGCCTTGACTTCTTCACCTTTTATCACCACAGTGATAGATGTAATTGGTATAATCATTTACCTGAGCATAGCAGCTTTCATCATTTTGAGATGAGGGAGGAGAAAGCGAAGATGTCAGAAGCCAGGAGTCAGAATACAGAATACCCCCCACCCCCGTATCGAGTATGGTGCAGGCACCTCCCTCCCCCTCGAGGGGGGAGGAATTAGGAGGGGGTGTCATCGCAAGGAATAAAATGACGAAACAATCTCATTTTTCAGAAGCACAAGAAGCATCAAGCAAGGGTAAAAAGACTTTTGTTAAGGTGGATTGAGGGGGATTCAAAGAAATAGGAAGTTAGAAGTGGTTATAAGAGAGATAAAGGGAGGGGTTTATTCTGGCTGGTATGATAAAATTATTAAACAATAAAAAAAGGAGATGATTTAGTAATGATAAAAGTTGGTATTAATGGGTTTGGAAGAGTAGGGAGACAAGTCTTCAAAACCCTCTTAGATTACTATCCTTCATCAGTAGAGGTAGTAGCAATAAACGATATAACTGATACACGCACACTCTCCCATCTCTTAAAGTACGATTCTAATTATGGGGTTTTTCCGGGTGAAATCAAATCTTCAGAAGACTCTATTATAGTCAATGGCAGGACTATTAAGGTTTTCTTTGCTAAAGAGCCAGCCCTTATACCCTGGGAAGAGACAGGAGCTGAGCTTATTGTGGAATCCACTGGCCGTTTTGAAGAGGCAGGATTTGCTAAGCAGCATATAAAAGGAAATGTAAGGAAGGTGTTAATAACTGCTCCAGCTAAGGGTGAAGACCTTACTATCGTGCTGGGAGTAAATCATAAGCTTTACGACCCTGAAAAACATCAAATTGTTTCACTGGCTTCCTGTACAACAAACAGTCTCGCACCTGTGTCTAAGGTTCTTCTTGATAACTTTGGGATAGAAAAAGGCTTGATGTCTACAATTCACGCCTACACTAACGACCAGAGGATATTGGACCTTCCTCACTCTGACCTAAGAAGAGCCAGGGCAGCAGCCATTAATCTCATACCCACCAGCACAGGGGCTGCCAGTGCTATCAGTCTGGTTCTTCCTCAACTGCAAGGTAAGATGCATGGTATTGCCTTCAGAGTGCCCATATCCACCGTATCTCTTATTGATTTAACGGTTATTGTTTCCAAGGAAACCACAGTCTCTGAAGTTAATGAGAGCTTCAAGAAAGCAGTAGACGATGAGCTTAAGGGTATACTGGGATATACCGAAGAACCCCTGGTATCTTCAGATTTTAAGGGTATTACCTATTCCACTGTTGTAGATGGTCGTTCAACCATAGTTATGGGTGGAAATATGGTTAAAGTACTTGCCTGGTATGATAACGAATGGGGTTACGCCTGTCGGGTGGCTGATAGTGTTAATTTCTTGATGGGTGAAAAAGTAAAGGTTTTTGAGAAGTAAGGGGGTTGATGGGAGTAGAATTATATTTGCGGAGGAATTTTTAAGATGAATAAAATAAACATTAGAGAAATAGATGTAGAAAGGAAAAGAGTTTTAATGAGAGTGGACTATAATGTCCCTCTTACTTCAGATGGACAGGTTGCTGATGATACCAGGATTACTGCTACTATTCCCACAATCAATTACCTTCTTAACAAAAATGCTTCCCTTTTACTGCTCTCCCATCTGGGTAGACCTAAAGGAAGAGAAGAAAAGTTTAGCTTAAAGCCCATAAAAAATCACCTTGAGATGCTTCTGGGAAAGGAGATTCATTTTGTTGAAGATGTTCTCAGTGAAGATACCTTAAACGCTGCCCAAAGTTTGAAACCAGGCGAGATTCTTCTTCTGGAGAATCTCAGATTCTATCCTGGAGAAGAAGAAAACGATGCGAACTTTTCTCAGGCACTGGCTCGTTTGGGTGATATTTATGTAAATGAGGCTTTTTCTGCTTCCCATCGGGCTCATGCTTCTACTTATGGTGTAGCTACAATCATTCCTGGTTATTCTGGTATTCTATTGGAAAAAGAGGTAGATTATCTCAGAATGGTGAGAGACCATCCAGACGAACCAATGGCTATACTTCTGGGTGGAGCCAAAGTGTCTGATAAACTTGGTATTCTTGATAAGCTACTTCCATTGGTAGAAATTATCCTTGTTGGCGGAGGAATGGCTTTTACCTTTTTAAAAGCTCTGGGTTATCGGGTAGGGCGTTCCTTAGTTGAAGAAGATAAAATCAGCTCAGCTAAAGAAATATTTACCAGGGCACAAGAAATGAATATTAATTTTCAATTACCAGTAGATGTAGTGGTAGCACCTTCTATATCAGAAGATGTTGCAGTAGAAGTGATAGATGCAAAAAAGATGAGAAATGAAGATATGGGTCTTGACATTGGTCCTCAAACTGTTAAGTTATTTTCAAAAGAACTTCTTCGTGCTTCCACTATTTTTTGGAATGGTCCCATGGGTGTTTTTGAGCTCACCCCTTTCTGGGATGGAACAAAAGGAATCCTGGAGGCATTTAAGAGCTCTGACGCCTTGAAGGTTGCAGGTGGTGGCGACACCCTTTCAGCTATCTCAAAAGGAAATGCAACTTCCAGCTTCACCTATCTTTCCACTGGCGGAGGAGCTGCTTTGGAGTTTCTGGAGGGCAAAGAACTTCCAGGTATAAAAATATTACAATCAAGGGAGGAATAAGTTAATGCTGGAGAATCCGATCGTTATGAACATTCTATTAGTTTTTTATTTCGTGGTGGGAATTGCCATTACCTTAATAGTTTCCCTTCAACCACCTCGTGGCGAAGGTTTGGGGGCTATAGGAGGT
Source organism: Coprothermobacterota bacterium (assembly GCA_037440465.1). Lineage (GTDB taxonomy): Bacteria > Coprothermobacterota > HKB111 > HKB111 > HKB111 > JBBIUB01. The sequence goes on along the minus strand of JBBIUB010000004.1, from coordinate 17,698 downwards.
TCTGCCTCAATATTTAAAGGTAAAAACCCCATTAGGAAGCTTCTGGACCGGATAGTGATAAGCTTGGGTGTTCTTTTTGTGGCTCTGACAATACTTCTGGTGGTAATAACCATATAACCTGAAAGTGTTTAAAGAAGCCATATATCACAGAGGAGAAGGGGTTTACTCTTATGCTGTGACCCCTTTTTTCGTCAGGATAACCCTGAGAGCCAGAAGAAATGACCTGAAAAAGTGTCTCCTTTATTATGGGGACCCTTGGGAGTCTCTTTTGTCTTTAAAGAGGAAGGAGATGAAAAAAGTTGCCTCCTCTCAACACTTTGACTACTTTGAGGAGATGGTGGAGACGCCTTATAAAAGGGTAAGGTATGTCTTTCTTCTGAGTGGAGGGAAAGAGAAGTTCTGGTTCTCTGAAAGAGGCTTTACCACCTGGCAACCCTACGGAGAGGACCTTGGCCTTCCATTTTTTGAACTATATTTAAGGGAAGGAGATGTTTTTGTGCCACCTTCCTGGGTAAAGGAGGCTGTCTTCTACCAGATATTTCCTGAGCGTTTTTATAATGGAGACCATTCCAACGACCCTCCGGGGACAAGACCCTGGGAGGACTGCTCTTATTTAGACTGGAAGACTTTTTTCGGGGGAGACCTTACAGGTATCAGGGAGAAACTTCCCTATCTTGAAGACCTGGGGATTACTGCCCTTTACCTTACACCTATATTTAAATCTCCCTCCACCCACAAATACGACATCACCAATTACTTTGAAATAGACCCCCATTTTGGTGATTTAACCACCTTTAAGGAGCTGGTGGTTGATTGTCATAAAAGGGGCATCAAGATAATTCTGGATGGTGTTTTTAACCACTGTGGTTACGATTTCCCCTTTTTTAAAGATGCAAGAGAGAAAGGAAAGGATTCTAAATATGTGGATTGGTTTAATATTTATAGCTTCCCTGTTGAAACCCGACCGGTGCCTTCTTACGAGACGTGGGGGAAAAACATCTGGTGGATGCCCCGCCTGAGGACTGAGAATCCCGAGACCAGGGACTATCTTATAAATGTAGCTACTTACTGGATTAAGGAAGCAGACATAGACGGCTGGAGGCTGGATGTGGCAGGGGAGCTGGATAGAGAGTTTCTGAGGGTTCTGAGAAGGGCAGTAAAGTCGGCAAAATCTGACGCCTTCGTTATGGGAGAAGTACCTCATTTTGCTTCTTCATATCTTCAGGGGGATCAACTTGATTCTGTGATGAATTATCCTTTAAGGTATCTTATTCTGGATTTCTTCGTCCGTGAAGACATCACCCCTTTAGAATTTGACTCTTACCTCTCTGATCTCCGGATGGAGTACAAGAGGGAGGCAACAGAGGCCTTATATAACCTTCTGGGAAGCCATGATACTCCCCGCTTTCTTACCCTCTGTAAGGGTCAGGTAGAAAAGATGGCTCTGTCTTCCATGTTTCTCTTCACATATCCTGGGGTACCTGCCATATATTACGGTGATGAAGCAGGAATGTCAGGTGGTAAAGACCCTGAGTGCCGGAAGCCCATGGTTTGGAACAAGGGAGAGAGGAATATTGGGCTCTTTGAACTCTCTAAAAAACTTATAGCTCTTAGGAAGAAATACAAATCCCTGATTTATGGAGAGTTTACGCCTCTTCTATTTCCAGATGCCGACAAAGTTTACGCTTTCTTAAGAAGGCTTCCGGGAGAAGAGCTTCTCGTGGTTCTGAATAACTCCCCCCGTGGAGAGAAGGTTAGAATCCCCATAAAAAGTGGCAAGTGGGAGTTGCTTCTGAGTGTAAGATCTCCCCTGACTTTTATAGAAAAAGAGGTTTTTTCGCCTCCTGATTTAACCATCCCTCCCTTTGGAGGACTAATATTTAAAATTGGGGAAAATTAGGGACGCTTCTGAATTTTTACAAATTAAAAAATCAAAGGGCGGGGTTTTCACCCCACCCTATACTTTCACTTCAAAAAAAGGGGAACTAACTGCTCTCTAACCTGATTTTATTCAGGCTGCTTTCTTCTTTTTTAAGGTAAACACTATCAAGAGAATAACGACGACAGCCACAACTATAATTAAAACAGTATTGGTGGGGAATTTAGCAGGTATCCCAGGACCAATAGCATAGAGGACAGCAAATTTTGGTGGGTCAATGGTATAAGTTTTAAGAATAGTGAGCTGGTCTTTACCTTCTGGAACCAATACATCGAATGGAATGGGATTAACACCAGCAGCTACTGCCATGGAATCCGCTCCACCAGCAACCCAGTCCTCCGCTTCCACGCCCACTGCTCTGAAACCTGTAGGACCCATTCCATCCCATCCTCCCACGAGGACGGAGTAAGCCCACTTGTTGGTGGGCGTGCCAATGACGTCCACGGGAACTTTAGCGATGAGGCGGTTGGTTGCTACATCAGCTGAAACCTCGATATTACCTAACTCGTCTACCTCTCCTTTAGTTACACGGTTGTTCTTTATAAAGTCGTCAGGATTACCCCAGTGAGGACCGATGGCGAGGCCAATCTCCCAGGCATTAGCTTTATCAATGTCTAAATTGGCCATAAAGGTATCGGTTCTGCCTGAACCACTCTTCCTGTCTGTGTCAATGTATACCTGCATGATCTGCAGACAGAAGCCCGTCTGAGAACCCCAGGGGTTGGGATTGTCTGCTGGTCCTAGGGCCTTAAACTGAAAATAAAAGACAACCTTATCACCTTCTGTTTCCACCTTGAAGTGCAGAAGATCAAAGATACCTGCTACAAAAGGACTGGCTTTGGGATAGACATAAGTTCCCGGGCCTACATCATCTCCTTCAGGGTCCATCATTTCAAAAGCCACCTGAGCAGCTACGGTATTGAGAGATAATAATAAACCTATAATTACCACCATTGAAACAAACCACTTTACTTTCATAACTCTACCTCCCTATTATTAATTATAAAGATAAACTTTCCTTACACTTATATAGTACCACAACCTTTTTTAGTCAAGTTTTACATGTAACAACTGTTTCCTCCCCCCTTACTAAGAAGACCTCCTCCTCCTACCTCCTCCCTCCAGGGAGGAGAGTAGTACTTGTCACCTGTCACATGTCGTAAATCAGAGGAGGGTAGGGCGGGGGTGCATTTTTCAAGCTCTTCTTTTCTTGAGGAGAAGGATTACTACAATCACCACGACCAGTAGAAGTCCCACCAGGATCTTCCAGTCAAGAACAGGGACAGCTTCAGCGGGTACCCTTACACCCACCAGGGGGATGGCGGCAAATGTAACTTTTGCTGGGTCATAGCCTTTGAGGATGGTTTCCTGCTTACGATCTTCAGGTACAAGGATATCTAAAACCAGAGGGGAAACACCTGCTACCACTGCTGGGGCATCAGCACCTCCAAACATATACTCTTCTTCCTTGACCCCTACATTTCTCCAGCCATTGATACCGTAACCATCCCAGCTTCCCACCACCACATTTAATTTGAGGGGATATCCTTCCTCCCAGTGCGGGTCTATGAGGTTTCTCGGCACAAGAATGTTTATAAGGCCTTTAGCCTGATTGCAGGTTATCTTCATCTGGTCTATGACTTCTTTCCCATCAGCAAAAACCAGTTTATTTGTTAGCTCTGTACTCCAGCCAGGTCCAGCCTGAAGAGCGAAATCGTAGGGTGTTTTTTCATCTATGCGGATACGGGGCACATCGGGGAAGATTGGTTGGGTTATGCCCCCAAGTTTACTATCCACATAAATCTGAGCCACCTGCAGGCAAAAACCGTAGGGACCACCCCATGGATTACCACCTAAGTCCTTGAACTTAAGATCAAACTCCAGGTTCTTTTCATCCCTTCTCAAGGTAACCCCGAGTAGGTCAAATACACCTTTCTTGAATACCTCGTTCAACGGATAGGTATAAGTTCCTGGACCAAAATCGTCTCCTTCTTCGTCAACAAGCTCTAAGAGAACCTTTCTCTCGGGTTTGTATTCGGGAAGTTTAAGCCGGATTGCCGAGAACTCTCGTGGCATATAGTCCGTTATCTCCCCTTTATCTCTCATTATGAGAAAGAGTTGAAGGGTATCTCCTCCGCTAACACCCAGTTTTTCCAGGGGAAGGGCCATCTCCAGACCTTGGTCCTTTAAAACAGGAATCATTTGTAAATACACTTCATCTGCATAGGTTTCTCCACCCTTAGCTATCCGAGCTGTTAGTATGCTCTTCCCTTCCACCATTTCCATAAAAGGCAGGATTAAATTCTGATTTATGGGAGAACCGGGATGGCCCTCCACCAGCGGAAAGGTCTTAATAGCAAAGACAGCAGGCATTTTCTGATACATAAAGAGGAAATTGGTCTCTTTCCAGGATGAGCAATATTTAAATAAGCCTATCTCCAGGTTTTTGAGGGTACCATAGTAAGGAGAAAGACTTATCCTGGGTTTTAATCCCAGATAGAGATTATCTGTGTCCGCTCCCACAAGAAATTCTGTGAACAAGGGAGAATTCGGAGTGAGATATTTTGCTCCTTTAGCCCATTCCTCTTCTTTAAGTTCACCATCTATGGTGGGGGATATCATATCAGTTAACGGTCTATCAGGGGTTACAGGAAGGTAAGTTGCTCCATCGGGGAAGGAGTTGGAGAGAAGATATGACGGAGGTATCTTACCTGAAATCTCGTAGAGACGGTAGAGGTTTAACTGATAAAGTCTGCTGAATCCTGAATCAAAACCAGAATCTTGATCTGTGCCGTACCACCAGAACCAGCAGCTGGTTTGAGATGCCAGAAGATAGCCCAGTGCTCTGGCATAATCTGCACTTTTCATTTTATCCTTTCCTTCAACCCAGGCCTTTCGGGCATTCAGATACCACATCCAGGCAACATTCTCCTGTTTCTCTCCAATCCAGGTAGAAAGGTCCCCTGCCCAGGAGCCTTCGGGAAGAAGGACTTCCTTCGTCTTTTTGGGGAGGTCTCGGTAGTGGGTCATTAGGGAAAGGTCCTTATCCTTCAAATCCAGAACCTCCTGCGTGGACTTCGGCATGATGGAAGGTTCAAACCTTGCGAGGTACTCCGATGGTGTAAGGGTTTTTATCTTTCCTTCCTTCTGGAGTTCAGCAAGCCTCTTATAAAGGAGATGGAGGAAGTCGTTTCCGTTGTTGGGATACCACTCCCAGGCGTTCTCTCCATCCAATGCCACGGTAATCGCCATCTTTCCATCAGTGTTTGGTATCCGTTTATCCAGTATGTATTTTGTAAAGTCTACTACAGCTTCTTCAGCAGTCATTCCAGAGTACTTGAAGCCTATCTGGTTGGAAAGATGAGTGTCTCTGAAGAAGACAGCAATCTTTAACCCGTCCTTCTCCACCAAATAGGGCTGATAGAGTTTAATAGGGTCTTTAGTATCTACTCCTGCTTTAGCCAAGGTGCCCTCGTCTCCCAACGTCCACTTTATCCCACGGGAAGCCATGGTTAAGACAGAGTCCTCGTTTATAGCACACTCTGGTGACCACATCCCTGCTGGTTTTGCACTGAAATGTTTTTGGAAAATATCTATACCTTTTTCTACCTGAAGGATAGCGTCTTCTCCCAGGCCAAATGCGTTGAAGAGAGGTAGGATAGGGTGGGAATAGGGAGTAGGGACTATCTCAGCCTGTCCTCTTTTTAGAAGGTCTTTATAAGCTGGTATCACTTTACCAATGAGTTCTCTCTGATGCTTTAGTATAAGGTCTATATCACCTCTGGTGTATAGCTCTCCTGTCTCTCCTTTCTTGAGAAGCTGAGAGAGCTTAGGGTCTCTTCGGGCGTACTCCGGATCCAACCAGTGAAGATTAAAAAGAGCTATTAAATCCTGATAATCCTGTGATGTAAAATGAGCAGTTATCTTTCCACTTCTTTCCGGTTCTTTCAATCCATCGTAGAGTTTAAAGGCTTCCTGCCTTTTATTCAGTAACTCCTTGAATCTGGGCACTGTCTCTATTATCTTCGACCAGCTAATGTCAAACATCCCTCCAGGAACAGATAGAATAGCCATTTTCTCTTCTATGGAGAGTTGAGGAACCTCCTTTCTGGAGAGAATTTCCCTTAAGTCCGTGGCACCTTTTATGTACTCCTCTATCTGGTGAATAAGAGAGCCGCTCAGGTCAAAGGTGACCTTAATCTCCGGGTGTTGCGAGACCAGTTCGGCCATCCGGTAATAGTTTTTAGAGCTGTGAAGTCTGACCCAGGGGAGGTACATGAAACCCTCCCGGGTAGGGTCGCTGTAATAAGGCTGGTGGTGGTGCCAGACCAGAATCAGGTTCAGGGGAACTTGAGCCGAAATCTCCCCTTTCAGAAAAGGATAGAGGAGGGAAAGGATTATTAAAAGAGAAACTATAATACGCCACTTCATCAGACGCACCTCTTTTCTGTCTTTTTATCAAAAAGAAATATTCCTTCTTTTTTAAAGGAAAGCTGAACCTCTTCCTCTATAAGAGGCATCAGTCCCCTAGTGATAGCCCTGATGACACTTCTCCCTGCCTTGAGGATGAGAAGGGTCTCATAACCCAGAGGTTCCACAGACACTAGGGCCGAATTAATCTCTCCATCTCCATTTAATACTACATCTTCAGCTCTTATACCCAGGACAACCTCTTCTCCTATAAGAGGAGGACAAATCTTCTGTAATTTGGGAGGAATCTCCACTCTGAAAGCACCCTCATCAAAGAAAAATCTTCCACTATCTTCCACTACTCTGCCGTTTATGAGGTTCATAGGTGGGCTCCCTATAAAAGAAGCCACGAAAAGGTTCTGGGGGTTGTTATAGAGGTCTTCAGGGGTGCTTACTTGCTTTAGTTCTCCCCTGTCCATAACCCCGATACGGTCAGCTATGGTCATGGCTTCCACTTGGTCGTGGGTTACATATATTGTGGTGATTCCCAGCTCCTTCTGGAGCTTTTTTATCTCAGCTCGGAGATACACCCGGAGTTTGGCATCCACATTACTGAGGGGCTCGTCCATAAGAAAAATCTTGGGTTCCTTAACTATGGCTCTTCCCAGAGCTACTCTCTGTCGTTCACCACCACTTAACTCCTTTGGTCTCCGCCTGAGAAGATGATCTATCTTAAGAAGAACTGCCACCTTTTTTACCTGCTCTTCCATCTTCCTTCGTGGTGTTCTTTTCATCATCAGGGGGAAGGAGATATTCTGAGAGGCAGTCATGTGAGGATAGAGAGCATAGCTCTGAAATACCAGAGAGACTTTTCTATCTTTGGGGTGGGTGTAGGTGATGTCTTCTCCATCAAGGTATATTTTTCCTTCGCTGGGAACCTCCAACCCGGCAATCATCCGCAGGGTGGTGGTTTTCCCACAGCCGGAGGGTCCCAGGAGGATCAGAAGCTCCTTATCACGTATCTCCAGATTTACGTTTTTTACGGCATGTACATCGCCGAATTTTTTGTAAAGATTCTCAAGTCTAATAGTAGCCATCTTTTTCCTCCTTTTATCCCTTTATTCCTCCCTGAGCCAGTCCAGCCACCAGGTAACGCTGGGCTATGATGAAGAAGACGACAATGGGAAGGGCGAAGAGGATAGCCATGGCGGCAAAGTGGTTCCAGGGGGTTTCCCATCTCCCTACGAGTCCCCAGAGACCCACAGGCAAGGTGTAGTTTTCTGGTCCCAGCAGGGTCTGGGCTAAGATGAACTCACTCCAGGAACCCATGAAGGAGAAGAGAGCGACCACCGCCAGGGCTGGCCTCGCTATGGGGAGAAAGACATAGTAAATAACTTTGAGAAAAGAGGCTCCATCCATGAGAGCTGCTTCGTCAAAATCCTTTGGCAGGGTATCAAAATAGGTCTTGAGGAGCCAGGTATTGAAGGGGATTCCTCCCGAGGTGTAGATAAGGGCCAGAATAATAAGTGAGTTAATGACGCCCAGACGGGCCAGAAAGGCATATAGGGCGATTAAAGCAGTAATACCGAAAGCCCCCACAAACTGGCTGGCAATGAAGTAACCGTAAAGGAAGCTTTCCTTTCCCCAGAACCTGAAGCGGGAGAAAGAATAAGCTCCCAGGATTGTGAGGAAGAGGGTCAGGGTTACAGTGATGGCAGATACTATGAGGCTGTTTTTTAACCAGAGGAAGAAACTGGATTCAAATAAGACCCAGCGAAATCCTTCTAAGGTGGCATTTTTAGGGATTAATTCAAATTTAGGAACGGAGATGGTGGGGAAAGGCCTTATAGCTGTGGTGATGATCCAGAAGACCGGAAAGACCACAGCTATCAGGACCAGAACAGTTAATATGGTTATGACCAGAGAAAAAACAGCTCTTTGCGGACCAGCAATCTTCATTTTATTCCTCCTTTGTAAGTCTGCTGGCTTTGAGGGACAGGATGATAAGAATTATGATCATAAAGGAAACCAGTACTTGAAAAGAAGCAGCGTAGGCGTAGCGAAGTCCAGCGCTGTGAAAAGCCTCTCTATAACCGTGAACCATGACGAGCTCGTTTGTACGGGCAGGCCCCCCCTGGTTCATTAGAAAGGCTATCTGGAACATGGTGAAAGAGGCGATAGAAGTAAGGGTGGTGGCAAAGAGTAGGGGTTTTTTGATGAGAGGGAGGGTAATATGGCGGAATTTTGCCCAGGTGCCTGCGCCATCCATTGAGGAGGATTCGTAAAGGTCTGGTGGGATACTCTGCATGGCAGCCAGAATCATGGTCATCATAAAAGGGTAAGCCAACCAGACCTCCACTATATTGTAGGCTATAAAGGTGTTGGTGGTATCAAAAAGCCAGTTCACCCCTCTGAGGTTTATCATCTTTAAAAGCTGGTTTATGGTTCCCATCTCTCCTGCAGCGAACATTCCTCTCCAGATAAGAATTGAGAAAAAGGCAGGGACTGCCCAGGGTACTATAGCAAGACCCCGCCATAGTCCTTTACCTTTTAAAAGTTCTGAGTTAAGAAGAAGAGCAAAGGCGAGACCAGCTACCACTTTTAAGGGCACACTTACCGCCATAAAGAGAAGGGTTCTTACTACCACATAAAAGAACCTGCTTCCCAGACCTGTTAGAAGTTCCTTATAGTTGGCAATACCGGTATAATTTATCTCACCTATTATGTTGTAACCACTGGTGTTTGTAAAGGACATATTTATTGCGTAAAAGATTGGGTAGAGATTGAAAAAGAGAAAAAAAACTATCCCTGGGATAAGAAACAGCAAAGCCAGCCTGGTATGCCAGATGCTTGCAGGCCTACTTATGGGTCGGGCCATCTTACGGGGCCTTCTTTATTCTTTCCTCTATATCCTTTTGAGCTGCGTCAAAGAGAGCCTCAAGCTTAGCAGGTTCCAGCCAGAAAGATAGCAGAGCATCTCCAAAAGGTCCCCAGGTGAGCATCATTTCGGGACCTCTGGGCATAAGGACACCATAATCTCTCATCTGTTGAGCAAAGGTCATAATTATCGGGTTATCTTTCACTCCTTCAGCCTCTAAAGACTCTTTCAAGACAGGGATGTATCTGAATTTGGTAGCCCTTTCTGTGATGTGTGGGAGGTCCGTGGTAAACCACTCCATAAACTTGAAAGCCTTTTCTTTGTTTTTAACATTGTTAGTTATCCACATTACTTGAATACCTGTGAAAGGTTTGGGATAAGCGTCTATCTCGGGTATCTTTGGGAGGATGGCCACGCCATAGTTAATGCCAGCCTTTTCCACAGCAGGAATCCCCCAGGGTCCATCTATCAGGAAGGGGGCCATGCCGGCATGGAAGACACCTCTCTGGATGTCACCAGCCGGGTCAGGACCCATATAGGGTTTGAAGTTATCTGAAAGGTATTTGAGGCCCTTTATTGCGCCTTCGGTGTTCACGCCGGCAGTTTTATCGCTATCCCTGAAGTACCACCCGCCAAAGCCGTGTACCCAGGCGGAGACGAAGTAGGGGTCAATAGGGTAAGCAATACCATATTTACCTTCTCCAGGTTTATGGTTTGCCTTCATATAAGTGACAAGTTCGGGTACGGTTTTGGGAGCTTCTTTCACCAGTGTTTTGTTGTAGAAGAGAGCGACAGTTTCGCCTGCAAATGGTAGAGCCCAGGTCTTGCCGTTGTAGGCACAGGCTTCATAGGCGAAATCTACATATTTGGCTTTAAGTTCAGGTGTCATGAACTCGTCAATAGGGAGAATATATCCTGCCTTAGAGAATTCTCCTGTCCAGTCGTGTGCCCAGATGAAGATGTCAGGACCCATCTTAGCGGGTATAGCGGCCAGAAGGCGAGTTCTTAGATCGGAAATATGTTCCATCTTCACCGTGATATCAGGATAGAGTTTTTTGAAAGTCTTTTCAATATGAGCTTTAGATAGCTCTTCCACTGCCGGGGTTAAGCTGTGCCAGACAACCACATCTGGAGCCTCAGCTTTTTTAGGTTTACAACCGAAAACAAAAAGAGTACCTGATAATAAAACTACCACCAAGAAAATCAAAAGGGCCCTTTTCATACTTTCATACCTCCCTTAAATTTCTTAACCCTATTGTAGCATATCCCCACCCTACCCTCCCCTGATTTGTGACATGTGACGGGTGACGGGTGACAAGTAATTAAAAGCTGTGACGAGTGACGTGTGATAGGTGACATATGACAAGTAATTTAGAAACAGTGACAGGTGACAAGTGGAGAAGTCGTAAAATTAATTTTTGAACAGTGAATTCAGAATTTTATTTATCGTTAACAAAAAGATCAGTAATACTCTCTTCGGGATATTTAACCACATCAAAAACAGGGAGAGGAGAAGAAGAAGCGATGGCATCTTTGAGTGCATCAGCTTCTAAATATTTAGGTATAAATTTTCCTGTTTCATAGTAAGGATAAAATGGATTTACGGTGAAAGCAATCAAGTTAGGGCTCTGGAAGAACGATATTTTAATGTTATTTTTATAGAAAGACTCATTCCAGAACACTGCACTGTTTGTTGCCAGTAAAACAAGTGGGTTCTTAAACCAGATTCGCCCTTCTTCTTCCATTAAACCTCTTAGTTCATTAAAAATGGTTGAAGAAATAATTCCTGGAACCAACAGTTCCTTTATCATTCCTTGAGCTTCACTTTTTATTTTTTTAAAAACATTAGTTGCATAGAGAGAGGTATATGGTATCTGCTTTTCTCCCTGCTCATCTATGAAGGAAATTATTGGTGGGCAGTTGGGACATTCTTTCTTTGCTTCTTTTCCCTTTTCTCTTAAAGAGAAAAGATGATACAGAGCAGTTGCGGTTTTAGATAAATACTCAAGATTAGTAGAGTAAGAAGCCCCCAGGGTTAAAACCAAGCCAGAAGAGATAGAAAGAGGCACCAGCCTGTTAATAGCTCCGTCCACCAGGGTTGAGGTATCATTACCGAGAGATATGGACTTCAGGGCTTTTTCAAGATCTGGTCCTCTGTTGGGACCTGCCAGAAGAAAGTAATCCCTTTGTTTAACTTCAGCAAGAACCAAATTACCAAGTGGGTTTTTAAAATTGAGCTCCTGGATAATGGAAAGGTTATTCCTTTCCGAACTCATGGGGTTCAGAGAGGTAAGAATTAGAGTTCCCTTTTCGAGCAAGTAGCGTGGTTTTGGTAAACCGGTAATAAGGTCGTAAGCTTCTCCGTCGTAACCTATACCAGTGAGTAGAAAGGGTTTTTTCTTTAACTGATATTCCGATATTATTTTCTTTACAGTAGTGGTCTTACCAGTATTTTTTGCAAGGCCACCAACTGCTACGACGGTTGAGTTATTAATAATTTCACCTCAATCTCTTTTTTATAATCTTTGTGTTGTTTTTTTGCTACAAGCCAGAAGCCTGACTGTTAGTATTAGTCCATTCCTTATTCTGAATTCAGGGTTTTGGATTAGTCCTTATTTATTTTACCTTATTTACCACATTTTTTATACATTTTTATAAAACTCATTTTTTTGCTTATCTCTCTTTTATTACATATATAATTAATAAGATATGAAACTGATATTAAAAATCTTTATTGCTTTAATACTGGCTCTCGCCATCTGTATGTTGGCAGCAGAAAGATTACATGATAACGGATGGCTTGCTGAAACCCTCACTCCTCCAGACAATGAAGGTGAAACCTCTTCAATTTCTAAAGAAAGTAAAGCCCTTTTCCCCTCTCCCCTGACAGGAGAAGGAGTTGAAGAAGAACTTCTAAGACGAACTCCTGTGGCTGTGGTAATAGACAATCAGATAGATGCTCGTCCGCAATCTGGCTTGAGTAGTGCCTGTATAGTCTACGAAATACCCACCGAAGGCGGTATCACCCGATTTTTAGCCTTCTTTTACCGACAATTACCTTCAAAAATAGGACCTGTGCGTTCTTTGAGATTGGCCTTTCTGGACATCATTCCCGAATATGATGCCGTTCTCATTCACGCTGGAGGTGACACCAGAGCACTTAAAAAGATAAAATCGGGAGATATCAAGATACGGAATTTAGACCAGTTTCAAAGTGGGAGGTATTTCTGGAGGGAAAAAAGTAGACAGCCCCCTTATAATCTATATACAAGTGGGGTTAATCTTTTCAAGGCGCTTAAAGACAAGGGTTGGGAGTATATTTCAAAGTCTTACGAATCTTTTTCCTTCACCACACCTCCCCAAGAAAAGGGAGATATAAAAGAGGTAGAGATAAAAAACTCACCTGCTTCTTACGGGTCACTCTGGGTTTATGATAAGGAATCTAATGCCTACACAAGAAATCAGGCAGGAAAACCTCATAATGATGAGCTTACAGGAGAAAACATAACTACCAAGAACTTACTGATATTAATAGTCAAAGGGAAGGTTACCACCACCCTCGGGCATTTAGATTTAGAGATTGTGGGAGAGGGTAAAACATATCTATTTAGAGATGGTCAGATATTTGAAGGCAAGTGGAAAAAGCCTTCACCAGACTCCAGGTTAGAACTTACAGGTATTACAGGAGAAAAAATGACCTTTACAGTTGGTAAAATTTGGATTAGCCTACTTACCCGTGAAGATAAACTCCGCTTTTAAAAGGAAAGATGACCCCCGATACCTCTACCCAGAATCCCCCTGATGAGCAGCCCCCACCAAGGAAACCTGCCTGGATTAGAAGTAAGATGGCTGGTTACCTTAACTATCCAGAGGTACGAAGGGTCCTCAAAGACTACAACCTTTCAACTGTCTGCGAAGAAGCCCATTGTCCCAATCTGGGTCACTGTTGGAGTAAGAAACACGCCACCTTTATACTACTTGGCAAAATCTGTACCCGCGGGTGTAAATTCTGTGCAGTGGAAGTTGGTAATCCAGCAGGTTTTCTGGATATAGAAGAACCCAGCAAGGTAGCGGAGGCGGTAGCTTGTTTGGATCTTAAATATGTGGTTTTAACTTCGGTGACCAGAGACGATTTAAAAGATGGTGGTGCTTCTATTTTCAAAGAGACTCTTCTCAGATTAAAAGCTCAAAATCCTCAGGTTGAAGTAGAAGTGCTATTGCCTGATTTTAATGGCGAGCTGGGAGCATTGAAAGATGTTATTGAAGGAAATCCGGATATATCAGGGCATAACATAGAAACAATAGAAAGACTAACCCCTTTTATAAGGCATCCAAGAGCGTCTTACCTTCTTTCCCTTAAGGTTCTGAACTCCATGAAGGAAGTCAATAAGGCGCTTACTACTAAAAGTGGATTTATGGTAGGTCTGGGAGAAGAAAGAGGGGAGATATTAAATACCCTGGAGGACTTAAGAGGGGTGGGTGTAGATTTAGTTACCATAGGGCAGTATCTTCCACCCACTAAAAGGCATCTTGAAGTCAATCGTTACTATCATCCTGACGAGTTTGAGGAAATAAGAGAAGAAACCCTGAGGCTTGGATTCAAGGAAGTAGTGGCAGGGCCACTCGTTAGAAGTTCATACAGACCCCCTACCCTACCCTCCCACGTAAGGGGGGGAGGAGTAAAATAAAATAATAACTATGATTCCATTGAAAGATTTAAAAGCCTTTTTAATAGACATAGATGGCGTTCTCGTGCGGGGGAAGAAAGTCCTCCCGGGTGCAGGGGAGTTTATATCACTTCTCAGGAAGGAAGGGAAAAAATTCCTCCTTCTAACCAACAACTCCACCTATACACCACTGGGTATATCCCGTTTCTTTGGTAGGCATGGTATAACCATCAAATCCAGTGAAGTCTTCACCAGTTCCCGTGGAGTAGGAACTTACCTGAAAAACGAGATTTCCCCCACAGGAAAGGTTTATGTGGTGGGCTCCCGACCACTCAAAAGGTCACTTAAAACCTATGGATGGCAGGTGAGTCAGGACGAAAAAGTAGATGCGGTGGTAGTAGGGCTGGATAGAAATTTCACTTATCGTAAACTCCAAGAAGCCATGCTGAGGGTGAGGGCAGGTGCACCACTCATAGGTGCCAATCCAGATTCTTCTTTCCCTGCTGAAGATGGGAGAATGGAGCCTGGTGGAGGTTCTCTCGTCAGGGCAGTAGAGACTGCTTCCGGGGTAAAAGCCATAATTATAGGAAAGCCCGAAGGTAAAATGGTGGAACTGGCTCTTAAGGCTCTGGGGACTTTCAGAAAGGTAACAGCGCTGGTGGGGGACCGTTTGGATATTGATGTATTAACTGCTCAACATCATAACCTTTACTCTATTCTTGTTTTAACAGGAGTTACGCTTAAAGATGAGCTTGCCACCTCACCGAATTTGACACCAGATTTGGTAGTAAAAGACCTCCCAGAGCTAATAAATCTCTTCCATACTTAAAATGACCCTTACCTGAAATGACCCTAATTTACGCTCTTATCGCTTCAATTTTATGCAGTCTTCTTTCCTTAATAGGTATTATCCTCCTTGGTTTAAAGGACAGAATCTTAAAAAAGATACTCCTCATTTTGGTTGCTTTCTCCTCGGGCACTCTTTTTGGAAGTGCTTTTCTTCATCTCATCCCCGAAGCCCTGGAGAAAGGCAATGATGTTGTCTTCATCTATGTTATAGGGGGAATCTGCCTATTCTTTCTGGTGGAGAAACTCCTTCAGTGGAGGCACTGCCATGATATAGACTGCCAGGTCCACTCATTTGCTTATATAAACCTTTTTGGGGATGGACTTCACAATTTTCTTGACGGTGTAATTATCGCTTCTGCCTTTATTTCCAGCGTTCCCCTGGGTGTTACGACCACTCTGGCAGTGATATATCACGAAATCCCTCAGGAGATGGGAGATTTTGGGGTTTTACTTCATGGCGGTTTTACAAAGACCCAAGCTTTAATGTATAACTTCCTATCAGCTTCTTTCTCACTTCTGGGTGTTCTGGTAACCTATTTTTTTGCAATCTTACTTTTTAAGGGAATAGTTTCTATAATCCTTCCTCTGGCGGCAGGTGGATTTATTTATCTTGCTGGCTCAGACCTCATTCCTCAATTACATAACAGAAGAAGCAACCCTGGTGAGTCCTTGTTTCAGCTTTTCTATATCCTGACAGGCGTTTCTCTTATGTGGGGAATAAAAACCCTATCCATTCTTCATTGATATTTGTTTTAAATAAATCGTCTGTTATAGGTATAGAATATTGATAAGGAGATTTTGAAATTATGATAAATAATCAAAAAACTAAAGAAAACATGAAAGGATTTATAGTTGCAGGGATTCTGCTCTTTCTTGTGGCTGGGGTTATATTGGCTTCCTTTGTTCTCGTTACCCTAACAACATCAGAGCTTACAACTATTGGCAAGGCTTTGAAGTCCTATCATATGAATAAGGGTAGATATCCTGAGGTAGAAGAGCTGGATAATTTCAGACAAAGTTATCTTGCCGGTAAAAACCCGTTCTGGTCCTGGAATAGGAAGGACCATATCCTATACGCTGACCCCGAGTTTCCCGAACAGGAATATGTGCTGGACTGGAAGGGCATTTATTCAATCACCAAAGAGATACCACCTTATTTAAGACTGACTACTTATGTATTATTTGGAGTGAAAAGTGCCAGGTTCATCCAACTTAATCCCAAAGACGGTATAGTGATTCATGCTGTTCTCCCCTAACAGCCTTGATTCTATATTATCATTGATGCATTACCCAAAACCTTAGAAGGTCACCTTGAACTTGGTTCAGGGTCTCATACTTTATTTTAAATAGGCTCCTTTATGTTGTATAATATATTTTGAAGTTAGCAAGAATGATAGCTTTTATAACTTTGGGATATAACTTTAAATCAGGCCTATTTTAAAAGGGAGGGTTTTTTAGATGTTAAATAAAAGAATAGAAGGGTTTACTTTGATAGAACTCCTGATAGTCATGTCTGTAATCATAACCCTGATGTCTGTTCTTATTCCAAATCTCACAACAGCCAGGTATAGAGCCCAGGTGGCATCTGTGATGTCTGAATTAAGAACCTTACAAAATGCTCTGGAGGTCTATGCTATGGATATGGGGAGTTACCCCGGAGATACTGTGGCAGAACTGGATGCATTTCGCCTTAATTATCTTAACAACAAAAACCCCACCTGGCCTTGGAACAGGCAAGACCGTATTCTGTATGCTGACCCAGACTCTATTCAAGAGTACACCCTGAGTGCCACGCTTGGTTATGTAATAACCAAGGAGTTCCCTGCGCATATAAGAGAAATAGTAAGCATGATGGTTGATTTACCTAATGTCAAGTATATCCGTGTTACCCCCAGAGGTTTAGAATTTTTAGAGACTCTTTAAAAGAAAGAAACAGCTTTACCTTAATAGAAATCAGCATAGTAATATCCATTATCATTATCCTGTCCACTATTGCCATCGTCAGCTAATTTCGGATAACTATTTCTAAACCACCTTTTCATCACCAGCAGGAATAATCTCTGGACATGGCACTTGGTTATACTATCGTAAAAGAGCTTCCATCCTATATGATACCTGCGGTTGTAATGTTTTCTGGTTCTACTCTTTACTCCTCCTCTCGGAATACCCTCTATTTTAATCCCCCTTGCCTGTCATTGCGGGCATATTACTTAAAAAGTGTGCTTTTTAGTAAGTAATATATAAATCATTTATCAGGATTTTATATTGATATAGACAATATTAATAATTATTTTTCGCTTACAACATCTTGACAAGTATGTTTATAATATGGTATTTTTTGAGCAATTATTTGGTGTGTAGGTGTAGTAGTATTTAGTTAATGTCTGGTGGTATAATTACCAGAACAAGAGAAGATGGCTTACAGAACTGTAAGCCAGAGATTTAACAAACCAAATTTTTCAAAGGAGGTAGGGAAATGTTTGTAAGAGGAAGTAAGGGCTTTACGTTGATTGAGTTGTTGATCGTTATCAGTATTATCGTAATCTTAGCTGCTGTTCTTATTCCTAACCTATTAGGTGCCAGATACAGGGGGCAGATTACCGCAGCAGTTGGAGAGTTAAGGAGCATTGCTACGGCTTTGGAAACATCCGCCTTGGATACAGGAGTATATCCAGTTAACATAAATGAAACTTGGAGAAATATTTATCTTGGTGGGAAGAATCCTAGATGGTGGGATGGAACTAATATTTCAGCTAGTTACTCTATGGCTGAGGCTGGCGCTAATTATACTATAACCAGCCCCAATGCGACAGGTGGTCTTCTTACAGCTTTGAGAACGATGTCTGGTAATCCTAATGCTATTCGGATTGTACTTACCCATGATAGGGGAGTAGTTTATGTGCCTTAACAGGAAAGTAAATGATTTATACTCTGATTATTAGTTGATGTAATAGC
>JBBIUB010000003.1:0-93810 GCA_037440465.1 Coprothermobacterota bacterium | reverse complement strand
GCTAACCAATCAGGCGTGTAATACTCGCCAAGACGATGTCGAACTTCTTGTGGGACTAAATACTGATAAAGTTTTTTGAGAAGATCACGGGTTGAAACAGGGTCTAATGTGCTGGTTGCCGGTTCAAATTCAGAAAGACATCGGGCAATTTCTCTGATAGCTTCTTTTAATTCTGGCGAGTCAAAGGTATCAAGATACCAGCGGAAAAAGTCGCCTTCCAGGAAATTGGTTATCCCTCTTCGGGCGTAAATTCCGCCGTTTTCTATGTCTTCAAGTTGTTGTTTAAGTTCATCGTCAGAGATATGGGCAAGTTGGGAAGCAAGAGAAGAGCCAAAAGAGGTTTCTCTTAAAGTCAAAAGTTCGGCGGCAATAAGTTTCATCAAAAAAGCAAAATAGGTGTGAACAGAAAATAAAAGTTCCTGAAAGTCGGTCTCTTTGCCGACTTTGTAGAGTTTTGAAAGTGTCTCGGCTTCTTTTTCTTGCTGACCACCGGTAAATTGCTCGCCGTAAACAATGCCAAATAATCTTTTCCACTCGTTAAAAAAGGTGCGAATGTGCGTTTGGTCGCCCCAGTATTCCAAGGCATTGGCGAGAGCGGAAACTATTTTTGGCGCAAGCACGCTTTGAGGGCCGAATTTTTGAGCCAAATTTTCAGCCGTAAGAGGAAGTCGAGATAATGCTCTTAGATGGATTAAGAAAGTCCGGGCACTTTCGGGATCAAAATCATAAGGTCCACGAATAAAGAATTTTGTTTTATCTATCTTTTTGCCATATTCATCTTGGTATTGAACAAAGAAAATTTGTTCACCATCAAATCCAACGCCAATTAAATTTGTTAATTTTGATTCTCCAAATTCATCGGTTAGGTAATCTTATAATTGATCATAGGCCTGATTAATATTTCGTTTTGAAGAAAAGGATTTAGGTGGCTCATATTCAATGATAACTTGACCATGCACTGCATCTGAACGACCACTGAAGACTGATTTCTCGTATTTGGGAGCTGATTTAATATTTAAATTAACCTATATCGGTTCTAAGAGTTTTTCAAACCCAATTCTTAGGTCTTCTTCGGTCTTAGCTTCGCGAAGTAAGTTTTTTGTACCAGAAACAAGATTATCTGCCAATTTAGGAAGCGAGTCTTGATTATATGGATTTGAATCATCCTTCTGTTTGATAATCATATGTACATTTTACTAAATCTTGAAGCAAAAATTGCTATAATCATATATTAGCCTGTCTGAAAACACCCGTTTTCTCGTGGCGAGCGTTTGAAGGGTGCGTGGCAAGTAAAAAATATTAAAGTGCTATATCACCCTCCAGGCGAGGAGATGTGATAGATGTATAGATGTACAATAAAATATCTGCTGTGTGCTTTGATATTAGCCATTTCCTGGGTTAATGTCTTTGCTTTTTCTTCTGTTTCCCAAACTTCTCCTCCTTCCATAGATAGAATCATCCCTTCAGAGGGATTACAGGACACAGAGTTAAACTTGACCATTTCAGGTAAGGGATTTGCTCTTAAATCTGTGGTTTATTTTATCCCTGATACAGGCATTAC
Source organism: Coprothermobacterota bacterium (assembly GCA_037440465.1). Taxonomy (GTDB): domain Bacteria; phylum Coprothermobacterota; class HKB111; order HKB111; family HKB111; genus JBBIUB01. The sequence continues at coordinate 92,249 of JBBIUB010000003.1, read as the reverse complement.
ACTATTTTCAATTACATTCATCAGCACAGGAGAACTCAGGATAAACATCAGAATTAGCAAAGATGCTCCCATTGGATCCAGGGATGTGATGGTCATCAACCCTGACCAGTTAAGTGTAACCTTTAAAGGTGGATTTACCATCAAGGCAACCCAACCTTCACCGGGAAGTATTAAACTTACACCCGAAAAATCAGAGAACTTTGTTGACACCATCCATAAAGTTGTAGCCACAGTATTGGATACCACTGGTAAGCCTTTATCTGGAGCTAAAGTCCTTTTTGAAGTAACCGGTGTTAACCCTACAAATAGCTCAGCTATCACAGACCATAATGGTCAAGCTATTTTCGCATACACTGGTGGTAGGCCTGGAAACGATACCATCACTGCTATGGTGGCATTAGGTGGTATGCTCCCTGCTTTCTTAACCGCTACCGCTTCCAAGGTTTGGTATGTTAAGCCACCAGTACCGGGAAGTATCAAGCTCACTCCTGATAAGGCAGAGAATCCAGTCTCCACAGACCACAGGGTAGTGGCTACCGTGCTGGATACAAATAGCAAACCTATGTCTGGAGTCAAAGTCCTCTTTACTGTAACAGGTGCTAACCCAACCAGTGGGACTGTTATCACTGATGGTAATGGCCAAGCGGTCTTTATCTACAATGGGTCAAAGGCTGGAGATGACACCATTACTGCTACTGTGGATACACTTACTTCAGTTGCTTTCAAGAAGTGGTATGTTAAGGTTGAACCTAAACCTGCTCCACCTCCTGCAATTACCGCTATCAAGCCTTTAGGAGGTGAACAGGGTCAGATCTTAGAACTGACTATCTTTGGCAAAGACTTTGTTGATGGAGCTAAGATATCTTTCTCTCCTACTGCTGGAATCAGCATAGTCTCAGTAAGGTTTGTAGCTACCACAGAGTTAAAGGTCAGAATAACCATTGCTAAGAATGCCCCTCCTGGAGCCAGGGACATAATAGTTACCAACCCTGATAAACAGACTGGTACCCTTAAAGGTGGCTTCACTGTTAAACCTGCAACAGTAAAACCTGTTCCACTCGTACCTGGAAGTATTGAACTTACACCAGAGAAATCTGAGAATCCAGTCTCCACAGACCACAGGGTAGTGGCTACCGTGCTGGATACAAATAGCAAACCTATGTCTGGAGTCAAAGTCCTCTTTACTGTAACAGGTGCTAACCCAACCAGTGGGACTGTTATCACTGATGGTAATGGCCAAGCGGTCTTTATCTACAATGGGTCAAAGGCTGGAGATGACACCATTACTGCTGTGGTGGATAACCTCACTTCAACTGCTTATAAAGTTTGGTTTGTGAAAGAGGAGAAAGAAGAAGTAAAAGTTTCTTCGCTTAAAATTATCTCCGGTCCTTATGTTCTTAGATTATTTCCAGATTCAGTGATCATAAACTGGGAAACAGATGAAGATAGTGATAGTAAAGTATATTATGGAATTAAGGCAGGTAAATTTGAGTACACTCAGCAAGATTTAGTTATGATGAAGAAACGCAGTATCTTACTCTCTAAACTAAATCCTGGGACTATTTACCAATTCTATGTAGAATCCAGAGATGCAGAAGGAAATCAGGTAAGAAGCAAGATAAAGAACTTTCAAACAGAACATCTTGAAGATAAAGAAAAACCTTCACTTTCTTTAAGACTCTCTTATATATTATCAGGGGTAGTTAAAATTACTGCTGATGTTAAAGATAACACAGGAATAAAGAGGGTTGTTTTTTCAGCTTATCTTAAAGAAAATCTTTTGTCTTATACTGATTATTCTTCACCGTACGAGTGGGAACTTGATACAAGAAATTCTGACGAAGGACCTCATTCGTTCAGTGCCTGGGCTGTTGACTATGCCGGGAATATAACTGAAGAAATGAAAGTTAGACATATTCGTCATACTTTTTCAGCTAATTTATCCCCGGTTAAGGTGAGAATTTTAACCCCCGCTAATAGAAGTGAGGTATATGGCATGGTGGGAATCTCAGCGGAAATTAGTCATGATTTAAACTATAGAATTAGTCGTGTTGAGTTTAAAGTTGATGAAACAGTTATTAAATCGGAGGTATATGACCCTCCTTTCACATTTAACCCTATATTAAGCCCGTACTTTATAATAAACCATCGGTGGGATGCCCGTGAATCTACCTTAGGTCGTCATGTCATTGCTGTTCGCGTACAAGATGAATTTGGTACCTGGGGTACTGCTAGTTCAATAATAAGTGTTGTAGAACCACCAGCTCCCTCAATAAGTGTTATAAGAGAAGTTAGAAGAATTAACAACTACTTTGAAATTAAACTCATAATGCACAATGACGGAGAACTTGATATTATGGATTTAACCATATCTGACACTAATATAGGATATCAATGTATTAAAGAGGTTTTCTGGCGTAGAGGCGAGGGATTATACTGGTTATCAATTGAGGCTACAATTACCAAACATCATAGAAGGCATTGGCAAAATACTATGCGTGTTTCTCTTGGAGTACTTGGGCGAGGAGAGATGAAAACATTAAAGTATTATGTAGTACCCATACTAATTGACCCTACGTGGGGTTCCATCTCACATAGAATAGGTTCTGATACAACAATATCATTTAAGAGTAACAGTAGAGAATACTCTTATAACCCTTCTTTGAACTGGAGTAGTTCTGATGGGTTAACTAATTCATTCCGTGCTGCTGATTATCTTATTGTTACTTGTCCCTATAAATTAGGTTTAAGCGATGAAGCAGGAGAAGTTGTGGAATTACTTTCAAAAATGGCTGTATTGGCTAAAGAGAAGATGGGAGTTCTGGGTTTTGTTTCTTCTGCTACTGGTAATGAAGGTCTTAAAAATTTAATAAAAAATGGAGGAGATTGGAGCCAATTATTGAATTCAGGATGGGTGGGAAATGGCTATTTTCTCATCGTAGGCGAAGATAAAATAGTCCCTTCATTTGATATTTCTGGATTTAACATAAGAACGAAACAGGGAACTTACGATGTTGTTCGTATGACTGACTTTCCTTATGCAGATATATTTGGAAATGATGGATTACCTGATATCCAAGTTGGTAGGATTATCGGTAGAAATGTCAGCAATCTAATTAATTCCTTTAAGACTGGCTTAGAGACAGATTATACATTAAAAGGAGTGGTTACAAGTGATAAAGAGGGTTCTCATAGCCTTGAGAAGTTTGCACGAATGGCTGAAGGTATTACCAGGGACCTTAGAGAAAAAGAAGTAGAGGTTGATACCATCCATGTAAAAGATTATCTTGGCAGTATGGATGTTTTTGATAGGACTCTGCTGAGGTTAGCAACTGCTATGGATATTTGGGTTTATATTGGTCATGGTAGTCAACAATTATGGGGTTATGCCATAGGTTTAAGAGATATAGAATCTATGAGTTTCAATTCAAATCCCTCCATAATATCCATTGCTTGTCTCACGGGGAGATACAATGGGGAAACAACATACACTCTTCCTCGAACATTTTTTGATAAGGGGGTCGCTGTTTATGTTGGCTCTACAGAAGTAACGTTTGGCTCAAAGGGTGAAGAGATTTCCAGGGTTTTCTTCAGGGATTATTTCTCTCCTGATATATCAATTAGTGAAGCACTAACAAGATTTAAGCGGGATAAATCCAGAACCGGTGATATAAAGTGGCGGTTTATCTGCCATGCATATAACCTGTATGGTGATCCAAAGATTAGAGTAAGAGATTAAAAAATGAAGAAATGCTTTGTTCAGAGTTTTATTATCATACTTTTATTATTTATTTCAAATACTGCTGGTGCTGATAAGCCACCTTCATCTATCAGGATAGAAATTCCTGATTATACAGTGACAACAGTTGAAAATTTAGATTATGTAGAGATTCCCGGGGGAGAGATATTATCAGAAGAAGAAGGTAGACCATTGGTTCCTTATCATGTTATCTCTATTGATTATCCGAAAGGCTTTCGCGTTCAAGATGTTATTTTGAAGGAAAAGGCAGGCTTAAGAAGAGAATCTGGTTTAAGGTTACCGGTGGTAGTGTTAAATCCACCACCCTTACCTATTGTGGAAATGATAAAAGGCTGGTATCCTGAGAAAGAATACGACTGGCAAGTCTGGGAAAACCCTGATGATAGCACCACTCTGGTTATAAATATGTACCCCTTTTATTACTACCCTGATACTACAGAAATTAAGTTTTATAGAAATTATGAATTTGAAATAAGTTATATTTCCACTAAAGTATCTATAACCAGTTTGAATTTAAATAAAGCTACCTATAAACCCGGAGAGAAGATTGTTATAGATATAAGATTAAACAACATTGGTGTTGCTCAAGATGTGGTAGCTAATTTTTTTATCAGGCAATATGGTTCAGATAAATATATTGATGGTCTACCCTTGAAATCCCTCACCCATCTTACAGGGGACGCTTCCTACAATACCGAGTGGGAAAGCGGAGATACAAAGCCAGGTTATTATTACCTTGAAGCGACCTTGACAGATATGGAAGGAAACTTACTTTCAAGAAGAACCGAGAGCTTTGCAGTACAAGTTACGGAACAAGAATCAGAAGATGTAGAAAAGTCTGCTACCAGTATTTATTTATTATTTGGGATTGCTTCATTAGTTTTTACTCTGTTTATTTTGTTTTTAATTAGAGCCTTTTTAATAGGAGTTAGGAAAAAGAAGTAGATTATATCTTTATTCCAAGAGAATCAGAAAAGATGCAGAGTCATCTATTTTTTCATTTTAATTCCATCTTAATATATTTATAAAACTATTGACAAAAATGAAATATGTTTATATAATATATTAATAATTTATACATAATATATAAAATTGTTAATATTTGTGGAGGAAAAATGGAAGCTGTTTTTACTGAAGGTCTGGTTAAGAAATATCCTAAAGGGGTGGAAGCCCTGAAGGGAATTGACTTATCCATAAAGAAAGGTGAACTTTTTACACTATTGGGCCCTAATGGAGCAGGGAAAACAACCCTTTTGCGCATTGCCGCTACTCAGCTTTTGCCTACTGGTGGTAAAACTTTTGTTTTTGGAGAGGATGTAGTTAGAAATCCCGGCAGAGTAAGAGAACGAATAGCAGTGGTTCCTCAAGATGTATTAACCTATGGATACTATACCCCATTCGACTATGCTTACTATTTCCCTATTTTAAGAGGAACAAATTTCAGGAAAGCTGGAGAGTTAGCTAAAAAAGCCTTAAAGACTGTAGAACTCTGGGATTTACGAAAAAGGGCCTGCGCAACTCTATCAGGAGGAGAAAGGAGAAGGGTTATTATAGCCAGTGTATTAGCTTCAGATGTTGACCTCCTTATGCTGGATGAACCAACCAGTGGTCTGGATGCGGTAAGTAGAAGAAAAGTTTGGGCAGCTCTAAGAGAGCTGGTTAAAGAGGGAAAGACCATTATTCTTACTACCCATAACATGGAAGAAGCGGAGATGGCTTCTGATAGGCTGGCAATAGTCAATCACGGTATAAAAGTAGCTGAAGGTGCTTTAGACGAGGTGAAAGGTTTGGTTGAGGAAAAATATAGAGTAGTAGTAAGAGGAATTCTTCCTGGTAGAGAAGGCACAACTATGGGAGACAGAAACATCTTTTATACAAAAAGTGAGGAGGAAGCTCTTCTCATACTTCACGAGGCAATGTCAACAGGATTAAAGGCAGAAATTGCCCCTGTCAACTTAGAAGATGTTTTCATTAAGCTTGTAGGAGGTTTTGAAAATGAAAATCATTAAAGACATATTTATTATTGGCTGGATGAAATTTTACCCACCATTCAAGACCAACCCTTTTATTCAGCTTGTATTGGTCTCATTCATCGGTATTGTACCTATTTTTCTTATGGTTACAATGGGTGGTGGAACAGGAAAGATTCCTCAGGCTATGGTAGGGGCTTTAGTGGCTATGCTTGGTTTTATAAGCGTTAACTCAATTCTTCAGGATATACTCTTTGATAGGTATGTTAAGTTAAGAGAGATGATGGTCTCTATGCCAGTAAGCCCTATATCTTATGCCTTTGGAGTAGCGCTTGGTTCTCTTCTTTCATCTCTTCCGGGAATATTGCTCTTTATCGTTATACTTTTGGATAGAGGGAGTCTCACTCTTCAAGTTTTACCACTGGTTTTAATATCTCTTATTCTTTGCTGGGCATCCCTCTCTTCTATAGGCTTTACTATTGCCACTTTCTTTTCTAAAGCTACACCAGCAACTATAGGTGGGGTCTCTAACCTTCTTGGCATATTACTGGTTTTCATTCCTCCAGTTTATTATCCTAAAGAGATTCTTGGGAGTTACAGCTTTATTGCCATGTATATACCAACTTCTAATGCTGCCAGTCTGATAAGGGGTTATATGAGTATGACTGCCTTAGATGGAAGAAGTGCTCTTATACACTGGAGTATTCTTATTATCAGTACAATACTTTTCACCCTTCTGGCTTTAAATAAGGCTAAGTGGAGGGAAGAGTAGTTAAAATAAGGTTATTACAGCTTAACCTCCGTCATTTTAAGGATTTTTATACTCTCCACTGGTGAGGAATTTTCTCCCGTAGGACTGGCCTTAACTGGAGTATTAGCGATTAAATCCACCACTTCCATACCCTCAATAACCTTACCAAAGGCGGAATAAAGACCATCCAGGTGGGGAGATATGCCGTGCATTATGAAAAATTGCCAGTCTGATTGGTTTTTACCACCTTGAGTAGCAGCCATGGAAATTACTCCAGGAGTATGTTTAAGAGTTGAACCTTCAAAAGGAAGGAGGTTTCCCCCGGTACCATCTCCCTTTGGGTCACCTCCCTGAATCATAAATCCTTTCATTATTCGGTGAAAAGCCAACCCATCATAACTTCCTTCTTTTACTTTTTTCAGAAAGTTTTCCACGGTTTTAGGAGCTAAATCAGGATAAAGTTCAAGGGTAATTGTTCCTTTGGTAGTTTCCATAATTATTTTTGGATTATTATTAGTTTCTGTCATTTTTTCCTCCTCAGGTTCTTTTAGGGTTGAAATTTCCTGTTTTAAATAATTTAGCTCATTATTTAATCTATTAGCTTTTAAGATTAAATAAATGTTCAAAGAAAGGGATATTATGATAATAATTATTAATGTTATAGTTAAAATGCTTTTTTTATTTTCTTTATTTTCTTCAATTATAGGTTTTTTAATTTTTTGTTTTTTCATCATGCCTCCAATTTGGCTTTAATACCTATATATTTTAATATATAATTTATCATTTTTTAACAGACAACCATTTGCTACATACAAAATAATTCAAAATTATTGTTGTTAGAAGGTCAATCTTAGGGTAAAATAATAATGCCCGGTATTCTCGAAAGGGAAACTGGAGCCTATAAACACAGGAGGTTTTTATGAATACAGGCACCCGTAGGCGTGTCCAGGGGATCCTTAAAATAGGAAAGACTTTCTTCTCTCTCACCTTGACCTTTTTACTTCTTTTATCTCTCTATTCCCCCGTTGTTGATGCTTCTGTTGTTGAGCTTAAGGATATAAGTGGCCATACCTTTGAAGCTGAAATTCGCAAACTTTATATAGATGGGTTAATAAAAGGTTTTCCTGATGGAACCTTTAGACCAGAAAACTCTATAACGAGAGCAGAGGCTGCGGTTTTATTAGCGCAAGTCAAGAAGTTAACACCTATTAAACTCGGGAAAAGTCCTTTTAAAGATGTTACTTCGAATCATTGGGCTTATGGATACATCGTGGCAGTTCAGATTGCAGGTTTTATGAAGGGTTATCCAGATAGTACCTTTAAACCTGAGGTGAATATCTCAAGGGCAGAGTTGGCTGTAATTTTGGGTAAAGCGAAAGGTTTAGATAGAGAAGAGATGAAGGTTACTCAAGCTGTGGCACTTGCCAACGACGAAGTATCGATTCCTAAGTGGGTGATGGGTTGGGTATCTCTTGGGTATTTCCCTCAAAATCAATATTTGAATTATAGGGTTGGGAGAATGGTGGCACCTTTATCTCCAGCAACACGGGGAGAGGTGGCTTATGGTATCCACCAGATCCTATATCCACCTAAGAAGGGTGGAGTGGTTCAGATAGCTATGAATGCTGAGCCTGATACTCTGAACACCTGGGTGGGAATTATGATGGCTATGCATGTGGTTAATTTCACTTGGTCTTTCCCACCAGCAGTCGGAAGAGATGATGCTTGGGTGCCTTATCCTGGGGTTTTAAAGGATAGGCCCTCTGTTGAAAAGGGAACTATTAAGATAAAGGGTAAAGAGCTGGAGGTAATTTACTCTTTTAGAGAAGGTATCCGTTATTCTGATGGAGAAGAGGCAGATGTTGATGACTGGGCATATGCTTTTATGGTTCTTCAAGATCCTCTCGTTCCCACTACTAAAAGTCCTCTGGATGAAAAAGTTGACCTTGCAAAAGGTAAGGGTGCTTACGGGGTTAAGGGTTTTGATATTCTTGATAGATACACAGTTAAGGTTTATTATAGAGAACCTGAATGGAGGGTGGATCTCTGGGTTCCTGGTGCCTGGCTTCCCGGCTCTATGGCTATGTATCCTAAACACATCCTTGAGAAGGCTTATTCTAAAATGAAGGAGACTGGAAACACTGATTATTTCAGGAAAGATGAGGTAATGTCCAGAAAACCTGCAGGATATGGTCCCTATAGAGTCGCAGACTGGCGGCATGGTTCTCACATCACTCTGGAGAAGAACCCTTATTTTTTCTTCGGCGAACCTCTTCTTGATGGGATAATAATCCGTTTTATACCTGATACTACAGCTCTTCTGGCAAGGGTGATATCTGGGAAAAACTTGGATGTGGCAGCACTTGGACTGGGATTAGACCAAGCACTTGTTCTGGAGGAACGAGGTCCAAAACATACTAAAGTTTATCTTGTGGAAGGATTTATCTTTGAGCACATAGGCTTTAATATGGATGACTCAATATTAAAGGATATTAGGGTTAGAAGAGCATTGGCTCACGCTACCGATAGAGAAAAGATTGTAAATACCTTATTCATAGGAAAACAAAAAGCAGCCCATACATTTTTCCATCCTAACCACTGGGCTTTTAATCCTCAGGCTAAAAAGTATATTTATGACCTCGTAAAAGCTCGGTCCCTTCTTGAGGAAGTAGGTTGGAAGGTTGGACCAGATGGCATCAGGGTTAAGGAGGGAAAAAGGTTACAACTTACCCTTGAAACTATCGCAGGTGACTCTCTTAGAGAAAAGGTGCAAGCAGTTTTAGCTTTCATGTGGAAAGAGATAGGAGTAGAGCTGGATATAAGTAAGAATAGACCTTCAGCTGCTTTCACCACAAGAGCACGTCGTAGGGAATGGCCACATATGATAATGTTTGCCTGGACTTTCCGACCTACTTCAATGGGAGAATCCCTATTTCGTGAAGATTACATCCCTACACCTGAAAATAATTACACAGGAAATAACTGGTATGGCTATAGAAATAAAGAAGTTACCGATATTCTTACCCATGTATCCAGTGAGATGACAGAAAGTGGTAGGAGGAAAATGTTATATCGTATGGAAGAGAACCTCCTGGAGGATTTACCCGTTCTTCCTTTATATTTCAGATTAGACGTGACGACAGCTAAAGTAAATTTGAAAAATTTCAAACCCTCAGGTATTTCAGACACCCCTCCTACCTGGAATGTCTTTGAATGGTATTTTAAATAAGGAGTCAGAGAAAGGGAGGAGAGATAATAATTTGTACTTTATGTCAGGGTTAACCTGTATTACCGGGAGAAAGGATTATTGATAATAAAGAAGAAGATCTAACAGAAGAAAAGAGCCTTGCTGGTTCATGTGGTCTTTTTTGTGGTTTGTGCCCGCGTTTTCAGAGTAAAGCTAAAAGTAGATGTTCTGGTTGTCATTTGACCCTCTTTGCCAATTCCTGGTGTAAGGTGTATCGTTGTTGTGTTAAGAAAAGAAATTATCACACCTGTGCTGAGTGTGGAGAATATCCCTGCGAAAAATTCACCGATGTGTTAGGTATGAATCTGGATTCTTTTATAAGCCACAAACCCGCCATTCAAAATTTATACAGGATAAAAGAAGTAGGATTAGAAACCCACTTAAGGGAACAACGGGAACGAAGGTTGCTCCTGGAAGAACTCCTTGATAGATATAATTCTGGTAAAGAGATGAGTTTTTCCTGCGTGGTGTCTGCTCTTATGCTGCCATCACTTATAAGGAAGGGGATTGAAGAAACAGAAAGAATAATAGGGGATAAGAACCTTGATACAAAAGAAAAAGCGAAGATTTTCAGGAAGGTCTTTGAGACTATGGCTTCAGAGTTGGGAATTGATTTAAAGTTAAGAAAAAGGGCAAGAGAGAAGCCAGGGACAAGTGTCTTATAACTACAACTGGTTTCTTTCACTGGGGAGTTGGTTTTATGATGAACCAATCCAGCGCTAAAAAGGGAGACTAAGGTCAATAAAGGAAAAGAAGGGGGAGTATTTTTATGGAGAGTAAAGAGTATTTTGATAAGGTATCCAGTGAGTGGGATAAGTTAAGAGAAAGTTTCTTTTCTGAGGTTGTGAGGGAGAAGGCATACGCTGTAGCAGGAGTACAGGCAGGAAAAATTGCTGCTGATATTGGGCCAGGAACTGGATTTATTACAGAAGGTCTTATAAATAGAAGGCTAAGAGTGATAGCTGTTGACCAGTCAGAGTTGATGCTGGAAGAGGTTAATAGGTGCGGAAGGTTAAGGAAGGGGGAGGAATAAAAAGGAGTGGGAGAGAGGAGATGGAGATATGGAAAGAGATATAAAGAAAATATCGGGTAATATTGTAGATGTCTTAAACGGGGTAGTATATCCCGGCACCTTAAGGATTTTTGGTAGTAGGATAGTGGATATTGTTCGGGATGGTGGTAGATATGGTACCTACCTTATCCCTGGGCTGACGGACGCCCATGTGCATGTTGAAAGTTCTATGCTGACCCCTTCTGAATTTGCCAGGGTGGCTACTATCCATGGAACTGTAGCAACAGTCTCTGACCCCCACGAGATAGCCAATGTCCTGGGAGCAGAAGGAGTTAAGTATATGATAGAAGATGGCTCACAAGCTCCTGTAAGGCTCTACTTTGGAGCCCCTTCCTGTGTTCCTGCAACCACCTTTGAAACCAGCGGTGCTTATATCGGAGTGGAAGAGGTAGAGGAGCTTATAAAGGTGAAGGAAATCAAATATCTTGGTGAAGTAATGAACTACCCGGGTGTTATCAATAATGATTTCCTTGTAATGGAGAAAATTAGAATTGCTCAGAAATATGGTAAACCAATTGATGGGCATGCTCCAGGCTTGAGAGGTGAGGATCTTAAAAAATATGTTAAAACAGGAATATCCACGGACCACGAAAGTTATAACATAGAAGAAGCTTTGGAAAAGATAAAACTGGGAATGAAAATTCAAATCAGAGAAGGTTCAGCAGCTAAGAATTTTGAGGAACTAATACCTCTTGTTGATGATTATTACAAGAACTGCATGTTCTGCAGTGATGATAAACATCCTGATGACTTGATAGAAGGGCAGATTAACAACCTTGTAAAAAGAGCTTTGAATTATGGTTTTGATATTATGAAAGTTCTTAGGGTGGCTTCTGTGAATCCAGTTTTATTCTATGGACTGGATGTTGGGTTGTTAAGAATTGGAGATTTTGCCGACTTTGTTGAGATAGATAACCCAAAAGAGTTTAATGTATTGAGAACTTTCATCAAAGGAGTAGTAGTAGCACAAAATGGTAGGTCTTTAATACCTCGAAAAGCATCAAAGATAGCAAACAATTTCAACTCGGAAAGAAAAAAAATCTCTGACTTTTTCCTTCCCTATAAACAGGGAGATTTGAGAGTGATAGAAGTCATTGATGGTCAGATAGTTACAGGTATTGTGATAGTGCAACCAAAAGAAGATGAGGGTAATGTGGTCTCTGATACAGAAAGAGATATTCTTAAGATGGTAGTAGTCAATCGTTACAAGGAAGCGCCTGTAATTACAAGTTTTGTTAAGAATTTTGGGTTAAAAAAGGGTGCTATTGCATCCAGCATAGCTCATGATTCTCATAATATAGTAGCAGTAGGGGTAACTGATGAGGATATAACAAGAGCAGTCAATCTGATTGTTGATAGTAAAGGTGGTATCTGCGCAGTTTCTGATGATTTGAAAGAGATACTCTACTTACCGGTTGCAGGAATAATGAGTGTTGATGATTATAAAACAGTAGCGAATAAATATAGAGAGATAGACACATTAACACGCTCTCTCGGTTCAGGACTTAAATCTCCCTTTATGACACTTTCTTTTATGTCTTTACTGGTGATTCCTGAGTTGAAGCTGAGTGATAAGGGATTATTTGATAGTAAGAAATTTGAGTTTACCAACCTTTTTACTGATTAGAGATTAGATAAAAGGAATTTATAGTGTGCTATTATATGGACATGGAAGAGAAGAAATTTACACATCTGGATGAAACAGGAAAAGCCAGGATGGTGGATATATCTGATAAAGCACACACTTCAAGGGTAGCCATAGCTCGTGGTGTGGTAAAGCTTAGAGAAGATGTACTGTCAGCTATCCTACAGGGTGAAGGTCCAAAAGGAGACGCCATAACTGTGGCTAAAATTGCTGGTATTCAGGCAGCTAAGAAGACTTCTGAACTCATCCCTTTAACTCATCCCCTCCTCTTAAGTCAGGTGGATATCAAATTTAAAGCCATTTCGGAGAGAGAGCTGGAGATAACCGGTGAAGTAAGGTTAGAAGGCAAAACCGGAGCCGAGATGGAAGCTCTGGTAGCTGTGACTGTAAGTGGTCTTACCATTTACGATATGTGCAAGGCTCTGGACCCTGAGATGGAGATAGGCCAAATATATCTGATCTATAAAGAGGGTGGAAAAAGCGGTATTTTCAGAAAAGAAACAGGCAAAATTATATCTATTAATCTTAGCAATAAGAAAGGTACCAAAAAAATACCTACCCAAGAAGCCATCTTTGTAATTGGAGAAGGGATAAAAACCGATGCTCATAGCGGTCCTGGCATAAAACAGGTTAGTTTACTGGCCCAGGAGAGCATAAATAAAATGAGAGAAAAAGGAATTAATGTAGAACCAGGAGCTTTTGCTGAGAATGTGACCACTGAAGGCATTAACTTAAAAATCCTTCCAGTCGGTACCACCATCTATTTGGGAGATGAAGTAATGTTGAAAGTCACCCAACTGGGCAAGGAGTGTCATTCTCCATGTACCATAGGGAAGGAAACAGGCGAGTGTGTGATGCCGTTAGAAGGCATTTTTGCCGAAGTCATTAAGGGAGGAAATGTGAAGGTAGGAGATAAAATAGTTACAGTATTGAGGGAGAAATGAGAACTGGTATTATTGTTTTAAGTACTAGGTCTTTTTGTGGAGAGAGAGAAGATAAAACCACCCCTATTTTGATGGATTCTCTTCTATCTATGGGTTTTGAGGTGGTTAGTGTGAACCTTATTGATGATTCCTTGGATAAACTTGTATCCCTTCTTACCTACCTATCAGACCAGGAGGAGTTAGACCTTATCATCACCTCAGGAGGTACTGGTGTTTCTCCTAATGACATCACACCGGAAGGTACAAGTCAGGTGTTGGAAAGAGAAATCAGTGGCATTTCAGAAGCCATTAGGGCATATAGCTTAAAATATACACCCCAAGCCATGCTCTCCAGAGGATTGGCAGGTATTAGAAAGAATACCCTCATCATAAACTTACCTGGAAATCCTAAGGCAGTAAAAGAGATTCTGGAGTTTCTAGAGCCAGCCCTTTTCCATGCTATACCTCTTATTCACGGGGAAGTGGTAGAATAACTAGAACCCCGCTATATCTTGTTACTAATGTCTACTACAACAACTGCCTCTTTTAGGCTTATTAACATATTTAGCCGGGTTTTTGTCAAATTCATCCTTGCACTCTACTGCACAGAAGTAATAGTTTTTACCCTCATATACTGATTTGGCAGAAGCTTTGGCTGGATCTACCATCATCCCGCATACTAAATCCTTTTCCATTTTATTTCACCTTCCTTTTTTTAAAATAATTTGATATGAATATTAAAGATTTTTTATTACTTGTTTATTATACCCACATTCTTTAAATATTATCCAGAAGAATTGTAGACTTACTTTGTCAGTCCTTCAACGGTCTCCTTATCTAATTTAGCTACTAATGTATTCAGAAGCTTTAAGGTGTTTTCGTAGTCAGATATGTTGAAGAACCCCTGATGTCCATGGATGTAACGGGTGGGTACGCCTAAAACGACTGTAGGAACACCCTTTTCGTGAATGTGTATTATTCCACCATCAGTAGCACCGGCATCCATAGCATCTAATTGTAGAGGGATTCCTTCCCGAGCAGCTGTTTCAATAACGAGATTTCTAAGCTTAATATTAGGTATCATCCGTGCATCATATACGAGGAGTGCTGGTCCTTTACCCATTTTGACCTGGCATTCTTCTTCTTTAATTCCAGGTGTGTCACCAGAGATGGCTACTTCTAAAACTATTGCAACATCAGGATTTACTACTCTTGCCGTAGTATAAGCTCCTCTTAGACCTACTTCTTCTTGGACAGTTCCTACTCCGTAGATTGTATTAGGATGCTCTACGCCCTGAAGGTCGTGAAGAAGTTCCAGGAATAAACAACAGCCTATTCTATCATCCCAGGCTTTACCAAGGAAAAGAGTATCTTTATTAAAGGTCGTAAAAGGCGAATAAGGAGTGATGGCATCACCAACAGATACACCCATTTCTATGGCATCGTCTTTAGAAGTAGCGCCAATATCGATGTACATGTCTTTCTTTTTTACCATTTTATCTCTTTCATCAGCAGGCATAAGATGCGGTGGCTTGGAACCAATGACACCGAGAAGATTACCTTTTTTAGTATGTATGACAACTCTCTGAGAAATAATTACTTGATCCCACCATCCTCCTAAAGGTAGGAAGCGGATGAAACCATCTTTGTCAATGGTTCTCAGCATGAAGCCAATTTCGTCCATATGAGCGGGGAGCATGATACGGGGAGATGAAGAAGTTCCAGTCTTTTCTAAAATAATTGAACCTAAACGGTCTTCAACTACTTTTACACCCGGGGGGGTATATTTTCTTATGACTTCCCTGACCTCTGTTTCGTAACCGGGGACACCCGGGACTTCTGTTAAATCTTTAAATAGCTTTAATCTATCCATATATCCTCCTTGGGTTACTGCTTACTGATTTTTCTTTACTCTTTTTGCACTCTCCATTTTACCTGATTCTTTTGCTTTTGTCTATGTTATAATTAAAACGCTACAGGGGTGCTTTTCATGGCTGAGAGGCTTTTTTTGAGCCAACCCTTTATACCTGATCTGGATAATACCGGCGTAGGGAGTTGGGTTCATAAGTCCCCCTGTTAATATTTTTTAAAGGAGGACATCTTTTAATATGGAACTAAAGTTAGCCAGAGATTTAATAGAGGAGATTCCTCACCTTATGGCTAAAGTCAAAGAGGAAAAACCCCTAATTCACCACATCACCAATTTTGTGGTTATGAACGACACAGCTAATCTTACTTTAGTTTATGGAGCACTTCCGGTAATGGCTCATGCTATTGAAGAAGTAGAAGAGATGGTGGGAATTGCTCAGGCTCTGATTTTAAATCCCGGTACTTTAACACCTTCCTGGGTTGAATCCATGATTAAAGCAGGTAAAAGGGCTAATGAGCTTGGTATTCCCATCATTCTTGACCCAGTTGGGGCTGGAGCTACCAGGCTGAGAACAGAAAGTAATCTCAGACTCTTAAAAGAACTAAAGGTAACAGTCCTTAGAGGTAATCCTGGAGAAATTGCAGCCTTGATGGGGAATAGTGGGCTTGTGAAGGGAGTAGAGTCAGTAGGAAAAATCTCCAATCTGGAAGACATAATTTATAAATTTGCTACAAGTTCCGGGTTGATAGTAGCTGCTACTGGAGAAAGGGACATCATCTCCGATGGAGAAAGGATAGTAGCCATAGATAACGGTCATTCCTGGCTCAGAACTATAACTGGAACAGGCTGTATGTCTACTACCGCTGTTGCTGTTTTTTGTGCTGTTACCGATGACTCTCTACTTGGTACAATGGCAGGTCTTACCACTTTTGAGATAGCAGCTGAGATGGCAGCTCCCAAAGCGATTGGACCTCAGAGCTTCAAAGTAGCTCTTTTAGATGTCCTATACAACCTTACTCCTGAAGATGTAATAAATAGAAGTAAAATCTATTACCTGAGGTGATAGCGTGAATATACCTCTCGCCTTAACCATAGCAGGTTCTGATTCAGGGGGAGGAGCTGGTATTCAAGCCGACCTTAAAACTTTCTCAGCCCTGGGAGTTTATGGTATGAGCGTTATTACCGCCTTAACTGCTCAAAACACCCAGGGTGTACAAGGTATTTTTGAGATACCCCCTTCTTTTGTGGCATCACAGATAGATTCCATCTTTAACGATATAGGTGCTCATGTTGTAAAGACAGGCATGCTTTCAAACTTAGAGGTTATAGAAATTGTTGCCTTTAAAATGAAGGAGTATGAGGTAAAGAATTTGGTAGTGGACCCGGTGATGGTAGCAAAAAGTGGGGATAGACTACTTAGAAGTGAAGCTGAAGAAACCTTAATAAAAAGGCTACTACCAATATCACTAATAGTTACCCCAAACCTACCTGAAGCCAGTGTCTTAGCTGGGATGGAGATTAAAAATATAATTGATATGAAGAAAGCTGCTTCCTTGATTTACATGAAAGGAGCTCGTTTTGTGGTAGTTAAGGGTGGTCATCTGGATAATGAAGAGAGTATAGATCTCTTTTACGATGGCTATGATTTTTTAGAGTTAAAGGCGTCTCGTATTTTAACTTCTAATACTCATGGGACAGGTTGTACCTTTGCATCAGCTATCGCTGCCTTTTTAGCTAAAGGAGAGGAGGTAATACAAGCAGTGAGAAAAGCCAAAGTTTATCTAACTCTTATTCTGGAGAAATCTAAAGACCTAAAAATTGGTAATGGTATTGGATCTTTAAATCATATGGCTCTGTTTTCCTGTAATGAAAAGAGTATATAGACAATGAAACTTCATGTATTAACAGACGAGGGACATATTAGCAATAGAACACACTTGGACATTGCAAAAGCAGGTATTGATGGTGGAGCAACAATAATTCAATATAGGGATAAAAGTTCTTCTTCTCTTAGAATGTATGAAATGGCTTCAAAAATCAGGGAGATTACAATGGAAGCGAAGATTCCCTTCATAATCAATGACCGTCTGGATATTGCTATGGCTGTCAATGCTGATGGAGTTCATCTTGGTCAGAGTGACCTACCCATCCTAACTGCAAGAAGAATTTGGAGAGTAGATAAAATATATGGTGCTTCAGCTTCTAATATAGATGAAGCCTTGAAAGCAGAAAGGGATGGTGCAGATTATATAGGTTTTGGTCCCATCTTTGGAGGAAGGATAGTTTACGGTGTGAAACCTGATGCTGCTCCTCCTTCTGGACTGTTGATTCTAAAAGAAGTGGTCTTAAAGGTTAAAGTTCCAATAATAGCTATTGGCGGGATAACTGAGGAAAATGTTAGAGAGGTTATGGAAACAGGAGTTTTTGGAATAGCAGTGGTGGCAGCTGTAGCCTGGGCAGATAATATGGTGAAGGCTACACAGAACCTGAGGAGAATAATAATTGAATATAATCACTGATATTGGTGAGTTCGGGCTTATATCAATGATAAAAAAGTGGGTTAAAGAGGGTAACCAGAAGGTTGTACGGGGTATAGGGGATGATACTGCTGTCCTGAAAGGTCTTGGGGGAAATTATGTTCTGTTTACATGCGATGTTCAAGTTGAAGGCACTCACTTTCTTCGTAATCTCATAACTCCCTTCCAACTTGGGTGTAAATCTCTGGCAATAAATGTTAGCGACATTGCTTCAATGGGAGGAAGCCCAACCTTTGCTTTGATTTCTCTCATACTTCCTCCAATTACAGAGGTGGAGTTCCTAAGAGATTTTTACCGGGGACTTCAAGAAGAGGCTGATAAATGGGGAGTATCTCTGGTTGGAGGAAACATATCCAAAACTGAAGGTCCTTTAGTAGTGGATGTAGCTCTATTGGGAGAAGTTGAAGAAGATAATTTAAAATTAAGGTCGGGGGCAAAATCAGGTGATTTAATCCTAATAACAGGAGAACCCGGTTGTTCTGCTGCTGGTTTTAAGCTGATACTTAAAAGTTTAGGAGAAAAATATCCATCTCTGATAGATAAACATATTACTCCTACCCCTCGGGTTAAAGAAGCCCACTTGATAGCCGGGTTTAATGGAGTAACTTCCATGATTGATGTAAGTGATGGGGTTTTAAAGGATTTATATCACATCCTTGAGGAGAGTTTAGTTGGTGCTACTCTTTTGGAGGATTGTTTTCCAATTAAGGAAGAGCTAAAAGAAGCTTCTCTTCTGTTAGGAGATAATCCCCTGAACTTTTTCCTTAGAGGAGGAGAAGATTACGAGCTCATTTTTACTGTTTCTCCAGAAGAAGCGACCCTGGTTAAGAATAAGGTTGAAAAGTTAACAGGAACTCATGTTTCCATAATAGGCGAGATTAATAACAAAGCAAGGGTAATTGCGTTAAAAAGGTCTGATGGAAGCATAAATGAACTTACTCCTTGTGGATGGGACCATTTCTCATTGGTGAGTTATTAAAATCATTCCTGTGTAAGTTTTGTCAAATTATTGTAGCTCGGTTATAGTTATATAAATGGGTTATAATATTACATTAATCTGAAATAGGGTTTACCTATTAAGCCTTAAAAAAACAAAAACTGGAGTGTTTAAGAGAAGTGGAGAAGAGTAAAAGAGCATATTGCGATTTGCATTTTAAGTTTTCAACTCTTAATAAGATTGCTTACGGGTTTTCACCGATTACAGGTACTGATGATTGTTACAGGGCTATCCTGGAAGGTTTAAAAAAGATAATTCCTTACGATACTTCTACTCTATTTTTGAGCTCTGGTGATACTATAAGAGCAGTAGCTGCTGCCGGTTTTTCTTCAGAAGAGGAAAAAGAAGTCCTACAACTAACCTTTAACCTTCACAATAAATCTCTCAGGGAAATGCATGAAATCAAAGAGCCTATACTTGTGAACGATGTTCAGGAAAGAGAGTATCTTATAGGTGGTGTAGGAGTAGAGCGTATTCGTTCCTGGATTGGAATACCTCTTTTCTTAAGGGAAAACTTTGTTGGTGTGGTAACTGTGGATAAGTATGAATCGGATTTTTACACAGAAGAAGATGTTGAGTTAGCAAGGAATTTCTCTGTTGCAGCAGCTATCGCTATCTATAATACTTTACTATATAGCCGAAGACAAACCATGCTTGACGCGTCTATTGCTTTAATACAGTCCACCTCACTAAAAGTATCCTTACAGAAGATACTGGAAGAGGCAATGAAACTAATAGGTGGGTCAGAAGGAACAATCATGCTACTTGATGAAAGTAAGGATAATATGAAGATTGTGGCAAGTAAGGGTATTATTGAAGAAGGAATTGAAGAGTTAAACAGAAAAGGAATCCCCGCTAATATCGGTACCTTTGAACAATCAGTAAAACAGAAAAAAGTGGTCGAGATAGAGGATACATATAATGACCCGCGAGTTGCCAGGGGTTTTGGGTATATTCCTCCAAAGTTATTAAATATACCACTTATTGCAGGTGATGAGGTTTTAGGTGTTTTAACTCTTGATGCTTTACCAAGAAATGAAGAAGAAAGAAGACTTCTTATTTATTTTGGTAAAGTAGCAGGCTCAGTAATAAAGCATTTTGACCTTCTTGATAGGTATAAAGAATTGACCGTAGATTTAACTTTAATATCTGAGGTAGCAAAAAACATATCGTCATTGACCGAGATAGAAGACTTATTTAAAAAAACTGCAGATCTTATAAAAGAACACTTCAAAGTTTTCTATGTAAGTATATTTATATTAGATAAAGATAAAAAAGAGTTGTTATACAAATGGGGTTCTGGTTTTGACTGGGAGAGTCTTAAGGATACTTTTAAATTATACCTTGGTGGCCCCGGTATAATCGTCTGGGTAGTAGAAAATGAAAGACCTCTACTTGTAAACGATGTGAGTAAAGATACTCGTTATTTCAGGGTAGAAGAAACCCAACGTGTAAAATCAGAATTAGCTGTACCCATTAAAGTCAAAGGCGAAGTGATAGGTGTATTAGATCTCGAAAGTGAAATAATCAATGGTTTTAGAAATGATGATGTCATAATCTTCCAGGCTTTAGCTGACCAGCTTGGTGTAGTTTTAGAGAATGCATCTCTTTATGAAGGAGTTAAAAAACTTGCCATCACCGATGGATTAACAGGTTTGTATAATCACCGCCGCTTCTATGAGTTTTTGGAAGAAGAGATTTTAAGGTTTAAACGATATAATGGATGTCTTTCCATTCTCTTTATGGATATAGATGGTTTTAAGAAGTATAACGATACATATGGACATCTGGAAGGAGATAAACTACTCAAGAAAGTGGCAGAAATCACACTCAACAATGTTCGTAAGGTTGATAAAGTAGCCCGTTATGGTGGAGATGAGTTTGCCATCCTTTTACCTCATACTCACTGTGAAAAAGCCTATTTAGTAGCCCTGCGTTTAAGGGAAGGGTTTCTGAAAGAGAACATTCAGGTATCCATTGGTATGGTTGCTATGTCTGATGAAGAATTTCACTCCAAAGAAGATCTTTTAAAAGCAGCTGATGAAGCTCTATATGAAGCTAAAAGAACTGGCGTGGGGATTAAAAGATGGAATAAGTAAATCGCATGATATAATTTAATAAAGATTAGTATATGAGAAGAACAAGAGGGATTTTAATGTCGATGGAGGTAGTTAAGCTACATGCTTATTATCAGGAGTTTTAGAATTTAGATTAAACTATGACAGATAAGAAACTGTCTGACAACCAACGAGAAAGATTTATAGTTCTTCAAGAGATTGTTTCAAATCTTACCCCTTTTATGACCCCAGAAGAAGCGTACCAGCGTATTTTTGAAGAGCTCAAACGAGTAGTTTCTTTCGATACAGCCACATTTTTTTTTAGATATGGAGATAAAATTCAAGCTTCAGCAGCTAAAGGCTTTCCTCCTGATGAAGAGAAAGAAGTCTTGAAACTTTCGTTTACATTGGAGAATAAAGGATTCAAGGAAATGGATGAGAGAAAGGTTCCTATAATAGTTAATGATGTCAAAAAGATTGACTATCTTGAAGCGAAAGTAGCTACTAAATTTACCAAGTCCTGGATAGGCATACCTCTTATAACAAAAGGCGTATTCATTGGAGCAATAACTTTAGATAAACATGAACCAAATTTTTATACTGAAGAAGATTTTGAAATAACCCGACATTTCTCTGCAATTGCAGCAATGACTCTCTCAAATTCATTACTTTTCCATCAAAGAGAATTACTGGTAAGGGCTTCTCTAAAACTCAATCAGGCTGTATCTTTAGAAGATACCTTACATAAAACACTTGATGAAGTTCTAAAGATTGTAGGAGGGGAAGAGGGAGCAATTTTTATTTTAGATGAAGATAAAAAAATGATGAGGATTGTTGTTAGCAAAGGTATACCAAAGGAAGTTGTATCAACCCTTAATAGAGAAGGTGTATCTGTTAATAGGGGAAGCTTTGCACTTGTATTTAATAGTAAGGAAATAGTAGAGATTAAAGATGCTTATCAAGATCCCCGAGTAGCTAAAGTCCTCTGGAATACACCACAGAATATTCTTAATGTGCCCCTCATATCAGAAGAAGAAATAGTTGGAATATTAAGCATGGATAGTCTTCCCAGAAACGAAGAAGAAAGAAAAATTCTAAGGTTTTATGCTTCCCTTGCTGGCTCTGTGGTAAAGAAGGTTTCTTTGCTTGAGAAATATGAAAAGCTTACTACAGACCTTCAAATAATTTCAAGCGTAAGTAAAAATCTCTCCTCTTTTTTAGAAAGAGAAGAGTTATTTAGAAAGACAGCTGAATTTATCAGGAAAAATTTTAAACTGTTGTATTTAAGTATTTATCTTGTGGATAAGTTGAGTAATGAACTTGTTTATACCTGGGGAGCAGGTTTCAGGTGGGAGAAACTTAAAGGTACACTGAGATTTAAACCAGGAGGACCTGGTATAGTGGCGTATGTAGCTGAGAAAGGAGAACCTCTACTGGCGAGTGATGTAAAGAAACATCCTCGTTACTATCATATTGAAGAGTTGAGTAGGGGTCATTCTCAGCTGGCTGTGCCAATAAAGGCAAGAGGAGAGTTGTTAGGAGTACTTGATCTAAGAAGTGAAGAAATAAATGCCTTTGGAAATCAGGATATATTAACTTTTCAGACTTTAGCTGATCAACTTGGTATAGCCCTGGAAAATGCATTTCTATATCAAGAATTAAAAAATCTGGCAATAACTGATGGTTTGACAGGTCTTTACAATCACAGGAAATTTTATGAGATTCTTGATGAAGAGATGGAACGCCTTAGTCGTCACGAAAGATACCTTTCTGTAATGTTTATAGACATTGATGGTTTCAAAAAATATAATGATACCTATGGTCATCTGGAAGGAGATAAACTCCTGAAAAAAGTAGCTAAACTTCTTATTCAAGGTGTTCGTAAGGTAGATAAAGTGGCTCGATATGGCGGTGATGAGTTTGCTGTTCTTTTACCATACACTCACTTAGAAGGAGCAAAAATGGTTGCATCACGAACGAGGATGCGAGCTTTGAAGAATAATATATCTCTTTCTATCGGGTTAGCGTCTATTTACCATGGAACTTCAATATCCAAGGAGGATTTTCTAAGAGCAGCAGACACTGCACTTTATCAGGCTAAGAAAATTGATGGAAGGATTGAGGTATGGAGTGAGTTGCGGAACAACTAATTTGGAGATGACTCTTAATTTTTTATTCCTTAAATTTTCTATACTGAAGCCTGAGAGAGTTTCCTACTACAGACACAGAACTCAACGACATGGCAATCGCAGCAAAGATTGGATTCATGAGCACCTTGAAGAAGGGATATAATACTCCTGCGGCAATAGGTATCAGGGTTATATTGTAGATGAATGCCCAGAATAGATTCTGCCTTATAGTATTCATAGTACCTTTACTGATGTTAATTACTGTTATTATTTTCTTGGGATCACCTTTGATTAAAGTAATGTCTCCTGATTCTATGGCTATATCAGTGCCTGTCCCCAGGGCTATACCAATATCAGCTTGAACAAGAGCAGGGGCATCGTTAATGCCATCACCAACCATAGCTACCTTTCTACCCTCTTTTTGTAGCTTAGAAATAACTTTTGCTTTATCTTGAGGTAATATCTGGGCTAATACATCTGCTATGCCTATCTTTTCTCCAATTGCTCTGGCAGTAGCAGTGTTATCTCCGGTTATCAGGAATACCTTGAGTCCCTTTTTTTCTAGAATAGATATAGTTTCTCTGGCACCTTCTTTCAGCGTGTCTGCCTGAGCAATAAGTCCTTTAACTTCTCTATTTAAACTTACCAATACTACAGTTTTTCCTTCTCGGTAGAGACGATCTAATTCACTACGGTCTTTAATCTCTATTTCTTGATCTTTAAAAAATACTTCATTTCCTATTAGAACATTATGTCCATGAACCTTCGCAGTTATGCCTTTTCCTGGTACTGCCTCAAACTCTTCAGGTGATATAAAAGACAGACCCAGGTCCTCTACATAACCAACAATAGATTTAGCCAGGGGATGTTCTGATAATTTTTCCACACTACCTACAAGTGTCAGAAATTCTTCTTTACTTATTCCATTGAGGGTAATAACATCTGTAACCCGAGGTACACCTTCAGTTATTGTCCCTGTTTTATCGAAAACGATTGTATCAATCTCTTCCATATTCTGAAGAGCTTCCCCCTTTCTTATAAGGATACCTCTTTTAGCGGCTTCTCCTGTTCCTACCATAATTCCAGTGGGAGTAGCTAACCCCAGAGCACAGGGGCAAGCAATAATTAAAACTGCTATGGTTGCAGAAAGAGCATAGAGGAAAGAAGGAGAGGGACCGGCTATTAACCATACAAGGAAGGTAATAAGGGCGATAATTATTACTACCGGGATAAAGTAAACAGTAATCTTATCTGCAAGGGCTTGAATAGGAGCCTTAGAACCTTGAGCTTCTTCAACCAAACGGATGACCTGGGAAAGGAAAGTTTCTTTTCCAACTCTTTGAGCCCTAAACTTGAAGTTACCGGTTTTGTTTATGGTACCACTTATTACTTCATCTCCGGTTTTTTTATCTACAGGAATACTTTCACCAGTAACCATAGATTCGTCCACTGCAGAATAACCATCAAGGACAATCCCATCCACAGGTATCCTTTCTCCAGGATGAACCACTACAATATCATTAACCAGGACTTCATCGACGGGAATTTTCATCTCTTCGCTATTTCTTAATACTGAGGCTATTTTTGGACTGAGGCTGAGAAGGTATTTTATGGCACGGGAAGCTCTACCTTTAGCAATACTTTCGAGGTATTTTCCCAGAAGAGCTAGAGTAATAATGGTTGCTGAAACTTCATAATATAAGACATGCATATAGGAAGGAATCTGAAAATTGAAAAGAGAAGTGATAAAGGGTGAGAAGGTTATGCCTACTGAATATATATATGCAGCAGAAGTTCCCATGATAATTAATGAATCCATATTAGGTGTTTTAGTTTTAAACCCATTTATTCCCCTCTCGTAAAAGGGAAGCCCAGCGTAGAGTTGCACCGGAGTAGCGAAAATAAAAGATAAATATGGTATTAAAGGCATTATATTGTGACTTATTCCAAGAAATTTAAAGATGTCAATACCCATATGAGGAAGTGATATTACAAAAAGAGGTATAGTTAAACCTAAGGCAAGGAGAAACCTTTTATAAAGTAATCTTTCTTCGAGTTTTTTAGCTTTTATTAGTACATCTTCTACCTTTTCAATTGGAAAAACAGGAGAATAACCTGATTCTTTAAGTACCCTTTCAAGTTTATTGAGATCAAGAAGTGTTTCCAGATAAGTTAGTTCAACTATCCTCTCTGAAGATACTCTTACTTCAATAACACCAGGTATTTTTTCTAAAGATTTGATAAGGAATGAGTTTTTTTCTTTAACAATATTCTCATCTAACTGAAAAGAGAAAGACTGAAGATGTACTCCATAACCTACCTCTTCTATAGCCTTAACCATATCTTTAAGAAAAGATGATTTCTCATCATATGAAAGAACAGCCTTTTCAGAGCTTAAATTGACCGATACATCTTCTACGCCAGGTAATTTACTTAAGGCTTTCTCCACAGACCTAACACAGGAAGCACAAGACATCCCTTTTATGGGTAGATAGACACTCTTTTTATTTTTCATTTTTTTATTCTCCGTATTCAATTCTTATGTTCTGAATTATTTCTCTTTAGATTTTACCTTAATGGTTCTTCTTTCAAGTAGTTGCTAAACAAGATTCGAGGATTCCAGGACCAGTAACAAGTGATATGTGATATGTAATATGTGATTTGTAATCCATAATCATTTACTTGTCACCTGTCACAATCCTTGAACCCTGGACCCCTTGAATCCTATATTTATATATCCTTGAACCCTACACAGCAATTAATTTCGGTATGATTCATTTAATAATACCTTGTTTTTCTTCTTTTAACCCCGTTTTTAAGGTATAATTACTATCTGATATGAGTAAAAAATATAATATAGAAATATTATCTATTACCGCATTTATTATTCTGGTTACACTTTTTTCGTGGCTTTACCTTCTACCACTATATCTGAAAAGCCTTGGAGCTTCTGATAGGATGATTGGAATATCTTATACATTCTTCTTACTTGGATTTACATTTTCCCAGATTCTTGGCGGTTATTTGGCTGATCGTTTCGGGAGAAGAAAGATGATATCTATTCCAGGTTATATCGCTGCACCATTGTATCTGGTGATGGCCTTAAGTAATGACTGGAAATTGACAGCCTTAGCTTATTTCGCAATTAGCTTGATGTCTTCTCTTCAAATGCCTTCTTTTATTCCCCTTATTGCTGAATCCAGTGAAAACAGAGAAGGTTCAATCTCCTTTTTTAATACCCTTACCTCATTGGGAGTGGGAGTGGGGACATTAGTTGGCGCAATACTACTTAAACCCTTTGGGATAAGACCTTTGATGATATTATGTGGTGTAGTAGTATTTATCTGTACCGGTTTACGCCACGCTCTAATTGTTGAGACTAAAGATTTAATTTCACATAAACCTTCTTTTACCTTTTCTCTTAACAGGAGTTTGTTATTTTTTCTTGTAGCAGCTTCTTTTATTGCGCTGGCTATGGCTTTAACATTAAATGGACCTCTTGTAACCCTCTATCTGCAGGAGAGTTTGGGAAAAAGTGAAGAAGAGATTAATCTTCTTTATGCTTCAGGATGGATAGTGGCTGCTCTTTTAAGTTTTGTTGCTGGAAGGCTTTCAAAAAGGTTTAATGCCTGGATAGTTTTGGGAGTAAGCGTTCTTTTCCATCCTATCTTTCTTATCGCCTATCTAAATTCAAATTCCCCTTTTGTTCCCCCCATCATTTTTTTGTTGATATCATTTATTCTTTTTCAGTTTTTCATGATTACACAAGCCCTGGTTCTTACCTCTTTAACAAACGAAAAGAACAGAGGAAGAATAACCGGTTTTTTTGGCACGGTTACAGGTGTAGTGGCTTCACTGGGTCCGCCCATAGGTGTGGAGTTAAAAACAGCATTTGGTGGTTTTACACCGTTTTTCCTGGCTATTAGTCTTAGTATTTTAGCATTTCTAATCCTAATAAAATGTAAAAATGTTGTGTGCTATACTTGAAAGAGAGGTGACAAATAGGTGAATCTAATAAATAAAAAAGAGAATTATCTTGGTGTTGTGGCTTTTGGAATTAAGGGAGGCGTGATTCTTCCAGGTGATGATATAGCAAGTGTAGTAGTAGATATTCTGCGGAAACCCTTTACTGATAATCTACTTGCGGATGGTGATGTGGTTTGCGTAACTGAGTCTGTAGTAGCCCGCTCCCAGGATAATTATGTTTCAGTAGACGATATTGCCCTTGAAGTTAGAAGGAAACTGGGGGTTAAAGAGAACGATGTTATTGGTGTGCTCTTCCCGATTTTAAGTAGAAATAGATTTTCTCTTTTGCTAAAAGGAATAGCCCGAGCTGTAAATAAGGGAAAAGTAATTCTTCAATTATCTTTTCCTCTTGATGAGGTGGGGAATAGACTCATAACTGATGAAACTCTCCAAGAGATGGGTAAGATTCTGGGATCCAGAATAAGTAGGGAAGAACTTGAAGGAAAAAATCTTACTCACCCCATAACAGGTGTAAATTATCTCTCTCTTTATGAAGAAATTATTAAAGGGGAAGGGGTTGTTGCTAATATTTTTCTTTCTAATGATCCTCTTGAGATTTTGTCCTCTAATCCCAAGGGAGTTATTGTTTCAAGCATCCACCAACGTGATGAAATAAATAATAAACTAACTGAGGTAAATAGAAATGTTTTGACTTTGCAGGAGTTCTTCAACCAACATCGTGATGGTGCTTGGTCTGAGTGGGGGCTTTTAGGAAGTAACCTATCTTACCCTGAAAGGGTTAAGCTGGCTCCCAGGGATGGCAATGAAGTTGCATGTAAAATTCAATCAAAAATACTCGATGAATTTGATAAAAAAGTAGAAGTTATTATTTATGGAGATGGTGCCTATAAAGACCCCATATCAGGTATTTATGAACTTGCTGACCCTCAGCCAGCCTTTGGAGTTACTAAGGGATTAAGTGGACGATGGAGAATAGGTCTTAAATATAAATATATAGCTGATGTTTTGCATAAAGAAGGTAAATCAAGAGATGTAATAGAAGGTTATATTAATACAAAAAAAGAAACTCTGAAAACTATTCCTACCGATGCTACTGAAGAACTTGGCACTACCCCCCGAAGAGCTGAAGATATTCTGGCGAGCCTGGCTGACTTGATAAGTGGTTCAGCCGATGCAGCCACACCGATTGTGGTAGTAAAGGGTTTTTAAATGAGAAGAAAAGGAGGTGGTATTAATTTGTTAAAGATTATTAAAACATTTACCTGGCCTCTATTCAGAAGGTATTTTATAACAGGTATTCTTACTCTTATACCAGTAGTAACCACAATTTATGTTTTATGGACTCTCTTTCTTCTGGTAGACAGCATTCTGGGGGGGATAATTTCTTCCATCATCAACGCTAAAGTACCTGGGCTGGGACTGCTGGCTTTTCTGGTGTTGGCTCTTTTTATGGGTATTGCTGTAACCAATGTAGTAGGGCGTTATCTTTTCAGCTGGGCTGAATTCATTATTAAGAAGCTTCCTATGGTGAGTGCTGTCTATTCAACAATAAAACAAATAAGTGATGCCATCTTTTCCGATAGAGATGGTAGAAGCACTGCTTTTAGAAGAGTAGTCCTGGTGCAATATCCACGGGCTGGTATTTACTCAATAGGTTTTGTCACAGGAGAGGTAATAGACGACTTTAAAGACATAACCGGAAAGGACATGGTTAAGGTTTTCGTGGCTTCAACTCCTAACCCCACCAGTGGATTCTTTATTCTGGTACCAAGGGAAGAAGTTATAGACACTAACTATACAATAGAGGAAGGAATGAGGCTGGTGATATCTGGAGGTATGGCCAGGCCGAGTAAAAAAATCAAAAAGAGTTAGGAAGGTATCTAGATAGATGATGGACTTATTAAATGAACTGGTTAAGCCCGGTACAGAGTTCATCATCTTTATTCAGAGTTTCAGGACGAGTTCCTTAGATTTTTTCTTTAGGTATATAACTTTCCTGGGAGATGAGGAGTTCTATCTCCTTCTCTTTCCAGTAATTTACTTAACAGTCAATAAATATTGGAGTAGAGGCCTTGCCTATCTTTTACTCTTCTCTACGTACATTAGCTTATATGTCAAAGACTTTTTCAGTATTCCACGTCCATTTGACCTTCAGATAGAAATGTTAACAACAGAAACTTCTCCCTCTTTTCCCAGCAGTCATGCGCAGAATGGTTTGGTTTTATGGAGCTATCTTGGCATTAGGATGAGAAGATGGTATCTGTGGTTTTTAATTTTACCTTTAATTATTCTTATAAGTCTTTCTCGGATTTACCTTGGAGTTCATTTTCCTCAAGATATACTTGGTGGTTTAGTTATTGGAATAATCCTTTTAACTATCTGGGAAGAATTAGTTTCTAAACTAAGAAGTAATAACACTCTTATTAGGTTAGCCTTAGCTTTATTCATACCACTAATACTCTTATTTTTATATCATTCAGAAAGTGGTGTGGTTAGTACAGGCGCACTTTTAGGAGTATCAATAGGTTTTTATTTTGAAGATGAAACTATATCTTTCAGCACAAAGGGAAGCATTAAGCAGAAGGTTTTAAGATTGCTTATAGCAATTCCCTTGATTTTCATAACCTGGATTGGATTAAAATATGCTTTTCCATCTACCATTATTTTTATATTTATCAGGTATTTTCTTATTGGTTTTACAATGGCTTACCTTACTCCACTTATCTTACTAAAAGTAAGCCTGGTGGAGAAAGGCAGTTAATACACTAAGATATTGGCTTAATAATCTTACCTTCAAAATAGAGTCAAGAGTAAACCAGCAACAACTGATGTAGCAATAACTCCTGCTGCGTTTGGTCCCATAGCATGCATGAGAAGGAAATTCTCAGGATTTGCCTCCTGGCCAAGTTTTTGTACCACTCTCGCTGACATAGGTACAGCAGATACCCCTGCTGCTCCAATCAATGGGTTTATCGGTTCCTTAAGAAATAAATTAACAAATTTTGCCATTAGTATGCCGCCTGCTGTACAAACAGTGAAGGCAATAGCAGCCAGGAAGATAATGGCTAAAGTTTGGGTGCGAAGGAAAATCTCTGCAGGCATAAGTGCACCAACGCATAAACCAAGAAGAAAAGTTAAAACATCCAGAAAAACTCCACTTGCTGAAATGGCTAATCTTTCAGTTACTCCACTAACTCTCAAGATATTACCGAACATCAACATACCGAGAAGCGGTGCTGCTTTTGGAATCAACAATGCAGAGGGAAGGAGGATAAGTAAAGGAAAAATAATCTGTTCTAACTTTGAAACAGAGCGTATTTGAGGTTTCATGAGTATGGCCCTCTCCTTTTTTGATGTTAAAAGTTTTATTACAGGAGGTTGGATTATAGGAACTAAAGCCATATAAGAGTAAGCAACGAGGGTAATGGGCCCAAGAAGCTGAGGAGCTAATCGAGCTGTTAGATAAACAGTAGGTGGACCATCTGAACCGCCAATTATACCAATGGAAGCAGCTTCTCCAGGACTAAACCCCATCAGGATTGCCACTATAATTGTAGCGAACACTCCTAGTTGGGCTGCAGCGCCAAAAAGAAGTGAGACAGGGCGAGCAATTGTTGGTGAAAAATCTACAGCTGCTCCCAGACCCAGAAAGATAAGAAGGGGAATAAGAGAGCTGGAGATGCCATACTTATAGATTAAAGCAAGCACTCCTTTTGTTTCTCCTGTATCATCAAATGCTATTAACTCAGCTCCTGGAAGGTTTGCCAGGATAACCCCGAAACCGATAGGTATAAGAAGAAAGGGCTCCATTTTTTTGAATATACCCAGGTAAATCAAGAAAAGCCCTACCAAAAACATTAAAAGGTTCCCCCAGCTTAGTCCAGATAATCCAGCTCCGATTCCCACTTTTTCCTCCCGTAGTTATGTTTTACTTATAAGCAGCAGGTTTCTCAATACCGCTGTCCTCTAAAGCCACAAGATATCCTCCTATTACAGGCTCAGCAAAGGGGAATACTATCCTTGCTCTTGGAGCCAATTGATGAAGAGAAATAGTAAGCTGATCTATTAGAAGAGGATTAACTCCCTGGTAGATTCCTCCTACCAGGACAACTTCTGTCTCTTCCATTTCTAATCCCATCTTTTTAATTAACCATCCTGCTATTTCACCTAACATTTTTCCGTGATGAATGAGTATATCTTGAGAAATTTCATCACCTTCTGATGCCAACTGGAAAAGCATCGGTAAAAGATTTAAAAGGTTTATAAATTCGGGTCTTGTAAAATTCGGGAAGAGGAAGAATCCGAAGACCAATTCTGCGATTTCATCATAGTTATTTAAATTGACTGATTTTAGTACTTCTTCTTCTAATTTAGTTTTGGGTCCTATACCATCATGTGAGCGGAAAGCGTGATGAAGGATGTCTCTTATTATATTCATAGCTCCTCCAGCAAGACCTGTTTCGTAGCCCAGACCTCTCAAGGTGAACCATTTTCCAAGTGGAGTGCATATACAAGCATTAGCACCGGTGCCACAAACCAAAGCTACACCCCAACCCTTTCTACTGCCTCCTTTTAGAGCTACACAGGTGTCATTTACAACCCGTAGCGAAAGGTTAGGGAAGGTATTATTTAGTCCCTTTTCCAGTTCTTTGAAATGAGCTGGAAGGTCAGCTCCTGCCAGACCGAAGACTGCTCTTTCAATATTATTTATTGATATAGATGCTTCCAGTAGGGCAGCATCTACAGCTAATTTTATAGCACCCATAGCTCCTTCCAAACCAATCAAGTGATAATTTGATGGAGGCCCCTCACCTTTACCAAGAATATTACCATTATTATCCCCAATAACTGCTTTTGTTTTAGTAGCTCCACCGTCAACTCCTAAGAAGAAATTCATAATAATAACACCTCCTCAGTTTTGTTTTATTTTAAACATAATTTTTTAAATCATCTATTTAATTATTATAATTCCCAGGTATCTACATTTCCATGAAGATGATAGAGAGTAAGGACTTTAAAAGCTTCTGCTTTTTCAAAACCACCATCTTCGCCCCATTCTCTTGACATAACTTCCAGGTATATGGAAAATAACTTGAATAAATCCGGAGAAAATTGACTTTTATGCATACTGATAGCTTTAAGTTTCTTCTCCCAGAAGGGAGTTATATCAACAAATGTATTAGGTTTGTGTGAGGTGTAAAAGGCTACTAACTTTAATTCGTGGGGTTCTCCCTTTGGTTCAAAATGAGGTAAGGGTGAAAATAAAGCTGCTTCTGCTCCTGCCAACCCCACTATTACATGTCCGGTGTGAGCTTCGTAGGGAAGCCAGGGGTCTGGAAGGAGTATGCCGTCTGGCTTTTCTTGACGAATTAATCCGATGAAGTCTCTTCTGAGTTCTTTGTGTGTGATGGCATCTGCGTCAGGATATCCGAGAAAGATTAATCTATTAACTCCCAGAGTTTTAGCTGATGTTTCGGCTTCACTTCTCCTTATAGTAGCTAACTCAACTGGTTTAAGAGTTCTATCTGTGGTACCCATTGCACCATCAGTTACAGTTACATATACTACTTCTTTCCCTTTTTCTATCATGGAAGCTGCAAAACCACCAGCATAGATGTCAGCATCATCTGGATGTGGTTGGACAATGAGGAATTTATGACCTTCTTCTATTTTCGGGATGGGGATAAGATATTTTACTTTCTTATTAGTCATTAATTCTTCTCCTTATATGGATGTAGTCTATTTAATACTATCATGTGTTCCCTTTTCTTATTTTGTAAGATCAGGAAAATAGTCTTTTTCTTCTTCTATAAAAGAATCAAGAATCTTGCGTGCCAGGTTATAAGATGGTATCCAGAGGTTCAGAGTAAGAGCGTAAAGGAGGGTGTTATACGAAGAAGTTGTTACCCCTTCAATAAGCAAGTGTTCGTATGTTTTTAATTGTTTGAGAATATTCAAACATTCAGAAGGAATATTTCCTGTACTGATGGGTCGAACGAAACCATTTCTTATTATTGATGGTACTTCCACTACATCATCTTCATTAAATCCTGGTGAAGCTGTTAAATTTTTTGTATTTATAATTACTGATTTATTTTCACTTCCTGAAAGTCCTTCTATAACTTTTAACGCCACATCTACATAGCCTTCTCCTTCAGCGAAGGACATATTTTCATTAAAAAATTCAGCCATAGTTATAGGAGAGGATTCTCTCATAGAAATGTAGTTATTATAAGTGAGAAGTGGAATTTTACTTTCTTTAAGAGAGCTGAAGAGTTCATCATTCATCTCTTTTATTATTTCACCACGGGTTTTCTCTGCCATTATCAGGTTTTTGGTGGCTTCATTCTTGAAATAATAGTAATAAAGATAAGGGTTAGGAAGCATTTTGATTAATGTCAGAAGGTCAGGAGGAAACCTGGTAATTTTCTCAAAGTCAGGAGTTTTCGTGATTAGATTGAGGATGGATGGTAACAGATCTTTTCCATCTACATAAACTCCCTTTATCCACCCGAAGTGGTTTAGTCCGAAGTAGTCAAGGAATATATCCTCTTCCTTTTTATTCATGAAGTATGCGATAACCTTCTGAAGGTAAGAGGGGGCATCGCATATCCCTACTACTTTTTTTAGGGGAGAATGGCTTACCAAAGATTGAGTGATAATTCCAGACGGATTTGTGAAGTTTATTAACCAGGCTTCAGGATTCACTTCGTTAAGTTGATCGGCTATTTTTAACACAACAGGGATTGTTCTGACTGCCATAGCAAAGCCACCGGGACCCATGGTCTCCTGACCAAGTACATTAAAACTTAAGGGAATTTTTTCATCCAGAATCCTCAATTTTTCTCCACCCACCCGAATGGCACAGACTACAAAAGAGGCATTATCTATGCTTGCTTTTATATCGAGAGTATATGTTAACCTTACCTTCTCGCCTGTTTCTCTACTTATTTCGTCAAGGACCTTTTTAATGAGAAGTAGCCGTTCTTCATCTATGTCCATAAGTGATATCTCTTCTAACCCGAGTTTTTCTTCCATGGTTAAAAACCCCTTCACTAAAAGGGGAGTTCTGGTTCCTCCGCCACCGAGTATAGATATCTTCACAAGTTTTTCCTCCCTATAATAATTTTCAGATTGTCACTCTTATTTTACCTTAAAGACAGATTGATTTAAGTAAAATTATTTCTTAGATGATGTTTACGGATAATTATACTTAGTTAAAATTCTTTATAAATAAGTTATTCAAGTAAAAAATTGTGTGTTACAATAGCAATTGTGTGGAGGATTAACGTATTAATAATATGAAATGTAAAATTGAGAAACATATACTATTTATCAGTAAACTATCCATAGGATATAAATTGTGAAACTTAGAACAAGAGTTCCTATAGTTTTTGGAATAACCTTTATTATTTTAATAGTGGTTATGACAGCTATTTCTTCTTATATTCAACTTGATTATATAGAGAGAATGGAATTAGAGAAGACTGGCCAGAATATTGAGAGAGTGGTTGAGGCGTTGTCAGAAGAAATAGGAAGATTGAGCATCCTGACTTATGACTGGGGTGTTTGGGATGATACCTATGAATTTATGAATGACGCAAATCAGCATTATATAGATTCGAATTTATTAGATGAAACCTTTTCCAATCTGAAACTCAATCTAATGTTGTTTAGAAAACTGACAGGTGAAATTCTTTATGGTACATACTTTGACCTGAATACTAGTTTGAAAATACCTTTAACGCCCTCCATTAATGAGTACTTTGATAATGAAAACGGTCC
The DNA here is from genome assembly GCA_037440465.1 of Coprothermobacterota bacterium. Classification (GTDB taxonomy): domain Bacteria; phylum Coprothermobacterota; class HKB111; order HKB111; family HKB111; genus JBBIUB01. Next base: position 57,519 of record JBBIUB010000003.1, on the reverse strand, counting down.
CTTACGTAACCCTGATGTAAATAAAGGTACTGCTGGTATCATCATACTTTCTGAAAACCCTCTCCTCGTGGCTTCAAGGTATATACTGAAAAGTAATGAAATTGGACCTACCAATGGGGTGCTTGTTATGGGTCGTTATCTGGATAACAACCTATTAAGAAAATTAACTGGGCTTACCAGACTTTCAATAAGCATTTCCAACTTTAATGAACCAGTATTATCCGATTTCCAGAAAGCAAAAACACATCTGGTTAATAATGAATCAGTTTATGTTAATCCAGTGGATTCTTTTACAATAGCAGGATATACCGTGCTCAAGGATGTTTATAGAAATCCTATTCTGATACTAAGGGTGGATAGCTCAAGGGAAATTTTACAGCAGGGCAGGAGAGATATTTACCTTAATATCTTCTCTATGTTGGTAATAAGTATAGTGTTTGGATTGATAATCACTTCTTTTTTAAACAAGGTAGTGCTTTCACGACTAACTAAACTCAGCGATTCTGTAAAACGCATTACTTTAAGTGGAGATCTCTCGGAGCATATTTATCTAAAAGGAAATGATGAGATATCTATGCTAGCTAATTCAATTAATGGGATGTTGGGAGTAATAGAAGAATCTCGTGAAGAGTTAAGTGAGAAAGAAGAGCTTTACCGAGTAATTTTTGAAAATACTGGAACAGCAACTATTATTGAAGACGACGATAATACTATAATCCTAGCTAACAGTGAGTTTGAAAAAATGTCAGGTTATTCTAAGGAAGAGATTGAAGGGAAGAAAGCCTGGACAGAATTTACTAAACCTGAAGATTTAGAATGGATGCTTAAATATCACAAAATGAGAAGGATTGACCCAAAGGCTGCACCCAGAAATTACGAGTTCCACTTCTTGAACAGAGAAGGGAAAGTTTTAAATGTTTATAATGTAGTGGAAATGATACCAGGAACAAAGAGAAACATTGCATCTATAGTGGATATTACTGAGCATAAACAAGCAGAAGAAAAACTGAGAGAGATTTTACATCAATTTAAAAAGATGGTTGAAGGGGCTGTATATGCCCTGGTTGTATCTACTGAATTGAGAGACCTTTATACCTCAGGTCATCAGGAAAGGGTAAGTAAGCTGGCTTGTGCTATAACGAGGGAGATGAATCTTAAAGAGGAGGAAGTAGAAGCCATCAGAGTTATAGGACTACTACACGATGTTGGTAAAGTAAATGTTCCAGCAGAAATTCTTACAAAACCAAAAAAATTGACAGAGGTTGAGTTCAGTATAATTAAAACACACTCTCAGGCAGGTTACGATATCCTGAAGAATATAGAATTCCACTGGCCTGTTGCTGAAATTACTCTCCAACATCATGAAAGATTAGATGGGTCAGGATATCCCCGGGGTCTCAAAGACAGAGAGATGCTTCTTCTGGCAAAAATAATAGCTGTAGCCGATGTCGTTGAAGCTATGTTAAGTCATCGTCCTTATAGACCTGCTCATGGGCTTGAAGAGACAATGAAAGAGATTACCCAGAATAAAGGAATACTTTATGAACCCGAGGCAGTAGACGCTTGTTTCAGACTTTTTACAGAGAAGGGATTCAGTTTTTAAGATTTAAACTTTAATAATTTTACAGGAAGCTTTTTTTAGACGGTTCATAATGGCTCTCCCAACACCTTTTTCCTCCAACCCTTCAACTAATATAGCAGTGAACTCTTTTTCCAGATCTCTAAGAGTTAGATAAAGGCGTGAAGCTACTTCCATTGGATTATTTATTGAGCCCATTATTGCGATATCTTTTGGTTTTCCAAGATAATTAAACCCCTCTTCAGTTAAAAGAAGTCCAACTCTTTCACCTTTATCTTCCCTTTCTATTTTTTCTTTCTGGATTTCCTGCCAGAGGTTAGGAATAGAGCCAGTGAATAGAATTAAGGGAATTTTAGGAGAGTAGTGTTTGTACTTCATACCTGGAGAGAGGGGTTTCTCTAACAAATCGGATGAATCGAGATAGTTTATCTCTTCTATAGAGGGTATAAACTCTCTTAATTCTTCTAAAGATATCACACCGGGTCTTAGAATAAAAGGCAGTTTTTTTGTAAGGTCAACCACAGTAGATTCCAGTCCCAGTGGTGTCTTTCCGCCATCAAGGATAAGGTCTATTTCTCCTTTTAGTTCTTCGTAGACATGGCTGGCTGTAACGGGGCTTACTCTCGAGGATTTATTTGCGCTGGGGGCGGCTATGGGGGAGTTCAGTAATTTTATTAAGGTAAGGGCAACTGGATGAGCTGGCATGCGAACAGCTACGGTGGGGAGAAAGGCTGAGACCTCAGGAGGAACATCCTCTTTACGGGGAAGGATTAGGGTTAGAGGTCCAGGGAAGAAAATCTCCATGAGTTTGTAAGCCATGTCTGGAATCTCTTTAACTACTTTGTCAACTTCATCCAGCGAAGAAATGTGAACTATCAAGGGATTATCAATAGGCCTTCCTTTTGTTTTATAGATTTTTTTTATAGATTCAACCTTGAAAGTATCTCCACCAAGGCCATAGACAGTCTCTGTGGGAAAAGCTACTAATCCACCCCTTCTCAGGATGAAAACTGCTTCCTCCAATATTTCAGGTTTTAGGTTTAAAGGGTCTATCTGTAATATTCTGGTTTTCACTGTATTTGAAGGCTCAACTCCCCATGATAGATACTAATAGTTTTCCCATTACTTTGAAGAATCAGAGAACCATCTCCATTTAAGTCAATTATGGTTCCTTTATGAACTACTTTGTCGTGCTCAAAAAATAAACCTTCTCTTCCCCACATAAAAGCCATCTTTTCCTTTATTTTCTTTAAGTCTAAAGAGTAAGATAAGCAAAAATTACGGTATTCATCTTCAAGGTTTTCCAAAAGTTGTATTAATAATGTTTTCTTATCAAGCTGTTTTCCTGCTTCAATTTCTAAAGTAGTAGCTTTACCTCTAAGTTCCAGAGGAAATTCTGTATCACTACCTGTTACATTAATTCCTATGCCCAGAATTATGTATTTAAGATTTTCAGAATCAAAGAAAGCTTCGGTTAGGATACCACCTACCTTTCTACCATTAATAATTAAATCATTTGGCCATTTTATATCTACCCTTACATCGCTTACTTTTTCCATCGCTTCTGCTATAGCCAGGCCGGCAATTAATGTAATAAGTCCGACCTTTTCTTGAGGTATGACAGGCTTTAGAATAATAGATAAATAAATACCACTACCTTGCGGTGAAAACCAGCTTTTTTGATTTCTTCCCCTGCCACCAGTCTGTTCCTCTGCCAGAACAGCTGTACCTTCTAATTGACCTTCTTCAGCTAAATTACGGGCTATGTTATTGGTAGAGGAGGTAGAGTAAATACAGAATATCTTATGCCCAATAATTCCTGTATTAAGGTTCAGTTTCAAAAAACCTCATTTTTTGTAAGGTTAAGGTACTTTTTTATCTTTTCCTTCAGTTCGAGTTCATTCTGATAGGAATTTATAGTTATATTTTCAGAAGTATTATCCACAATGAGATTGGAGACACTTACCCCTTCTTGATAAAGGCAAAGTACGGGTTTATTAGCCTGTATGGCAGTAGCTATTTCATAACCCACTCCTAAAGAAGGATTACTAACCTCAGCAATTAGAAGATCGCACTCAGCTAACCATTCCATATCTTGAATGAATAAATTTTTACTTCCTTTCAAGCTTAATACCTTTTTTGGATAAGCCACATGTTCTGTTAGTACGAAATGGCCACAATCTTTAAGATAATCTACAATCATTTGATAGGTCTTTTCGTATTTTCTCCCACCTAGTATAGAGCCAGCAAAATAAATCTTCACTTAATTTCTTCCAACTGGTATTTTTTATTTCCAAGGCCAATAAAATTAGCATAGTCCAGAAGGGTTTGAGGGTGAAGTTGTGGACGCAGGTTGCTTAGGGGGTCTTCTTTAATCTCGTCTCTTAAAGCCGATGGGTGAAGTGGTCGGGTGGTTTTGAGAAGGTCAAGAGAAGCTTGGTCTATAGCCACAGGGTCTCTGGAGATCAATATTCCGATGTCTTTAGCTACTGGGGAATCACTCCAGGAAGCACAATCACAATCAGGAGTGATGTCAATTAAAAAATTAAAGAAAACAGATTTCTTACCTTTAAGAACTCCCAAGCATGCTTCTGCTAATTTCTCGTACATAGTTTTTGAGGCTTTGTCCCAATCAAAACGGAATACATGCTGAGGGCATGCAGGTATACAAGCCCCACATCCAATGCACTTTTCATAATCAATATTGATTATATTATCTGAACCTAAAGAAAGGGCATTTCCGGGACAAACAGGGATACATAGACTGCAACTAATGCAATTCTCCAGCTTTTGTGAGGGTTTGGTTGAAGAATGAATACGATATTTTCCCATCCTTCCTATCATACCCATTCCAACATTTTTAAGAGCTCCACCAAAACCAAAACCCATATGTCCTTTAACATGGGAAACAACCAGGAAAGAGGAAGCAAAATAGCAGGACGAAGAGACTGGGATTGTCTTGAAGTGTTTAAGGTTGACTACAACTTCAACTACATCATTACCCAGGAGGCCATCTGCAATGATGGTAGGAATTTGAAATGTAGAGTAGGAAAATCCATGTCGATTAGCTGCCTTCAAATGGTCAACGCTATTAGCTCTTTGCCCTACGTAAAGTGTGTTGCTATCAGTGAGGAACGGTTTAGTGTTTAAATAAAGTAACTCATCTACAAGAGGATGAAAATAAATTGGTGAAACAAATCCAGTGTTACCCGGTTCACCAAAGTGTGTTTTTATTGCAATAATGTCATTTTTCTGGAAAATTTTCTCAGGATTTGTAGCCTTAAAAGCTCTCCTGAGCTTCTCAATAAGGCTTGTTGTCTTGCTTTCTGCACGCAAGCTCACGAAAAAAACTGTGCTGATGCTATCCATTTTACGACTTTTTGAAACTGTCAGTGCTACCACAGTTAGGGCACTTTCCAGGCTTACATCTTGCCTCAACTTTATGGCCGCAATTACTACAGATAAAAATCGCCATTTAAAACCTCCTTTTTTAATGGGTTTTATAAAATTATTATAGCATTTGGGTAGGTTTCATGGGTTAAGGGATGTGTGGTGTGTAAATTGTAATTCGTAATATGTGACGGGTAATTTAAAAGCTGTGATGAGTGGTCACCTATCACTCTTCGTTAGCGATGAAATTCTAAGATATCACCATCTTTAACAATGTAACCTTTTTCAATAGGCATACCCTTGATTAGACCATCTTTACTCCAGATACGGGCGAATTTAAGAAATTTGATTAAATCCTTATGAATAGCTGAAACGACATCTAACATTGTGCTGCCAACTGGAAGAATATAAGGTTGTTTCAGGTCAGGTGGATAACCTGGTTTTTTTGTATAGACTCTTATCAGGCTCAATGAGTCAAAGATGATTCTTTTTGTCTCATCAATATTTGTATGGTTTAGGGTAGAAATGAGAATAATTTTAAGTTTATTAGATACATCTTCAATATTCTTTATCTTGCTTGGAGAGTCTGAAAGATCAGATTTATTACAGATTACTATACCTGGAATTTGTCTATAAGATGATTCTTCGTCCTGCTCTTCTTTTTTTTGGGTTATGATAATCTTACGTTCTTTGAATTGTTCTAAAAGAGAAAAAAGGTCTTCTCCTGGATTATCGCTGCTTAAATCAAGGAAAATCAAAGCCAGATCACAGTTACGAATAAGGTTATATACCCAGGATTCAGTACTTTTCCAAATGGGTGGCAAATCAACAAGTTGAATCTGGATATCTTCAAAAGTCATCATGCCAACTGATGGCATGGAAGTGGAAAAAGGATAATCAGCTACAATTGACTCAGCGTTAGTGACCAAATTTAAGAAAGAAGATTTCCCTGAGTTTGGTGGACCAACTAGAACAACCTGAGCTATGCCTTCTCTAGGAATGTGATCCAGACCTCTTCCCAGCTTTTTAGGTCTTTTCTGAGATTCTTCCAGAAGTTTTGATAGTTTTTTTCTGTGGTCTGCCCTCAGTTTATCAGTGCCCTTGTGTTTAGGCATGATAGCCATCATTTCCCTGAGAGCTTCAATCTTGTCTTCTACAATTTTAGCTTCTCTGTATCTTCTTTCTGCTTCATAATATTGAGGGGGTAGATTAGCTGGCATAAAGGAATTTAAATTCCCCCTCCAGTTTTTGTTATTACTTCAATTTTATCTTTTATCATTATTACTAATTTTTCAAGGTTAACAGGTCCCCTAAAAGGAGTATCTCCATCTACATAAAAATTACTCTCCCCAAATTTAAGTGTATCTTCTCTACAAGTAATATAATGTTTTAATACATGAACATAAGGAGCGAACTCCAGAGATTTATTGATAGCCACTTCATAGTTGTTCAGTATATAAGGACAGAGGGGGTTGTATACAACCTCAATTATTATTTTATTTGGAACTATTAGGGGCTGGAAACCAGTGGGGATCATACTAATACAGGCTTTAGGGTCAAATTTCTTGAGGAGGATTTTAATAGGATCCTTCTCTATCACCTTTTCAAAGCCAAATTTCTTAAAAAAGGAAGCCGGCATCCATTCTTCTTCTGTCTCTGTGACCACACCTTTTTTTGAGCCGGATAACTCAAGAACTTTGTCCATCAAAGCCTTACCATAGCCTTTCTTTTCTTCTCCTGGTTTTACCCAGAAACAGGGCAGGAAGTATAGGTCTTCACCTTCCAGGTTGACCATGGAGGTTTCCAGGGGTTGAAGGCAGGCCATGGCTTTAACCATTCCTTCATCATAAACTACCATTCCCAACCAACCCTCTTGAGTATTTTTAGAAAAAAAAGAAGTGCTTTCTTTAAGGCTTTCAATAGTAGGCGCACAGAAGTTATAAAGGTCATCTACATTTTCATTTAAAACCTTTATTTCCACATTATTCCTCCAAAACATCTTTTTATCTATTATAACATGCGTTCTCTTAATCACTTATTTTGATGTTATAATTAGTAAGAATTAAAACCCAGGAGGTAATATAAATTGGATCAATTTTATGCAAATAGAATGTCAAGGCTGGGTACTGAAGGAGCCTTTGAAGTTTTAGCTAAAGCGAGGGCTCTGGAAGCTCAGGGGAAAACCATCATTCATCTTGAGATAGGTGAACCAGATTTTGATACACCTTCAAATATAAAAGAATCTGCTTTTAAAGCATTGCAAGATGGTTATACTCACTATGTTCCAGCGCCTGGCATAAGAACTGTTAGAGAAGCAATAGCGAGGTATGCTGGAAGATTGAGGGGAATAGAAGTATCTCCTGATGAAGTAATTATTACCGCGGGAGCCAAACCCGTTATGAACTTTGCGATTACTGCACTGGTAGATGTGGGTGATGAAGTTATATATCCAAATCCAGGCTATCCAATTTATGAGTCTTTAATCAACTTTGTTGGTGGTATACCAGTACCTCTACCCTATCTGGAAGAAAATCAGTTCAAACCAGATTTATCTTTGTTAAAAAGGCTTATTAATCCTAAGACAAAGATGTTAATTATGAATACTCCTCATAACCCTACTGGCGCTACTCATGCAATGGAGGAGCTTAAAGAGATAGCTGATTTAGTAAGAGGTAAGGGCATCTGGGTGATGACAGATGAGATTTATAACAGAATAGCCTACGACATGAGCATACCCACTCCTTCAATTTGTTCTCTATCAGGTATGAAAGACCAGAGCATCATTATTGATGGTTTCTCAAAAATTTATGCTATGACTGGCTGGCGATTGGGATTTGGAGTAGCTCCAAAAGACCTTGTAGCTAAAATGACTACTTTATCTATTAATACATATTCACATGCTACTGCTTTTGTGCAGATGGCAGGAATCGAAGCTTTAGAAGGTCCCCAAACAGAGTCAGAAAATATGGTAACAGAGTTCAAACGTAGAAGAGAATTTTTTGTAAAGGCTCTAAATGAAATTCCCGGTGTTCGTTGTGTACCACCAGATGGAGCTTTCTATGTGTTCCCAAGCTTCAGAGGGTTTGGGTTGAACTCCCAGGAGCTGGCTTCGCGTCTGCTTAACGAAGCAGGAGTTGCTGGTTTATCGGGAACAGCATTCGGTTCTTATGGAGAGGGACATATTCGTTTTTCCTTCGCTAACAGCCTGGAGAATATAACGTTAGCAGTAGAGAAGATAAAGGATTTTCTGAACAAACTATAGAACTGTAGTTCAGTAAATACTTATAACTAATTATATTAATGGAAATTCCATGAGCGTAATTGTCACCTTGAATTTGTTTCAGGGTCTCTTTGCATATTGGTTTTATTAACCTACCCCTCCACCAGACCCTCCACCTCCACCACCTCCACCACCGGAGAATCCTCCACCTCCACCGGAAGAAGAACTATAACTGATGGAGGCTACCTTTCCTAAGGAAGAGAACGCACTATTTAACGAAGAGAAAGCCTGATTAATATTAGAAGCAGGCATACCTGAGGAAAGGGAAGTAAAAGCAAATATTCTGGATTTATCTATATCATTAATTTGAGGAAAAGTGATTTTAAGAACTTTTAGTACATTCTTAGCAACACCAAAGACGGTGGCATACACCAAGTATTCCTCCCAGATAATTATGGATTTTGGTCCATATTCCTTAAGATTAGAGAAGTCTTTAAGAAAAGATTTAAATCCCAACCATTTATCAAACTCTTCCTTGCCTTTAGTAGTTCTTCTGGGTATGGCAAAAATTCCTCCAAGAATATAGGTGACACCTGATATATATAGAATTGTAAAAGATGGGTGAAGAATTGCTGCTAAAGGTAGAGTTATAAACATCAGAAATATACCAACTCCCAGGATAACCCAGGAAATTTTTTCGCTTTTAGTATCAAAATATTTATTTTTTATTACTTCATTGTTTATTTTTTTAATAAAATCGTCAAAGACATATTTATAATGAGTCTTATTTGATTGCATTTTTTTAGGGAGTTGCGAGATTATTACTTCTGGTGATTTATCAAAGAGGATTCTATTTAATAGAAGTTGTTCAAAATCTTCTAACTTTCCAAAGTGATTATTTACAAGTTTTAGAAGATAATCATTCCTTCGTTGTTTTTTTGGTATCTCTTCCATTTCGATATAACCTTTTCTTAGAAGGTCAAGAATTGTAGCCTGTAGAAAACTTGGCTTAAATTTATTGAAACTTAATATAGAACCGACTATAGCAGGAGTCATTTTTGAGGGAGGTTCTCTGTAATATATGAAGTTTTTGGGGATATTGAATTCTAAGCCATATTTAGAATATACACGAAAGAATATTATTAGTAGTACAGCAAATATAAGAAGGCTTAAAAAAGGGAGAGATTTCAAAATAAACCTGATACGATTTGCTCTTCTTACAAGCGAGCCTTCCTCTTTTAACACCTTATCTTTAATAACCCCTTTTTTTATAATGGCATCTACAAAATAAGATGATGGAATAAGAATTCGGGCTTCTACAAAGGTGTTAGAGGGTACATTTAAAACCTTAACAAGTATTTTTTGTTCATTTAATTTTTTGATCTCTCCCCAAAGTGGTCCGTGTGCCCAGACTAAGAAATCATCAACTGGAACGGGTTGAACTAACTCAATTTCAGCACTGAAATCTCCTACAGGCCTTTCCCAACCACTCCCTTGAAGTTTCCAATAGAATTCACCATAGTCTTCATAAACCTTAACTGCCTCTTTAGCTGTGAATATAAAGGTGAAAGTTTTCTTTTCATAGTAAGCATTATAAAAATAATGGATTCTATATTTATCAGGGAACTCTTCAATATAAAAAGTACCAGCATTTTTACTGGTTTCATTAATCAGGGGGTTACCATCTTCAAGTACCTGGACCCCGTAGAGGGTTTTAAAACCTTGTCTTGGAAGATCGTAGAATCCAAAGGAGAATGAGCCGTCAAAACTGAAGGTTCTCTCTTCATAAAAACTAAAATTTCCATCCTGATTTATTACAGCTTTTATGGATACCGTGGGTATGGAATAATCTTTGGCTAATACCTGAGAAGGGAGAATAAGAATAAACATTATGGTAAATAGTAAAATCTTTAACTTCATATCATCCTCCTTTTTTTATAACTCATATAACATTATAAAGCTTAAAAATACAGATTTTCAACATATAATAATATTATGGAAAAAATAATAGGAGTAAATAGAAAAGCTATAGCTAACTTTGAGCTGGAGGATAGCAGGGAAGCAGGAATAGTGCTTCTGGGCTCTGAAGTTAAAGCCATTAGAGAAGGGAGAGCTTCCTTCAAAAGTGCCCATTGTGAGATTATAGATGGAGAGATCTGGCTTCATGGCCTTCACATCGGAAGATATAAAACAACCTCAACGTTTGCTCCTAAAGAGGATAGACCCCGTAAACTTCTTCTAAATAAAAGAGAGATAAGTCGTCTTATTGGACAGGTAAGTCAAAAAGGTTTTGCACTTGTACCAACCAAAATATACTTTAAAAACAGCTGGGTTAAGGTATCAATATCGCTTGGTAGAGGGAAAAGACTCATTGATAAAAGGGAAGAAATAAAAAAGCGAGAGACCAGGCGTGAGATCTCTCGCTTATTAAAAGGTCAGCAAAGTTAAACTACCTTAACAACTTTCTGAGCTTTAAGACACTTACTACAAACTTTAACTAATTTTACTGAATCGCCAATGCGAGCTTTTATCTTATGTAAGTTGGGTAACCATCGCCTTTTTACCATAACTTTAGATTTACTTACATGATTACCACTACCTGGTCCTTTTCCGCATAAGTCACAAAATTTGGACATCTAAAACTAATCCTCCCTTAACAATATTAACTATACATTATATCAAATTTAGTGTTTAAATGCAAATTAGGGCTCAAAAGAGTAGTTAGGAGCTTCTTTAGTTATAGATACTCCGTGAGGATGTCCCTCTCTCCAACCAGCATGAGTTATTCTTTGGAATTTTGCTCTTTCTCTTAACTCATCTATGTTTCTGGCTCCGCAATAACCCATTCCTGCTTTTACTCCACCTATAAGTTGAAACACTACTTCTCTAATTGGGCCTTTATATGGTACCCGTCCTTCTACACCTTCCGGGACTACTTTATCCATTCCTTCCTGAAAGTACCTATCTGTAACTCCTTCACGCATGGCTCCCAGAGAGCCCATTCCCCGGTAGGATTTATAGCTACGTCCCTGAAAAACTTCAAGTTCACCCGGACTCTCTTCAGTACCGGCAAGTAATTTACCTAACATTACAGCAGATGCTCCTGCAGCTAAAGCCTTCACAATATCCCCAGAGTATCTGATTCCTCCATCAGCTATTATAGCAATACCCGACTTTCGAGCTTCCTTTGCACATTCAAGAACAGCAGAAAATTGTGGCCTACCTACACCTGCTACTACCCGGGTAGTACATATAGCTCCCGCACCTACACCTACTTTAATAATATCTACACCTGTTTCTTTAAGCGCTTTAACACCTTCAGCTGTTACAATATTTCCTGCCATAATCTTAGGTTTTTCTTTGTACCGTTCCTTCAAAGTTTTAACTGTCTCAAGAACCCTTTTTGAATGACCATGAGCGGTGTCTATTGCTAAGATGTCTACCCCTGCTTCTACCAGTTTGTCTGCTCTTTCAATGGCGTTAGTTGTGCCAATAGCTGCTCCTGTGAGAAGTCTGCCTTTATCGTCTTTTGTAGCCTGTGGATAGTCTCGCCTTTTCTGTATATCCTTAATTGTTATCAATCCCATTAATATATTATCTATATCTACAATAGGTAGTTTCTCTATACGATGTTTATGGAGTAAGATTTTTGCTTCCTCAAGAGTAATACCTACAGTCCCTATCACCAGACCATCACTTGTCATGACTTCACTAACTGGTTTTTCCATATCAGTTTCAAAACGTAAATCTCTATTGGTGACAATCCCTACAAGCTTTCTATCTTTATTGACAACTGGGAACCCAGCAATTTTGTATTGAGCCATGAGGTTTAGAGCCTCACCAACTGTCTGGAATGGGTAAAGGAATATGGGGTTTGAAATCATGCCAAACTCTGATCTTTTTACTCTATCTACTTCTAGGGCTTGTTTTTCTATTGACATATTCCTATGTATGATGCCCAACCCTCCCTCTCGGGCTAAAGCTATTGCCATATGAGCCTCTGTAACAGTATCCATGGCAGCACTTAATATTGGTATCTGAAGAGTAATGCTTTCAGTTAACTTTATTTCTAATTCTACTTCTTTTGGTAGTATCTCTGAGTAACCTGGTGCTAAAAGTACATCATCGAAGGTCAAATTTTCCTCTAAGTTCACAAACTCCAATGTTTATCACCTGCCTTTATTTTTATATAGATTAGCATAAAATAGATGTATAATTAAAAAATAATTAAATTGCTTGAACCAAAGAGATATGTATAAATGGCTCAATCTGTATTTTTGAGGGAGTTTAAACCTGATGGTTATGAAGCAATAGTAGAATAGAGAGTGCAAATTACCCCGAATATCCCAGCACTGTAGAGGAACTTCGTCATTGGGATGAAAGTTTTGATAGGACGAAGTATCTACAAAAAAGGTATGTGGTAGTTATTCAACCTGGAGACGAGATAGTTTCCTATGGTCTTTTTCATCACGAGCCCGAAATGTTTCATCCAAAGAAATTCCGGGTGAATATACAGGTACATCCCCTGAGGCAGAAACAGGGTATTGGAACTCTTCTATACGAAAAGATATTGGAAGAGGTGAACTCTCTAAATGCTGTTATCTTGAGGGCAAATGCACGGGAGGATAGAAAAGAGGTAGCAACCTTTCTGGAAAAAAGAGGATTTGAAGAAAAAAGGCGTGAATGGGAATCAAGGCTGAATTTGCAGGATTTTAAACTTGAAGAATTTTATTCATCCCTGGAAACTGTTTTAAAGCAGGGGATAGATTTTACTACCATGATAGAGGAGAAGGAAAAGACTACTGATTGGGATTACAGGCTTTTTGAATTGGATAATACCCTCTGGAGAGATGTCCCCAAGCCAGACCCCTATACTCCTATTACTTTTGAAGAGTATAAACGAAGCCATTTTAAGTCTCCTACCCTCATGCCTGATGCTTACTTTATTGCTAAGGATAAAGAATTTTATATTGGACGGTGTTGTTTGCATATTTCCAAAGCCTCACCTCAGGATTTATATCAGGGACTTACGGGGATAAGGCCAGAATACCACAGACGTGGTATAGCTATGGCTTTAAAATATAAGGCTATAGAATATGCAAAGAACTATGGATATAAAACCATTAAAACATGGAACGACTCAATTAATACGGGCATGTTGGCTATAAATGAAGAGCTTGGCTTCGTTAGACAACCTGCCTGGAAATATTATGAGAAAAAGTTAACACCCATTCCTCTTAATTCTTTGAACTTTAGTGATATAATGAAAAACAACTTATCCTTATAAGGGGGAAAAAATGAAAGTGATTCTTAGACTCATTATTTTTATTGGTATTGTTGTTGTAATAGCTGTCCTCATATTAGGGTATTTTGGACTGATCCCTGGAGTGTCCAGGATATTTGGTTCTGATAAACCCAAAGATCTCGGAGCAACTTTTACACAAGATGATTTTAATACTGGTAGGTCTAAAACAGGTACAAAATATGTGTTACTCCCATCAGACTTATCCCCAGAAGAAAGCCTGAAATATTCAGGAACAAAGGTTGTTAAAACCTCGTTTACTGATAAAGAATTAACCGCCCTTATTCACAATCGTCCCTGGAAATACTTTCCCGTTAAGGATGTTCAACTTAAAATCCATGAGGATGGAATGGCTGAAGCCTCTGGAGTAATACTGGTGGACCGTATTATTCCCTGCCTTAAAGCCTTTGGTGTAGATTCAGATCAAGCAGAATCTGCTATGAAAAGAGTTGGTTTTCTAAAAACCAATCCTCCATTTTATATTAAGGGTACCGGTTCAATAATTAACAATGAAATAGAGTTAGATATTAAAAAACTGGAGATAGGCAGGTTACCTGTTCCTTTAGAATTGGGATTGTTTCCTATATCAAATGAGGATATTATCAATTTTATTGAAGCTCGTCTTAAGACTGTTTCAGGTTTATCCATAAAATCCCTGACCTTGAAGGGAGGTAAGTTGTTTTTTGATGGAACTTTACCAGCTACGGAAGCTCATTCTCCTTAAAAATATATACTAAGCTTAAATTAGTTAGACCATTTTGATTTATGAATTCAAGAGGTTTAAGTGAACTTTTTAGTGGTTTTACTATGTTATACTTTTTCTGATGTTAATCTGGTTTTGTTTTAATATAAAGATAAACACCTGCTATCAAGGAGAATCTCTTCCTTGAAGAGAATTTTGAAACATCCCATTCTTAATTTTCCACGCCGGAAAATAATCTCTTTTACCTTTAATGGAAAAGAATTATCTGGTTTTGAGGGAGATACAATTGCCTCAGCATTAATTTCTTATGGAATATATAACTTTCACACTTCTATTAAACTAAAGAGACCTCGGGGATTTTTTTGCGTTATTGGGAACTGTTCTTCCTGCCTTATGGAAGTTGATGGTATGCCTAATGTACGAATATGTGTAACCCCGTTAAGAGAAGGCATGAAGATCCATACCCAGGAAGGTAAAGGAATTTTTTGATGAAAGATACTCAGGTTCTGGTAGTTGGAGGTGGTCCAGCAGGCCTTATGGCTGCACTGGCAGCTTCTAACCTTGGAGCTTGTGTTACTCTGATTGATAGGCAAGAAACACTCGGTGGTCAACTGATAAAACAAACCCACAAGTTTTTTGGTACTTATAAGGAACAAGCTGGTGTTAGAGGAATAGATATAGCCACAAGGTTATCAGAGGAAATTAAGTCTTCTGAAAATGGGAACCTTAAAACTATTCAAGGGGGGGAGGTTGTTGCATTTTATCCCGATTGTACTATTATATACAGTCATAATCAGACCTTAAAAAAAATAAGGTATGATAGGGTTATTTTTGCCACCGGTGCTTCAGAGAGAATGCTTCTTTTCCCCGGTAACGATCTTCCCGGAGTATATGCTGCTGGAGCTATCCAGACTTTAATGAATGTAAATGGCGTCCTTCCTGGCGATACTTATCTCATGGTTGGAGCAGGAAATATTGGTTTAATTGTTAGCTATCAACTTCTTCAAGCTGGAGCAAGAGTCATTTGTGTTTTAGATGCTATGCCTAAAATAGGAGGCTATCTGGTTCATGCAAGTAAGATAAGGCGAATGGGCATTCCAATTTATTTAAGACATACTATTCTGGAAGCGAGAGGAGAAAATAAAGTAGAGGAAGCTGTAATCACTGCTTTAGATAATAACCTAAGACCAGTACCTGGGACAGAAAAAGTCCTCAAAGTTGATGTTATCTCTTTAGCAGTTGGTTTAAATCCGCTTGGCGAACTTCTGGAACAGTGTGGGTTGAAATTTGTATATATCCCAGAACTTGGTGGTTTTGTTCCTTTTCATGATGAATTCATGCGTACTTCAAGAAAAGAAATCTTTGTGGTAGGGGATTTAGCAGGAGTAGAGGAAGCTACCACGGCTATGCTTCAAGGAAGGTTAGCTGGTTTGGTAGCAGCTCAAGATATAGGTTATATTAGAGATGGTGTTGATAGAGAAATAGAAAGGATACTTGAATCCTTGAGTAAATATAGAGCTGGTCCTAAGAGCTTCAAAATTAAAGAAGGTATTTCTAAGTTAAAAACTAATGATAAACAATCTGTAATTGAAGGATTTAAGTATGCTTGAAAAAACAGGGGTTCCAACAAAAGAAGAATTAAAAAGATTTATTCCGTCAAAAAAAAGAAGATGTGAAGGTCCTTATGCAATGATAGAGTGTTTTGAAGAGATACCCTGCGACCCTTGTTATGCTGCCTGTCCTTTCAAGGCTGTAAAAGAGTTTGTTAATATTAACGATTTACCTGAAATTGATTTTGATAGATGCACGGGTTGTGGTTTATGTGTTTCTGAATGCCCCGGTTTGGCTATTTTCTTAATAGACGAAACTGTTGGAAATAATCAGGCTTCAATATCTATGCCCTACGAATTCCAGCCGTTACCTGAAAAAGGAGAAAGTGTTCTAGCAGTTGACAGAGAGGGAAATATCGTAGGAGAGGTAATAGTTGATGAAGTTAAAATCTCTGGGAGAAAAGCTAAGACTCCTATGGTGACAATCCTTGTGCCTCTTAATCAGGTTATGGATATAAGACACTTTTATTTGAAAAGGTTAAATGAAAGAAGATAAAGTAATTATCTGTAGATGTGAAGACTTAACCCTTAAGGATTTAAGAGAATACTTAAAGCGTGGATATACCACTTTTGACGAAATTAAACGTTTGAGTAGAGCCGGTATGGGTCCCTGTCAGGGTAAAACCTGCAAGTTGTTAATCCTTCAGGAAATAACCAGATACTTAAAGAAAGATATTAAAGAACAACCTTTAAGACCTACTCACGCCCGTCCTCCAGCAAAGCCGATAATCTTCAAAGAAATTCTGGGAGAAGAAGATGATTGAAACTGCAGATATCATCATTGTAGGAGGTGGATGTCAGGGGGTATCTCTGGCTTATCATCTGGCTTCAAAGAAGGCAGGTAAAATCATTCTACTTGAAAAGAACTATCTTGGTTCAGGTGCTACTGGTGCTTGCGCTGCCGGTATCAGGGCACAATGGGGACTTCCTATTAATTGTCTTCTGGCTTTAAAATCCCTTGAGAAATTTGAAATGATGGACGAAGAACTGAATTTTCCAGGGGGAATACATCTTAAGCAAGGAGGTTATCTTATACTCGCTTATCAAGAAAGCGAATTTGAGCAACTCAGAAAAAATGTAACTTTACAGAATTCTTTTGGGATTAGATCATTATTAATAACTCCTGCTGAAGCAAAAGAAATTGTACCTTACTTGAATATTGAGGGAGTACTGGGTGGTACCTTTCATGGGAGAGACGGATACGCTGACCCCCATAGAGTAGTTTTTGCCTATGGAGAAGCTGCATCCAGAATGGGAGTAGAAATAAAGAAATTTACTCCTGTTAATCAACTCATAAGAGAGAAAGAAAGGATAGTAGGAGTTGAAACAGAAAAGGGAAAGATTTATGCAGATAAGGTTGTGGTAACTTCCGGTATTAATACCGTAAATTTATTAAAAGATATTGATATTGAAATACCCTTATGGGGAGAAAAACACCAGGCATTAGTAACAGAACCCTTAGAACCTATGGTTAAATCAATGGTCATCTCTTTTTCACTAAACTTATATTGTCAACAAACACCTCATGGCAGTTTTATTATGGGTTGTGGTGATCCCAATGAACCTAAAGGAGAGGACATTTCTTCTACCTTTGATTTTCTCCGCACTATGAGTAAAAAGATAAACAGGCTTTTTCCATTTTTCAAGAATGTAAGGGTTGTAAGGCAATGGGGTGGGAGTTATGATATGACTCCTGATGCAACACCAATTATTGGTAAAATATCAGAAGTAGAAGGTCTTTATATTTCTACAGGTTTTTCAGGTCACGGTTTTATGCTATCTCCAATGAGTGGAGAGCTTCTATCACAAATTATATTGGGAGAAGAACCCTCAATAAATATAAATGCGCTTGACTATCACAGGTTTGTGAGAGGGGAACTTATAAAAGAACCAAGTGTAGTTGGGTAGACATAATTTTTGAAGGAGGTTAATGAAAGTGGCTAAAATGTTAGTTGAAGATAAACGATGTTCGGGTTGTAAAGCTTGTGAACTTGTATGTTCTCTTGCAAAGCTTATGGAAAATAATCCTACTAAAGGAGCCATAAGGATAAATGGTGAATTTCCTATTCCAGGCGTTTATCATGTTAACTTTTGTGATCAGTGCGGTGATTGTTCAAATATATGTCCAACATCAGCCTTATTTTTTGATAAAGGCATTGTGAAGCTTAATAAAGAACTTTGTACTGAATGTGGTTTATGCTTTGAGGTATGTCCTAAGAAAGTTCTCTTTATGGATGTAGATTCCAGATTACCACTTAAATGCGACTGGTGTGGTGATTGTAGTGTGGTCTGCCCACATGGGGCTATAAACTTTGAAAAGGAGGGATAATCAATGCTTTATGGATATGGAGGAAAAACTCTGTGGATAGATTTAGGAAAGAGATGTAGTTCAATAACATTAACGGATAATTATATGGCTGAGAACTTTCTGGGGGGCAGAGGTTTTACGGCCTTCATGGAATATACTCATACTCCATCAGGAGTAAAACCACTAAGTGATGATAATCACCTTTACATTGCTTCTGGACCTCTTTCAGGAACCTTGGTTGCAGGGGCTGGAAAGGTGGAAATAGGTGCAAAATCGCCCCTAACGGGAGGGTATGGGGACTCCAATATGGGTGGGCATATTGCATCAGAAATGAAATTTGCTGGTTATGATTTGATTGTGATAAAAGAAGTGAGTGAGGAACCCATTATAATTCTCATTGATGATAATAACATTACTTTTAGAGATGCTTCTCACCTTTGGGGAAAGGGTGCTTTTGAGACAGAAAGGCTCTTAAAGCATGAATTTGGTGAAGAATTTGAGTTTATGGTTATAGGACCTGCAGGGGAAAATCTAGTGAATTTTGCTTGCATTAATCATGACTTTGGTCGTCAGGCTGGTAGGGCTGGTATGGGAACTATGATGGGGTATAAAAAGATTAAAGCTGTGGGAATTAGAGGTACAAAAGGTTTCCCCTTAAAGGACCCTGTGAGAGTATTAGAATTAGGCAAGAAGATGTATGAAGATGTTAGAAATAAGCCTGGTTATGCTTACTGGACTGATTATGGCACACCCGGAGTGGTTCGCTGGGTTAACGAAAACAGTGCTTTTCCCACCAAAAATTTCTGGGCATCCTATATGGAAGGGTATGAAAATCTTGTCGGTGAGGTGATGAGAGAAAAGATAGTGGTGACTGACAAGGGTTGCTTTGGGTGCCCCACACCATGCGGTAAATATTCCAGAGTGAAAATGGATACTGAAGATATTTATGTTGAAGGTCCTGAATATGAAACTATAGCCTTACTTGGTGGGAATCTTCTTTTGAAAGATATTGATGAGGTGGCTTACCTTAATTATGTTCTGGATGACCTCGGTCTTGATACAATCTCGGGAGGAAATGTTCTGGCTTTTGCTTTAGAAGCTCAGGAAAAAGGGGTCCTTAGTGAAACAGATATGGGCGGAAAGGTAGCATGGGGTGATGTAAAGGGACTGGCTTCACTGGCTAACAGGATAGCCACGAGAGAAGGTTTAGGAGATATTCTGGCGAAAGGTGTTAGAGAAACAGCAAAGGTACTTGGCATGGGAAGTCAGGATTATGCTATGGAGATTAAAGGTATGGAGATAAGTGGATATGAGTCCAGATATGCTCCAGCCATGATGTTGGCTTATATGACCGCTGATGTTGGGGCACACCACAATAGAGCTTGGGCTTTTACTTATGATGTTCAAGTAGGTAGAGATAAAATAGAGGGTAAAGCTAAGAGGGTAATAGAACTCCAACATATAAGACCTCTTTTTGATGCTCTTGGTTCCTGTCGTCTTCAGTGGGTGGAAATTGGCCTTTCTCTAAATCATTACGAGCCTATATTTCAGGCTATTACCGGTTTTCCTTACTCTTGGGAAGACCTTTTAAGAATCTCAGAGAAAATCTGGAATTTGACCCGTGCATATTGGTTCAGGGAGGTTCCTGGTTTTGGCAGAAGTTCTGACCTTCCACCTAAAAGATGGTATAAAGAACCTGTCCCCACAGGTCCTGCAGAAGGTAAATATATCTCAGAAGAGCTTATTCATAAGCTTTTAGATGAGTATTATGCTCTTCGGGGGTGGGACGACAATGGTCTGCCTAAAGAAGAGAAGCTTAAAGAGCTAAGACTGGATTTTGTGGTAGAGGATTTGAAAAAGAGAGGTTTTTACAAATAGTGAAAGTAACATTCAAGGTTCTGGGTCATCTTAAAGAGCTTTACTTTAAAAATCAAGATGAGTTAACTGTTTCTATAGATACACCGCTAACTATTTCCCAGGTTCTCGAAACCCTGGGTTTTTCCTCCAATCAAGCTATGGCTTTTCTTGTAAATGGAAAAGCTGTAGGGAAGGATGTTCTCCTTCAAGGGGGAGAGGAAGTATTTATTCTCTCGCCCTTAGCTGGAGGTTAGAAGGGGAGGAGTTCTTTCAATTAATTCATTAAATAATTTGGCTTTAACCTCTTTAATGTAGAATTTAGCTGTATTAGTCGGAATCAGTGTAGTAGATCGATCTTTTCTCAACATTACTTCCAAAGAATACTGTTTGAGGGTTCTGGAACTTATAGTCACTCTAATTGGGTAGCCAATTAAGTCAGCATCGTTAAACTTAACCCCGGCAGTTACTTCTCGGTCATCAAGAACGACTTCCAACCCTTCTTCTTGTAAATTAAAATAAAGCTCTTCGGCCACTTTTTTCTGTTCGGTATCGCGATAGTCAATAGGTATTATAATTACTTCATAGGGGGCTGATGCAATGGGCCACTTCAACCCAAATTCATCGTGATGTTCTTCAGCAATGGATTGTAAGGTTCTGCTGATGCCCACGCCGTAACAACCCATTAAATATTTCTGTCCTTTGCCATCTTTATCGGTGAAAGTAGCCTTCATTGAATGTGAGTATTTAGAACCAAGGTTAAAGACATGACCAACTTCCATGCCCTGCAGTTCCTTTAAAGACTGGTAACAATGAGGGCAGAGGTCTCCATTTCTGGTGTTTCTGTAATCACCCCTGATGATTCCAGTGGGTAAATCCCTTTGAGGGTTAAAACCAGATAAATGGTAATCTTCTTTGTTAGCTCCAACAACTCCTGATGTTACAGTAAAAATACTTTCATCAACAAGTATTGGTAAATTGGTTAGGAGATTTACCGGACCAAGAAAACCAACTGGAGAGGAGAATAGAGTCAGAACTTCCTCTCCCGTAGCCACCCTTATGTCAATGGCAGCAAGTTTATTTATAACCTTGGTCTCATTAACCTCATAATCACCCCTCAATAAAACGATTGTTGACTTCCCATCAATTATGTATACCATCGTCTTAATTATCTCGCTGGGTTCTACTTTTAGATATTCAGAGAGTTTTTCAATACTATCAGTTCCCGGAGTATAAACTTCCTTGATTGGTGAGATTTCATTTTTTGGTGGCATTATTGCAACACCACCAGTAACTTTTTCAGAAGTTGCCTTGTATCCACAGTTATCACATATGAAAAATTGGGATTCTCCAGAAAGACCTGGTACCAGGAATTCATGATTGGCTGAGCCACCTATGGTTCCGGGATCAGCTTCTACAAGATGGTAAGTTAACCCAAGGCGGGAAAAGATTCTCTCATAAGCTCTACTTACATGACTATAAAAAGATTCCAGGTTTTCTGGTGTTTCGTGGAAGCTATACATGTCTTTCATTAAAAATTCTCTTCCCCTGATGAGTCCAAATCGTGGACGAAGTTCATCACGAAATTTTGTCTGGATTTGATATAAAGCAATGGGTAATTCTTTGTAACTATTGACCAAGTTTCTTATTATATCCGTAATTGGTTCTTCATGAGTAGGACCCAGAGCTAGGTCTCTACCCCGTCGATCTTTTAGACGAAAAAGAATATCACCATAAAGGTCCCAGCGACCAGTCTCTTCCCAGAGTTCTCTTGGTTGAAGAACTGAAAGAAATACTTCCTGAGCACCGATTTTGTCATGTTCTTCTCTGATTATATTTTCTATTTTTTTAATAGACCTTAGACCAAGAGGAAGGAAAACAAATACTCCTGCAGCTACCTGTTTGATAAATCCAGCTCTTAGCAATAGTTTATGGGAGTCAACTTCTGCTTCTGCTGGGTCTTCCCGCAGAGTTGGAGCGAAAAGTTTACTTGTTCTCATTATCAGTTAAACCTCCGGAAGTGTGAAAACTTAAAAAAATATTTAAGTTATTTTATTCTTAAGATACTTAGATGTCAAGCAGTTTGATGTTAACATAGGAAAGAAACCACTATGGCAAATATTAGATATTTATTGATACATTATGGCGGGGACGACGGGTTTCGAACCCGCGATCTCCGGCTTGACAGGCCGGCGTGTTAAGCCGCTGCACTACGCCCCCGCTTACAAATATATTATATATGGTGGGCGGAACAGGATTCGAACCTGTGACTTCTTGCGTGTAAGGCAAGCGTTCTCCCGCTGAACTATCCGCCCTTTTTATGGTGCCCGGGGTGAGACTTGAACTCACAAGGGTCTCCCCATACGCCCCTCAAACGTACGTGTCTGCCAATTCCACCACCCGGGCTTGATATATGTTAGTAATGCTGTTAAGCCAGCAATAATAATTATAAGGGAGAGATGAAGAAGTGTCAATATAAATAGCATGAGAGATGTTACCCAACTTATTTACTAATGCAGTGAGAATAGAGTTTTAGGGTATAATAAAAACAATAGATATATAAGATTGCATAAAAATTATTCTGGAGGATTTATATATGAAAGACGAAAAAGTCACATTAAGAAACGTTGCTCTGGCTTCCCACGCAGGTGCTGGTAAAACATCACTTTCTGAAGCCATTCTTTATCTGACAGGAGTCACTGATCGTGTGGGTAAAGTTGAAGAAAGCAATACTCTTTCTGATTATGATCCTGAAGAGATAAGGAGAAGAACGAGTATTAATCTTTCTCTTCTTCCCTTTTCTCTTAATGGTATTAAGGTTAATCTCTTGGATCTACCAGGTTTTGACGATTTCGTTGGTGAAATCAAATCTGGATTAAAGGTATCAGATGGTCTACTTTTATTGCTCTCTGGCATATCGGGAGTTGAAGTGGGAACAGAGAAAATATGGGGTTATGCTCAGGATTATGAACTACCTTTGTTTTTCTTTATTAATAAGATGGAAAGAGAAGGTTCGACTTATTTTAAGAATCTTGAACAGCTCAGAAACCTCTTTGGTTCTTCCATTGTTCCTTTAGTAGTTCCAATTGGAGAAGGTAATAGTTTTACAGGAGTGATTGATTTGTTGACATGGGAAACCTTTGATATCCCTAAAGGAAAGGAAGAGAAGGCATCTTTAACTACTGAAAGTGTTAAGAAGGAATATGGTAGATGGCGTGAGATGTTGGTTGAACGTTTGGCAGAACTGGATGATGAACTCCTTACTAAGTACTTAGAAGGTGAGGAACTGGAAATTTCAGAGCTTAACGCTGCCCTCGAAAAAGGGGTAAGGGAAAGAAGAGTTTTTCCAGTTTTAGCTGGTTCAGCCTTTAACCTTTCGGGGATTAAGAGGCTTCTTTACTATATTAAAAATTTTCCTGAATCAAATCAGAAACAGATGGCTATAATAGACTCCAAAACCGGGGAGAAAAACACATTAATATCCTCGCCAGAAAAACTTTTCAGTGCATTTGTTTTTAAAACTATAGCAGACCCTTATGTAGGACAACTTAACTTCCTAAAAATTCACACTGGTAGACTAACGCCTGATACAGTAGTACTTAACAGTAATAAGGGTAAAGAAGAAAAAATAAGCCAGCTTTACCGAATGAGAGGAAAGAATCAGTTTATTGTTGAAGAAGCAATAGCGGGGGATATTGTAATAGTTGCAAAATTGCAGGATACAACCACTAATGATACGCTCTGCGATAAAGGGAGTCCAGTATTATATGAACCCATTTCTTATCCTCCTCCCATGGTAACTGTTGCTATCAGGCCGAAGAGCAAGGGTGATGAAGATAAATTAAGTGGTGCACTTCAGCGGGTTCTTATCAGTGACCCAACTCTTAAAGTTTCTCGGGATTCTAACACAAATCAGGTTCTAATTATCGGGATGGGAGATATACATGTTGAAACAGTAGTTGAAAAACTACAGTCCAAGTTCGGTGCAAAAGTAATTCTCGAGGAGCCCAAGATACCCTATCAAGAGACAGTCAAGATAAAAGTAGAGAGTGAATACAAACATAAGAAGCAAACTGGCGGTCGTGGTCAATACGGACATGTTTTTATTAGAATAGAACCTTTAGCGCGAGGTGGAGGGTTCATTTTTGATGAGGAATTATTTGGGGGTTCAGTACCAAAGAATTATGTGCCTTCTGTTGAGAAAGGAGTAAAAGAAGCGTTACTTGAAGGAGTTCTTGCTGGGTTTCCAATAGTTGATATAAAAGTTGTTCTTTACGATGGTTCATACCATGAAGTTGATTCTTCTGACATATCGTTTAAGATTGCAGGTCAGATGGCACTTAAGAGGGGTATGCAACGTGCTAAACCGGTTATTTTGGAACCAGTTATGAAACTCATTGTCACTGTGCCTGATAAATTTATGGGTGATGTAATTTCTGATCTGAACACGCGTAGAGCCAGAATACTTGGATTTGGAGAAGAGAAGAATTTTAAAAGAATAGAATCATTTTCTCCTATGTCAGAAATACTTCATTATGGAGCTGCTCTTAGATCTGTGACTCAAGGTAGAGGAAGCTATGTTCAGGAATTTTCTCACTATGAAGAAGTTCCAGCATTGGTTCAAGAGAAGATTATTGCTGAACATGGGAAGAAGATAGAGGAAGAAGAGAGTTAATAACGGGTAAACTATTAATACCAAATTCTACACTTGTATTTTAATGTATAAGGGTAAAATTACTAATTAGATGATTTATATGAATCGACGGAGATGGAGAGTTGTATAACAGTAAAAGGTTTACCGAACGGGCTAAGAAGGTTTTACAAATAGCTCAAGATTTGGCACGTCAGTGGGGTCATTCTTATCTTGAGCCTGTTCATATAATGCTTGCTATTTTACAGGATAGAAATTCAGTAGGAGTAGTAGCCCTCAAGGAATTGGATGTAGATATTGAGCAGTTGCAAAGAAAGATTTTACCACCTCCAAATCTGAAACCTACTTACCTTGGTGGTGTAAGGGAATTCTCACGAGCCAGTGACCTTATATTAGAAGCAGCCCGTAAAGAAGCAGATTATCTCGCTCATGAAGCAATAGGAACTGAACACCTTCTTCTTGGTATTCTTGATCAAGGCGGACAACTTGCTGCAATACTTGAGGAGGAAGGTTTAGCCCTTGATGTAGTTAGAGACAAAATAGTATCTATTCTTGGTGAAAATAATGAAGTCAAAGTGAAGGGTAAAACGCCTGTTTTAGACAGGTTCAGCCGTGATTTGACTGAGCTTGCTCGACAGGGGAAGCTAGATCCGGTAATTGGAAGAGAACGAGAAATGGAGCGTTTAGTTCAGGTTCTTTTAAGAAGGACTAAAAATAACCCCCTCCTGGTTGGTTTACCTGGGGTTGGAAAGACTGCAATAGTAGAAGGTTTAGCTGAGAGAATTGTTAAGGGTATTGTACCTGTAAAACTTAAAGATAAAAGAATTGTTTCTATTGACCTGGCTGGGTTGGTGGCAGGCACAAAGTACAGAGGGGAATTTGAAGAAAGACTTAAACACCTAATTGATGAGGTTCAAAAGCAAAGTGGTAATGTGATAATTTTTATTGATGAAATTCACACTCTGGTGGGTGCTGGAGCTGCGGAGGGTGCTATAGATGCATCTAATATGTTGAAGCCATTTATGGTTAAGGGTGAGATAAAATGCATTGGTGCCACAACACCAGGTGAATTCAAAAAATATGTTGAAAAAGATCCTGCTCTGGAACGCAGATTTCAGATTATTAATGTGGAAGAACCCACCGGAGAAGAAACCATTGATATTCTTACAGGACTTTCGCCAGGTTATGAATCCTTCCATCAAGTTGAAATTTCTGATGAAGCTATACAGGCAGCAGTACGATTAAGCAAGACATATATTCAGGACCGTTACTTGCCAGATAAGGCAATTGATGTTCTTGATGAAGCTTGCACCCGGGTTTATTTAAAGGGTGAGGATTTACCAGATGAGATTAAAAGCTTTGAAAGTGAAATTAATTCTATTCGTACAAAAAGGGAAAAATTAGTAGAAACTCAGGAATATGAAGAAGCTTCCAAATATAGAGATTTAGAAAAAAAGCTTCTTAATCGTTATAAAACTTTGGTAGAAAAGTGGAGAGAAGGAAGAGAAAGCAGGAAAGGCTTAGTGTCAGTTGAAGATGTTACTCACGTTGTTTCTCTCTGGACTGGAGTAACTTTAACCCGCTTGAGAGAAGAAGAACAGAAGCGTCTACTTAATCTTGAAGAGATTCTTAAGCGTCGTGTTGTTGGCCAAGAGGAAGCTGTTAGAACTGTGGCAAGTGCCATAAGAAGAGCCCGAACTGGCATGAGAGATATTAGAAGGCCACAGGGAGTATTTATGTTCCTTGGTCCAACCGGAGTAGGTAAAACAGAGTTGGCAAGAACACTTACGGAGGCGCTTTTTGGAGATGAGAAATACATGATTAGACTTGATATGTCAGAATTTATGGAGAGACATACGGTATCTCGTCTTACTGGTGCACCCCCCGGATATGTTGGTTATGAAGAAGGAGGGCAGCTTACAGAAGCTGTCAAAAGAAAACCTTATTCTGTAATTCTTCTTGATGAGATCGAAAAAGCTCATTTTGATGTATTTAATATTTTGCTTCAGGTTTTTGATGATGGTAGACTAACTGATGGTCAAGGAAGAACTGTGACATTCTCTAATACAGTTATTATAATGACCTCAAACATTGGAATGGCAAAGATTAAAAGAACATCTTCTTTGGGGTTCAGGGCAAGTGATTCATATGAGGAATCTTATGAGAGGTTAAAAAGCAAGCTTCATGAAGAAATAAAAATTGTTTTTCGCCCAGAGTTTTTGAATCGAATTGATGATATTGTTGTCTTTAAACCTCTTTCTAACGGAGAAATGCTAAAGATAGTGAATATGATGTTATCTCAGATAGAGAAGGAAATTGCTAATCAGGGGTATAGCTTGGTTATCTCTAACGAACTAAAAGAGAAGATATCTATCTGGGGTTACGATCCTGAATTTGGAGCTCGTCTTTTAAGGAGAAAGATACAGAAACTTATTGAAGATCCCATATCTGATGAGATACTGAAGGGTTCCTTTGAAAAGGGTGACACTATAGAATTAATTCTTGTTGGGGGAGACCAAGTAACCATCAGGAAAAAACCTCTATATGAAGAAGTCAAAAGCTGAGTACTTATGTAGAGAATGTGGATTTACTGATTCCAGGTGGTTGGGTAAGTGCCCTTCCTGTGGGAAATGGGACTCCTTTGAAAAACTTGTATATGAAGAGTCAATAAGAGAAATTGGTTTAAATCACTCACCAAGATTAGCCTCAGAAGTATTAATAAAAGAGCACTCCCGTTTTAGCACAAATATGGAATGTTTTGATCAGGTTATGGGCGGTGGAGTGGTAGCAGGTTCTTCAATACTCTTAAGCGGGGAGCCCGGTATAGGAAAATCTACTCTTCTTATGCAGATATTACCTTATTTAGCATCTAATGGAAAGGTTCTCTATTTTTCTGGAGAAGAGCTGGAGGAACAGCTGGCTTTGCGGGTTAGAAGATTAGGAATAGAAGGAAAAAATGTCTTACTTAAATATTCGCCTTATGTGGAACATGTACTTGAAGATATTGAAAATTATAAACCACAGGTTGTGGCAATAGATTCCATACAGACTATTCTTAGTGGAAAACTGGCAGGAGGACCCGGAACTATTACTCAGGTTAAGGAATGTTCTCAACTTCTGATAAGAAAAGCCAAGGAGAAAAATATCCCCATTTTTATAATAGGGCATGTTACTAAAGAAGGAATCATAGCAGGTCCAAAGACCCTGGAACATCTTGTAGATGTTGTTTTATATCTTGAGGGTGATGGGCATGACTTCATCAGAGTGTTAAGAACCAGTAAAAATCGTTTTGGGTCTTCGTTAGAAATTGCTTTTTTTGAAATGACAGGAAAAGGATTCAAAGAAGTTTTAGAAGAAGATATATACCGTAGTAGAGGTTCTTTCTCCTTTCTACCTGGTACAGCGTTGAGTGCAATCCTGGAAGGTAGCAGACTTCTCATTGTGGAAGTTCAGGCTTTAATCTCACCATCTTATTCTCCCTTTCCACGCAGAGTAGTGACAGGCTTAGATTTGGGAAGGATGTTACAACTTTTAGCAGTAGTAGAGAGAAGATGGGGATTGAATATTGGAAAATCTGATATATATTTGAGCACAACAGGTAGTCTTATAACCAAAGATAGAGCCGTTGACCTGGCTGTGGTTGGCGCATTACTATCTAGTTATAATGATAAACCAAATAAGGAAAGAGCTGTTTTTTTAGGTGAGGTAGGCTTACAGGGGGAAGTGCGAAGTGTCCCCCAGTTAGCAAGACGTATGAGAGAGTTATCCAAACGTGGATACAGGGAGGTAATAATTCCAGATAATGGTTTTTTAAAGGAGGAATTTCCTGGTGTAGACACAAAAACAGTTAAAGAGATTAGAGATTTAAAAAACATATATTAATAAGGAGTGTTTCTAAATGAGTGAATGGTTTTTTTCTTTATTTAAAGTTGTCTTTATTTTATTATTTTCAGTTGGTGTTGGTAGTTTGGGTTACTTTTATGGTAGTAACATTCTGCCGTATTCTTCTATAGTATCTTCAATAGTTGGTTCTGCTATTGGTCTTCTTATTGGTGTTGTTCTCTATAGATTCCTTATGAAACTTATTTACAAATTAATTCCTTTACTGGATACCTTTGCCACAAAAATTTCCATTCCTGACTTCTTGATAGCTTTTGTTGGTGCTTTTTCAGGATA
This sequence comes from Coprothermobacterota bacterium, assembly GCA_037440465.1. GTDB lineage: Bacteria > Coprothermobacterota > HKB111 > HKB111 > HKB111 > JBBIUB01. The sequence goes on along the minus strand of JBBIUB010000003.1, from coordinate 28,726 downwards.
CTTTATCTCAATACTTCTTTCTCCAGTTTTTAATCTCATACCACCTATAGGGAATATTTTAACTGCTGTAATGACAATTTTCCTTTCTATTACAGGAGCATATGTGGCTTATCGTAAAAAAGAAGAGGTAAAACAACTTCTTTTCTCGCCAAAAGGTGATAGAAAGGGGCAACCTCGATACTATGTAGTTGATACTAGTTCAATAATTGATGGTAGATTAGCTGATTTTTTACAAACCGGGGTACTGGAGGGTATTCTGGTTCTACCAGGTGTAGTTTTGAGCGAATTACATAAAATAGCTGATTCTAGTGAACCCTTAAAGAGAACTCGCGGTAGGAGGGGGTTAGAGGTTCTTGCTTCTATTAAAGAAGAGCGATTTCTTTCTATTGAAGTTGTTGAAACAAAGAAAACTAATTTAACTGTCGATGAAGTAATCATTGACATTGCCCGTAAATTAAGTGGAATGATAATCAGTAATGATTTCAATCTTTCCAGAATTGCCAGGTTAAGAGGTTTAAAAGTATGTAACTTGAGTGAATTGAGTTATGCTTTGAGAATGCAAGTTTTACCAGGAGAAGAAATATCTATAGAACTTATTAGAGAGGGGAAAGAAGCCGGCCAAGGGGTAGGATATCTTGATGATGGCACTATGGTAGTTGTAGAAGAAGGGAAAAAATATATAGGACAAGCAATTGATGTAATTATCAGTAGCGTCTTACAAACACCATCAGGAAAATTAATTTTTGCCCGACATAAATGAAAACTCCTAAACTTGGCGTGATTATACCTGCTGCAGGAGCCAGTATCAGATTTTCTTCTTCTCAAAGGAAAGTTTTATACCATCTTCAGAATCAACCCCTAATAGTTCATGCAGCATTTCCTTTTTTTAATATACTTGAACTTTCAGTCTTAGTAATAGTAGTTCCAATCGGGGAAAAATCTCTTTTTTCTAAGATTATAAAAACTGCTTTTCCTGGGAAATGTTGGGAAGTAGTAGAAGGGGGAGAAACCAGAGCGCTTTCAGTATATAATGGTTTTAAAATAATAAAAGATGAAATAGACATAGTTATGATTCATGATGGTGCCAGACCTATGATTTCTTCTCAATTAATTGAGAGGGTATATAATAAGGTTAAAGAAAAAGGAAGTGCTGTTCCAGTCTTAAAGATTAAAGATAACATAGCGGTATCAAATGGAAACGATTCTCTTGCCTTCCCTATGAATAGAGATTTATTAAGAGTAGTACAAACACCTCAAGGTTTCAGAGTAGATATTCTGGGTAGAGCTTATGAAATGATAGATTGTTGGTATAATTATCCTGATGAAGGTTCTCTGGTAGGTAAGGCAGGTTTTAGAGTCTTTGAGGTCCCTGGAGAACAAATAAATTTGAAGATTACTACAATAGAAGATATTGAGTACGTGGAGTATGTTCTAAGAAGGAGAAAACTTTGAGAGTAGGATTTGGATACGATATTCATCCCTTTAAAAAAGGAAAAGGGTTTCACTTAGGTGGAGTACCTATTATTTACAAAAAAAAATTAAAGGGTCATTCTGATGCCGATGTTGTTATTCATGCAGTTATGGATTCACTTTTGGGAGCTATGGGGAAGGGAGATATAGGGCAACTTTTTCCTTCAAACAACCCATTTTATAAAGATATTTCCAGCCTTTTACTCCTTAAAGAAGTAAAAAAAATGCTTAATGAGGATTCTTACAAGGTAAACAATATTGATATAACGATAGTTGCTGAAGAACCCAAGCTTAATGATTATTTTTTTGCTATGCGATCTTCTATTGCTTCAGTCCTAAATATTAATGATAACATTGTGAATATAAAAGCTACCACCAGTGAAGGTCTTGGTCCTATAGGTAGGGCAAAAGGGATTGAGGCCTACGCAGTTTGTCTAATATTAAAGGAGGAGAAGTGATTAGAGTTCGTTTTCCACCAAGCCCAACAGGGTACATTCATCTGGGTACTGCCAGAACTGCTCTTTTTAACTGGTTATTTGCTCGTAAACATGGTGGTACATTTATTTTAAGAATAGAAGATACTGACCCTACAAGAAGTAAAAAGGAGTATGAAGATGCCTTAGTTAGAGACCTAAAATGGTTAGGAATAGATTGGGATGAAGGACCAGATATTGGCGGACCCTTTGCTCCTTACAGACAAACTGAAAGATTAAATATATATAGAGACTTTGCAGATAAACTTTTAACAGAAGATAAAGCTTATTATTGCTTTTGCTTTCCAGGTGAGTTAGAAAAAGATAGAGAAGAAGCCCAAGAGAGTGGAAAAATTTCCAGATACAGTAGAAAATGCCGCTATTTATCTTCAAATGAACGTGAATTTTTATTAAAAAAAGGAATCCCACCTGCAATCAGGTTGAAAGCTCCCCTGGAAGGGGAGGTTGTAGTTGAAGATATAATTAGAGGAAAAATTAGTTTTTCCATTCACGGGTTGGATGATTTTGTGATTATGAGAAGTGATGGTTCACCCACTTATAACTTTGCGGTATCTATTGATGATTATCTAATGAAGGTGACCCATATTATAAGGGGAGAAGACCACCTTCATGGCAATACACCACGTCAAATGCTTATATACCAATCTTTTGATTGGGAGATACCTATTTTTGGTCACTTACCGATGGTACTTGGAAGTGATAGGTCTAAGCTTAGCAAGAGACATGGTGCTTTAGCTATCCACGAGTATCGTAATCAAGGCTATCTTTCACAAGCTCTGGTTAATTATTTAGCTTTACTGGGCTGGTCTCCTGGAGATGAAAGAGAGCTTTTTACAATAGATGAACTTATTTCTGCTTTTAATCTTAATCGGGTTGGAAAAAGTCCAGCAATTTTTGATGAGGAAAAATTAAAATGGTTAAATCACCACCATATCGCTAAATTAACAGACGAAGAACTTCTAAGTTTAACTCTTCCATTTTTCGAAGAAGCGGGATATAGAATAGATTATGAGCTAAATAAGTTAATGGCGTTAATATCATGCATAAGAAGTGGTATTCATTCTCTTAGAGAAGCTCCCATCAGAGCAAAATTCTTATTTGTAAAACCTGAATCTTACATAATTAAGGAAGAATGGGAAAAAGAAATATTATTAACACTTATTAATGAGATATCAAACTCGAAAGAATCAATAAGTTTAGATGAAGCTTCAATTATTATTAATAACTTAAGTGAAAAAGTTCAATTTCCAAAGAAAAAATACTTGCCTGTTATCAGAATGGCTCTAACAGGTGAAGAAAAAGGTATTGAGTTAGCGAGAATACTTTACCTTCTTGGTAAAGAGGAGATTTTATTTAGAATCCATGCTATAATTTCCAGAGGATAAAAAAAATTGAAAAAAAGATTTTTGATTATTTTAGCAATTTTTTTGTTGCTTCTTTTTAGCGGAGTAATTATTAGTTATTTTACTTCAATCAATAAAAACGAAAGTGACACTAATCCAAAGATTAACTCTCAAGATCCTCTTCCCAGGCCAGTTATTCCTGGTCCTCCTACGCCTCCAGCTATTGATTAGTTGGTACTGGAGGCCATCTTGGAAAGAATTTTCATTCATAACAGTTTAACTGGTAAAAAAGAACTATTTGTTCCTGCTTATAACGGAAAGGTAAAAATATATACTTGTGGACTTACTCCTCAAGATTACACCCATATTGGTCATGCAAAACTCTTTGTAACTTTTGATGTTATAAGGAGGATTTTTGAGAAAGCTGGTTATGATGTAACATATATAGTTAACTTCACAGATATTGATGATAAGATTATTGCCAGATCCAATGCTTCTGGTGAGCACCCGCTTTTCCTTGCAGAAAGATTCATAGAGTCTTGTCTTGAGGATTTGATGAAACTAAATGTTAAACCAGCCACACTTTATCCCAGAGCCACTGCTCATATTATAGAAATCATTGAAATGGTAGATAATCTTGTAAAGAATGAGTTTGCGTACGAGTCTAATGGTAATGTGTATTTCAGAGTAAAAAAGTTTCCTGATTACGGCAAGCTTAGTGGTCAATCTATTAAGAAATTACGTCAGCACATAAGGATTGAGCCAGGAGAAGATAAAGAAGATTTGGTTGATTTTGCCCTCTGGAAAAAGGCTAAACCAGGAGAACTTTCCTGGAACAGCCCCTGGGGAAGAGGAAGACCTGGTTGGCATATTGAATGCTCTGCGATGAGTATAAAATATCTTGGAATGAGTTTTGACATTCATGGAGGAGGACAGGACTTAATTTTTCCACACCACGAAAACGAAATTGCGCAATCTGAGGCTTATGCTGGTTGTGGTCCATTTTCAAGATATTTTATTCATGTAGGGCTTCTTAATCTGAAGGCTTCAAAGATGTCAAAATCTCTGGGAAATTTTATTCCCTTAAAAGATATTTTTAGAAGTTACGACCCTATGGTAACCAGGCTGGTACTCCTAAAAAGTCATTACAGAAGTCCTTTAGATTTCTATCCAGAACTAATGGAGGAAGGAGTAGAGGCTTTAATCAAATTAAAAGAAGGTCTCTTCTCACTATCTATTAATGTTATTAAGGGTAGCGATGAGGAAGGACACTCTGAAGACAAAAATATTGTTGATTTAAACAACAATTTTAGAGATAGTTTTTATGCTTCCCTTTATGATGACTTTAATTACGCAGCGTCTCTTGGGCATCTTTTCTCTTTTTTGGGAGAGCTTAGTAAAATCAAGGGAGGTTCTAAAAAAGTTTTTGGTGAAGCTCTGGAGTTGGCATTAGGAGCATTTGATATTTTTGGTTTGCAGTTGGATGAAGATAAAGGAGAAGAAGCTCTGATAAAAATAATTTTAAGATGGAGAGAGGAACTCAGGAAAATGGGTGAATATACGAAAGCAGATGGTCTTAGAGCAGAGCTGGAGAAAGAAGGTTTCATAATTCAGGACTCACCTGATGGCGCAAGATTCTACCGAAATCCAAAGAGAAATCCTTTACGGTAGAAGAATCATAGAAGAAGCTCTTTTAGCGGGCAAGAATTTTGAAGAGGTGTATATTTCTTTACACTTCAAGGGCGATATCCTTGTTGTTCTTAAGGTAAATGGTATACCGGTGAGAAGGGTCAGGGAAGAGACCCTGAGTAAGATGTGTGGTACCTCAAATCACCAGGGTATAGTAGGTGTCACTTCTTCTTTTAATTATTATTCTCTTGAGGAGATAATTAAAGTATTAGATAAAGAAAAATACCCCGTAGTTTTAGCTCTTGATGAAATTCAAGATCCCCACAATCTTGGGGCTATTCTAAGAAGTGCTGATGGAGCTGGTGTTTCAGGGGTGATCATGGGAGAAAGAAGGACAGCTCCATTAACTTCAGTTGTTGCAAAAGCTTCTTCTGGGGCGGTATTTCATCTTAAGATAGCCCGAGTAAAAAACCTTCTTTCTGTTATTCATATAATGAAAGAAAAAGGCTTCTGGATTTTTGGAGCTCATCCTGAGGGTGAAAGGAATTATTTTGAAGTTGATCTATTACTTCCCCTTCTTTTGGTAGTAGGCAGCGAAGGTAAAGGCTTAAGAGGGAATATAAAAAAGAAGTGCGATCTATTATTAAGGATTCCCATGAAAGGAAAGACTGATAGTCTTAATGTATCTGTTGCTACAGCTATTATTCTTTACGAAGCTTTAAAACAACGCGTACTGGAAGATTTTAAAGAATGATACCTCTTAGAGATAATATACCTTCTAAAACATTTTCATATTTTAACATTTTTTTTATTGTTATAAACATACTAATAGCAGTATTTATGTTCTTTTTATCCTCATATCAATATGAACAATTCATATATACATATGGTTTTACTCCAGCTCACTTTTCGTATCTTACCCTGTTCACCTCAATCTTTATCCATGCCGGGTTTATTCATCTTCTTAGCAATATGCTTTTTCTATGGATTTTTGGGGATAATGTTGAAGACAAATTGGGGCATATTAACTACCTATTTTTATATTTTTTTTCGGGTGTAGTGTCTGTAATAACCCACTCATTAACTGATTTATCTTCAGGGGTACCTTTAGTTGGAGCCAGTGGTGCAATTTCTGGGGTTCTCGGGGCGTATTTTGTATTTTTCCCGCGCGCCAGGATCCTGACTTTCGTATTTTTAGGGTGGTTGGCGACCGTTGTAGCCCTCCCTGCTTATGTATTTCTGGGAATATGGATTGTCCTTCAACTTTTATATGGCGTAACTGGCTTAGCAACTCAAGACCTACTAGGAGGTGTCGCCTGGTGGGCTCATATAGGAGGTTTTATCACAGGTTATACTTGGGCAAAAATATTCGATAAAAGGAGAGGTGTTCTCTAAATGGGATATATATCATATATTTTTTGGGCGATTTTAATTATTATGTTCTTAATCTCTCCCATGCAGAAAAAAATGCTTACAGCTGCTCGTCTTAATTTCATGGGGAAGATTGAGAAAGCAAGGAATTCGCGTCTTATAGTGATGATTCACCGTCAAGAATCAGTTAGTTTTCTTGGCATTCCTTTCTATCGGTATATAAATATTGAAGATTCAGAGCAGGTATTAAGAGCTATCAGGATGACACCACCTGATATGTCTATAGACATGATACTTCATACTCCGGGTGGTTTAACCTTAGCTTCTGAACAGATAGCGTTTGCTCTTAAAAAACATCTGGCGAGGGTTACCGTTTTTATCCCCCATTATGCTATGTCTGGAGGTACTTTGATAGCTTTAGCAGCAGATGAAATTGTTATGGATGAAAATTCTGTACTTGGTCCAGTTGATCCACAGATAAATGAATATCCAGCAGCTTCTCTTGTAAGAATTCTTGACTTAAAAGAACCAAAAGATGTGGAGGATAAAATATTAATACTGGCTGATGTTGCCAGAAAGGCGCTTTTTCAGGTAAGTACTACAGTAGAATACCTGTTAAAAGATAAAATGGGAGATGAAAAAGCCCAAGATTTAGCCAGGATAATGACTGAGGGGCGCTGGACCCACGATTATCCTATTACTTATGAAGATGCGGTGGGTTTAGGTCTTTCAGTTAGTAATGAATTCCCTGAAAGTTTCCACAAACTTATGGAGTTATACCCTCAACCAGCACCAGCCAGTACCACAGTACAGTATATTCCAATACCATATCGAAAAAAGAGTGGAAATAATTAAATGTGCTATAATGAAAATAGGATAACCCTACCGTGTGCGTGTTTAAGGTGCGGAAGCACGGCCTAACAATGATATGCTGGGGTCCGGTGGTAAATATTTATCTTGCAGGACCCCACCTTTTGAGAGCATGGTTCGTGCAACCAAACCCAAACGGCACGGTGGGGTGTCTTTATAGAGTGAGACATGCAAAGAGTAGGAAAAGTTATTACATTTAGAAATAAATTAGCTGAAGTGAGTTGTCTTCCAGGTACTCCCGCTTTTTGTAAAAACTGTAATAAAGGATGTTCAGAGAGTGGAGTTGTAATACTGGTAGAAGTGCCTGAGAGTCTGGGTAGGGAGTTATCTGTGGGTGATGAGGTGGTCATAGAAATACCAGATAAATCAGTTTTTAAATCATCGACAGTGCTATTCTTTCTCCCTACTTGTACATTATTTTTGGGTATTCTTGCTGCAGAAATGTTTGGATGGGGTAGCTTGGGTTCTTTGGTTAGCTCATTAATAGGTTTAGTTATAGGTATTGTTATCGCACTTACTATAAATAAATTTGTTATTATAAAACCCAGAATCCTTGATGTTTTAATGGAGGTTAAGTTACTTTGAATGAGTGGATATTATTTCTTGTTGTAGGACTACCATTATGGTTGACTTTTCTTTTACTTCTAATAGTTCTTTACTCACTTAATAAGAAAATTGATAATCTAACTACCAAAGTGAATCGATTTATTGACGAAGATGGTAAAGTTCTTTTGAGAGAAGTAAAAGAATTTTTAAAGGAAGTTAAGGTATTATTGGGTCAAGCTAAAACGAGTGTCAATATATTGCCACCAATAGCAGGTGCAGTATCTGCACTGACAGGCTTGAAAACAGTATGGAGTATAGCAAGTAAAACTGCATCAATTTTTAAAAAGAGTAAAAGGAGGTAATTGAAATGTCAGAAAAAGGGTGTGGAGAAAATCTTGGTTGGTTTGTTGCGGGATTAGTAATAGGTGGAGTCATTGGGGTTCTATTTGCTCCTTATTCTGGAGAAGAGACCCGCCATAAGATAGTAGATGTAAGTAAGAAGGCCAAAGATGAGATCATAAAAAAAGCAGATGATTTAAAGAAAACAATTTCTGAAACCTTTAAAAGTGAGGAGGACTTAGTTTTAGAAGAAGAGAAGTGAGTAAGCCATCATTAGTTTTACCGTTAGATAGTTCTTCATTAAAACTCCTTCATTTTTTTGTTACCGGAGCAGCCAAAGAGGCAGGTCTTGATTATGAAGATTTGGAAGATTTAAGATTTGTCCTTTCAGATTTGATAACAAGTTTACTTCAGGAAAATTATAGACGTGGTTCTGTAAAAGTTTCTTTTGAAACATCTGACGACATTTTTTTCCTATCTCTTGAGCTTCCGAGAAGATTTGTATGTCTAATGGATAGAGAGATTACTTGTGTTTTATTTCAATGTCTACTGGATAATTATGATTGGGTGGCTACAAGAAGAGGGGTAGTTGTAAGGCTTATCAAGCATGTTGCTTCTCAAAAATGAACCAGGGTTAGAATCTAAAGAAGAGGTAGAAAACCTTCTAAAGAGTTTTAAGACCTCGAAAAATCCTTTTGTACTTGAAAAATTGGTTAAACAATATGAGGGAATGGTATATTATCTATCTCAAAGATTTAGAGTTCCACCATCTAGCAAAGAAGATTTAGTACAGGTAGGATTTTTAGGTTTAATTCAAGCAATTAAAAGATTTAATCCTGAGTTTAAAAAAGATTTCCTTTCTTTTGCGATTCCTTCCATATTAGGGGAAATGAAAAGATATCTTCGAGACAAAACCTGGGATGTAAAGGTACCCAGAAGATTACAGGAGTTAGGCTTACGCATACAAAAAACAGTAGATGTTCTATCTCAAGAGCTTGGAAGAACCCCAAACCTCTATGAGATTTCCAGTAATCTTGGAGTATCAGAGGAAGAAGTTGCAGAGGGGATAGCAGCAGGCGCTTCTTATGATGCTCTTTCTCTTGACTCTTCTTCTAATGAAGAAGAAGATGGCGTTAGAAGTATTGATGATCTTGCATCACACCAAGCTTACGATAAAGGAGAAACGGAAGAACGCAGGTTTCTGGAACAAGCACTTGAAAAACTTGCTACTGATGAGCGTAAAGTTATTGAGTGGAGATTTTACGACCACTTTCCACAAGCAGAGATAGCTAAAAGGTTAGGTATATCTCAAGTACAAGTATCTCGCATTCAACGAAGGGCGTTAAGTAAGCTTAAAAAGGAACTATTAAACGTTTAATGATAGTCATAAAAGTTGTTTATCACAACTTAAATTGACAGAATTTTTCTTTTTGTGGTAAAATTTATGCCATATTTGTATGAAATCTAAAGATATAAGAGAACTCTTTTTAAATTATTTTGAGGAAAAAAATCATCTAAGATTGGAGGGGGGCTCTCTTATTCCCTCAGATCCAACCTTATTATTTACTATTGCTGGCATGGTTCCACTTAAGCCTTACTTTTTAGGCTCTCTAATCCCTCCAAAGTCTCGTATAACTACTGTGCAAAAATGTATGCGAGTAAATGACATTGATAAAATTGGGACATCAATTCGGCATGTAACGCTTCTTGAAATGCTTGGTAACTTTTCTTTTGGAGATTATTTTAAAGAAGAGTCTATTTCTATGGCTTGGGAGTTGATTACAACGAGATTTGGTTTACCTGAAGACAAACTGGTTGTTACAATTTTCAGAGATGATGAAGAAAGCAGTTGGCTTTGGAAGAAGATAGCCGGGCTTCCTGATAATAAAATTATTTCCCTTGGCGAAGATGATAACTTCTGGAGGATGGGGGAAACGGGTCCTTGCGGACCTTGTTCGGAAATATATTTTGATAGGGGATCTGGCTCATTCAGACACGAAGAGTTTCCTGGTGATAGATTTATTGAATTCTGGAATTTAGTATTTATGCAATTCTCATGTAATAAAAATAACTTCGTACCATTACCACAAAAAAATATTGATACTGGAATGGGTCTTGAAAGAATTGCTTGCATACTGCAGAATACTCCTTCTGTGTTTGAAACAGATCTTTTTCTGCCTGTGATATCAAGAGCTGAAGAAGTTCTTGGGATTGAGTATAAAGATATGAGCAATATTGTTCCAATCAGAATAATAGCTGATCATATCAGAGCGATAACCTTTTTATTTTCAGAAAGGCTTATACCTTCTAATGAATGGAGAGGATATGTCTTAAGAAGGTTAATAAGAAGAGCCTTCATGAAGGGTTATAAATATGGAATTAAGAAAGCCTTTCTTTATAAAATAGTAGAGAGAGTAGTGTCTTCTTTTGGCGAATTTTATCCAGTTTTAAAAGAGAATCATCGTTGGGTAGAAGAAGGAGTAAAAACCGAGGAAGAGCGTTTTCTAAGCACTATAGGTAAAGGACTTGATTATTTTAATGAACATCTAAAGAAAATGAAGGAAAATAAAATGCAGGTATTTTCTGGAAAAGATGCTTTCTTCCTTTATGATACCTATGGTTTTCCTTTAGAGCTTCAGAAAGAGATACTTGAAGAAGAAAACTTTACTCTTGTTGAACCGTCTTTTATAGATGAGATGGAAAAACAAAAAGCTCTTTCTAGATCTTCAACGAGTATCTATCAACCAAAGTTTACTAATAATGGCGGTTCTACAACAGATATTGAAAAATTACCACCTACTAAATTTATCGGATATGACTATCTTGAGTCTAAAGCCACAGTCTTAAGAAAAGAAAGAAGAGAAGATGACTCATGGGAATATATATTAGATGTTACTCCCTTTTATTCCTTTGGTGGTGGGGAGTTGAGCGATCAGGGAGTGATAGAGGGAGAAAATGGCAAGGGCTTTATCTATGATACTTATTTAGCACCAAATGGGAGAATAATTCATCTCGTTAAAATGCTGTTGGGGTCTATTGAGGATAAAGAAGTAGTAAGGTTGATAGTGGATATTGATAGAAGAAGATCTATGGAAGCTCACCATACCGTTACACACTTATTGCAAGCAGCATTAAGAAAGGTTTTAGGTCCTCAAATTAAGCAAGCTGGCTCTTTAGTATCTCCTGATTACTTGAGGTTTGATTTTACATATCATAAAGCATTAACTATTGAAGAAATTGAAGAAGTTGAAAGGTTGGTTAACTTTTTTCTAATTCAAGATTTTGAAGTTATTTCTTTTATTAGGTCTTATAAAGAGGCTATAAATATAGGAGCTGTTGCTCTTTTTAGCGAAAAATATGGTAGTGAAGTTAGAATTATTAAAATAAATAATATTAGTATGGAGTTGTGCAGCGGAACGCATCTCAGGCGTACAGGGGAAGCAGGTATTTTCTGTCTTGTTAAAGAGGAAGGAATAGGAACAGGACTTAGAAGAATAGAAGCATTAGCTGGCGTTAAAGCCTTTGATTATTTGAAGGTAATGCGTCAGGAACAGAAAAAGGCTTTGGATCTTTTAAGGCAGTCTGAAGGTTTACTCTCAGGAGTTAATAAGTTGGTAGAGAATGTAAAGGAACTACAGAAAGATAAAGAAAGGCTTTTAACTCACATTGTAAATCTTTATAAAGATTACATAATAAAGAATTCTTATATAATTGAAAATATTAGTATAGTAGCTTCTCAGTTAGATATACTTGAACCCAGAGCGATTAGGAATCTGGCTGATGTTCTTGCTAATATGCTTGAAGAATATGTTATTGTACTAATTGGAAGTGATGCGGGTTATATTTTTACCAAGTCTTCTCCTGGTGCAGTAGTTAAAGGTTATAATGCAGGAAAGATTGCCTCAGAGCTTGCCCTTTTAATGGGTGGTAAGGGTGGTGGAAACGCCGAGGCTGGCCAGGGAGGATTTAAAAATAAACCAAACTTTAATAATATCTTAAATATACTTAATAATTTATTAAAAGAACTGAAGAAAGTATAACTTATGCGAATAATGGCTTTAGATGTTGGTGATAAGAGAATCGGCGTAGCAGTGACAGATCAAGCAGAGATGATAGCTAGTCCTGTTGGGGTTATTGAAAGGAGGGGAGATAAGAAAGATATATGTTATTTAGAGAACTTAATTAAGGATTTAGGAGTAGAAATGGTAGTCATTGGATTGCCTTTCGACTCAAGAGGACAAAATACTTCTCAGGCAGATAAAATATCTGATTTTGCGAAAAAGGTTGAGAAATTTATTAAGGTAGAGTTTTATGATGAAAGATTTTCTACCAAGGAGGCTTTAAAAAGCTTCCAGCTTCAGGGAATAAAGGAAAAAAAGGGAAAAAAATATCTTGATGAAGTTTCAGCTTCCTTGATACTTCAAAGTTATATGGAAAGGAGAAAAAATAAATGAAAGATGAAGCGGAAGAAATAATCATTACATTAACAAATGAAGAAACAGGGGAAGATAAGGAATATTACCTGCTTGAATATCTTGAAGTTGAAGGTAAAGAATATGCTGTATTCCTTCCCGAAGATAAAGAAGACGAGTTTGCTGTTGTGCTTAAAGTAGAGGGTGATGATTTTGTAGATATTGAAGATGAGGATGAATTCAAGAAAGTTATTAAAGAACTTGAGGACCAAGAGCTGTCTTTAGATGATGAAAGCGAAGATGATGAGGAAAGCAGCGAAGACTGAGTTCTTAACTCACAATATTTTAATTCTGTCTATTTTTTTCATCATCCTTCTTATGATGACTACATATTTTTATGTTTATACTAAGATAAATACTGAGCCAGCGAAAGGTAGGGAACTACTTTTTTATATTTCTCCAGGTGAAGAAGTTTCAAGTATTGTAAGTAGATTAGAAGAAGAAGGAATAATTAATAATGAAGATAAGTTTGTAAAGCATCTTATTTCTTCTGGACTGGATAGAGCTATCCAAGTAGGAGAGTTCTTGCTGTGGGAAAATATGAAGAACAATGAGGTAATCAGTATAATTACATCTCCTCAAGAAGTTAAGAAGTATAAGATTCTCATAAAAGAGGGACAAACCTTACGGGATATAGCTCAGATTGTTGAAAGAGAAGGTTTGTCGTCAGGAGAAGTAATTCTTCTCTTAAACCCCAAGGACTTTTACATCCCTTATATAGATATTATTCCAGTTTCATTAGAAGGCTTTCTTTTCCCAGATACATACATTGTGCCTCGTTTACCTATTAAAGATTTAGTAAACCTTACTTTATCTAACTTTCAGAGTAAGGTAAGTAGAATAGTTGAAGATTCTCCAACTGTCAAACAGATAGGTTTTTATAATGCTCTTATTCTTGCTTCTATTGTGGAGAAAGAAGCATTATTGATTGAGGAAAAACCATTAGTAGCTTCAGTCTTTATAAACAGATTGAAAATTGGGATGAAGCTGGAGTCTTGTGCTACCGTAAATTATATCCTTGAAAAGCCAAAAGATAGACTTACTTATAATGAATTAGACATTGATTCACCTTATAATACTTACCGGTACACTGGATTTCCCCCTTCTCCTATTTCTAATCCGGGGTTTGAATCCTTAAAAGCAGCTTTTTATCCAGCTAAAACAGATTACCTTTACTTTGTAAATAGAGGGGACGGTTCTCACGAATTTTCACGCACCTTCAATGAACACCAAATAGCTAAGAATAAGTATCTAAAGCCTTAAGGATGGTGGGAATGGGTTTTATTAAACCAGATCAGATTGCAAATAGAATTCACGATATAGATATAATGGCTTTAAAAGAAAAAGGCATTAAAATCATTTTTGTAGACTTGGATAACACTTTGGTGCCATATCTGAGAGAAGAAGTTTCTGTTGAAACTTTGACTTGGTTGGATAAAGTAAGGAAAGAAAAATTAGAAATATTTATTTTAAGTAACGCACCTATTTCCAGAGTGCAGAGGATGAAAGATAAGCTGAATGTTAATGGGGAAGGGAGGGTTTTTAAGCCAATCCTCAGGAGTATAAAAAGGATAATTAATAAAAGGAAACTCTTACCTACACAGGTTGCATTGATTGGTGACCAGATTTTTACGGATGTACTACTCGGAAAAAGAGAAATGGTTTATACTATTCTTGTTAGGCCTAGTTCTAATAGGGACTTTTTTTTGACTAAAGTATCGAGATTAATGGAATCTGTAGTAAGGAGGTTTAGTAATGAAGAAAAAACGTAAACCATTAGGCCAAATATTACTGGATATGGGTGTTATCTCAGAAGAACAGATTCAAAAAGCCCTTGAGGTTCAAAGGCTTGAAGGTGGTTATCTCGGTGAAGTAATAGTGAATTTAGGTCTTTTAGATGAAGATACAATAGCAAAGGCTTTGGGTATGGAATGGAGCATGCCTTTTGTCAATCTTAGAGACCATGTAATAGATGAGAATTTAGTGCGTTCAATACCTGAAGCTATTGCGAGGAAAAACTCAAGTATCCCTATAGGTCTGGATGAAGATGACTCTGTAATAGTTGCAACCTCCAACCCTCTTAACTTCTATGCTCTTGATCAAGTAAAATCCTTGATGAAAAAACCTGTAAAGTGGTGTATATCACCAAGAGGTCAAATAGTAGATATCCTTGAAAAAGTGTATGGTGTTGAAAGATCTCTTAGAGAAGCTTCTGAGGATATGGTATCAGTAGACAGTAGAGTAGCCGTTGAAGCTGAGTCTGAAGGTGCTTCTGTCCGAGACTTGAAGGAGATGGCTGAAGAGGCACCTATAATAAAGCTTGCAAACATAATAATGAGTCAGGCTTTACGTGACAGGGCTTCAGATATTCATGTTGAACCTCAGAGAGATCAGGTAATTATTAGATACAGGATAGATGGTGTTCTTCATGAAGCCATGAAAGTACCCAAGAATGTGCAAGCAGCTCTTATTAGTAGATTCAAGATTATTGCAAATATGGATATTGCTGAAAGACGTCTTCCTCAAGATGGTAGGATTAACATCAGGTTTAGTGGAAGGGATATAGACTTGAGGGTATCAACTCTTCCGAAGATGTATGGTGAGAAAATAGTGTTGAGGATTCTTGATAAATCCAAAGCCTTAATATCTTTGACCCAACTTGGCTTCAATTCAGATAATCAAGAAACTTTTTACAATATGATCAAACAGCCATATGGCATGATTTTAGTTACAGGTCCTACTGGGTCAGGTAAAACGACAACTCTATATTCTGTTCTAAATCAACTTAATTCTTCAGAGGTTAATCTGGTCTCTGTGGAAGACCCTATTGAATATGAATTGAAAGGTATTAATCAGGTAGCTGTGAACTATAAAGTCGGACTCACCTTTGCTAATATTTTAAGATCAATACTTAGGCAAGATCCCGATATTATTATGGTTGGTGAGATTCGTGATAAAGATACAGCAGAAATGGCTATGCAGGCTGCCTTAACCGGGCATTTGGTATTATCAACCTTACATACAAATGATTCCTTTGGAGCCCCTACTCGGTTAATAGATATGGGTATTGAGCCATTTCTCATTGCTTCATCGCTGATAGGGGTTACTGCTCAAAGATTGGCTCGTCTGGTGTGTACAAACTGCAGCGAAGGCTATACTCCTCCAAGTGATTACCTTGCTCTTTTTGAAAAGCATCTTATTGAATTATTGGGGTATAAAAACCCCAATTTTCGTAAAGGGAAGGGTTGCACTAAGTGTAGAAACACAGGTTATCTTGGTCGTACAGGTGTACATGAGATTTTAAGGATTGATGAGGATATTAGAAGTTTAGTCATAAAAAATTCTTCTGCTTCTCAGATAAAAGAGACAGCAATGAGGAATGGAATTAAAAATATGTTACAAGATGCGTTACTAAAGGCTGTTTCAGGTATAACTACACTTGAAGAAGCATTTAGGATTATAAGTACTGTGGAGGTGTGATGGAATGGAACAACAGGCAGATTTTACTTTAACTGATATTTTAGTAAAGGCTATCGCCTCAAAAGCCTCAGATGTCCACCTTGTAACCGGTGTATCTCCTTATACGAGAGTTGATGGGCAACTCAGAAAGTTAGATGAATACCCAATTATGACTTCTGAGGAGATAAAAAAGCTTTTGTTTCCTATGTTACCTGAAGAGGAGCTCAAAGAATTAGGAAAATCAGTTCTGGAATGGGATACATCTTTTGGGGTAAAAGGGTTGGGACGTTTCAGGGTTAATGTATATCATCAACGAGGTAGTGTTAGTGCAGCAATAAGAATCTTATCGGATCGTATCCCAACTTTTTCTGACCTGGGTGTTCCTATAGTAATGGCTGAACTTGTATTGAAACCCAGAGGACTTATATTAGTAACTGGACCAACAGGTTCTGGTAAATCAACAACATTGGCATCTGCTGTTAATTATATCAATCATAACAGATCCTGTCATTTATTAACTATTGAGGACCCTATAGAGTACCTGCATCGCCACGGGAAAGGAATCATCAATCAAAGGGAAGTAGGAAAAGACACACCAAGTTTCCCCCGTGCTTTACGTTCTGCTTTAAGGGAAGATCCAGATGTAATAATGGTAGGTGAAATGAGAGATTTAGAAAGCATATCTTCTGTAATTACTCTGGCTGAAACAGGACATTTAGTACTGGCAACAGTACATACAAATAGTGCTTCACAGACCATTGATAGGATGATAGATGTTTTTCATTCTGCACAGCAAAACCAGATTCGGTATCAGCTCTCAGAGGTTCTGGAAGGTATTATTAGTCAATTACTTTTACCTCATGCCAGTGGAAGAGGTAGAGTTTTAGTAACTGAAGTTATGGTTGCTACCCAGGCAGTTAGAAATTTAATAAGAGAAGGTAAGGCCAATCAATTGCCTACAATCATACAAACTGGTTCAGATTACGGGATGCACACTATGGACCAGGACCTGGTCAGGCTTGTGCTTGCTGGTCGTATATCCCAAAGAGTTGCGCTAGGTTTTGCTTTTAATAGAAGAGAGATGGAGAGAATCCTCCGAGAAAAGGGGGTTTATAAAGATGGCAGTGTTTAAATATAAAGCCATAGACCCGCAAGGAAAAACTATAGAAGGGGTTATAGAAGCCGATTTACCATCTCAAGCGGCTAAAACATTAGGTGATAGTAGGCTTACAGTAATTTCAGTAAATCAAATTAGAGGTAAGATTGCTGGTAGCCGAGAAGGTGGAGGTATTTTTCCTTTTAAATTTTTACGAAGTAGAGTTTCTCTTAAAGAGATTGCATTGTATGCAAGACAATTTTCCATACTCATTAGGGGGTCACCTTTAATAATTTCACTTGTTACACTCGCTGACCAGGTTGAAAACCCAACTTTGAGAAGAGTAACCAAAGAAATTCAAGCAGATATCGAAAAAGGTCTATCACTTTCTGCAGCTTTAGTAAAGCATAGGAATATATTTTCCAGTTTCTTTATTAGCGTAGTAAAAAGTGGAGAAGTTACAGGAAAGGTTGGAGAGGTTTTAGATGAACTCTCCATGTATCTTGAGAAAGAAGTAAAGTTAAGAGCTAAAATTCAATCAGCTTTGACATACCCTGTTATAGTTTTATCGGCAGCATTTATTATGGTGGTAGGTCTTACTACATTTGTTATCCCGGGTTTTGCAAGTTTACTTCAAGAGTTAGGTGTTGAGCTACCCCTTCCAACAAAAATAGTAATAGCTTTTTCATCAATATTATTAAGATTCTGGTATATTGCGTTAGCTCTATTTAGTGCTCTGGTTTATTTCTTGAGAAGATTTCTTAAGACTCAAGAAGGTAAAAGAGCTAAAGATAGAATCATTCTAAAATTATTTCTGATAGGTTCTTTTATGCGAAAAGCAGTACTTTCACAATTTGCTGGGACTCTTAGTCTTCTTTTGGAAAGTGGAGTACCCCTGGTTGAGGCCCTTAGAGTAATGGGAGAAGTAATCGATAACACGATATATGCTGAAGATATGGTATTACTCAGGACCGAGCTTGAGCGTGGTAAAACTTTCAGGAGTGCTTTGGGGAGAAGCGGTTTGTATCCAGCCATGTTTATGGGTTTAGTTGGATCTGGTGAAGAATCGGGTGCTCTTGGAGAAACTCTAAAGAAGTTATCTGAGTACTATGATGGAGAAGTAGAGTATGCTATTGCCTCTCTTACGGCAGCGATTGAACCAGTTATGTTAATATTCCTGGGAGGAATTATAGCTTTTCTTGTACTTACCATGTTTATGCCTATATTCTCTTTAATGAGTGGGATTCAATAAGTTTAGAAGGGTTCAAGGATTCGAGTGGTTAAGGATTTAAGTGAAGGATTTGAATTTACTACCACTTGAATCTTAGAATGCCGGACCCCTTTTATTCTTTTAGTTTAGAAACTAAATGGTAGAATAAATGAGATCATTTATCAAATTTATTCATATAAAATTCCCATTTTATGGTATAATATCCTTTTATATCTCTCGAATATTATAAAAAATATTGAGGTGATTGATTAAATGGCTGTTTCAGCACTTACTAAAGTAGTTAATTTAGGAAAGATAAAAGAAATTTATGAAGCCCCTAATTTTCTTGAGCTTCAATTAGCTTCATATCGTATGTTTTTAAGAGATGGAGTAGATGAGTTACTCAAAGGTTTAAGTCCGATTAAAGAAGCCGGTTCAGTGCTGGAACTAACACAAGCTCGAGTTGAAGATTCTTCTATTTCTATTGAAGATGCGATGGAAAAAGGGCTAACCTATCAAGGAAGACTTAAAGCAACTGCAAGGTTAAAACTTCCAAGCGGTGAAATAAAAGAGCAAGAAGTTATACTGGCAAATATTCCGCTAATTAGTAAGTCTGGAACGTTTGTTGTTAATGGCACTCAACGCGTTGTTGTCGGTCAACTAACTCGCTCGCCTGGTATATATTTTGAAAAAGTGCCTGAAGAACAACCTGGATCACTTTTTATTAAAGCTTCTTTAATTCCAGACCGTGGCACATGGATGGATTTTGAGACGGAGATGAATGGGGTAATGTGGGTTCGTATGGATAAAAAAAGTCGTCGTGTCCCCATAACTACTCTCCTAAAAGCAATAGGACAATGCAATTCTTTTGATATTATTAAAACATTTAGTGCTGCTGAAGAAATAGAGCTTGATTTGAATAATGATTCGATCCCACCAGATTGTTATTTACATGAAAGTAAGATCAGTGAAAACATAAGAGAAGTTCTTAAAGAAAAAGATAATCTTTTAAACGACCATTCAGTATCTCTCTTAAAAGAAAAGGGATTTATTAAAGTTTCTGCAGTTAAATATGATATTCCTAAAGCTTTGCAGGCTACTCTCAAGAAGGATTCAATTACAAGTAGTGGTGAGGCGTACCTGGAAATTTATAAAAAACTTAAACCTGGAGAGATGCATAATATTGATACAGCAAAGAGATATCTGAACCAACTTCTTTTTGAAACCAAGAGAAACGATTTAAAAGTTGCAGGTCGTTATAAACTTAATAAACGGCTCGGTCTTAATACCCCTCTCAATATAACAACATTAACACCAGAAGACTTCATTGCCATTACAAGGGTTATTATTAACCTATATGAAGGAGTAGGCTATTTTGATGACATTGACCACCTGGGAAATAGAAGGGTTCGTCTTGTAGGGGAACTTCTATTAGCTCATCTTAAAGGGGGTTTGGCAAAACTCGAGCGAATTATACGCGATAAGATGACCACAACCACTTTACAAGATATGTCGCCAACTCGCCTGGTTAGTTCGCGCCCACTGACTACAGCTTGCAAGGAATTTTTTACTACAAGCCAATTATCCCAGTTTCTTGATGAAATAAATCCTTTAGCTTCACTTACACATAAACGTAGATTAAGTTCTCTTGGGCCAGGCGGATTACACAGAGAGAGAGCTGGCATAGAAGTAAGAGATGTACATCATTCTCACTATGGTCGTATATGTCCAATTGAAACTCCAGAGGGTGCCAATATTGGGCTAATAAACTCTCTTGCAACTTATAGTTTTACCAATGAGCATGGATTTTTGTTAACACCTTACTTTAAAGTAATAGCAGGGCGAAGAACACAAGAACTCGTGCATCTTACTGCAGACGAAGAAAGGAACTATCACATTGCTGATGCTACTACCCCTATGGATGAAGATGGGAACATTCTTGTTGATGAGATTATGATAAGAAAAGGTGCTGACCTAATAAGCGTACATAAGGAAAAAGTAGACCTTATAGATGTTTCGCCAAAGCAGGTTTTCAGCATTTCAGCAGCTCTTATACCATTTCTCGAACATGATGATGCAAACCGTGCTCTGATGGGCTCCAACATGTACAGACAGGCCGTACCTCTACTTTATCCAGAACCTCCTCTGGTGGGAACAGGATTGGAAAAGAAAGTTGCCATGGATTCCGGTGAAGTTGTACTTTCATCAGAATCTGGTGTAGTAGATTATGTAGATGCTTCGAAGATTTCAGTGTTGGCTAATGAAGGGAACAGGAATGACTATACCCTTGCCAAATTACTACGTACAAATCAAAGCACTGTTTTTAATCAGTTCCCTGTGGTGGAAAAAGGTCAGAAAGTTGAGAAAGGACATATCTTAGCAGACAGTCAAGCTACTTCTCAAGGAGAGTTGTCTCTCGGTAGAAATATTCTTGTTGCTTTCATGATTTGGGAAGGTTATAACTACGAAGATGCAATTATAATCAGTGAAAGACTTGTTAAAGATGATGTTTTTACTTCTCTTCATATGGAAGAATATGAAGTTCATACGAGAGAATTAAAAGTAGGACAAGAGGAAATAACTAATGATATTCCAGGAGAAAGCGAGGAAGCCCTCAAAGATTTAGATGAAAACGGAATTGTAAGAATTGGTGCTGAAGTAAAAGCAGGAGATATTCTTGTAGGAAAAGTTTCTCCGCGAGGCGAAGGTGAGCTTAGTCCAGAAGATAGAATTTTAAGGGCTATTTTTGGAGAGAAAGCCAGCAGCGTAAAGAATACTTCTTTAAGACTACCTCCTGGTGAACAGGGAATAGTTGTAGGAGCTTCCGTTCGCTCAATTGAGGAAAGAGATGAACTTCCATCTGGAGTTTTGAAATCCGTTAAAGTAAGAGTTGCTCAAAAAAGAAAAATAACTGTTGGAGATAAGATGGCTGGAAGGCATGGGAATAAAGGAGTTGTTGCTAAAATTCTAAGCGAAGCAGATATGCCTTTTTTAGAAGACGGGACTCCTGTAGATATGGTTCTTAATCCTTTAGGTGTCCCTTCCAGAATGAATGTTGGTCAGATATTGGAGATGTATCTGGGTTTGGTTGCTCATATACTTGGTGTTCGTTTTGCCATCCCAATCTTCGATGGACCCAAGATTAATGAAGTAAAAAAAATGTTAAGTATGGCTGGACTTCCTGAAGAGGGCAAGGTTATCTTGCGAGACGGTAGAACAGGGCACCCGTTTATTAACAAAATAAGTATTGGAAGAATGTATATGTTTAAATTGATACACCTTGTTGAAGATAAGATTCACGCAAGAGCTATAGGCCCCTACTCTCTTATTACCCAACAACCTTTAGGTGGTAAATCCCACTTTGGAGGTCAGAGGTTTGGAGAAATGGAAGTCTGGGCTTTGGAAGGCCATGGGGCAGCTTATACACTTCAAGAGATGCTTACTATTAAATCAGATGATATAAGTGGTAGGAATAGAACTTTCAGAGATATCGTAAAGGGTGAGAAGGTTTCTACCCCTGGTTGTCCAGAATCTTTTAAGGTACTAATCCAGGAACTCAGAAGCCTTGGACTGGATGTAGTTTTATTAAGTGAAGAACAACCAAAAACAACGCTTAAATTACCACTGGTAAGAAATGGGGAGAAAGTATCTGTTTCACTATTTTTAGAGGGAGAAGAATAACATGAATAAATTAAAAGAACCGGATCTATCATCTAATCCTTCTTTTGATGCGATAAAATTGAAGATTGTTTCTCCACAAGAAATCGAGTCGTGGTCATATGGAGAAGTAAGTAAATCAGAAACTATTAATTATAGAACCTTACGTCCTGAACCAGATGGTCTTTTCTGTGAGAAAATTTTTGGCCCTACCAGAGATTATGAGTGCCATTGTGGTAAATATAAAGGCATGCGTTATAAAGGGGTTATTTGCGAGAAGTGTGGAGTTGAGATAACAAGTTCTAAAGTTCGGCGTGAGCGTATGGGTCATATTAAACTCTTTTCGACAGTCGTTCACTCCTGGTATCTTAAGAGCATTCCCAGTAAACTTGGGATTTTACTTGAACTATCTCCAATGATTCTTGAAAGGGTTATTTATTATGGCACTTATTTGGTCATAAAACCGGGTTCTTCACCCTTGAAAGCAGGTCAAGCGCTTGAAGAGGAGGCTTACAAGGAGTACCTGAAACAGTATCCTGACCTGGTGGTTGGAATGGGTGGAGAAGCTATAAGAGATGTCCTTAGAAATATTGATCTTGATGAAACAATATTAGAATTAAGAAAAGAATATAGTGCAACCAAGGGACAAAGACGGAGCAGAATAGTTAGGAAGCTTGAACTTTTGGAAGCTTTTAAAATAGCCGGTAATCGTCCAGAATGGATGGTCCTGGATATTTTGCCTGTTATACCACCTGATTTAAGGCCACTCATTCATCTGGATAGTGGAAGGTTTGCTTCTTCTGATCTTAATGATCTGTATAGAAGAGTTATTAACAGGAATAATCGATTAAAAAAGCTTATAGAAGTTGGTGCTCCTGACATCATTATACGTAACGAGAAAAGAATGTTGCAGGAGGCGGTCGATGCTCTTATAGATAATTCAAAGAGAGTTAGGCCTATTATGGGAAGCCATAACAAACCCTTAAGGAGCCTTTCAGAAATACTAAGAGGTAAACAGGGTAGGTTCAGACAGAATCTACTTGGCAAGAGAGTTGATTATTCTGGTAGGTCTGTTATTGTGGTTGGGCCTGAACTTAAATTACATCAATGTGGTTTACCTAAAGAAATGGCTCTTGAGCTATTTAAACCCTTTGTCATTCATGAGCTTATTTTGGGGGAGCATGCCAGTAACGAAAAAGGTGCAAAACGCCTTATTGATAGAAGAGACGAGAAAGTATGGTCAGTTCTGGAAGATGTATGTAAAGAACAATTAGTTCTCCTAAACAGGGCACCAACACTTCATAGAGCGAGTATTCAAGCTTTTGAACCAATATTAGGAGAGGGTAAAGCTATACGTATTCATCCTATGGTGTGCCCTCCATTCAATGCTGATTTTGATGGCGACCAGATGGCAGTACATGTTCCTCTTTCACCTCAGGCACAATCTGAGGCAAGGTTACTCATGCTATCCAATTATAATCTTTTAAGTCCGGCTAACGGTAGACCTCTTGTCTCTCCTACACAGGATATTGTTCTTGGTTGTTATTATATGACATTGGAAACCGAAAGAGATTCACAAGATGAAGAAAAGGTGTATGCGAGTCCAGAAGAAGCTGTTTATGCATATGAAATAGATCTTATTGGTTTACACGAAAGAATAAAAATTCTTCTAAATGGCAACCAGATAATAACTACTCCTGGTAGATTGATATTCAATCTTGCAGTGAACGAAGCTCTCGGGACAAAAATGGGTGTAAATTTCCCCTACCTTAATTCAGTATATGATAAAAAAGCCTTACAAAACGTAATTTATGACTCTTACGAAACTTTTGGTCCCACTAAAACAGCAGTTTTATTAGATGCTCTTAAAATGCTGGGATTCAAATATTCAACCATGGGCGGGGCTACTATCAGTATTTCTGATATGAAAGTCCCTCCTGAAAAAGAAGGATTGCTTAAAGAGGGGGAAGAAGAAGTTAAGTTCCTTGAGAAAGAGTATCGATATGGAAGACTTTCATCTGAAGAACGATATAGAAAAGTTGTTAAAACATGGGATGAAACAAGAAGGAAAATTGCTGAGGCAGTAGTCAGAAATTTCCATGATTTTGATAATCTTTATATGATGTTTACTTCTGGAGCAAGAGGAAACAGAGATCAGGTCAGTCAATTAGTTGGAGTAAGAGGTCTTATGACTGATCCAACAGGAAGAACAATTGAGTTTCCAATTAAATCTTCTTTTCTGGATGGCTTGAAGGTTTTAGAATATTTTATATCTACTCATGGAGGTAGAAAAGGCTTAGCTGACACTGCTTTAAAAACTGCTGATGCTGGCTATCTTACCCGAAGATTAGTAGATGTAGCGCATGAAGCTGTTATAAGCGAAATAGATTGTGCTGTTACTAAAGTTAGAGCTTTGAAGAAAGGTGATAGGCTCGTTCTTCCTCTCAGTGCTAGACTTCTTTCTAAAGAAGCACTTGAAGAAGTTAAAGATCCTAAAACTGGTGAGATATTAGTAAAGGTAGGCGAGATAATTACTCTGCAACAAGCTCAAAAGATTGAAGAGGCAGGAATAAAAGAAGTTCTCGTACGCCAAACTGTAGATAGTCTTGAAGTATCTGAAATCGTTGATGGTAGAAACGTAATTGAAACTTTGGAGGAAAGAATCTGGGGAAGAGTTGTTGCTGAAGATGTGGTTCATCCTATAACTGCGGAAATACTTGTCCGAGTTGGCGAGCCAATTACAAGAAAAAAATCACATGAAATAGGAGAAGCAGATGTTAAATCTGTAAAAATACGATCTATCTTAACTTGTAAGAGTGTAAATGGTGTTTGTTCTACCTGTTATGGATTAAGTCCTGCTACTCAAAGATTAGTAGAGATAGGGGAGGCTGTAGGAGTAATAGCAGCTCAATCTATAGGCGAACCAGGTACCCAGCTAACCATGCGTACTTTCCACACCGGAGGTGTAGCTGCTGAGGATATAACCCGGGGATTACCCAGAGTAGAGGAACTATTTGAAGCACGTCGTCCTAAAAAAGAAGCAGTCGTTTCAGAAGGTGCGGGGAAAGCAAGAATTGTTCAGGAAGAGGGAAAGAGGAAGATAGTAGTAAGCACCGATGACGGGCAGAAATACGAGTATGATGTGAGTTTTGGACAGGAAATCGAAATCTGGGATGGAGATGAAGTAAAAGAAGGTCAACGTCTTACTGAAGGCGGTATCAATCCTCATAAAGTTTTGGAAGTATACGGATTAGATGATGTTAGATACTACTTTTTAAGAGAGATTCAGAGGGTATATAAAGGCCAAAAAGTAGATATTAGTGATGTGCATTTAGAAGTAATTATTAAACAGATGTTAAAGAAAGTGATTGTAGATGATCCAGGTAGTTCCAAGTTTTTCGCTGGTGAATTGGTGGATAGACTGCAATTCGAAGAAATAGGTAATCACTTGGAAGCTCAAGGTCTTAAAAGACCCCAAGCTAAGCTTGCTCTTTTTGGTATAACAAAGGCTGCTTTAGTAACAGAAAGTTTTCTATCAGCAGCTTCTTTTCAGGAAACAACAAGAGTATTAACTGATGCTGCTATAAAAGGTAAAGTAGATGATTTAAGAGGATTAAAAGAGAATGTTATTCTTGGGAGACTAATGCCAGCAGGTACAGGCCACCCCTCTTACAAGAAATTTAGCGTAGAAACGAGTGAACTTGACATAATTGGATAAGAGGTGTTAAAATATCCTAATAAAAATGGAGGTAGTTTTTATTTATGCCCACTTTTAGCCAGCTTATAAAAAAAGGTAGGAAGACACCTACAAGCAAAACTAAATCACCTGCTCTTGAGAGTAATCCTCAGAAACGGGGTATTTGTGTAAGAGTATATACCATGACTCCCAAGAAACCTAACTCTGCACTGAGAAAAGTAGCCAGAGTGAGACTTTCTAACAGGATAGAAGTAACTACTTATATACCTGGTATTGGTCATAATTTACAGGAGCATTCCGTTGTTCTGGTGAGGGGTGGAAGGGTTAGAGACCTTCCAGGTATTCGTTATCATCTGATCAGAGGAACTCTTGATACAAGTGGAGTTGAGGGACGAGAGAAAAGTCGTTCAAAATACGGAGTTAAGTTACCCAAGAAAGGAAAGGGGGGTAGATAGAAGTGCCCAGAAGGGGAATTACAGTTAAACGTGAGCTTGTACCAGATCCAGTTTATAACAACATCCTGGTTACAAAACTTATCAATCACCTTATGTTGAAGGGTAAAAGGTCTCTTGCAGAAAAAATAGTTTATAATGCGCTGGACCTGATTGTGGAAAAAACCCAACAAGAAGGTATTGTGATGTTGGAAAAGGCAGTTAATAATGTAAAACCTCTTGTAGCAGTGAAACCAAGAAGAGTTGGTGGTGCTACTTATCAGGTTCCTACTGAGGTTCCTTATAAAAAGGGATTATCACTTGCTATGAAGTGGATAGTATCAGCTACTCGTAAAAGAAGTGGAACACAGAGAAGGGCTTATGAGAAATTAGCAGGTGAATTAATGGATGCCTGCAATAATCTGGGTGGAGCTGTTAAGAAAAAGGAGGATATCCACAAAGCAGCAGAAGCTAACAGAGCTTTTGCTCATTTCAGGTGGTGATAATGTCTTGGAGAAAACCAGAAACATAGGTATTATTGCTCATATAGACGCTGGAAAAACTACTACTACTGAAAGATTGCTTTTTTATACAGGCAAGATTCATAAACCTGGTGATGTAGATAGTGGTACATCTCAAATGGATTTTATGGCTCAAGAGAGAGAGCGTGGTATTACAATCAAAGCAGCAGTAACAACCTGTTTATGGAAAGGTTATCAAATTAATATTATAGATACACCAGGGCACGTGGATTTTACTATTGAAGTTGAGCGTTCACTAAGAGTTCTGGATGGAGCTGTTGTAGTTATATGTGGTGTCGCTGGTGTAGAAACTCAATCTGAAACCGTCTGGCGTCAAGCTGATCGCTATCAAATTCCCCGCTTAGTATATGTTAATAAAATCGACCGAGTAAGTGCGGATTTTGAAAGAGCAGTGGAGTCACTTCGAAAAAAACTGGATGTTCCAACAATAGTTTTATTTCTTCCATTGGGACAAGAAGATAGATTTAACGGTATCATTGATCTTGTCAGGATGAAAGCAATTATTTATGATGATGATTTGGGGTTGACTTCTCACGAAGATGAAATACCTGATGAATTTAGAGATAAAGCTTTATATTATCATGATGAATTACTTGAGAAATTAAGTGAGTTTAAAGATGACCTGATGGTTAAATATCTCGAAGGAAAAGAGATAGAAATAGAAGAGATATACGATGTTTTGAGAAACGCCACAATAAACCTGAAATGTGTCCCTGTTCTTTGCGGTTCTTCTTTCAGGAACAAAGGCATTCAACCTCTTTTAGATGCAATAGTACAATACTTGCCTTCTCCTCTGGATATCCCACCAGTAAAAGGGGTTAATCCCATAACTCATCAAGTTGAGGAAAGACCACCTCTTAAGGAAGCACCACTTTCAGCGCTTGCCTTTAAAGTGGTTACAGATCCCTATGTCGGAAGATTAACTTATGTAAGGGTTTATTCTGGTTCAATTAGAGCTGGTTCATACATCTATAATAGTAGCCGAAAAGAAAAAGAAAGAGTAGCTAGACTCTTAAGAATGCACGCAAATCAGCGTGAAGAAGTCCTTGAGATAGAAGCAGGAGATCTTGGAGCAGTAGTGGGATTCAGATTTACTTCTACAGGGGATACACTCTCTGACGAAACGGAGCCTATTCTTCTTGAAACCCTTCATATTCCTATTTCTGTTGTTTCTATTGCTGTAGAACCAAAAAGCAGAGAAGATCTAAACTCATTATCTCTTGCTCTCTCAAAGCTTGCAGATGAAGACCCAACCTTTAAAAGAAAGATTGATACTGAGACAGGTCAAACCATAATATATGGGATGGGGGAACTGCACCTTGAAATAATATCAGATAGACTTAAGAGAGAATTTGGGGTAGATGTTAAAATCGGCAATCCTCAAGTATCTTATAGGGAAACAGTAACATCTTCTTCTACTATTAGGTATAAACATATAAAACAAACAGGTGGGAAGGGTCAGTACGCAGATGTTTATCTCAGAATTGAACCACAACAGGATGGAAAAGATAATGAATTTGTTAATGAGATTAGAGAGGGGGTAATTCCAACTGAGTATATCCCTTCAGTTGAAGAAGGTATAAATCAATCCCTTGAATCTGGTGTACTTGCTGGTTATCCTGTTGTTAATGTAAGAGTTGTTTTAATAGATGGTTCTTATCATCCCGTGGATTCGTCAGCTCTTGCTTTTCGGATTGCTGGTGCAAGAGCTGTTAAAGAAGGAATGAAAAAAGCTTCACCAGCTCTTCTCGAACCTATAATGTTTTTTGAGATAATAGTTCCTGACGAGTATCTTGGTGTCGTGGTTTCAGATCTTGGTCGTCGCCGCGCGGATTTGCAGGGAATAGAGGTTCATGGTCATACGAGAATTATTTCTGCTAAGGTCCCCTTGAAAGAAACCTTTGGTTATGTTACTATTCTTCGCTCCCTTACTCAAGGTAGGGGTGCTTTTAATATGGAGTTTGCACAGTACAAGGAGGTTCCCTCTCTTGTACAAGCGGAAATATTAGGTTCTGTATAAAGTATATGAAAGGAGGAATTATTTTTTATGAGCAAAGCAAAGTTTGTTAGAAAGAAACCCCATCTTAATGTGGGAACCAT
>JBBIUB010000002.1:104591-106478 GCA_037440465.1 Coprothermobacterota bacterium | reverse complement strand
AAGCAATTATAGCTACAAAATCACATACCCTCAAAAAATTCAGCCAGTTTTAAAAAGAGGGTTTTTTGGTTCTTAGGTCTTTTGATTCCATGACCTTCGTCTTCAAATGATAATAACTCATAGGGGATATTAAATTTATCAAGTTTTTTCTTTACAACACGTACATTTTCCGGAGTTACATTAGGGTCTCTTTTGCCCTGGATTATGAGTAACTTTCCTTTTATGTTTTTTATAAAATTTATAGGAGAACGTTCATAATACCTTTCTGGTACTTGTGTTGGAGAGCCACCCATCATTTCTTCACTATAAGGTCTTAAATCTGGTCTTGTGGTTTCATAGTCAACAACTAAATCAGTCATACCACATATAGGAGCAGAAGCGGAAACTAATTCGGGAGGATATTGGGTTATTGCCCACCAGGAGGAATATCCCCCATAGGAAGTACCCACCACCCCCACTTTACCATTCTTTGCTATGCCTGTTTTAATAAGTGCTTCTATGCCTGTTTTTATGTCAAGCTGTTCCATACCACCCCAGCCATTCTTTTTGATAGCCTCCTGGAAAGCTAATCCAAAACCAGTACTTCCCCGATAATTGGGGTCTAAAACATTAAAACCCCTGGAAACCAGAAATTGAATTAATATACTCAATCTATCTTCACTGTGGTCTGTGGGACCCCCATGGATAGATATCACAGTCCCCTTTGGATTTTCTGCTTGATACAACCACCCCTGGATTCTTAAACCATCAGTTGAATACCACCTGAAATCCTTTGCCTGACTTAAAAGATGGGGTTTTAAAGGGGTTCTTTCCCAAACTCTACTTAAGCTTTGAAAAGATTTTGGATTAATATCCTTAATTGAGAATAAAACAGCATCAGTAGGTTGTTTAGAGCTGTAATAAGTACCCACCCAGTATTCCGCATCTATTGGAGCAAGAGGTACAAGGTTTCCGGGTATTGAAGGTAGAATTATTTCTTCAAAAGTTTCCAGATTAAATAAAGAAGATCTTGTCTTAGCTTCTTTAACTTCTACCACCACCATCAGGTTGGAATTGAAGGGAATAAAAACTTCCTCAATGTTTCTGTCAGGGTTGTCTATTAGCCATCTATACTCGCCTTTTTCAAGATTGTATAGTCCCACTTTTCTATAGTCTTCTGCTTCAACGAGAAATACAACCTCTTTCCCGTTAGGATGCCAGGAAGCAGATACCTTTACTTCAGAACCAAAGTTTAATATTTCTTGGTCTTTGATTCCTTCTATATCCACAATCCAGATTTGTTGACCTGCAGGATGCAAATCATTCCTGCTATATAAAATAAGGGTTCCTTGCTTATTGATTTCCGGTCTATAGTAATTAGGTTTTTGGGGATGAGCTAAAATTAATCTTTCACCAGTTATTAAATTATGTCGGTAAAGCCAGGTAGGCTCAATCTCTTTATTGGTTTTAAAATCATAGTTTGCTCCATAAACCAACCAGACACAATTTGGATGTAATGAGCCTCCCCTGATAAAATATGGAGGAGAGGGTTCAGTTAAAGGAGTACGGTGCTCTGGGTTGTCTATATCCACCATAAATAATTGAAATCTTTCATCACCACCACAATCTTCTTCAATAATAAGGCTACGACTATCATGAGTCCAGGAAACCACAAATGAATCTTCTGGAGAGTCTGTTAGCTTTACAAGTTTCCCCGAACCGTCTGTTGGAGCTACATAAACTTCAGCTGATGGAAAAATCCTAAACCAGGTCCAGGCAACATATTTACCATCAGGCGATGGAATAGGGTTATACATCCCGGGTAAATTTAATAAAACATCAAGATATTCTTCTGGTTTCACAAAAACACCTCCATATATTAATAGGTAATTATAATTGGTAGTATAT
>JBBIUB010000002.1:0-104491 GCA_037440465.1 Coprothermobacterota bacterium | reverse complement strand
TGGTTTCACAAAAACACCTCCATATATTAATAGGTAATTATAATTGGTAGTATATCATCAAGCTGGTTTTCTGAGGTTTTGTTGAGCAAATATAAAGAAGACTCATTTTTTACTTTTGCAGTATCCATTTCTACCCGGCCTATTTCAAGGCTTGACTCAGTTAAAATAATCCCGGACTGTTCATCTTTTACACTTAAAGAAATTTGAATAGAAGGTTTATTTTCATCCATTTCAGCAGGACTATATGACCAATAGATTTTTTCTCCGTTGTTTATAACTTCAACTCCTAATAAATAGACTTTATAATCGGGTGGTTCCCAACTTATAAAATGGCCATAGTTAGTGCGCCAATGAAATTTAACTGTTTCAGGACTTCTCCCTAATATGTATATCGGAGTTAAACCGATTCCTACGGTTGAAGACATAAAGGATGTATAAGTATCCCTGTCTGTTTGAATCTTTACTTGTCCCGGCGGTATGTTCTCAGAAGTAGGTTTTTTAAGCAGGGTCTCCTGGAAATTATGATAGATAAAGTAATTGGGGTCAGATCCTCCACAAGCCCCCTCTTGAGAGTAATGAAAGAGCTGTGACAGTAACTGGTGACAAGTAATTTAAAAGCTGTTACTAGTGACAAGTGAAGGAATTCCTCATATTTACTCTCATCCCCTGGCGGGAGGAGGTAGGAGGAGGGGGGGCAGTCTCGCCATGACAGGAGAAAAAAGGTCGATCGTAATGATAGAAGTGGGTGATGAGACCCTGAAATAAATTCAGGGCAGGTCCCAGGGTGACAATATAGGAAAGTTTAGGTTAACAAATGAGAGGAAAGATATAAAGAAGAGTGGGAGGATTAGAAGGTGGGGTAAACTGATACAATAAGGGGTATAATTTGGAAATTTCATAATTTGAAAAATTCTTTCTTTTTGAGGTGTTAATTAATTGAGCAAGATAAAAATAATTGATTTTCCTGTGACGGACACAGGTCAGGTAAGGAAGTTTATTGATTTTCCCCTACGAGGAGGTATATATAACGGTGACCATAATTATATTCCTCCTTTACGGTTGGATATTGAAGAACGGCTAAATCCTGCTAAGAATCCCTTTTTTAAACATGGTAAAATACACCTTTTTATTGCAGAAGAAGATGGTAAATTGGTAGGTAGAGTATCTGCTCAGGTAGATTATCAGTTCGTGAGTTATCAGGGTAAAAATACAGGGTTTTTTGGCTTTTTTGAAAGTATTAACGATACTGAAGTTAGTAAAGCTCTTCTGGACGCAGCTTCAAGCTGGTTGAAGGCTCAGGGGATGGATGAGATGATAGGTCCAATGTGTCCTTCCATGAGTGAAGAGATAGGCATTCTGGTGGAAGGTTTTCCTCCAGCTACTATATTAACAGCTTACAATCCTCCTTATTATGCTAACCTTTTTACTTCTTCTGGTATTGAAGTGATAAAGACCTGGTATGCCTGGTGGATGGAAGTAAAAGATGTTATCTCAAGGGCAGAACGGTTTGATAAGTTAAGTGAGGCTCTTAAGAAAAGGTATGGTATTGAAATTAGAAAAGTAAATATGAAAAAGTTTGATGAAGAATTGAAGATTTTAAGATATCTCTATAATGAGTGTTGGAAAGGCAATTGGGGTTTTACCCCACTGACTGAGGAAGATATGAAGTATATTGGGGATAAGTTAAAGGACTTAGTTGATGAAGACCTGGCTCTATTTGCTTATAAAAATGGTAAACCAGTGGGGGTTTCGGTTACCCTACCTGACCTCAACCAGGCAATAAAGGATTTTAAGGGAGAAATTTCTCCAATAAATGTGTTAAAACTTCTCTATCGTCTAAAGATAAAACATTTAAAGACCCTTAGAGTATTTATCCTTGGGGTTCTTGAAGAGTACCGCCATCGCGGTCTTGATGCTCTTCTATACATAGAGTCAGCTAAAGCTGCTTATAAAAAAGGCTATATTTATGGTGAAGCATCTATGACATTGGAAGATAACTGGGGCATTAATAATGCAATAAAAAATTTAGGGGGAGAACCTTATAAAAAATTTTATATATTTGGCAAAAGCCTTTAATGGAGGAAAGTAAAATGGCAAAGAATATAACAGTTGTTGGACTTCAAACTATACCACTGGTTAAAACGGGTGATGATTTAGCTATTTTGATTATAGATGCCTGTCAGAGAGAAGGGGTGGAAATTGAGGATAAAGATATTGTGGTAGTAACTCAGAAGATTGTCTCAAAAGCCGAAGGTAGAGTTTTTCCACTTGAAGATATTATCCCTTCAAAAGAAGCAGAAAAGTTGGCAGAACTTACTTCCAGAGACCCACGTTTGATAGAATTGGTTCTGCAAGATACGGAAGAAGTTCTTAAGGCTACTCCCGAGGGAATAATTGTAAGAAATGTCCAGGGAAATATATGTCTTAATGCAGGAGCAGACAGGTCTAATGTTTCCTATGATTATAGTTATTCTCTATTACCCAGAGACCCGGATGCTTCTGCTCGCAGCATCCTTTCTAAATTAAAAGAACTTACCGGGAAAAATCTGGCTGTAATAATATCTGATACTTATAGCCGACCTTTCAGGAAGGGGCAGATGGACTTAGCGATAGGTATTGCTGGGTTATGGCCCTTCAGAGATTATAGGCACACAGGAGATTTATATGGTAAGGAGCTTATCGTAAAGAATATAGCAATAGTTGACGAAGTATCATCAGCAGCCGAATTGGTTATGGGGCAAGCAACAGAGAAAGTACCGGTAGCCATTATTAAGAACCTTGAGTGGGAAGAAATTGAAGCCAGTATAAGGGAACTAAACCTTACCAGAGAAGAAGATTTATTCAAAGGGGTTATTTAAGAAGGAAGGTTTTGGTGCAGTTGACATTCAAACCTGCCTACGGTAACATTTATTAGAATTATTGGAGGAAAGCAGATTTATGGAATATAAATCCCCCAGGGGAACAAGAGATATCCTTCCACCAGAATCACAGTTCTGGGGTAAACTTGTTGGTATTCTTGCTGAAAGAGCAGAAATCTTTTCATATAAAAAGGTCTATTTTCCTCTTTTTGAACATACTGAGCTTTTTTCCCGAGGGATAGGGGAAGATACAGACATTGTTCAAAAAGAAATGTATACCTTTCAAGACAAAAAAGGAAGGTGGCTAACACTTCGCCCTGAAGGCACAGCATCTGTTGCCAGATTATTTGTTGAGCACAACATGGCTCACAAAGGGGGAATTTTCAAATTTTATTATATTGGTTCTATGTACAGATATGAGAGACCACAAGCTGGAAGATACAGGGAGTTTTACCAGATTGGCGTTGAAGCCCTAGGCTCTTTTTCACCCTACTTAGATGTAGAGGTGATTAGTATTGGTAAAGATATGATGGAGGCTATAGGAATAAAAGAATATTTGATACTCCTGAATTCTATTGGATGTCCTGACTGTCGTCCTATATATATGGAAGTGTTAAAAAATTATATTGGAAATAAATTAGAGAACCTATGCGTTGATTGCCAAAAAAGATACGATACTAATCCCTTAAGAATTTTAGACTGTAAAAAAGATAGGTTAATAATTTCTGATGTTCCTAAATCTGAAGATTATCTTTGTCCAGATTGTTCTGAACACTACGAAAAACTCAAAATTGGTCTCTCATTACTTGAAATTCCCTGGAAGGAAGACCCATACCTTGTAAGGGGATTAGATTATTATACAAAAACAGTTTTTGAGATTATAACTTCTTATCTTGGTGAAAATACTAGTATTCTTGGTGGGGGTAGATACGATGACTTGGTGTCTTTACTGGGGGGTCCTCCCACTCCTGGAGTAGGCTTTGCCCTGGGATTAGAGAGGCTATTTGAGGTAGCCAAAGAGTATAATCCTGATTTATTTTCTGAAACCAGGGATGGTGTTTATATAGCCTTTGCTTCCAACTCAGTTCGGGATGAAGGGTTAATGCTCAGTCAGTTTTTGAGGAAGAATAATATAAAGGTTGATATTGATTATCTTGAAAGAAGCCTTAAAGCTCAGGCTAAAACTGCAGATAAAGAAGGTTTCAGATATCTTCTTACTCTCTTTGAAAAAGACATGGTATTAAGAGACCTTTTAAAAGGTAAGGATAAGGTTTTTTCTTCTGGAGATATAACAAGTTTAAGGTTGTTTCTAAAAGGAGAGACAATATAGTATGAAAAGAACTCATTTTGCTGGTAGCCTAACCTCCAGGAATGTTGGTGAGGAAGTAGTATTGCAGGGGTGGGTGCATAAAATCAGAAACCACGGGGGAGTGATGTTTTTAGACCTTAGAGATAGTGAAGGAATTACCCAGGTAGTGTGGCCAGATAATGTTAAAGGAGAAGGGGTGGATCTTCTTCTCAATCTCAAATCAGAAGATGTAGTTGAAGTTAAAGGTACTGTCAGGATAAGACCCATAGGATCGATAAATCCAAAAATGAGAACTGGAGAAGTAGAGATTCTTTGTGAAAAGCTATCACTCATCAATAAATCTCAACCTCTTCCTTTTGAGATAACTAAAGAAAAAGAAGTGGAAGAACCTTTAAGACTTAAATATAGATACCTTGATTTAAGAAGAGATAGTCTGCACAGAAACATCAAAGCCAGATCAGTGATAAGCAGGTTGGTCAGAGATTTTTTCCACAAAGAAGGTTTTGTAGAGGTGGAGACACCTATTCTGGTGAAGAATACGCCTGGTGGAGCAAGGAATTACCTGGTTCCAACAAGATTTGGTTCTGGAAGGTTTTTTGCTTTGGCAGAGTCTCCACAGATCTATAAACAACTTTTAATAATTTCGGGTTTTGATAAGTATTTCCAACTTGCCAGATGCTTCAGGGACGAAGACCCCAGAGCTGACAGACAACCTGAATTCACCCAGATAGATGTAGAGATGGCTTTTATTCAAGAAGAAGATGTACGGGATATTGTTGAAAGATTGTTTTCTTTACTATGGCAGGAGATGCAAGGCATAATATTAAAGAGACCTTATAAGATTTTAACTTACGAAGAATCGATGGAAAGATTTGGAACAGATAAACCAGATGTTCGTTTTGAATTAGAGATTATAGATGTGACTGATTATTTTAGAGACAGTAGAATAAATTATTTAAGGGACTCTCCTTATGTTGGTGGGATTCTTGTTAAAGATGCAAAGAAAATAAGCCGAAAGTATTTAAAGGAATACGAAGATTTTGTGAAGGGAATTGGGGGGAAGTTGATAAACCTTCCTGTTAAAGAACTGCCGAAATTTTTAAATGCAAGTCCAAACGACCTTTTCCTGATATTGGGAGGAGAAAAGAAGTCTACACTGGAGAGGTTGGGATTTTTAAGAAAAAGAATAATTGAAATTGAAGAACTTAAACCTTCAACTAAATTTGAACCTATCTGGATTAAGAATTTTCCACTCTTTGAACTGGACCAGGAAGGAAAATTAACCTCCAAGCATCATCCTTTTACTTCTCCACTGGAAGAAGACATCTCACTATTTGGGAGTAATCCTCTTGGTATAAGGGCTCGAGCCTATGACATTGTTGTCAATGGAGTAGAAATTGGTGGTGGAAGCATAAGGATTATCTCTCAGGAGATTCAGAAAAAAGTATTTGAAGTTTTGGGGTTGGGAGTAAAGGAAGTTGAGGATAAATTCAGTTTTCTTCTGAAGGCTTTGAATTATGGCGCTCCTCCACATGGAGGTATTGCTTTAGGTTTTGACCGATTGGTAGCTAATCTCCTGGGCGAGGAGTCCATAAGAGAGGTCATTGCTTTCCCTAAGATGACCTCAACATATGACCCACTCACAGATGCTCCTTCCAGCGTGGATCCGGAGCAGCTTAAGAAAGTTTATCTAAGAGTTGAGGAGTAAAAAAATGGATGGAGAAGTATCTCTTTATCGTAAGTGGCGTCCTCAGAATTTTGGTGAAGTTGTTGGTCAATCTCATATTGTACAAACCCTTAAAAATATGGTTAAAAGTGGGAGAATCAACCACGCATACCTTTTTACTGGTCCAAGGGGAACCGGAAAAACCAGTGTAGCACGAATTTTAGCTAAAGCTGTTAATTGTACTCAATATGAAGATGGAGAACCATGCGGAGAGTGTACCTTTTGCAGTTCTATCGCAAAAGGTATCAGCTTAGATATTCTGGAAATAGATGCTGCCTCAAACAGGGGCATTGAAGAAATAAAAGATTTAAGGGGAAAGGTTCATTTTACCCCAGCTCAACTAAAATATAAAGTTTATATTATAGATGAAGTACATATGTTGACCACTGAGGCTTTTAACGCCCTCCTGAAGACACTTGAGGAACCACCTACATTTGTAATTTTTGTTCTGGCTACAACTGAACCTCATAAAGTTCCGCTCACTATTGCCTCACGCTGTCTGAGGTTTGACTTTAGAAATCTTAGAGAAGAAGATATGGTGGGTTTATTACAGAGGATTTCAGCTAAAGAGGATTTTTCTATAAGTGACAAAGCATTGTTCATGCTGGTAGAAGCTGCCCAGGGTTCATTGCGAGATGCTCTTACTTATCTGGAGCAAGTGGAATCTTTTGCTGGAAAAGAAATGAAAGATGATGATGTTTATGTTGTTCTTGGAATACCAAGCCCGAGTTGGGTGAAAAGATATCTTTTGAGTATAATTTTGAAAAGAAGAAGAGAAGCTTTAGAAGCAGTTGAGGAGTTAGTGGCTCTGGGAAGGGATTTAAGACAGAGCATCAGGCAGGTAATTGTTAAGCTTCGTAATATAGTTATAAGTAAATTGGGAGATGGTTATTTGGATGATGATGCGGGAGATATATTGCAACTTACCAATAGTATTTCTTTAGATGAATTAACCTTGCTTCTGGACCGCCTTGTTCTTTTGGAAGGTGACTTACGCTCCAGTATTGAACCAAGACTGAAATTGGAGGTTTTTACTCTGAAGGAATCTTCTCTTCCTTCTCAAGTAACGGAAAGACCCGTAAACGAAGTTTCTGCTCCTTCTGCGGATAGGATTCCTCCTTTAGAAATAGAGGAAAAGGTATCTTTAGAAACCTTGTTTTTGGAGGAGGGTAAGGAATTTACATTAACAGGTTTTCTACGATATGTTAGAGAAGTTAAACGAGCCATCAGGCTGGCAGCCATGCTTGATGTTGTCTCTGAAGTAAAAATATTTAATAATGAGATTATTCTTATTTTTAACGAAAAACATAAACCCCAAATGGAATTTTTAAAACAGTCTCAGCAGAAAGAAGAGATAGAGAATTTGTTGTCTGATTACTTGAAAAAGAAAATATTATTGAAATTTCACCTTATAGAGGAAAATGTTGAAAAACCTGATTTAACGAAAAATCCAATGGTCCAAGAAGCTCTTAAGCTTTTTGAGGGTAGCAATATTGAAATAAGGAAGAAAAAATGAGAAGCGAAGCTTCTTCTTTGAAGAGACTTATTTCTCAACTACAAAGTCTTCCAGGAGTTGGCCCTAAAACTGCGCGGAGATTGGCTTTTTTTATACTAAAACTGCCTATCACAAGAGTAGATGAATTAGCATCTTCTATTGTGGAAGCGAGAAGGTTGCTAAGGCTCTGTTCAATATG
The DNA here is from genome assembly GCA_037440465.1 of Coprothermobacterota bacterium. Classification (GTDB taxonomy): domain Bacteria; phylum Coprothermobacterota; class HKB111; order HKB111; family HKB111; genus JBBIUB01. The sequence goes on along the minus strand of JBBIUB010000002.1, from coordinate 96,904 downwards.
TTTTAATCTTTCTGACAGTGACCCATGCTTTATCTGTACTGATCATTATCGTAATAAGAAGATTATATGCGTGGTTGAACAACCACAGGATGTACTAACTGTAGAAAAGACGGTGGAGTACAGAGGTTTATATCATGTTCTTCATGGAGCCTTATCTCCGATGGATGGCATAGGACCAGATAATATAAGAATAAAAGAACTTCTTGAAAGGGTAAAAAATAGTAACGTAGAAGAAGTAATAATTGCAACCGACCCCAATGTAGAAGGTGAGGTAACCGCTATTTATCTTATGAAATTACTGAAACCATTAAATATCAAAATTACGAGGATTGCGCAGGGTCTTCCTGTAGGTAGCGATCTTGAATATGCCGACGAAGTAACATTAAGCATAGCTTTTAAAACAAGACAGGAGCTTTAATTGGTCTTTAAGGTTAATGCCAATGATCTTGATAAATTCCTGGTTGTACTCCCACCTACTTTTCTTGAAACACTTCTAACATTTCCTGATACTTCTAACTTACTTGAAGTAGTAATGGATTGGGGTAGACTTCCAGAAGCTCGGTTTCCAACTGAAAATTATTATTTAAGTGAAATAGAGGTTGATAAAAATGATATGGCTTATGTTATCAGTAGAATTGGGGAGTTTGGTGAAGATAATCGTGCTGGCATAGAACGGACATTGCACCGTATTTCCGCAATTAGAAACAGAAAGGGAGATATCATTGGACTCACGCTTAGGGTTGGAAGGGCTCTTTTCGGAACGATGGATATTATAAAAGATGTCATTGCTTCAGGTAAAAGTATTCTCTTGCTTGGAAAACCCGGAGTAGGGAAGACAACCTTGTTAAGAGAAGCTGCCAGGATAATTGCAGATGAACTTAAGAAAAGAGTGATTGTAGTAGACACCTCTAATGAGATAGCAGGTGATGGAGACATACCTCATCCTGCTATAGGAAGTGCCCGGCGAATGCAAGTTCCCAGGCCTGAGTTGCAACATGATATTATGATTGAAGCAGTAGAGAACCATATGCCAGAAGTTATCATTATTGATGAGATTGGGAGAGAAGCAGAAGCCAACGCTGCCAGAACAATAGCTGAAAGGGGTGTAGTTCTTATTGCTACTGCTCATGGAAACACACTGGATAATTTGCTTCAAAACCCAACTTTATCTGATCTGGTAGGTGGAGTCGAAGTAGTAACCTTAAGTGATGAAGAAGCCAAAAGACGGGGGACTCAGAAGGCGGTGTTGGAAAGAAAAGCTCCTCCTACCTTTGATATTTTAATTGAGATACAAAGCTGGTATACTCTGGCTATTCATCATGATGTTGCAAAGGTTGTAGACGCTTACCTAAGAGGTTATGCTCCCAAGCCAGAGATAAGAAGAAGGGGGAAAAATGGTGTAATTCAAGTTGTTGCTTCTGTAGAAGAACCCATGGATTTTGAATTAGAGAAAAAAGACAGGATATACAGGGTTTTCCCATTTGGTGTGAACAATCGTAAGTTAGAAAAAGTTATTAAAGACAACAGGTTACAAATTTTCATAACCAGAGAATTAAAGAATGCTGATTTTGTTATGGCTTTGAAGTCACACTTAAAGAGACGCCCTGTTCCCCTTAGAGAAGCTGCTGAAATGAACTTGCCTTTATGGACACTTAAAAGTAATACCTCAGCAGAGATTTTGTATGCACTAAGATCAGCAACTGAAATAAGTGAAGGCGAAGAGAGTGCTCTTAATGAAGCAAAAGCAATGGTAGAAACTACCTTCAGAACAAAGGAACCCCAGGAACTGTCACCTCGCCCCCCCTTTTTAAGAAAATTACAACATATTTTCATTCAGAAGCATGGTTTGAAAAGTGAAAGTATTGGAGATGATCCTTATAGAAGGGTGGTTATTTATCCATAAATGAAAAGGGGAATTTTTATTACTCTTGAGGGTCTTGATGGCTCGGGCAAGTCTGTTCAGGCACACATGCTTGAGAAAGAGTTAACTAAAAAAGGTTTCCCTGTTCTTATTACCCGTGAACCTGGAGGAACTCCTGTAGCGGAAAAGATTAGAAATATACTATTATCTTCTGAGATACAACCATGGGTAGAGGCTTTACTATTTTTAGCCGCAAGAATATCCCATGCTGAGGAAATAATCAAACCAGCCCTTAGGAAAGGAATGATAGTATTGTCTTCCCGTTATATTGATTCAAGCGTTGCTTACCAGGGTTTTGGTCTTAATCTTGGGGGGTTGAATGTTCTTGAGTTAAATGAAAAACTTACTGAAGGATTATGGCCAGATTTAACACTCTATATTAAGATAGACCCAGAACTTAGTATGAAAAGAAAAAACAAAGATGTTATAGAGGTAAGATCAAAAGAGTATTTTTCCCGAGTATATGAAGGATATAACTGGTTGATAAATAGGTATCCAGAGAGAATGAAGGTAGTAGATGGAACTTTATCTGTTGTTGAAGTACATAGAGAAATACTTTCGCTTGTACTATCTTATATGAATGATATAGAGAGGAAATGACAGGATTTGAGCTTTGATAGGTTATTGAATCAAGAATCAGTCAAATTGATTCTCACTGGTTTTTTAAAAAGGGGTGTACATAACAGGACCTTTCTTTTTTTTGGTGAAGAAGGAGTTGGGAAGTTTACAGCTGCCCTGCTTTTTGCTCAAGGTATAAACTGCTTGGAATCAGATGATATACCATGTTTTAACTGCAGGCCCTGTCATCTTATGGAACAAAACAAACATCCTGATTTATTAATAATTGAAAGGGGTTTTGGTAATACTATAAAACTGGAAGAATCAAAAAGATTACGAGAGTTTGCTAACTCCACACCAGTAGAATCTCGGTATAAGGTTGTTATTATAAGGGAAGCTCATCTTTTAACACCGGAAGCTGGAAACAGCCTTTTAAAAACTCTTGAAGAAACACCTCAGTATCTTACCCCTATTCTTACAACTTCAGCTATTCACCTTATGCTTCCAACTATTGTATCTCGCTCTGTGAAAGTTCAATTTTTCCCACTACCCTTAAGTGTTCTGAAAAAATGGCTTTTGGAAAAATTTCCTTTGACTGAAGGAAAAGCTCAACTTATTGCTGGGCTTGCACAGGGGAATATGACTAGAGCTGTTGAACTTGTTAATGGAGAAGAGAACTTGAATCAGCGGAGGGGTATGCTTGAATTCCTGAATATCTTACGAAATAGGGGGTATCGGGGAGCAAGCGTATTTCTTGATAAGTGGAGTAAAGATAATAAGGAAGATTTTATAGTGAATTTAAGAGCCTTGATTTATCTTATTAGAGATATACTCCTGACGAAAGAAGGAAGAACTGAATATATTGTTAATGTAGATCTTGAAGTAGAAATGGATAATTTATCAAAGAGAATATCAAGAGAACAGCTAATTGGTGGTTTGGACTATCTTTTAAATACTTTAAAGTTAGAGTACGATTACAACTTGAACCCAGCGTTACATTGGGACAGAATAACTATAAGATTGAGGGAGCAATTATATGGATAATGTAATCATGATTAGATTAAAACATAGTAATGAATTAATATTTTCACCATTCGTAGATTTGGGACTCACAACTTGCGAGAAAGTGATTGTTGAAAAAGAAGGAAAAGAAGAAGTAGGAGTAGTTGTTAATATTGAATTCCCAGCAGGTTCTAAAACATTAACAAATGAGGTTAAGATATTAAGAAAACTATCTTCTTCTGATGAGGAAAAGCTTATAAGGCTGGGAGAGCTGGAAAATGAATCAACTTTGGTCTTTCAGGGACTACTAAAAGATCATCGTCTTCCAATAAAACTCATAAAAACAGTTGCTTCTTTTGGAGAAAGCAAAATTGTATTTTATTTTTTTTCTGAAGAAAGAGTGGATTTCAGGGGCCTGGTTAGGGATTTAGCTAAAAAACTTCGTAAACGAGTTGAGTTATGGCAAATTGATCGGCGAGAAGAAGCAAGAATTTTAGGTGGCCTTGGTCCGTGCGGTTTAGTGTTTTGTTGTAAAGATTTTCTTTTTACCCCTGGATCTGTAAGTGTTCATATGGCTAAAGTTCAAGGTCTTTTAGTAAGTCCTGACAAGATATCGGGAGTTTGCGGAAGGTTGATGTGTTGTTTAAGATATGAACTTCTTTTTTATGAGTCATCAAAAAAGATTTTTCCAGATGTTGGAGAAAAAGTTACTACTCCAGGAGGAGAAGGTATTGTTACAGGTAAAAATATATTTACAGAGCAGGTAAAGGTCAAATTATCAGATGGAATTGAGTATGATTTTTCCCTTAAAGAAATTAATAAAAAAATCTTGTAAAGCTTCAGGAATAAACGAGCAGGAATTAAAATGGACATGAATATTTTTCATTTATCAAAAGAAGTTGAAGAAGCTATTTTGAAAAATCACCCTGTGGTTGCCCTGGAAACAGCTTTTTTAACTCATGGCTTACCTTACCCGCATAATATAGATGTATCCCGGGCTATGGAGGAATCTATAAGAAGAGAAGGAGCTTTACCAGCTACGATTGGTATCATAGATGGTCTGTTAAGAATTGGCTTAGGCATTGAAGAGATAGAAATACTGGGCAGTAGTAAAGAGGTGGTGAAAGTAGCGCTAAGAGATCTGCCTGAGGTTGTTTTGCGTAAAATGTCGGGTGGTACTACCGTATCTGCTACTGTATTTATAGCCCATAGAGCAGGTATAAAATTTTTAGTTACTGGTGGTATAGGTGGTGTTCATAGAGGTTGGGAGGAAGGTTTTATAGATGTTTCTCAGGATTTGGGTGCTCTTGTTAGTTGTGAAATTGCAGTTGTATCATCTGGAATAAAAGCTGTTCTTGATATTCCAAAAACATTGGAAGTTCTTGAGATATTATCTATACCAGTGATTGGATATAATACTACTTCCTTCCCGGCATTTTATTCGTCTGAATCTCCTTATAAGCTCAGATTATTTTCTGATAATCTTCTGGAGATAGTAAAGTTCTTAAAGATAAACTTTTCACTTGGTATAAAAAAAGGGGTTCTCATTGCTAATCCGCCTCCCCGTACTTCAGCCATTTCTTTTTCAGAAATAGAAGAGAGTATTAATAGAGCGGTTCAAGATGCTTTTAAAGATAATATAAAAGGTCAAGCACTTACTCCTTATCTTCTTAATAAGGTTAGCTTGTATTCTTCCAATAAAAGCTTAATTACCAATATAGATTTACTTAAAAGAAATGCAGAAATAGGTGCTCAATTAGCTGTACTATATTGTAAAAATCTTTAGCACTTCTAAGAACTTGTTTTTGCGTTAGTAGGGACAATCTTCTCGACGTCTTTTTCCACTTATTATATTCAAAGCAAGGTTTTGGCAGTTAGAGTTGCAAGCTTTACAATTCACAGGTGTGGGATATGGTAGGGCTTCAAAGGATTTTTTGAGTACTAAATCAACTAATCTCTTCTGGTCAACTTTTGGATTTAGCACAGGAAGAGAATCAACATTAAGTTTACTATTTGTTATTACACCTGATATTGCTATTACCAGGGGATTTATCTGATTTAGTTCTTCCACATTTTTTACACATAAAACTTTTGGAGCAATTATATCAAGATTACCTTCAATTAGAAGATAATCAGTTTTGAGGTAAGTAAGTATTTTATCTAATTTAATTTTCTCAGGGAAAATAATTCCTGTTTCTTGAGGACCCCAGGCAATTGTCTGAAGGGCACCGGCTTCCCTATGCCTGAAGGTATCGGTGCCCTCCCTGTCCAGTATGAAATCTGTTGAGTGAATGTCTTTTAATGTGGAGAAGGTATATCCTTTTTCTATTAAACCTCTTCCAATAGTTTCCAGAACAGTTGTTTTTCCTGTTTCGTGACGACCAAAAACGATAACAATTCTCAACTTAGTTCATTAATAAGATTTGCCATTTCAATTGCACTCAAAGCAGCACTCCAGCCCTTATTTCCAGCTTTTGTTCCCGCCCTCTCTATAGCTTGTTCCAGAGTATTTGCAGTTATTATTCCGTAAGTAACAGGAATTCCAGTTTTTAAATTAACCTGAGCGATACCTTTTGTAACTTCGTTTGCTATATATTCGAAGTGTGGAGTGTCACCTCTTATGACAGCCCCTATGCAAACAATTGCATTATATTTATTACCCCTTGCTGCGGACATAGCTATTAGTGGAATCTCAAAAGAACCAGGCGTCCAGTATACATCAATGTCTTCTTCCTTAACACCATGTCGAATGAGAGCATCTTTAGCTCCATCAAGAAGTCTAAGAGTAATAAACTCATTGAAACGGCTCGCCACAACCGCAAATTTTAACCCTTCACCTAATAATTTACCTTCAAATATTCTACCCATTTAATCCTCCTTTTTCTTTTTAGGTTCTTCATGTATTTATTTTCAAATATCCAAAAGATGACCAAGTTTATCTTTTTTAGTTTTTAAATATTTTCTATTAGAGGGACTAAGGTTTACCATAATAGGAACTCTTTCTATTACTTCTATCCCATATTCTTGCAAGTCAGAAATCTTATGTGGATTATTTGTAATAAGTTTTATCTTTTTTACTCCAAGGTCTCTCAAGATTTGAGCACCTAAACCATAGTTCCTCAGGTCAGGTGGAAAACCTAAAGCGAGGTTGGCTTCAACCGTATCCTTACCTTCATCCTGAAGCTGATAAGCCTTTATTTTGTTTAAAAGCCCGATTCCTCTACCTTCTTGTTGCATGTAGAGAAGTACTCCTTTTTCTGCCTTTTCTATCATCTTCAGGGAAGATGATAATTGTTCTCCACAGTCACAACGGAGAGAGCCAAATACATCACCGGTCAAACATTCAGAGTGGACTCTCGCCAGCGTAGCTTCTTCTCTATCAACCTCTCCTTTAAGAAGAGCTATATGGTAAGAACCTTCTATTGTGTCTTCGTAGGTAATCACTTTGAATTCGCCATACCGGGTTGGCAAGTTAGCAGTAGTTACTCTTTTAACTAATTTTTCATGCTTGAATCTATAACGCACAAGCTCAGCAATTGTTGTGATCTTAAGATTATGCTTTTTAGCAAAAGTTATTAGTTGTGGAAGTCGTGCCATAGTACCATCTTCGTTCATTATTTCGCAAATTACTCCACCATGATACATCCCGGCTAATTGAGTTAAATCTATAGCAGCTTCTGTATGCCCATGTCGACATAATACACCACCCTCTTTTGCTTTTAAAGGGAATATATGACCCGGTCGTTTAAAGTCTGTAGAATTAGCATTTGGGTCTACTAATTTTTTTATGGTTAATGCTCTTTCATAAGCAGAAATACCTGTTTTTGTTTCTCGGGCATCTACTGAGATGGTAAAAGCAGTATCACAGTAATAGCCTCCACACGGAATCATAAGAGGTAGGTTTAATTCTTCAAGTCTTTTTTCTGTAAGTGGTGTACATATAAGCCCCCGTCCGTGAATAGCCATAAAGTTAACTGCGTCTGGAGTTGCTTTTTCTGCTGCCATTATCAAATCACCCTCATTTTCTCTATTTTCGTCATCTATTACTATTACCATTTTTCCTTGTTTAATTTCTTCTATTATCTCAGGAATTGAGCTTATTACATTTTCTTCTGCCATATTTTTCTTGTTTCCTCCTTTTTTACTTGTAACCAATGCTCTTTAAATAATCTTCTGTTAATCCATATTTCTTTTTTAGTGAAAGATAATTCTCAATGAGTTTTTCTAAATGCTTTGCCAGGATGTCGGTCTCAATGTTTACATAATCTCCTGGTTTTTTAAAGCCTAAAGTTGTAGAATTCAAAGTATGGGGAATGAGGTGAACTGTCAAGTTATCATCGTTTATATTCACAATGGTTAAACTTACGCCGTCAATAGAGGCGGAGCCTTTAACTACTAAATATTTATTGATTGATGGTGTAATCTTAACTTCCATAACAATTGATAAACCCGATTTATACTTTGCTTTAATTACCCCTACTTCATCTACATGTCCAGTTACAATATGACCTCCCATCCTTTCACCTAAACTCCTGGCTCTTTCAAGATTTACTCTATCGCGAGGGGATATGTAAGCCAGATTTGTTCTATTAAGTGTCTCAGGCATAATTTCAACTTCAAATATTGAATTAATTAGATCGGCCACAGTTAGACAAACTCCATTTACAGCAATGCTGTCTCCTAACTGTAGACTACTATTAACAATATTACCTTTTATTCTTATTCTGGCTCCTTCTTTGTTTTTCATAACATCTTCAATTATTCCAAGCTCTTCTATAATGCCTGTGAACATAACTCCTCCTTATTTAAATACCCTTCTACAAGAAGGTCTTCACCAATTTTTTTATATGTGACTGAAGAAAGACTATGAGTCTGGTATAAGTCTTTTATACCTTCTCCACCAACCAGGGTTGGTGCCTTTTCTCCTCCTATAATCCGGGGATTTATAAATACCATTACCTTATCCACTATACCTTCCCTCAGGGCTCCTTCGTTTAGTGTGGGTCCTCCCTCTATGAGAAGACTTATAATATTTCTTTCACCCAGATAGTTGAGTAGAGCATGGAGATTTACCCGTCTATTTCTATCATCTACCTTGCATACTTCAACTCCAAGGGACTCCAGCGTTTTTATTTTTGAAGGTGGTGCGAATTTAGTTGTGGCAACAATAGTAGGCGCCTTAGACTTATGTACAATTTTTATTATCTTGCTATCAAGAGGAATTCTAAGGTTGCTATCTACAATTACTCTTATAGGGTCTCTTCCATTTTTGATATTTCGGGTGGTTAGTAATGGGTCATCCTTGATTATTGTACTGATACCAACTAACACAGCATCATACTGATTTCTCAGTTTATGAACCAGTTTCCGAGATTTTTCTCCACTTATCCATCTGGATTCACCTGTGGAGGTTGCGAGTTTACCATCTAAACTCATAGCACCTTTGAGTGTTACAAAAGGGATTTTTTTAGTAATGTATTTTATGAAAAATTCATTCAGTTTGCAGGCTTCTTCCGCAAGAATCCCTTCTGTAATTTCCAAACCTGACTTTCTTAACTCTTGAATACCTTTGCCTGAAACCAGAGGGTTAGGGTCAATCATTCCTACGACAACTCTTTTTACCCCTGATTGGATAATGGTATTTACGCAGGGAGGGGTACGACCAAAGTGAACGCAGGGTTCCAGATTAACGTATAGTGTACTCCCTGTGGCTTCCGGTCCTGCTTCTCTTAGAGCATTAATTTCAGCATGGGGGGTTCCTACCTTCTGATGATAACCTTTTCCTACGATGAAACCATCCTTTACTAAAATAGCTCCCACCACAGGATTGGGACTAACCCTTCCTAATCCTTGCTTAGCTAATTTTAAAGTAAGTCTCATGTGATGTGCATCTTTTTCCATTTATAAATATTATTGCCTCTTTCAAAATTAGGGGGAAAAGGATGCTAAAATACGTAAGGATAATTTTAACCCTTTTCCCATCCGGACTTTTACCGTCGGCACCGGAATTTCATCGGTTCTGCCATTACTAATGGCTCGCGGGCTTTACCGCCGGTAAGGAATTTCACCTAACCCCAAAAGGTTCAATAACAATTATACTCTTTTTGTCAAGTAGATGAGCATAAAAGCCTCTATGATATAATTAACTGAAATACAATGGTTCCTTTAAGAAAGAAAAAAAAGAGAAAATATAACCGCAAAATATTCAAAATAACTTTAATTGTTATAGCCTTTGTATTTTTTACTATTACCTTTTCATCGTTATATATTTATTCAAGGACCAGACATATAACTGTTTCACTAACTGAAAATCTCAAAAGGTTGCCTGTGGTTATGGAAGAGTTATCAAAGGTAGTACCAGAAGCCTCCCAGATATTTGATTCTGATGGTCAGCTTATAGCTATTATTCATTTAGGTGAAAGGAGGTTTTATACTCAATTAAAAGATATCTCTCCTTATCTGATTAAGGCAGTTGTAGCAATGGAGGATATTCGTTTCTATACCCATTATGGCATTGATTTAAGGGGGATTATTAGAGCTCTCTGGGTAAATCTCAGAGAAAGACGAATTGCAGAGGGAGGGTCAACCATTACTCAACAACTTGCAAGAGACTTGTTTAATCTTACTTTAGAAAAAACATTTGATAGGAAAATACAGGAAATAGTCATAGCCTGGCAACTGGAAAAAGAGTACTCCAAGGATGAGATATTAGAAATGTATTTGAATATTTATTTTTTAGGAGAGGGTAATTACGGAGTAGAGGCAGCATCGCGTTATTACTTTGGTAAGGCTTCCAGCGACTTAACTTTAAGTGAAGCAGCTTTATTAGCAGGAATATTTAAAGCCCCTTCATTATTAAATCCTAAGGCTAATTATGAAGCTTCTGTTGAACGAATGAAAATAATACTGGATATTATGCTTAAGAATGAAATCATTAGCGAAAAAGAATATTATGATGCTCTGGAAAACAAACCTCAACTCAAAACATTGGAGGAAACATTTTCTCCCTCAGTACAATACTTTGTAGATTATGTTAAGAGTTATCTACAAACCATGCTTCCTCGAGAAGTTATTTTTGGTGGTGGATTAAAGGTATATACCACTTTAGACCAGAAAATTCAAAGCAATCTGGAATCAGCTCTAAACTTTGAACTGGACAAACTGGTAAAAAATAAGGTTATAAAAGAAGTCAAGGACAATAAAGATGTGAGACAACCTCAAGGAGCAATGATTGCCTTAAACCCAAGAACAGGAGATATCATGGGCATGATTGGTGGAAGGGATTACAAAGAAACTCCTCTGAATAGAGTATTTTCTCTTCGTCAACCCGGCTCAACTTTTAAAGCCTTTGTTTATTCAGCAGCTTTTGAGTCTAAATTGGTAACTCCACTTACTATATTGGATTCTGAACCGATGACTCTTGATACTCCAAAAGGTCCCTGGAGTCCAACTGAGTATGTGAGGGTTGAAGGGAAGAAATTTTATGGACCTATGGATATAAGGGACGCCTTGGTGCGATCTTCTAACATTGTAGCTGTAAAGGTGGGTCTGGCTCAAGGGTTAAAAGAAGTGATATCTTATGCTCGTGCTATGGGGATTACTTCCAGGCTGGAAGAAGTTTATTCTCTGCCAATAGGAAGTAATGATGTTACCTTATTTGAACTCTCCTTTGCCTACTCTCCTTTAGCCAACGGTGGTTACAAGGTAGAACCGAGACCAGTTAAAAATATTATTACTTCAAATGGGGTAGTGGTTCGAGAATTCACTACTGTAAAAGGAAGGGTTATTAAAGAAGAGACAGCCTATGTATTAACGGATATTTTAAAAGATGTTGCTAAAAGAGAGCTTTCTGGCGGGCTGAAAGTGACTTTTCCTGCTGCTGGTAAAACTGGAACAAGCGATAAACATAGAGATGCGTGGTTTGTTGGTTATACAACGGATTTACTTATTGGTGTTTGGACAGGATCGGATGAGGAAAACCCTCAGATTAACTCTCTATACAACACGGGTCTTTTTGCCCAAAAGATATGGCAAAGGGCAATAGTACCATACTTGACTAATAAAGAGGTGCTTGATTTTGTGAAGCCGGATTCTGTAGAAGAAAAAATGATATGTATAGATTCTAAACTCTTGTCTACTTCTGCTTGTCCTACTGGGAAAATAAAAAGAGAAATTTTTATGCCTTCCACAGCACCGAAGGAATTGTGTCCTTTACATTAAGAATTAATTACTCTTTGAAGATTAGAAGAGTTACTCCTTCTCCTTCTTGAAGATCTGTGCCTACTTTGTCAATATAAGGATGATGGTAAAGAAAATCTCTCACTAATTTTTTTAGGATTCCTTTACCAATTCCATGCACAATCCTGACTTCCCTATAACCTGCTAAATAAGCTTGTTCTACATATTGGTCTAATAGATTTATAGCTTCTTCTCCCCTTATACCGTGCAAATCTAACCTCAAAGGAATATTCTCGTTAAATTCTTTGAATAAGGATTTTTCTGGAACCTTTTTAACTGGTTGACTTATTCTTTCATCAACGACTTTTATGCTTTCTATAGGTACAGCAGTTTTTAAAAAACCTGCCTGGACAAGGACAAACCCTTTCTTATCTACTGATTTGATAACAATGCCTTCTTCTTGTAAAGAATCTATATAAACTCTATCGCCGGGGGATAATTTTGTAGGGGTTAAGAGAGTTAAAGGTTCTGGTTGTTCAATAGTTTTTTCTATGAAGTTAGATATTGTATCATCTGCTTTGAGTTTTAAATCTTGATAGGCACTACGGGCATCTTTTATGGTTGACTTTTTATCTTCAATTTTCTTCATTAACTCTTTTAGGGAAGTAAGCAACTCATCTATCTTTTCTTCGCCTTCAGTTCTTAACTCACTCAAGATTTTTCTTCTTTTAGATTTGAGTTCCTTTAATTCTTTCTCATAGTTTTCCTTAATTTTCTGAGTATCGTTAAGTAAGGTTTCGTACTCTGTCTTCCTTGATTCGTAATTTTTTCTTATTTCCTCCAAGTTTTTAACTAATTCAGACAACTCTTTTTGTGTTTGGGGCATTAGAGAACCTGCATTTTTTACAACATCCCCTGGGATTCCAAGTTTTTTAGCTATGAGAAGAGCAAAGCTCCTCCCAGGAACACCAATAATTAGTTTATAAGTTGGTTTCAGGGAAGCAAGATCAAACTCCATAGAGCCATTAGCTGATTGTGAATGTCTATAAGGAAAAGTCTTGAGTTCGCTGTGGTGAGTAGATATTAGTACGATTGCTGAATGTTTGTGTAGATGTTCTAAAAGAGCGTAAGCCAGGGCAGAACCTTCCTGAGGGTCTGTGCCTGCTCCCAATTCATCAAGAATAACCAGTGTAGAGGAGTCAATATCTGGTAAAAATGAACTGATATTTCCCATATGTGAAGAAAAGGTGCTTATGTTTTGAGCAATAGATTGTTCATCCCCTATATCAGCAAATATCTTTGGGAAAATTCCTGTATTAACTTTATAGGCTGGTACAGGAAAACCGCTTTGAGCCATAAGTATGAAGAGTCCTGCAATTTTTAGTGATACTGTTTTACCTCCAGTATTGGGTCCTGAGATTATAAGAGTTTTATAGGAAGTGCCTATTTCAATGTCTACGGGTACAGGTTTTACAGTTAGAAGGGGGTGCCTTCCACCTATTATTTCAATTTTTTGTATTTCTGATAATTCAGGAATGACACAGTTTAAACCAAACCCAAAGGAAGCTTTAGCGAAAACAGTTTCTAAGTGTATGCTTATCTCAAGGCTCTCTTTCAGAGAAGGGAATATTTTTCTAAGATTATCTGAAAGTTCTTTTAGAATTCGGTTAATTTCATGCTCTTCTTTTCTTTCCCAACTGGTTATATCATTACTCAACTGGATAGTTTTAAGAGGTTCCATGAAAATTGTAGAACCACTTGATGAAGTATCGTGTACTATACCTGGGAAATTGGATTTATGCTCGCTTTTCACAGGGATGACCCATCTTCCTTTCCTTTCAGTTATATAATCTCCTTGCAGATAAGGACGAAGGGAGTTCTGGCTAACAATTTCCTCTAATTCTTTCCTTAATCTATTTTTTAGAATAGCTATTTTTTTCCTTATAACTTCAAGCTCGGAACTTGCAGTATCTAAAATAGAACCATCATCGGAAATGGACCTATCAATAAGTCCAATATATTCATTGAAGTCTCCCAGGGGTTGAAGTATTCTTTGAAGTGTTGAGTATTCCTTATCTTTAATTATATCTTTCGTTTTTGTAATAATCTTTAGATTATTAGCAATATTCCACAACTGGTAAGGGTTAAGAATAACTCCATGAGAAAGGGCATCAACAGACTCGGAAATAGATTTTATTCCGTTAAGAGGATGACTGTTTTTTTCCAGAAAACTCATTGCCTCAGCTGTTTCTTTTAAAGAATCTTCAATTAAATCACGGGAGATGAGAGGTCTTAGAGCCAGTATACTTTCTTTTCCTTCTTCAGATAGGGTGTATGATTTAGCCTTTTCTAATATGGTGAAATAGTCTAGTACTTTTAAAGTATGCTCGTTCAAATCTAATTATTTTTTCTACCTCTTAGCTCCCCTCCAATTTCTGAACATCCATTAACTATTTTGACGAGCTCTTGCCTAACCTCTTCTTCTTTTAAAGTATGGTCGTTAGCCCTAAAAATGAAAGAAATAGTAAAAGAGATTAACTCCTGTTTTTCTATCAAATTGAAGCGATCAAGTAAAATAATTTTTTCTAAGAACCTGGGTTTTTGTGAAAATATTGCTTTTTCAATAGAGTTGTAGTTTGTTGAAGTAGGAAAGGTTAATGATAGGTGTCTTTCTACATGAGGAAAGCGAGAAGGTTCAATAACTGAAAAAGTGGTGCTTACATCTTGTTTAAAATATTTCAAATCTAATTCTGCTACATATATTCTATCGGGTGATGGGCGAATATGACTGATGCGTAAGGGGTGTATTTCTCCTATATAACCTAAAATATAGCCACTCTTTTTAACCAGAGCTTTTCTGGAAGGGTGAAGAAACTCAAGGTTTGGCAAAGATTGATGTTTTTTTGGTTGTTCAAGTGTAAGCTCCAAGCCAAGATTGAACTCATCTGATAATTTGTTTAAAATTCCCCAGATGTAATAGAAATCTGATAATAGTTCGGTTTTTTTCCACCCTTCTGGTAGTAGCCTGCCAGTACATAAGATAGCTAAATAAGATTTTTCTTCTTCGTTGTAAATGTGACCCATTTCAAATATTGAAAGGTCTTTTATGCCATATTTGATGTTCGTTAAGACAACTTTTAACATCCCGGGGATAAGGGAAGACCTATAGTAAGATAAATCTTTACTTATTGGATTTTTAATACTAAGGGGTTTTCCGTAACCAATAAGTTCTTCCTCTGAAAGCATGGAAGAGGTCACTACTTCAGTCAAGCCCAATTTACACAAGTTTTCACGGAGAATACTTTCTATGTTTTTACTTCTGACAGAAAGTAATTCTCGAGAAGAAATTACAGGTAATTTGCTGGGTATTCTATGGTAGCCAATTATTCTGGCTACTTCTTCATAGATGTCTTCTGGTATAGAAAGATCTCTACGGTATGATGGTATATCCACAGTAAAGATATCTTTCTCTTGCTTAACCTGGAAATGTCCGAGAGATTTGAATATTTCTTCAGAAATAAAATCTGTTCCTAAAAAGTTATTAAGTTTTTCCATAGTAAATGAAATGTTTTGCTGTTGAGAAAGTGGCTCGTTTTTGGTTATGGTGGTGCTAATAACCTTACTATCACTGATTTTTTTCATTATTTCAAGCACTTTTATGCGGGCATAGTCAGCCAGGAATGGGTCAAGCCCTCTTTCAAAACGATAGGAAGCATCAGTAGATATGCCTAACTTTCTTCTACCAGAACGTATTATTTCAGGTGAAAAATAAGCAGATTCAAGAACAACCTTTTTAGTATGTTCGGTTATGCCACTGTTTATCCCACCAATAATTCCTGCTATTCCTATGGGGTCATTGGTAGTAGCTATCAAAAGAACTTCACCATCTACAGATCTTAAATTATCATCAAGAGTTAAAAGAGATTCACCCCAGCTCTTTCCCCTTCTTACCTTGATGGTATCTTTCTGAATACTTGTATAATCAAAGGCGTGAAGGGGTTGACCAAGTTCCAACATAACATAGTTTGTTGCGTCAACAACATTATTGATAGGTCTTAATCCACATTTCAACAACTTAATTTGCATCCAGGAAGGAGATTCTTTTATTGATACATTTTCAATTAATGATGCAGAATAATATGAGCAGTCTGAGAAATTGTCTATTTCTACTTTCAAACTACACTGTTTTTTAGATAAAGGCTCATCTTTTTCAATTTCAGGGCAATAAAATGGTAAGTTAAGGATAGCTGCAATCTCTCTTGCCATCCCTTTTATACTTAATAGGTCACTTCTATTAGGGAAAACTTTAATTTCCCAGATAGTGTCGGGTAAAGAAAGAAGCTCTTCTATGGTTGTTGAAGAAGAAGTTTGATGAATAATAAAGATGCCTTCATGGGATTTAGGAAAATATTCTTCTGGGAAGCCTAACTCCTTAAGAGAGAGAAGCATACCTTCAGATAGAATACCACCAATTTTTCTCGCTCCAAGCGTCTCTCCTTCTACAATAGAACCGGGGAAGGCTACGGGGATATAATTTCCAACTTTGATATTATGAGCTCCACAGACAATCTGTTTAGTTGCAGATTCATCACCATCAACCCTAATCTTTGTTAATAGAAGATGTTCTTTGTGAGGATGTGGTTGAATTTCCAGAATTTCACCTATGGATATACCCTTAAAAGATATACCTAATAATATTTCTTCTTCTATTTCTAAGCCAGCAAGTTCTAATTTTTCTCTGTTAACTGGATTAGGTTCAAAATCAGGAATATAATCCCTTAGCCAGCTAAGAGGGAATCTCATTTAGGTTTCCTCCAGGATTGCTTTAAATTGGTTTAAAAATCTAAGGTCATTCTCCAGAAATGATCTGATGTCTTTTATGCCATACATTAACATTGCTACCCTGTCTATACCAATACCAAAAGCAAAACCTGAGTACTTGTCTGGGTAAATTTCCTGTCTTGATAGAACATCTGGATGAACCATGCCTGCTCCCAAAATCTCAAGCCAACCAGAGTATTTACATGTGATACAGCCTTTTCCTTTGCAGATTACACATTTTAAAGAGACTTCTAAGCCAGGTTCAACGAAGGGATAGTATGAAGTTATGAGCTTGACTTCTTGATAAGGTCCAAACATAGCACGCGCGAAGAATTCAAGTGTACCTTTTAGGTGTGAGAGACTAACGCCTTCATCAATATATAGTCCCTCTAATTGGTGAAAACCCGGGGAGTGGGAGGCATCGGGGTTATCTCTACGGTAACATTTCCCGGGTGCTATTATTTTTATAGGTGGTTGTCTACTTTGCATTGTCCTTATTTGTACAGGTGAGGTATGGGTCCTTAACAGCAAGCCATTTTCAAAATAGAAAGTATCCCACATATCTCTTGCTGGATGGTGAACTGGCATGTTTAATGCTTCAAAATTATAATAGTCTGATTCAATCTCAGGGCCTTCAACTACCTCATACCCCAAACTTCCAAGTACTTCTTCAACTTTTTTATAAACTATGGATAAGATGTGAAGCCTCCCCATTGGAAGAGAAAAAGGAGGGAGGAAGATATCTATGGCCTCATTTTTAAGTTTTGAGTTTAAAACACCTTCCTCTATTTCTGTCTTTCTATTGTTTAAAAAGTCCTCAATTTCATTTTTAAAATTGTTTAATTCATTTCCTCTTTTACGCCTTTCTTCAACTGGTAAAACATTTAGGTTCTTGAGAAGAATCGTTATCTCGCCCTGTCGTCCAAGTAGATGAACTCTAAGCTCCTCCAGCTCTTCCAGGGTAGATATGTTCTTAATTCTCTCCTGTAGAACTTCTATGTTTTGCAAAGGATTATCCTATGTTTAATGCGTTTCTGGATTGTTCAATAAGATTATTAAAAGCTTCTTTATCAGTTATGGCTAAGTCAGCTAATATTTTTCTATTGATAACTACATTATTTTTCTTTAAACCATTGATGAACTGACTATAAGATAATCCTTGTTCTCTCACCGCAGCATTTATCCTTGTTATCCAGAGTGACCTGAAGTCTCTTTTCCTTTCCCTGCGGTGAAAGTACGCATACCTTAGGGCTTTCAAAACAGCTTCTTTGGCTATACGAAAACGTTTACGCAGTCCATGTTGGTATCCCTTGGTTAATTTTAAAATCTTTTTATGACGGCGACGCGTTGTAAAACCGCCTTTAACTCTCATTTTTACACCTCCTGGTGGTAACGGTAACTAACTAATTAAAGGTTAGGCAAAAGTTTCTTTATATGTTCTTTATAGGTGGGGTCTACTACCCCTTTTGAAGTAAGTCTTGTTCTTTGAGATTTAGACTTTTTCCTTAATAAATGAGCTCCACCCTGCCTTTTACGCAGAAGCTTGCCAGTACCTGTAAGTTTAAACCTTTTTAGAGCGCTCTTTCTCGTCTTGGTTTTCACGTTGTTTAACTCCTTTTTGTGGTTTTGGGCTTAAAACCATTATTAACCTTCGACCTTCCGGTTGTGGTGGTCTTTCTACAAGTCCTACTTCACTTAACGAATCGGCCATGTTATTAAGAAGGGTTATGCCAATATCACTATGTACATTAGCTCTTCCTCTTAAAAAAAGAGATATTTTTACTTTGTCTCCTTCTTTCAAGAACCCACTTATATGCCTTAATTTCACTTCAAGATCATGATTATTAATATGGAAGCTCTTGAAACGCATTTCTTTTAATTCCATTATTTTCTGCTTTTTCTTTGCTTCTTTATCCCTTTTTTGAATTTCGTATCTGTACTGACCGTAATTCAAAAACTTACAAACTGGTGGATTACTTGCAGGTGAAACGACTACCAAATCTAAGCCTTTCTGTCTTGCAATTTCTACGGCTTCTTTGGTAGGGAGGACACCAACTTGATTACCATCCTCGTCTATCACCCTAATAATTTGTGCTTTAATGCTTTCGTTAAATTCAGCTTCTTTTGAGATGAATCTCACCTCCAATAAGTATTAGGGAAAGAAAAAGCGGTGGTTATCCCTGTTACCCTTTTAGGCTGAGCCTTCGGGGTGAGAAGCACCAGGCTTTATTAGCTTCTACTTTCCCAGTCTGATAAAAATTTTATCACCTTCACAAAGTAATGTCAAGCTTACAATACCTTGACACTCTGTTTAAGAAGTGTTAAATTATTGGAGTGTTTATAAAAATTATTTACTGTTGTTTAACCCTGTTTAAATAAAGTGTCTTATTTACTGTAAAGAATTCAATTAGGTTAAAAGTAAGGGAGGAAAAATGAGTAAAAAAACCAGGGACAAAGTTGAAGTAAATGAAATTATCAGGTCTGAAGATACTTGGGAACCAGTTGGTTATACCCCTATGCCCAGCATCACAGATCTTAGGGGATGGGACTTCCGACTCCTTCAAACCTACAAACCTTTCTATGCACCGTTCTGTGATCTTTGCTGTTTCTGTACATTTGGTAAATGCGATCTTACTGGGAAGAAGAAGGGAGCTTGTGGCATAGATATTGCTGCTCAACAAGCTAGGTTTGTTTTGATGTCCTGTATTATGGGATGTGCAGCTCATGCTGCTCATGGAAGACATCTTATAGACTATCTAATAGATAAATATGGTGAGGACTATAAGATAGATCTTGGTTCTTTAGTAAATGTTGAAGCCCCCATAATTAGAACTGTTATGGGCTTAAAAGTTGAGACACTTGGAGATTTGAAAGAAGCAATTTCATATGTTGAGAAAGGCCTTGTTCATGCTGTTTCAGCTACTCACATGGGTCAGGAAGGTAGTGCTTTAGATTTTGAGTCTAAATCTCTTCATACAGGTATGTTAGACCATATAGCCCTTGAAGCTGCTGATATCGCCCAGATTGTTGGTTTCAAATTTCCTACCTCAGTTTCTGATACCCCCCTCGTTGACCTTGGTTGGGGTGCTGTTGATAAAACTAAGCCAATAATTACTTGCGTAGGTCACAATGCAGCTGGTGCAACAGTTCTGATTGACTATTTAAGAAAAAATGGTTTAGAAGATAAGGTAGAGATTACAGGAATTTGTTGTACTGCACATGATATTGCACGTTACTCTGAAAGAGGTAAAATAATTGGTCCGTTATCTAAGCAATTATTTTTCCTAAAAACTGGATTATCTGATGTTATTATGACAGATGAGCAGTGTGTCAGAAGCGATATTCCTCAAATTGCTAAAGAGGTAGGAAGTGCTCTTATAGCAACCTCTGATAAGATTTGCTATGGATTACCTGATGTATCAAAGAAAGAAATAGACGAAATTGTCAGGATGATAGTAGAAGATGGAAAACAGGTTTTAATCTTAGATATTGATAAAGCTGGTGAGGTTGCTGCTAGGGTAGCTCTTGAACTTGCTCCAAGAAGGAAGAAAGAGATTCTTACTAAGGAAGAGGCTAAAGAACTATCTAAAGAGTGCAAAAATTGTGGTATTTGTAACCGTGTCTGTCCTAATCTTCTGGATGTTGGAACAGCCATTGCAGAAACAGGCAAGGGAAACTTTGATTTACTCTCTGAACTTTTTGACCAGTGTATCGGATGTGGTAAGTGTGAAGAAGCCTGTCCGAGAGGCATTCCTATTATTAAAACTATGCAAGCAGGAGCTTCATGGGATAAATATAAAGTTAGGACAGGTAGAGGACCTATTCACGATGTAGAAATCAGAAAAGTTGGTGCACCTATTGTTCTTGGAACGATACCGGGTATTGTAGCGTTGGTAGGTTGTTCAAACCTTCCAGGCGATATTGAAGATATAGCCTTTATTGCTGAGGAATTTGCAAAGAGAAAGTTCATAGTTGTTCTTTCTGGTTGCGCTGCTATGGCAGTTGGATTTAAGAAAGATAACGATGGAAAAACTTTATATGAGAAATATCCTCCTGATTTCGATGCTGGTGGTGTCTTAAATGTAGGGAGTTGCGTATCAAACGCACATATTGTAGGAGCAGCCATTAAAGTTGCCAGTATATTTGCTAAACTTCCTATTAGGGCGAATTTTGAGGTAATTGCAGACTACATCTTGAATAGGGTAGGTGCTTGCGGTGTTGCCTGGGGAGCTTATTCTCAAAAAGCAGCTGCAATCGGAACAGGTTGTAATCGCTGGGGTGTTCCAGTAGTGCTGGGACCACATGCTTCTAAGTATAGAAGAATATACCTTTCACGTAAAGAGGAAGACGATTGGTCAGTAATAGATGGTAGAAGTAAGGAGCTTCTTGATACAAAGGAACCGTCTCCTGAACACCTTACCATTGTTATTGAAAACAAAGAGAGGGCAGTGGTTACAATAGCTAAGCTATGTATAAGAAAGAATGATACTCACCAGGGTAGACAACTCAAGCTCTATCACTACATTTCCCTCCATAGAACCTACCTTGGAGGTCTACCTGATGACCTTCAACATTTCGTTAGGAACGATAAAGATATCCCCATTTTCTTTAAGAAGGAAGTGATGGAATATTTAAATAAGGTTGGGTGGGAACCAAAACCGGTATTGACTCTGCCCACTCTTATCGGGACTTACGATTCAGAAGTTCCGATAGAAGCAGTTATTAAGTAGGTTAACATAATAAGTGAAATTACTTCTCATTATTCAGGGTGATTATGGGTGGAGGTTTGTGGATAATATTTCTAAGCACTCTCCACCCTCCTGGAAGGTAGATTATTATGTATTTCCACCCAATATTTCAGTAATGGTAGACGATTCTCTTGATAAGTTTTTGCCTTCCGAGCTTCCATGCTGTGACCTTCTATTGATGTTACAGGAAAACCCGGTTGTGGTAGAGATGACACCTCAACTCGTGAAGATGTCAAGTGCTAAAGGGGTGATTGCTCCAATAGATAACAAAGCCTATCTTCCTTCTGGATTGGCGAGACAAATAAAAAATAAATTGGCACAGAGTGGGGTTGAAATGGTTTATCCCATGACCTTTTGCACCCTTACTGAAAAAGACAGTGGTAATCGGTATATAAGAGATTTTAGTAAGTTATTTGGCTGTCCAAGACTGACGATTAGTCTGAAAAATGATAAAGTAAGTGAGGTTGGAATTATCAGGGAAACGCCTTGTGGAAATACCCGATTTGTAGCCCAGTATCTTTTAGGAATACATGAGAAAGATGCGGTTGAACAGTCAGGTCTTTTACATCATCAACATCCCTGCCTGGCTACTATGACAACAGATAAAGAAATAGGTGACACTTTAATGCACCGTGCTGGTCTAATGACCAAGATGGCGGTAGAAGAAGCAATATCAGAATTTAGGAGGTAAGTTGTATGAGTTTTCCTTATCACTATGTAAATGTTTTTACAGGAACAAAAGCCTGCAAAGTAATTGAAGATGGGAAGGAGGTGGCTGAATTAATTAAAAAAGCAACCAACCCTCTAATGGTCTTCGGACCTCTCTGTTTAAATCTGGAACTAGGTGACAGATGTCTTATTGAATATGGAGTTGAAATAGCCCGAGCTGGGAAGTTACCTATATGCGCCACTGCTAATACAAAAAAGAAGCTTGTGGATTTAGGAGTTACCCCTCAAAGTACTTACGATATTGTTGAGATAATAAACCACCTTAAAGATCCTTCCTGGAAAGGAGTTGAAGGGAAAGGAAATCATGACCTGGTCATTTTTCTCGGTATTAGAGCTGACCTGGCAAATCAAGGTTTGTCTACCTTAAAACACTTTTCGCCTCATTTAAAAACGATGACCCTATGTAAATTTCTCCATCCCCATGCCACTTTTTCCCTATCAAATTTAAGGGATGATAAATGGGTAGTTATGTTGAAAACCATTATTGAAAATTTAGTAGCTGAAAATTAAAAAAAGGGAGGAAAAAGGATGTTTTCTGTAGATGTAGGACCTCAATATGAAGGCGAAAGAATAAGGAAAGAGGAGTTTTATGTTGAATTTGGTGGACCTAAAATTCCTTTTAAAGGTGAGCTGGTTACTGTTAGAGGAATTAATGAAATAGAGCATGAGAACGTAGTTATTATAGGTCCAGATATTAAAGATTTGTTAGAAGGGTCATCTCATCCATTGTTTATACAGATAGATATTGCTGGAGAGAAGCTTGAAAAGGATATGGAACCCGTTTTTGAAAGACGAATTCATATGTATTGCAATTACATAGAAGGCTTCTGGCATATAGCTCAAAGAGATGAGATTTGGATGAGGCTGCATAAGGATAGTTTCAAAAAAGGCCTTAACTCATTTAATGAAATAGGTCAAATACTCATTATGCTCTTTACTGCTGAATTACCGCTTATTGAGAAGATTCAGATTACTTTTGTAACAGATCCAGTAAAAGTTGAAGAACTTGTTCTACCAGCAAGAAAAGTTTATGAAGAAAGAGATGAAAGGGTAAAAGGTTTGACAGAAGAAGAAGTAGATGAGTTTTATGGTTGCACCTTGTGTCAAAGCTTTGCTCCTACCCATGTGTGCGTGATAACACCGGAGAGGGTATCACTCTGCGGTGCTGTTAACTGGCTGGATGGAAAGGCTGCTTACAAGATAGACCCTGAAGGTCCTCAATTTGCTGTCATGAAAGGTGAGCTTCTAGATCCCGAAAAGTTCATTTACAGTGGTGTAAATGAGGTGGTGGCAGAGAAATCACTTGGTACAAATTCAGTGTTCTGTCTGCACAGCGCCCTTGAAAACCCCCATACTTCTTGCGGTTGTTTCCAGGCTATATGCTTCTATATTCCTGAAGTTGATGGTTTTGGAATAGTGCATCGTGACTATGCTGGTGAAACAGTTATAGGCAATCCTTTCTCTTCCATGGCTGGAGAAGCCAGCGGTGGAAGACAGCAGGAAGGGTATGTAGGTATGGCAATATCATACCTTAGATCCCCCAAATTCTTAAAAACAGATGGTGGCGTTAAGAGAGTTGTCTGGATACCCAAAGCAATAAAAGATGCTGTTAAGGATGCTATTCCTGAGGACTTCTATGAAAAAATAGCTACCGAAGAAGATGTTTCTAATGTTGATGAGCTAATTGAATTCTTACAGAAAGTTGGCCATCCATTGGTAACTGGTGCTTAAAAAAAGGAGAAAGTAGTGCCTATAAAAGCCTCTGATATTCAAAAAATATTGCCCGATGGGGGGAAAAAAAATTGTAAAGAATGTGGCTATCCAACCTGTTTTGCTTTTGCCATGAAACTTGCTGGAGGCGGTGTTTCTGTCGATAAATGTCCTTATCTTCCAGTTGAAGTTAAGGAAGAGCTGGCTGAGGTTATTGCTCCTCCTATAAAATTGGTTGCTTTTGGCTATGGAGAGCAAGTTCTAAGCATAGGCGAGGAAGAAGTCATGTTCAGACATGAAAAAACCTTTTATCGTCAACCAGGAATTGCTGTGTTAATCTCTGATAAAGAAACAGATGATTCTGTTAATAGCAAAGTTAATAAACTTAAAGAGTTCCAGTTTGAACGAGTAGGACTTAAGCTTAGAGCTGATCTTGTAATGTTAAAACATGAGAGTGGTAACAAGGAAAGATACCTTAACCTCGTAAAGAGAATAGCTGAAGAAGGTTTCCCATTAATTCTTATGTGTGATGATATAGAAGTTTTATTTGAAGCAAGAGACCTGATATTTAACTGGAGACCACTTTTATATTCCATAAATAAAGAGAATATTGAAGTTGCTTTACCAAGATTAAAAGATAAGCCAACACCGGTAGTTGTTAAGGGAAAAGGTTTAGATGAAGTAATATCTCTAACAATCAGGTTGAAGGAATCTGGTATAACCGAGTTGGTGTTGGATACAGAACCCGAGAACCTTATTGAAGCTATTCAAGATTATACATTAATCAGAAGAGCAGCTCTTAAATATGCCTTCAGACCTTTAGGTTACCCAATTATCTCACTTTTACCTTTATCTAAACAGTCTAAAGAAGAGGAATCTCTTTTGGCTTCTGCCCTGGTAGTTAAATATGCCTCAATTATCGTTCTTAAAGACCTTGATCAAGATGCCCTCTACCCTCTTTTAGTTCAAAGGCAGAACATTTATACTGATCCAAGAGTTCCACTAGCTGTGGAGGAAAAAGTTTATGAGATAGGTACTCCTGATGAAAACTCTCCGGTTTTGATTACGACAAACTTTGCACTAACTTACTTTGCAGTGGCAGGAGAAGTTGAAGGAAGTAGGATTCCAGCATATCTATGCGTGAAGGGAGTTGATGGGCTTTGTGTATTGGCTGCCTGGTCTACTGGAAAATTCATCGGGGAGACAATTGGTCCATTTATTAAAAAAAGTGGTATTGAAGAGAAAGTAAGTAAAAAGAGACTAATTATTCCTGGGTTGGCAGCAAGAATCAAAGGTGAAATAGAGGATGAGCTACCAGGATGGGAAGTTATAGTTGGTCCCAAAGCAGCAGAAGACATACCTACCTTCCTCCCCAGGATGATAGAGAAGTGGAGAAGATAGGGTATAATTGCTTGAAGAAATTTTTAAAGGATATAAAAAGGACAGAAAGAACCTGATCCTTATTCTTCAGGATATTCAGAACAGCCTGGGCTATATTTCAACTGAGAATATGCTCAGGCTGGCTGATTTTCTTGGTATCGCAGCTTCAGATGTTTTCGGAGCTGTAACCTTTTATAAGCGTTTCAGGAGTAAACCCCAGGGTTTATACCCTGTAACAGTTTGTTTGGGTACAGCTTGTCATTTAGCTGGTGGGCAGCTTATATTAGAAGCTTTTGAAAGAGAGCTAAATATAAAGACAGGAGAAGTTGCTGAAGATAAAGTTTTCGGTCTGGATCATGCTGCTTGCTTTGGATGTTGTACTAAAGCTCCAGTAGTTGATATTAAGGGTGATCTTTACCCCCGTATGAGCCCAGGCAAAGTAGAAGAAGTACTTGTTAACTTAAAAGATGAAATATCCTCAACTTAAGAGCTTGGCTCAGGAAAAATGGTTAATTCATAAAAATAATAAAAACACCAGGATTCTCGTTGGCGCAGCAACCTGTGGCGTGGCAGTAGGAGCCAGAGAGGTTATTGCTACTTTTAAGGACGAATTAGAAAAAAGTAATATAGAAGCAGAGGTTCTTCAGGTAGGTTGCCTGGGTTTATGTTATGCTGAGCCATTAGTAGTTATATCAAAGGGAGACAACCCGTCTATTGTCTATAAAAATATTTCAGAAGAAGATGTACCACGCCTTGTACGCCAATATCTTCAGGAAGATGATCTCTGTTTTGATTTAGTTTTGGGTACTTTAGAAGGGGGAGTAGCTACACCTCCATATATTCCAGAGCTTGAACGATTTGATTTGGAAAAAAGAATTATCTTAAGATATGCTGGTTATATAGAACCAGAAAGTATCTATTCATATATTGCTCTGGGTGGCTACGAAGGTTTGAGTAAAGCATTTAATATGAGGCAGGAAGAGGTAATAAGAGAGATAAAAAACTCACATCTTAGAGGGTTAGGAGGAGCTGGGTTTCCAACAGGGGTAAAGATGGAAGCTTCACTAAAAGCTCCTGGGAAAAATAGAAATGTAATCTGTAATGCTGATGAAGGTGATCCTGGTGCTTTTATGGACAGAGTAGTTTTAGAGAGTTGTCCTCATCAAGTTATTGAAGGTATGGTCATATCTGCTTATGCTTTAAGGGCAAGTAAGGGGTACATCTACATTAGACTTGAATACCCCCTGGCAATTCACCGCTTTAAAGTTGCAATTGAACAGGCAAGAAACAATGTTCTATTGGGAAAAGATATACTGGAAAGTGGTTTTGATTTTGACATAGAAATAATACCCGGTGGTGGTGCTTTTGTTTGTGGTGAATCATCCGCTCTCATTTCTTCTATTGAAGGAAAAAGACCTATGCCAAGAGTAAAACCTCCTCGTTCTGCAGAATTTGGTCTCTTTGGTGAACCAACTTTAATAAACAATGTTAAAACTTTTTCATGCATCCCTTCCATAATCTCTAATGGAGCGGAATGGTTTTCGAGTATGGGGACTCAGAATAGCAAGGGAACAGCGGTTTTTTCTCTTGCAGGGAAGGTTGCTAACCCAGGGCTTGTAGAAGTCGAGATGGGAACGACCCTTAGAGAAGTAGTTTACTACCTTGGTGGTGGAGTTAGAGAAGGGAAGAGACTAAAGGGTGTTCAAATTGGAGGTCCTTCAGGTGGTTGCATACCTTCTGAATATATTGATACTCCTGTAGATTTTGATTCCCTCCAAGTTTTTGGTTCTATGCTTGGTTCTGGTGGTCTAATAGTAATGGACGAAGAGACTTGTATGGTTGATGTAGCTAAATATTTTCTTAAATTTCTGAAGAATGAAAGTTGTGGCAAATGTTCTTTTTGCAGGGTTGGACTTAGCCAGATGTATTATATTCTGGAAGGGATTTCTAAAGGCGAAGCTACCCTTGATGATCTTAATGTTTTAAATATTCTTGCAGATGATATAAAAGATGGTTCTTTGTGTGGGCTGGGGAAGACAGCACCAAACCCAGTTTTAACTACCCTAAAGTATTTTAGGAGTGAATATGAAGCTCATATCCTTGAACAACGGTGTCCTGCTCTTGTTTGCAGAGATCTGATTTTTTACTACATAATCCCTGAAAAATGTTATCGTGGTTGTGAACATTGCGTTCTCAAATGTCCTACAAAATCTATTTTTACAAATGATAGAGGAATAAAAGAAATTAACCAAACTAAGTGCAGTAAATGTGGAAATTGTCTAGAAGTGTGTCCTGAAGTGTATAAAGCAGTAAAAATTTTTCCTAAATCAGAACTCAATAAAAAACTGTCCTGACTTAACTTTTTGTAAGGTTGTTAATAAATATGTTTCTAACATAATCAATAATTTTAATAAATATGATATACAGAATATTTTTTACTGCTTGACTTTGTTTTAAAAAGGTGTTAAAATTATCGCATGGCTGAAGGTTTTAATAAGAAAACCCTGAAAGCAAACATATTAGCTATTGTTTATTTTTCTATTGTCGTTCTAATGTTATTTCTTTACACCCGGTACTCTTTTATATTTGCTTGTATTGATGATGCTGGGAAAATAGTATTGAGCTATAGAGTTGGTAGTAGAGATAAAATTATAGAAAATTACAGACTTTCAGGTCATAACATTGAAGAACTTGGTGGGGTAATACTCGCTTCAAAAAATAAACTTCCATTCGTTTATATACAGGTAGATGGAAAGCGACTGTCTTTTTTTACGCAAGAAAAAACAGTGGAAGATACCATAGAGTCTATGGGGTTAGTTATCAAACCTTTAGATAAAGTTACCCCGAGTCTTGATACCAAACTTTCAAGTTCAAAAATAAATAATATTTCTATTTTTAGAGTAGAAGAACAATATGTAACTGTTAAAAAAACAATTTCAATTCCTCATAAATATATTGTTAATCCTGAAGTAGAAAAAGGTAAAACTGTAGTTTGGGATTTAGGGCGAGCTGGAGTAAAAGAATTGGTTATCAGAAAAGTATATATTGAAGGTAAATTATCAGAAGAACAGATAATATCAGAGAAAATAATTACTCCACCAAAACCCAAGATTTATGCTGATGGTGTTGCGGTTTTTAGAGGTGGACATTTACGGGAATTTGATATGTTAGCTACTGCTTATGGACCACCTACTGTTGATCGCCATGTCCCCAGCTGGATAACAGCATCAGGGAAAAGAGTCCGTTATGGTCTCGTAGCAGTTGACCCAAAGGTGATACCACTTGGTAGTAAACTTTATGTTGAAAATTATGGTTATGCAATTGCTGCTGATACGGGGAGATTAATAAAGGGAAATAGAATTGATTTATTCTTCTTTAACTCTCTCTCTGAATTGAAAAAATTTGGTAGAAGATATGTGACGGTCTATCTTCTTGAATTACCACCTCCTAAACAATAAACTTGTATTTTCCGTTTTTTTATGGTATATTTTAAAGGCAAAAAATGGTTGCTACAGAAGTTGTTGAGCTATCTGTTAATCAACCCTTTTTATTTCTTAAAAAAATAATATTTTAAATAATGAAATAGACTCCAAAAAGAAGGGAGGTCAGGGTGAATGCCGGAAGTTGTTAAAAAAGATAATGAAAGTGTAGATAACCTGGTTAAAAGGTTCAGAAAACAGTGTGAAAAGGAAGGGATTTTTAAAGATATAAAGAAGCACGAATATTTTGATCCCCCATCTGTCCTCAAGAGAAGGAAAGAGAAAAGGAAAAGGTAAGTAAACATAAGTGAGCTTTAACAATAAGCAAAAGCTTACTTTATTAAACGGAGTAATATACCCTATTAGCTCTCATGAGCCGGTTCAAGCTATTGTAATAGAGAAGGGAACTATTGTTTTTTTAGGAGATTCTCTATCAGCAAAGCTGGTTGGAGAGGGCGGGGATTTTATCGACATAAAGGGTAAAGTAGTTTTTCCTGGGTTTGTTGATTCTCATGTTCATCTTGTAATGAGTGCCCTCAAAAGTCAGGAGATTAGCCTTTTATCTGCTAATTCCCCCCAAGAAATTCTTATAAAGGTAAGAGAAACAGCAAAAGATAGCAATTGTAAAGTCGTTCTTGGATGGGGCATGGACCCTTCCCGCTTTGGAGAAGTATTGCCAACTTTAGAGGAAATAGACGAAGCTTCGCCAATGAAACCTGTCTTAATAACGAGGCGGGACGGACACTCAGCAATTACAAACTCTAAAGGTCTTAAAACTATAGGTAAAGATACTTCTCATACAAATTCCAACCTATTGATGAGAGAAGAATACAGCCAGGCAATTTCAAAGTTTTATAATGAGTATTCTGTTAATGAGATTTCAGTACTATTGAAAGAATTTTCCAAAAGCATATTAAAAAAAGGCGTTACTTTTGTGCATGCATTAGAGGGGGGTTTTACTTCACCTCCAGCTAGTATAGATGCTTTTTTAAAAATCCAGAAGAACCTCCCTATAAGAACTACTCTCTATTATCAGACAACTAATATCAGACATGTAGTTGAACTGGGATTACGGAGGATAGGAGGATGTTTACTTGTAGATGGTTCTTTTAGTTCTCATACTGCTGCATTGAAAGAACCATATTCAGATTCCGATAGTAGAGGAGTGTTGTATTTTGATCCAAAAAGATTACAGGGTTTTGTTGTAGAAGCTCATAGCATGAATCTTCAGATGGCATTACATGCAATTGGTGATCATGCTATTGACGAGGCGCTTAAAGCCTACTCTTTAGCTTATAAGAAATTTCCTTATCACCATTTAAGGCATAGAATTGAGCATTTTGAACTTCCTACAGAAGAACATATTAATCTTGCAGCAAAGCTTGGCGTTACCTTAAGCATGCAACCTACTTTTGAATATTTATGGGGTGGAGAAGGCAAAATGTATCAGAAAAGGTTAGGAGAAAGGCACAAACTGACAAATCCTTTTAGAAGAATCTTAGATAAAGGATTAACGGTAGCAGGTGGCTCAGACTCCTTTGTCACCCCCATAGACCCCTTCCTGGGTATTTTTTCAGCCATCAATCACCCAAACGAAGAAGAAAGAATCACACTTAAAGAAGCATTAAAAATATTTACTATTAATGGTTGGTATGCTGTTGGTTCAGAGAGAAAAGGGGGTACACTTGAATTAGGCAAAGCTGGTGATTTAGTGATTTTAGAAGAAGACCCCTTTAAGATACCCCAGAAAGATATACTTCATTTAAATCCATTAATGACAATAACCAGGGGAAAAGTAGTTTATAAAGAACCTGGTATATCTTTATAAATTCAAGGTGAAACTACATTAAGTTTAGCTGGTAATACTTCAAAAGTAGATGGAAGATGACCCAGGATTTCTCCATCTGCATGAGTAAATAATTGTGATTCAGAGGAAAGGGTTATCTTTTTTCCTTTTAAAATAGCAACCCCTGGGTGATAGATATGGTTACCTTTAAATACCTTGGGGAAGGTCTTTAAGAAATCTAATTTTGTTATATCTTTTATTATACATATATCAAGTTCTCCATCAACCAAAGAAGCACCTGGTAAAGCTATCATTCCTCCACCATACTGGGGACCATTTCCAACCATAACCATATATGCCTTGAAATCATGCCTGTCACCATCAATATCGACTGTAATAACTCTGGGAGTGAACATAATAAGCTCTACTACCATACCTACTATATAAGCCAGGAAAGGCGAGGGGAGAAGCGAACGATATCGATTAGCCAGATTA
Source organism: Coprothermobacterota bacterium (assembly GCA_037440465.1). Classification (GTDB taxonomy): domain Bacteria; phylum Coprothermobacterota; class HKB111; order HKB111; family HKB111; genus JBBIUB01. The sequence continues at coordinate 66,097 of JBBIUB010000002.1, read as the reverse complement.
ACTACCTCACCATCAAAACCCGCACCTCCTATCCCCAGGAAGTACCTGTCTTTAACCTTACCTACATCTATGGTTCTTATTTTTCTTGATAAAATAATATCTACAGCTTTATCAAGATCAGATGGAATGTCTAAGCTCATTGATATATCGTTTCCCCTGCCAAAAGGAAGGATTCCTAAAGGAGTTTTGGTTCCCACAAGAGAATTTGCAACTTCTGATACAGTTCCATCCCCTCCAGCAGCAACAATGATATCAGCTCCTTTGTTTAATGCTTCATAAGATAGTTTCATTGGGTGACCAGGGTATTGGCTTACTAAATATTCTATATTACAACCTTTTTCTTCTAACATTTTTGCTGCTGGACTTCCCATTTTCTTAGCTTTTCCAGCTGCAGCCACTGGATTTACGATTAGAGATATATTCATTATTTCAAAATCCTCCTTCTTATACGATTTAACATTTCTTTCTTTACTGTAGGAATAATTAGAGCACCCTTAGGACAGGTTTCAGCACAAACAAAACAGGATATACAAAGCTTACTATTTATCTTGGGATAAGGCAATAGTTCAATCGCGTTTCGGGGACAATTCTGGGTACAATCTCCACACTTTGAACATTTTTCAAAGTTTAATTCGGGTGTTAAAGTCAAAATACGAGCATAACGATTCAAGGTTTTTTCTAAAAAACTTTTGAGAGCTGATGGGGGTTTAAACGAAGGAATTTTTAATATTGTCCCTGAAATAGTTATTTTTGCTGGTTCAATATCACCTAATCCTCTTTGATGGGCAATTCTAAGATGGGCAACTCTAATCGGAGGTATTCCCATTATTTGTGAAGTGATAGCATCAAGTTCTACAGCATTTTCTGAACTTATAATTAAACCAACTTCTTTTGGTTGCCCGTGAGCTGGTCCCTCACCCTCCATAGCAAGAATGGCTTCCATAATATTTAAATCTGGTGGTCTTATTTCATAGATGTCTGCAAGCAACCTTGAGAATTCTTCAAGTGTTGGTGCTTCTGAATGAAGGCGTAGTTTGAAATTACCTGGAATAATACCGTAAAGGTTTTTTATTGCTCCAGTTATTATAGTTAAGCTATGGGTTTTCATCTTAGGAATATTAATTACGAATGGTGATTCTAAGTACTTTCTTGAAACCCATATTTTAGGAATTTTCGGGTTTTTTGGAAGGTTTATTTCAACAATATCACCAGTTAGATTAATGAAATTGCCTTCACATGCATCATATATTCCTGATATCTTTGCTGCCATGTTGGGGTCAGTTACTGTTCCCCCTGGAGAATCTCCTACAATTGGTTTAGCACCCATATCTTTAAGCTTTCTATATAAAGTTCTTATAAGGTCGGGATGAGTTGTTACAGCCTTTTCTGGCGGATAAGCACCCAATATATTTGGTTTTAAAAGAACCTCTACTCCTCTTACTTTCGAATATATAGGGCTTAGGATAGAATCAATAGCATTATCTAACGAAGTATTTTTTAGATTAAATATTTCAATCATGGGGAAATTATATCATAGGCATAATGTTATATAATTTAATAAAAGATTAATCTATTAGGAGGAAGAAGATGGCTGAACCTAACCCCAGCCTGAAGAACATCAAAGAAGGTGTAGAAAATAAAAAAGGTATCCAAAGTATCTGCAAAAATATTACCAGTAGTCTCTCTTATTGACCCTGAGCTTTCAATGAATCTTCCTGATAATATTATAATTAACACGGGAATAGATACACTATCACACCTACTTGAAGGCTATTTTTCTAACGATGTTACTCCCATAAGTGATATAGATGCACTTGAAGGACTCAGGTATTTTAAAAAATAATTTTGAAGTTGCAGTTAATAAAGGTAACTTTATTAAAGATAAATAACTTAAAGCCCAGAAATTATTAGGGTTTAAGGATCTTGCTACTGGGCTTCTGGTGTTAAATGAAACTTTCGGTGTTTCCTTCGATTTAAGAGAAGTCGAAAGCAACCTTAGTAGTGACAAGTGGGGAATTTGTAGAAGAAGTTGTTAATAATGAAAGATTTATGAGGTAAGCTCCAATGAAACCAACGAGGGATGACCTAGTTGGAATATATAATAAAATAAGGAGGGTTTATGAAAACTGTTGATATCCTGGGAATTTCTTACGAGATAGAAGAAAATGGTTATGACCCTACAATTGAAGAAGGAATTATAGATAGAGTTACGCTCCTGAAGCGGTCTAAAAGAGAGAATAGAGCTGGTATGTATCAAGATAAATTATATCAGCAAATACCAAAAAACCTTGCAGTTATACTAACAGAAGCTCTTAGGAAGGAGTTTGATAATTTAATAGATATAGAGATAACAGGTCATGGTGATTTAAGGTTAGTCATTGAGCTTCCTTATGAGTTGCAATGGAGCTCAGGTATGAGGGAAGTGGCAGAAAAAGGTTTAGAGGTAAAAGAGTTATTAAAAACCTGGGAGTCAAGTCTAAAAAAATGCGAGAAAGTTAATGGGAAGGGCGGAGAAATTCTTCAAACATACCATCCTGCTATCTGCATGATGGTAAGAAAGCTATTTTAACTCTTTTTTAGAAGAGCGTAGAGGGAGGTAATATTATGGAGGTAAAAGCTGGCAAGGTTAAACATTATTTCAACCGGATTGGGGTAGCTGTAGTAGATGTATTGTATGTTCCATTAAAGTTAGGTGATACTATTCGGATAGAAGGCAGAAGAACAGATCTTACTCAGGTTATTACTTCTATGCAAATAGAGCATAAAAACATTGATGAAGTTAAAGTTGGTGATTCTTTTGGTCTTAAAGTGGAAGAAAGAGTGATGGAGGAGGATATAGTTTATAAAATTATAGATAAATAGTAGCATCAATTATCCATCAATTTTTATAATTTAACATCGTGCTTGAAATATTGTTATGAGATGTTATAATAACTAATGTTGCCGAGGTAGCTCAGTCGGTAGAGCGAGGGACTGAAAATCCCTGCGTCGGCGGTTCAATTCCGTCCCTCGGCACCATCTATTGTGCGGGAGTAGCTTAGCGGTAGAGCATCAGCTTCCCAAGCTGAGGGTCGCGGGTTCGAATCCCGTTTCCCGCTCCAATTTTAAACCCCTAATAAAAATTAAAGGGTTATCCCTTTATTATTTTTATATATACTTTTCGTTTTCTTGGTCCATCAAATTCCATAAAGAATACACCCTGCCACCGACCCAACAAGAGCTCTCCACCCTTTATTACCACCGTAACACTACTACCACAAAGAATGGCTTTGATATGAGCCGCAGAGTTACTTTCAGTATGTGAATATTTAGCTGTCCATGGTACCAACTCTTCCATTTTCTGCATGAAGTCTTTCATCACCGAGGGATCAGCATTTTCGTTTATAGTGATTGCAGCAGTAGTGTGGGGGACATATATGAAACATAGACCCTCCTTTACCATTTCACGCTCCAGTATCGCCTCTATTCTGGGGGTTATGTCCACTGCCTCGGTACGGGTGGTGGTATTTAAAAAAATTTCTAACGCAACCATCCTTTTCCTCCCTTTTTTACCATTTTTCTGAAGTTTAAGGTAATTTAATTATCAACCTACGGGCTAACCTCAACTATTTAATAATACACATAATTACACTCCCACACTTTCTCTGCCTTTTAAGAAATGATGATAAGCGGAATATATTTTATTGTTGTCATCCTGAATTTATTTCAGGATCTATTCTTTTTAGACCTTGAACCAACCATAATGCTGAAATGACCCACTTCCTGCAGAAGTTTTGAAACATATTGGAATACCAATCTCTCGTCTCTCCTTTTATACAGTAACTTAAGGAAGCTCAAGAAGCTCCTGAACAATGAAGAGAATCCTCAAAGACAGGTTGTATTGGAGAGACTCTGTATCATGGAGTTCCTACACTTCCATAATTACCCCAGACATCCCCAGAGTAACGCTCATATTAAAAGATTCCACAGAACCTTACAGGAACAGTAGGTTAACTAACACTTAAATGAGCTCTATGATACCGAAGAATTCAACAAAGGCTTGCTGGAGTATCTTATCTGGTACAACACCAAAAAGCCCCATAAATCCCTTGCTGGTTTATCTCCCTTAAGGTATTATATAGATACCTTTATTCAAGATGCTCAAAAGTCCATTAGGTTATGGACGCTTACACCTGAAAAATTGTCAGTGATTTTGGAGTTTTAGTATATAATTATAAGGAAGAAGGCGAGGTAGCCAAGTGGCTAAGGCGGCGGTCTGCAAAATCGCTATTCGCCGGTTCAAATCCGGCCCTCGCCTCCACCAATAGCCGGGGTGGCGGAATTAGGCAGACGCAGCGGACTTAAAATCCGCTGAGGGTAAACCTCGTGTGGGTTCGATTCCCACCCCCGGCACCAGATTCAGGATAAAACCCACACTAAAAAGGAGGATATTTCAATGAAGTTAGGAGTTTCTGCACTTGCTACAGGACATCTTAAGGTTACAGAAGCTATCCGAGAAGCCAGGAAACTGGGCGTTGGATTAGTGGAGATTTTTGGTGATTTTCTCTTTTTTGGAGATACTCCCTTCAAAGAAAAAGCCAGAGATATTCGTATAGTTAAAGATCAAGAAGGAGTGGATTTATCTATTCATCTTCCAGCATTAGACCTCAACACCGGAAGTTTAAATGATGGAATTTATAAGTTAACACGGGAAGAAAATTTAATAGCCCTCGAATTTGCTTCAGAGGTAGGCGCAAAAGTAGCTGTATTTCACCCCGCCTCTGCACCCATTTCTTATGGGCCAATATTAAATGCTGCACGAGAAAGAATGGAAAAGTTACTTTCGGAACTTAATGAAGTTAGCTCAAAATATAGGATTATTCTGGCTGTGGAGAATCTGGGTGTAGAGAATACCTGGGTGGTGAACAAACCCGATAAGATGAAAAAACTACTTTCTACTTATGATTCTAATTTAAAAGTTACCTTTGATTTTGGACATGGATATATAGCAAAAGATATTAAGGAAAGTCTTGATATTTTAAAAGATGACATAGTTCACCTCCATCTTCATGATAACCATGGTTTTGCTGATGAACATCTACCAGTAGGGCAGGGTTCTATCCCTTATGAAGAATACAGAGATTTCCTTAAAGGGTTTAAAGGCACTGCTATATTAGAGATTTTTTCTTTTAAAGATCCATTAAAAGAACTTAAGGATAGTATTCATAAGCTTAAGGAACTTGTTGGTTCAGTATTAAATTAAACTTCCTCAGTTTTAATTCTTAGGATTTTTTACTCCTTTTGGGAGATTAATATCATCCTTCTGGAGTCCAAAGAAAATGGCTCTTCCATTTTAAATCCGCCGTAGGAGGCTATAACCCTTAAGCCTACCTGGGACAGGAGATATTTTAATTCTGTATAAGTATACATTCTGACGAAGAATTTTGTTTTTTTGACCTTACCTTCCTTAAACAATATCCTTTCCGTCAGATTAATGGAGGTGAGGGCATCAAAAGTGTTTATTTCTACCACATAATCCTCTCCCCGTGGTGATGCTATGTAAGGTAGAAAATTTTTAAGCACCCAATCTCTGTTCACTACATCAATTAGAAATTTACCTTCAGGTTTCAGTGCTTTGCTTACCCCTTTTAGAACCTTGGAGTTCTCTTCATCGGAGAAATAACCGAAGCTAGTAAAGATATTTATGATTGCGTCAAATTCTTCTTTGAAGGGGATTTTCCTCATATCTCCTTGTAGATAAGTTATCTTTAATCTGAGTTTCTTAGCCTCTTCTCTGGCAATCTTGAGGAAGCTATTTGAGGCATCTAACCCCACAATGGCATAACCTCTTTCAGCTAAAAGATTGCTTATACGTCCATGGCCACAACAAAGGTCCAGTACTTTTACTCCTTTTACGAGTTCAAGAGCTTGAATGATGAAATCAGCCTGTAGCAAGCTCCTCTCAATGGTGATCATTGGAGAATAGATATAAAAATAATCTTCAGGATTGAAAACCTTGTCAAATTCGAAAATAGCCATAATTATCTCTCACTAACTTACACTTGTTATAACCTGAGGAGAACGAGAAATCTACGGTAAGCTGTTACCATATCAGGGGCAGTTATCTTAACAGTCCTTGGACCCATTCTTTCTGATTCAGGAAGAATTGTGGCACTTTCAGCTTTTTGGGAGTTAACAAAATCTATCTCTAAGGTTATTGGATGTTTAGGTGTTACTGGTAAAATTGTGGGTGTTAAGCTTACTACTTGTCTGGCTTTGTTCTTTAACTCTTCATAAGCTTTTTGTGGATGTATTAAACGAGCAGCACTTCTGCTAACAGCAACTTTTGTTATCACTCCTAAAGCTCCTTTAAACCTTTTTTGGAGGTCATTAACTGCAGCCCTATCGCCAGAGACTAATACTATGGGAACTCCCAGAGAACCTGCATAACATCCATTCAAGTCTCCTTCCGAAAATGGTTCACCATTGACTCTCAGTTCATATATACTTGCACTAGAATAAGTATGGTCTAAGATACCTTTTTCTGTTCCTGCTCGCGGGTGGTAACCCAACAGGATTGCTCCATCAAATTCCGAGTTCAAACCTTCTACCATGGAGTACGGTTTTGGAGAGCCCATAATTAGCTCAGCTCTTGGATCTAATTCATCTATGAGAATATTTGTCATATAGCCATGAGAATCGTTTATTAAAACATAAGAAGCTCCTCCTTCAAAAAGGCCTTCAATAACAGCATTAGCTTCTCGGGTCATCCTCTTCCTTGTTTCTAAGTAGGATGGGGATTTTATATCATCCTGCTGTTCCCAGGATACAACTCCTGAAATGCCTTCCCAATCAATAGATATATAGAATTTCATTTTAAATACCTCCAAGGCGAGTTTTTAATATTATAAGACTTAGTCCAATAAAATGTTGTGGTTTTCGCTCGACCCCCCGACCCCTTGACTCCTTGAATCCTGTTTTAAATTGTAAGGTTCTGTGTGGACAGTTATATGGGAAAGGAAAAACACCTTTTTGATCTTATCTTCAACTTCTTGGGCAATATTGTGAGCTTCGTCAAGGGGAATTTTGCCATTCAAGAGTATATGGAGGGAAATATCTTTGAAATTACCAAAATCGTGTATTTCTATCTTATGAACTTCTTTTACACCGTTGATTTCGAAAACCAACTCTTCAATTATTTCTAAGTCTGTAGCATTACCTTTCTTCCCTAAAAGAAGGCTTGTTGAAGATAGGACTATATCAAAACCAACCTTTATTATGAAAAAGGATATTATTATACCAAGGACACCATCTAAGAAAATGAAATTGAACCTCTGAAGTAAAAGGCCTGTAATTACCAAAAGAGAAGCAAATGCATCGGTTCTATGGTGGTAAGCATCACCTATAAGAGAGCTGATTTCTGCGTTTTTTCCCCAGAAAAAGGATAAGCGGAACAGGAGCTCTTTTAGAAGAGAAAAGAATAGAAGGATAAATATAAATATAGTTCCCGGAATTTCTTGTATTGATGGTGAGCTGATTCTTTTATAGGAAGTCAAGAATAAACTTGTTCCGGTTACAACAAGAAGAAGAGCGATAGCTAAACTGGAGAGCCATTCCATGCGGCCATGACCGTGAGGATGTTCCTTATCAGGAGGTATAGAGGATAATTTTATACCAACTAAAACCACTAACGAAGTAAGGGTATCTGAGAGAGTGTGGAGAGCATCTCCTTTTAAGGCAATACTTCCTGTTAAAAAACCAAGGTAGAACTTAACGAAGGAAATAATCAGGTTAAGTACTATACTTATTCCTGCTTCCCAGTAGCCAAGTATAGACTTGCTTTCTGGATTTTTAATTGAACGGCCTTTTAAAAGGATTTTTGTAATAAAGTTCACTTTTATACCACCTGCATCTTTTGAACGGTATAAAGATGATAGTATAGACCTTTTGCAGCCATTAGTTCTCTATGTGTTCCGGTTTCCACTATTTTACCTTTACTAAGGATTATTATTCTATCTACATTTTCAAGGGTTGAGAGACGATGTGCAATGATAATACTGGTTCTTCCTTTTATAAGGACCTTTAGAGCTTCGGTGATAAGTACTTCAGTGGCCGAATCTATATTAGATGTAGCTTCGTCTAAAATTAAGACTCGAGGATTAAAAACCAGGGCTCTTGCAAAGGAGATTAACTGTCTCTGACCTGCGGAGAGAGTTGAACCTCCCTCTTCTACTTTTTCGCTATAACCGTTAGGTAAGTCTTCAATAAATTTGTGAGCTTGTACCCTGGAAGCTGCTTCCATGACCTCTTCATCAGAAATATCCCTGTTGTTAAGACGTATGTTTCCTTTTATATCAGTAGCAAATAAAAATACATCCTGTAGTATCACAGCGATGTTGTGTCTTAGATCTTTTAGAGCAATCTTTTTGATGTCAATGCCATCAATTAATATCTCACCCTTCTGTGGCTCGTAAAACCGACATAGAAGATTGATTATTGATGTTTTTCCAGCTCCTGTCATTCCAACTATTCCTACGCTTTCCCCAGGTCGTACATTGAATGAGACACCTTTTAGAACCCAATCTTCTTTTTCATAAGCGAACCAAACATCTTTTATTTCAATAGAACCAACAGCTTCCTTTAGAGAAATTGGATTTTTTATATCAGTTATTGGAATAGATTCTCCAAGGAGAGCAAAAACTCTCTCCGAAGAAGCCATAGCACCTTGAAGTAAATCATATTTTTCTGCCATATCCTGGATAGGTCTGAAAAGGGTCTGAATATAGGAAATGAAGACAAAGAGAAGACCAAATTCTACTTTTTCCTTTATTATTTCTCCTCCGCCATAATATATCAATAAAGCTAAGGTTAGAGAGCTAACAGCATTTATCAAGGGCCTATAGATAGAATTAAGCCTTAGATTGAGTATAGTAGCTTTGTAGTAATCACTATTTATTACCTTAAATCTTTTAAGGTTTTCATTTTCTCGCAGGAAGAGTTGGGTTATCTTTATCCCTGAGATATTTTCTGCTATATAAGCATTGATTCTGGCAAGTCTTGTCCTGACCATACGATAAATTTCTCGAGCTTTCAAGCGGAATGTTACTGTTAGGATAATAACCAAAGGCAGTAATGAAATGGAAACGATACCTAATTTTAAATTTAAGGATATCATGACAATAATAATTCCAAATACCAGCAGAAAATCTTTTAAAAGGGCTATTATGACATTGCTGAACATTTCTTGAATGGCATCTGTATCGTTGGTTACTCTAGTAACCAACCTTCCCACCGGATTTCTATCAAAGAAAGCAAAGGGTAGAGCTTGTAGATGAGTAAATATTTTTACTCTTAAGTCGTAAATAATCTTCTGGCTTGCAATATTTAAAATGATTATATGAGCGTAGTTCAAAAAGAAATTCAAAGAGATAGTTAATAAAAATAGCAGGGCTATCAAGTTTATGCGGGAAAGGTCTGTACGCCTTAATATTGATATCTCAGCACTACTCAGGCTGTTAAGTACTTCAGTAGGTAAGTACATTTTTCCTTCTACATGCTTAAGAGATTCTTCAATTCGTATTAATAGAAATGGTTCTTTACTGGATAATTCCTGAAAGATTTCTGAGCTAATTTCATAATAGCTTGCCTTTTCTATAATTTTATGTGGATTAATATACCTATCTATACCTATCTTTATAAGGTAAGGTAAAAGAAGCTCCAGGCCTGTGGTAAGAGCAATAATAATAAAAGCAATAAGTATCGTTTTTACATATGGACGCGCAAATACAAGAAGGTTTTTTATTAAGCGCAAGTCGGGTGCTTTCCTTTCTACTTCCAGGTCATCAGGAGGACACATGTCAAACCTCTTCTGGAGATTCTTCCAACTCCAGTTGCTGTAAACGGTAGAGATGTGCATAAAACCCATCATTTGATATTAGTTCTTCGTGATTTCCTTGTTCAATTATTTCACCTTCATCCAGAACAATTATTTCCCTGGCATACTTAAGGCAGGATAATCGGTGAGAAGAGATGATGGCAGTGTATTTTAACTTAATCATCTCTTTGATAATCTCTTCTTCTGTGTGGTAGTCAAGAGAAGAAAAGGCATCGTCAAAGATTAATATTTTAGGTTCACTATAAAGAGCTCGGGCAATAGCCACCCTCTGTTTCTGTCCACCTGAGAGGGTTATTCCTCTTTCTCCCACTATTGTATCTATACCCTGTGGCATGTTTGAGATTTCTTCATAAATATGAACTGTTTTAATTAATTCTATGGCCTTTTCTTTGCTTCCATAAGGATCTGAAAAGCATATATTCTCTCGAATACTATCTGAGAAGAGGAAGCTTTCTTGTGGTATAAAACTTACTATCTTTCTAAGGCTTTGTAAAGCTATTTTTCTTAGTTCTATACCATCTAAAAAGATTTCTCCTTGTTCTATATCGTAAAGTCGAGGAATAAGGTTTAAAAGAGTGGTTTTTCCACTACCAAGCTTACCAACAACCCCCAGAATATCGCCTGCCTTTAGTTTAAATGAGATATTTAATAAGGCTGGTTTGTCTCTCTCAGGGTATCTAAAAGTCACATTATGAAATTCTAAATCCCCTTTGATTGGTCCAATCATTTTTACTGCATCTTCTTTATCTTTAATATAAGGGATTTCGGTAAATACTTCGTTTAGTCTTTGAAGAGAAGCTTTTCCTCTTTGCAGGATGTTAACTACCCAACCCATAGCCATCATAGGCCAGGTTAAAAGACCAAGATAGGCATGGAAGGCTATAAAATCACCCAAAGTGATCTCTCCGAGGATAGTTAATCTTCCTCCATAGATTAAAGTTATAAATAAACAAAGCGAAGAGAGATATTGAACCAGAGGGGTGAAAATGCCTCCAATCCTTGCAAGCTCCATATTTCTATTAACAAGGTCGCCTGCTGTTTCTTTGAAATTATCTATTTCTCCTTCTTCTTGTCCGTAGGCTTTTACCACTCTTATACCTGTTATTGATTCTTGCACCCTTGAAGTTAGCTGAGCAAAGCCTTCTTGAGCCCTTTTGAATCGTTCGTGTATTGCCTTCCCAAAAAATAGTACTGTTATTGTTATTAATGGAAGAGGAAGAAAGACGCTGATAAATAGTTTACTATTGATTCCTGCCAAAAAATAAGCACCGAGAGAGATCATAAAAATAGCGTCAGTGATGAGAAGCAATCCTTCACCAAGGCTCATCCTGACAGCATTGATGTCATTAGTTGCTAAAGCCATCAAGTCGCCAATTTTATGATAGTTAAAATATTTCATATCCATAGTTTGTAATTTTTGAAAATATTGCTCTCTCAATTTTTTTTCTATTTTTCTGGAGGTACCCCAAATTAAATTTCTCCAGGCAAAACGTAAAATAACCATAACTATTGCCAGAATCGCTAATAACATGGCATACCTGAGAAGAGTTGCTGTGGTTATGGACATTGATCTTAGTTCATCTGTGGCTCTTCTTAGAACCTGAGGTATTAAGAGTTGCACAAGGTCTACTGCTATTAGAAAAAGAATTCCAAAAAAGAATTCTCGCAAATGCTCTTTAAGAAAACCTGATAACGTTTTCATAGTATAAATATTATACATTTATAATGTGGTATGCTAATAAAAAGAACTGCGAGGTGAGGACCATGATAGAAACTTCAAAGTTAGAGGAACTCTTAAATTCCAGTGAAGACAAGGTTTTAACTATTTACCTAAATACCGACTCCTCTGTATCTGATGGAGGAAGAACTGCATCACAAATATGGCTGAAGGGAGCATTAAAGGATTTGAAGAAAAAAATATCCAGAGATGACCTTCCTTACTTTGAAAAAGTCGAAGAGAAAGCCCAATTAATAGTTGAAGGCACTCTTTTTAAAGAAAAGTCAGCTATTATATTTGTAGGAGAAGTTCTCAAAGAAGTAATAACCTTGCAAGTTGGTGTAGAAAAAGAAGTATCTTTTGGGAAACCCAGTATTGGTCAGATTATATGGCTTTTGGAAGAATATCGTCCTTATGGTGTGATATTTGTGGATGCCACAAAGGTAGAGTTCCTTAGAATACAGCTTAATAGAGTTGAAATGATCAAATCTTTTGATTTAGGCTTAGAGACAACTGATTGGCGCAAGCAACGTCTGATGCCTCCTTCTTCTCCCAGGGATGGTATTACAAGAGGAGCAATGGGAGGTGGAGATAGAGTTGAAGCTTTTGTTGATAGGGTAGAAGCAAATACTCAGAGATTTTATAAAGAGACAACATCATTTTTTAGTCAGTTAAAGAAAAATTACAATATAAATGAAATAGTTCTTGGTGGGTCTGAAATTATTCAAGATAGATATCTTAAACTGCTTAGTAAAAATAAAGAGGTAATGGTTGTTGGTAGAGTAGCAATACCTCTTTACGCTCCACCTAAAGAAGTGCTTGATACTTCATTAGCTGTATTCTGGGAGTACGAGAGGGAGAGAGAGAAAAAAATAGTGGAACTACTTCTAGAAAGATCTGCTACTGGTAATTTAGCCGGTGTAGGCTTGGATTCTTCTCTAAAAACACTAAAAGATGGGAAGGCTGACACGGTAATTATTTCAAGGCAGATAAAAGTTAGTTTACGAGAGTGCAAATTATGTTTTAACCTTGAGAAAGATAAATCAGGTCCTTGTTCTTTTTGTGGTTCTGAGGTTTTTGCAAGGGGGTCAATAAAAACTTTTTTGCCCCTTTTAATTAGAAAACACAAAATTAAACTGGAGATATTGGGAGGAGAAGCTTCAGAGGTATTAATGACTTATGGAGGCATAGGTGCTTTCTGGCGTTACTGATTATCGGGTGTTTTTTCCTTTTCTTCGCGCCCTTTAAGAAGATCTGCCATTTTAGTAAGATTTTTATTGATTAAATGGTAAACTGTTCCTTCTGGATAGTTTCCGTTAGTATCTTTCTCTCCTGCTCTAACGTCTGTTAATAACTCAATACCTTCATTAATATTTTTTATCGAATAGATGTGAAATTGGCTTTTTTTAATAAGATTGACAACTTCTTCTTTTAGGACCAGGTTTTTGATGTTCTGATGGGGTATGATTACACCTTGATCACCGGTTAAACCTTTAACTTTACAAGCATCAAAGAAGCCTTCTATTTTTTTGGTTACTCCACCTATAGGTTGAATCTCTCCTTTTTGGTTAACAGAGCCAGTTACAGCTAAATTTTGCTTTAATGGGATACCTGATATAGCTGAAAGAAGAGCATAAAGTTCAGCACTGGAGGCGCTATCTCCTTCTATCTCTTCGTATAGTTGCTCAAAAACAAGAGTAGCAGTTAGAGATAAAGGCTTTTCCTTGGCAAACAGTTCCCTTAGATAACCTGAAACAATCATGACACCTTTACTGTGGAGTCTACCACTCATTTCTACTTCTCGTTCAATATTAACTATTCCACGAGAACCTAAAGATACTGATGCAGTTATTCGTGTTGGTTTTCCAAAAGAGTAGTCACCAAAAGTTAAAATAGAAATTCCATTAACCTGTCCAACTTTTGCTCCTGTAGTATCCAATAGGATAGTACCATTTTCGATGAATTCCTGGATTTTCATCTCAATGAGGTTGGAACGATATATTTTTTCCTCCATTGCTTTCTCAACATGTTGTTTTTTTATGATTTTACTACCTTCCCTGGAAGCCCAATAATTAGCTTCGGATATGATATCTGCTATTTCACTGAATTTTGTTGAAAGCTTTTCCTGATTTTCTGCAAGACGAGAACCATAATCAACTATAACAGCTACGGCATTTTTATCAAAATGATTTAAATTCTCTTCGTCAACCCTTGCTCTTATAAAGGAAGCGTACTTTTTTATATGTTCTGTATTTCTTACCATCTCAGTGTCAAAATCAGCTCTTATCTTGAAGAGCTTCTTGAAGTCTTCATCATAATAATAGAGTAAATAATATAGCTGTAGACTTCCCATTAATATTACTTCTACCTTTAAGGGAATAGGTTCAGGTTTGAGAGTAACTACAGGGTCTATCCTTAACTGTTCTCCAATATTTTCAATTATTAACTCTTCGTTATTCAAAGATTTTTTAAGAGCTTCCCATGAGAAAGGATTTCTCAAGACATCTGAAGCCTGGATTACCAGGTATCCACCATTGGCTTTTAATAAAGAGCCTGCTTTAATGAGGTCAAAGCTTGTAGTTGCCACACCAAAATTTGATTTGAACTCAATTCTTCCAATTAAATTGTAATATGTAGGATTGTTTTCGAAAATTACCGGGGCTCCCTGGGAGTATGAATTGTCTACTACTAAATTAATCTGGTAACGGGAATAAGGGTCAGTTGCAGGTAAAAGAAATGATGTAGGAGAGGGTATTGTTGTATCTTTCTGGGTTTTTAATTCAATTATATTGTTTAATATATTTTCTTCTACTTCAAGTAAGTAAGCAAGGACATCTTTTTCTGAGGAGAATTCTGTTCTAATTTCTAAAAGGAGATGGTTAAGAGTAATTTTTAGAACATCTGCATCCAGTTGCTGGAGTTTTTCAGAAAGTTCTTTATCTATTTTCTTGATAGTTCTTATAACTTTACCTACCTCTTCGTTAATTATTTTGTATTTATCTTCCCAGACTTTTTTTTCATCATCTGGAAGAGACTGAAAAATATCTGCAGAAAGTGGTGTTCCGTTTTTAGTTGGAACGATGAATACACCCTGTTGATTCATTTGGAGTAAGAATCCCTCTGTTCGAGCTATATTTTGTGCTTGGTGGAGGGTTTCATCTTTTTCTTTCTGGGCTTTAGAAATAATTTCAAGTCGTTTACGGTCGTATTCCTCGCCTTCAAACAACTGAGGCATTTTGTCTTTCAACTCTTTTGAGAAACTTTCCATAGCTTTAGCTAGGACTTTTCCCTTACCCGTTTTAAGTATAATAGGTCTTGGGCTATCAGTTTTTTTGAAGTTATAAACATAAATAATATCTTCAGGAATTGTCTCTTTTGCTGCTTTTTCAGAAAGAAATGCTTTTATAGTAAAAGTCTTACCAATCCCTCTTGGCCCAGCTAAGTAAATGTTAAACCCTTTAGTTTTCATGTTAAGGGCGATTTCTATAGAATTAAGAGCTCTATCCTGTCCAATTGTTCCTTCAAGAGGACTGACTTCTTTTGTTGTTTTGAAATCAAAGTCTTTCGGGTTGCTCCTACAAGTTACTTCAAAGAATTTAAGTTTTCTCACTGGATATACCTTCCTTGTTTATGATTTACTCAAATGAATTTTAGCATATTATTATCTTGTTGAAAGGTAAATAGTGGGAACATCGTTAGAAGATTTTTTATATCCTGTTAAAATAACTTTGAATATTCCAATAAAAATAATAGTTGATTATTATTTTATGATAGTATGAGTATATTCTTACTTTCTAATTTAACGATTTTAACGATTTATTTATATCAACCTTTGTTATTATATAATTATTTTGAATGGAGGTAATTAATGACTGGAACCCTGTATGGCTTGAGAATACTTGATTTAAGTCATATCCTGGCAGGTCCATTCTGTACGATGATTCTCGGTGATATGGGAGCAGAAGTTATTAAGATTGAACCACCAGGAGGAGATGGTGCTCGCACCTACGGTCCTTTTATTAAAGATGAAAGTGCTTATTTTATGAGCATTAATCGTAATAAAAAAAGTGTTGTAGTAAACATTAAAACAGTTATAGGAGTTAATATAGTAAAGAGATTAAGCCGTATATCTGATGTGATTGTTGAGAACTTCCGTCCTGGCACTTTAGAAAAATTAGGTCTTGGCTATGAGGAAATAAGAAAGGAAAATCCCAGGATTATTTATGCTTCTATTTCAGGTTTTGGTCATACGGGACCCTATAAGGATAAACCTTCATATGACATGGTTGTACAAGGAACAAGTGGTTTAATGAGTATTACAGGAGAACCTAACGGTCAACCAGTAAGGGTAGGTATCTCCATTGGTGATTTAATCGCAGGTCACCATGCAGCCATAGGAATCCTGGGCGCACTTTATTATAAAGAAAAAACAGGTTTGGGACAAAGGTTAGATTATGGCATGCTGGATGGAATGGTGTATCTTTTAGAGAATGCTATAACCAGATATTATATTGAAGGTGTAGTACCAGAACCTTTAGGAACCTCTCATCCTTCTATAACCCCTTTTCAAGCCTTTAAGACAAAAGACAATTACATAATACTTCCTCTTGGGAGCGAAAAACTCTGGCTGGAATTCTGCCAGGTAATTGGGAGAGAAGATCTGACAAAGAACCTTTTATTCTCCAATAACTACCAACGTACATTGAATAAACACATTTTAATTCCGGAATTGGAGAAGGTTTTCCAGAAAAAGACATATAAGGAATGGAGTAACATTTTTGAGAAAAATGGTATACCGTACGGTCCTATAAATACTATAAAGGAAGTTGTTAAAGACCAACAGGTGATTTCTCGTCAGATGATAGTAGAAATGGAACATTCATTAGTGGGACCTTATAAAACTGTTGGGTCTCCCTTCAAGCTTTCTCAAACTCAGACTGGTCCCCGGATGCCAGCTCCTTATCTTGGTCAGCATACTCGTGAAGCTCTATCTAATCTTTTGGGTTTTGATGATGAATACTTAAGTGAACTCAAAGAGAAGGGGGTAGTAGGATGGAAAGATTTATAGCTGCCTGTATACAGATGAATTCATTGCCTCTTAGGATTACAGAGAACATAATCAAAATAAAGAGCTCTGTTAGAAAAGTGAAGGATGAATTTAATGCAGATTTAATAGTACTTCCTGAGACTATAGTAACCTCTTTCGCTCCTGATCTTGGAATAAGTGAGCTTTACGAATTAGCTACTGATATTCCTGGCAATCTAACTGATGAAATTTGTGATATGTGTAAAAGTCTCCGAGTGCATATTGTCCTTCCTTTTTATGAAAAAGGGCATAACAAAGAGGAAGTTTATAATTCTGCAGTTTTAATTGATGATAATGGCAGAATAGTTGGTACTTACAGAAAAACCCATCCTTTCCCAACAGAAAAAAATGTAAAAGCAGGCTTTCAGGTACCTGTTTTTAATACTCGCTTAGCAAAAATAGGTATTATTATTTGTTATGATGGTGATTTCCCAGAACTTGCAAGAATTATGGCTTTGCAAGGAGCAGAAATAATAGTAAGACCCTCAGCATTTCTAAGAAGCTTTGAAATATGGGATCTTACAAATAGAGCAAGGGCATTTGATAATCACATATATTTATTAGCCACAAACGCAGTAGGCCTTGATGCTTCAGGTAATTATCACTACGGACACAGCATGATAGTAAACCCTATTGCTCAAAAGTTAGCTCAAGCAAGAGGAGGGGAGGATGTCATTGCTTGTGAACTGGATCCTGATCCTTTGAGATATGTTTCATATGGTTCTAAGGCACCGATGGTTTATAATCATCTTGAAGACCGTAATCTGGATGCTTATGGAAAACTTATCCTTAAGTCAGCGAAAAGTCCTTTCCCTACATATAAAAGAAGGAACCCTGAGTGAGTCTGAAAAGAGTAGTATCAGTTAGCCGGGAAGCACTAGATCTTTTACCTGTTGGTGGTTACTCAACTGTTTACAGTGTATTTCCAGGTGTTTTATATCTGGAGACTTCGGATGAGAAATTAGTGGAAGTGAGAGCTAGAAACTACTCTGACGGTGCTCGAAGTTTTCTTTTGAACTGCGAAATTCAAGATAAACCATTTTTAAATTACAAGGTTGGCGATCATTTCATCAGAGAGAATGGTTTTTTGATTACCAATTATGAAAAGTTGGAATGTAGTAATTATTCCTTTTATAATCCAAGAGTTGATATTCAAGAAAAACCTCTTTCAGATCTTGAAAAGGGCCTTGAACTTATAAGGCTTATTCTTCTTAGAGATGCTTATCCTGGAGGCCTGACACCGCTACTTCTAAAAGAAGAGAATTCTCATATACTAAAAAAAGCATCATCTGGGTTAGTTCACCTCTTTAAATTAGATAAAAAGCAACAGAAAACTGGAGTAACTTTGCTACTGGGGTTAGGAGAAGGCTTAACTCCATCAGGTGATGATTTTCTGTCAGGTTTTATCCTGGGACTTCGTATCTTTAGCCTTTCTTTTAATATATTTTTTTATGAATTTTCTTCTTTAAGCCAAACTATCCTTACGTTAGCTAAAAATCTGACTAATAAAATTAGTTACCATTTCCTTGAAGAAGCCTATGCTGGATTAGCTGGAAGATTTGTCAGAGTTATGGTGAATAATTTATTTACATATGATATAACTACTCTGGAGACAAGTATTCTCCAGGTTATAAAAATAGGTCACTCGTCTGGTGCTGACTTTCTAACAGGATTTTATTTTAGCTTATGCTTTGTGAGGAATTATGTGGGTAGAAGGAATAATTAAACAGGGTAGTTACTTTGATTCCGCTACTTTAATGCTTATATCCAAGCAGGTATCTTCCATGCCTGGAGTAATAGAAGCTGCTCTGTATATGGGTACAGAAAGTAATGTAAAACTCTTAGAGGAAGCAGGTATGTTCCTTGAAGAATTCAAAAAGGCTAAACCTTCGGATTTAATACTGGTAGTAAAAGGAGAAGATAAAGAATCAACTTCCAAAGCACTTAATGAAGGGTGTTCACTCTTAATAAGAAAAAAATCAAGAGAAGAAGAAAGTATACACAAGCCAAGGAGTATAAGTTCGGCTTTGAAGGCTATACCAGACTTAAATCTGGCTATTGTTTCGGTATCAGGGCGTTTTGCTTACGAGGTTACTCATGAATTACTTGAAAAAGGATTAAATGTATTTCTTTTCTCAGATCATGTTCCTCTGGATGAAGAAGCTAAATTAAAAAAAATGGCTTTTGATAGAAGACTCTTTTTAATGGGTCCAGATGCTGGTACTGCCATTATAGGAGGGGTTGGCATAGCATTTTCAAATAAGATAAGGAAAGGTTCTATAGGAATAGTAGCTGCAGCTGGTACAGGAATTCAGGAAGTATCTTCCATCATCTCTGATTATAGTGGTGGGATTTCTCACGCTATTGGTACGGGTGGTAGAGATTTAAATATTAAGGTAGGTGGCATTACTACTCTCATGGGTCTCCAATTCCTTTCCTCTGATAATAATACAGAAGTTGTTATGCTTATATCTAAACCTCCCGACCCAGAAGTATCTTCCATGATTTTTGAACAGGCAGGAAAAGTAAAAAAACCTGTAGTTGTTTGTTTTTTGGGAGATACGATTCCACCAGATCTTCCTTCTAATCTTTTCTGGTCTGAGTCTTTAGAAGAGGCAGCATTATTATCTCTAACATTAACACGAAAGGAAAACCCCACAAATGTAAAGGATTATTTGAAAAAAAGAGAGGATGAAATCTCTTCCAGAGCTTTTGAGGAGGCTAAGAAGATTTCTGGTAAAAGAAGATATTTAAGGGGTCTTTTTACAGGCGGAACACTGGCTTATGAAGCACTTCTTGTTTTAAAAGGTCTTATTGGAGAAGTTTATTCTAATACCCCACTTTCTAAAGAGTTCAAAATTCAGGGGGTTAAAAGTATTAATAATACTATTATTGATCTCGGTGAAGACGAGTTTACTGTTGGACGCCTTCATCCTATTATTGATTACACTTTTCGAGTAAACAGAATATCCAGGGAGATTAAAGATGAAGATGTAGCTATCATCTTTTTTGACCTTATACTTGGTTATGGCGCACCCATGGAACCTCTGAAAGAAATCTTACCCCTAATTTATGAATGTAAGGGAAAAGTCTTGCCTGTAGTTCATATATGTGGTACTCACGAAGATATTCAGAACAAGAATATGATAGAAAAAGCATTGGAAGAAGCAGGTGCACTATGTTTCAAGAGTAATAGAGAAGTTAGTTTTTTTGCAGGCAAGGTTATAAGGAGTTTAAATGTGGAGCAAGCTTAAAGTTATAAATATAGGTCTTAAGGCTTTTGCCAGAGATTTAGAAAGCCAGGGCATTGAAGTAGTTGAGGTAGATTTTAGACCACCATCTCTTGATAAAGAACTTCTTAATAACCTCAGAAAATTACCTATTAAGATAATTGAGGAAGCTAATAATAAGGTTATTGATATTATCCTTTCAGCAAAACCCAATCTTTGGGGTATGGGTAGAGCATCGGAAATAATACCAGGCTTTGGAGGTAAATTCCTTCTTCATGCTGGTCCACCAATTACCTGGGATAGAATGTGTGGACCTTTGAAAGGAGCAATAATAGGTGCTATTCTTTATGAGGGATGGACTTCTAAAGAAAAAGACGCCTGGGAGATGGCTTCTTCAGGGGATATTCGCTTTGAACCAACTCATCATTATCATGCTGTAGGTCCAATGGCTGGAGTAATCTCACCATCTATGCCTGTCTTTATAATTAAAAACAATACTTTTGGAAATATGGTGTATGTTACTCAAAATGAAGGCCTGGGTAAAGCATTGAGGTTCGGTGCTTATAGCCAGGAGGTAATTGAAAGGTTAAAGTGGATGGAGAATGTTCTTTACCCAGTTCTGTCAAAAGCAATAGATGAGTTGGGGGATATTAACCTTAAGAATGTTATGAGCCAAGCTTTGCACATGGGTGATGAGCTACATAACAGAAATAGAGCTGCCACATCTCTATTTTTCAGAATCATAGCACCCTCTATTCTTCATGTATCCAGAAGTGTCGCAGAGGGAGAGGAATTATTGAAGTTTATTGATAGTAACGACCACTTCTTTTTGAATCTTGCTATGGGCGCTTCTAAATCCTGCCTGGAACCTGCTGAAAGAGTTGATTATTCATCAATTGTTAATGTGATAGCCCGAAATGGAACGGATTTTGGCATTAGGGTGAGTGGTTTGGATAAGGAGTGGTTTGTATCTGAAGCAGCTATCCCTGATGTTCTTTTCTTTCCAGGATATACTGAGGAAGATGCTAACCCGGACCTGGGAGATTCTGCAATTATGGAAACTTTAGGCCTGGGTGGATTTGCACTTGCTTCTGCTCCTGCTATAGTGCAGTTTATTGGTGGTACACCTAAAGATGCTATGGACCATAATTTAGATATGTATGAGATTACTCATTCATTAAACGAGGTATTTACTATCCCCTATTTAAATTTCAGGGGAACACCTCTCGGTATTGATATATTAAAAGTTATAAAGACTGGCATTACTCCTATTTTGAATACTGGAGTAGCTCACAAAAATCCAGGAGTTGGGCAGGTGGGTGCTGGAATTATCCGTTTACCTATCACAGCCTTTGAAATGGCAGGGTGGGCTTTTGTAAGAAAATATGGATCACCTTAAATTAGTTGTTAAACTGAAATGATTATGAATTGAAAGTATTCAAGGGGCTAAGGAGTCAAGGAGTCCAGTAAAATGCATAATAACTACAAAGAATTAAAGGTTAGGCAGAGGTCTTATCTGAAAGGTTCAAGCAGTCAAGAAGTTGTATTTTTAAGATTTTCACTTGAACCCTCGAATCCTTGAATTCTTGTACCCTTGAACCCTGTTTAACGACATAATTTGAGAAGAACCTTAAATATTTAAATATGAAGGAGGAATATATGGAAGAATTTGAGGACTTAAAAGGAGTAAAGCTACTTGACCTCACACAAGATTGGGGTGTACACACACCAGCATTTGCCACCTATGAAGGACCAATAATAAAGTGGATAAAAAGAGTAGCTTTTGATAGAGTAGGAGGTCAACATATTTCAACTACTCTTCATGTAGGTACCCATATTGATGCCCCACTTCATTTCATTACCAATGGTCAAGATGTTGCTCAAATACCTATTAACAAGCTTTTTGGTACAGCAGTGGTAGTTGATTTATCACAGTTTGGTATTGGTGATTATGAAATATATTCACCTGAGCATTTTGAAGAATGGGAGAAGAAATCTGGGATAAAAATTAAAGAAGGAGATATTCTTATAATCAATACCGGTTACCATAAATATTATCCCGGTAACTGGTATGGAGAATGTGTTCCAGATGAAACCAAATATTTTATTAAACATCCGGGTCCCACAGCAGAATTCACCAGATTTGTCCTTGAGAGAAAGATTTCCTGGATGGCAATAGATGCTGGTTCAACCGACCACCCAATGAATACAGTAATAAGAAAAGTAAGACCAGATTTAGCTAAAGAAGCTGAAAAAAAGCTGGGGAAGACTCTTGAGGAGATATTTCCTGAGGATGATTATCAAACTACCCATTATGGTCTTTTCAAGTATGGTATTTTCCATCTTGAGAATATTGGAGGAGAAATAGACAAAATCCTTAACCAAAGGGTTTATGTTGGTTGCTTCCCCTGGAGGTTTGTTGGAGGTGAAGCTGCCTTCTGTCGATTGGTAGCTTTTGTTAAGAAGGAATAAAAAAGGTAGGGAAGCCTGTGAAAGAATTTGATTATTATAGACCTTCTAACATTAGAGAAGCCCTTGATATAACCAGAAAACTTGGAGAAGGTGGAGCTTACTTAAATGGTGGGACAGACCTGATAGTCAGGATGAAAGAAAAGCTTGAACAACCCAGATATGTTATAGACATAAAAGAAATCTCCGAGTTAAAAACTCTTATTTATAATGATAAAGGAATACACATTGGAAGCTTAACAACTTTAAACGAAATATCTAACTCTTTAAATATTGGCAATTATTTTCCTGGATTAAAGGAAGCTGCTTCATCAGTTGGTTCATATCAGGTTCGTGCAAGAGGGACCCTTACTGGAAATCTTGTTAGCTCTGTACCTTCAGCTGATATGGTTCCAATTCTTCTATGCTATGATAGTGAGGTTTTAACGATTGGACTTGATGGGGAGAGAAGAATAAAATTGTCTTCTTTCATTAAAGGACCTCGATTGAATGTTTTGAAACCAGGCGAATTAGTTAAAGAAATATTTATTTCACATCCAAGATATTCCCATATGTCCATATACCTGAAGCTTGGAAGAAGAGCCGCAGTAGATTTAGCAGTAGTTGGAGTTGCAGCTTTAGTTCTTGATACTCCCTCCGGCTTTGAATACAGAGTTGCTTTGGGGGCTGTTGCTCCTACTCCAATTAGAGCTACAAAGATTGAAAATTATCTGCGTCATAAAGTTTTGACCTCAGAATTAGTTGAAGAAGGACTTCCCCTGATTCTTGAAGAAGTATCACCTATAGATGATGTGCGTTCTTCCAGGCAATATCGTCTGGAGATGTGCAAAGTATTCACAAAAAGAGCTTTATTAAAAGCATGGGAGAAGTTATTGCTTTTGAGAGAGGTAGTTATATGAGAAAAAGTATTCATTTCATGGTTAATGGAGAAAACTACAATCTTGAGGTTTTTCCATGGGAGACTCTTTTAGAAGTATTACGAAATAAGATTGGAATTACAAGCCCTAAATATGGTTGTGGTAAAGGAGAATGTGGAGCCTGTACCGTTATTTTGAACGATGAACCAGTAAACTCATGTCTGGTTCTGGCTATAGAGATAGATGGGAAAAGAATAATTACCGTAGAAGGATTGGTAAAAGATGGAAAATTGCACCCTCTTCAGGAGGCTTTTATTGAAAAAGGTGCTGTTCAGTGTGGTTTTTGCACACCAGGGATGATTTTATCTTTATCAGTTCTCTTGAAGAGAAATCCTGACCCTTCAGAAGAGGAAATCCAAGAAACTATTGCTGGCAATATATGTCGTTGTACAGGATATGTAGCTATTGTAGAAGCAACTCGTCATGCTGCAAACATACTTTCTAAGTAGGGGTGGAAAATGTCTTCCGATAAAATAAAAGAAGAAACAATTGAATTAGAGATAGTTAAAGAAGAATTTTCCTGGATTGGAAAAGACATACCCAGGGTAGATGCTTGGGAAAAAGTTACTGGTGAAGCAAAATATACTGATGACTTACAGTTTGGACCCAAACTTCTTCACGCTAAACTAAAAAGAAGTCCTGTTTCCCACGGTAAGATAATCAATATCGACACAAAGAGAGCCCTAAGCCTACCTGGAGTCAAGGCAGTAGTTACTGGCACTGATTTTCCATATTTAATTGGTCTTTATCTTAAGGATAGGAACCTTTACGCAGTTGACCGGGTTAGATTTATTGGTGAGCCAGTAGCTGGAGTGGCTGCTATCTCTGAAGAGATTGCAGAGGAAGCATTAGAGCTTATAGAGGTAGAGTATAAGGAACTTCCAACAGTTTTTGACCCAGTATTGGGAGCAAGGCCTGAAGCTCCAATAATTCATCCAGACTTAGGGAGATATCCTCATTCTGACTTTATCTATCCAGTACCTGGTACTAATATCAGTAACCATTTCAAGGTGAGAAAAGGGAATTTGGAAGAGGGTTTTAAGAATTCTGACATAATAATTGAAGATTCCTATCAAGTTCCCCATATACAGCACTCTACTATAGAAACCCATGTAGCTATCGCAGAAGTTGATTTTAGAAGAAATGTAACCCTTTGGACTTCTTCCCAATCCCCCTTTGCTCAAAGGAATCTTATAGCTCAGGCTTTTGGATTACCTCAAAGTAAAGTGAGAGTAATAACCCCTTATCTCGGTGGAGGATTTGGTTCTAAAGCAGGAGTTACCATAGAAGCTTGTCTTGTTCCCTTAGCAATGAAAGTTCTTGGATACCCTGTGAAACTCAGGATGACCAGGGAAGAAGAGTTTTTTGGTACATTCGTCAGACAGGCCCTCAAGGCTTTCGTAAAAATGGGGGTAAAAAAAGATGGTAAAATCCAAGCTCTGGAGGTTAAATACTATTGGGCTGGAGGTGCTTACACTGAATATGGAGTGAATATAACAAGGGCATCTGGTTATTCTTCTTCTGGCCCATATGAGATTCCCAATGTTAAATCTGATACATATTGCATTTATACAAACCATCCTGTAGGAGGTCCTTATAGAGGATTTGGTATGTCCGAGATTCACTTTGCCATTGAATCTCATATGGATGAAGCAGCAGTTAAGCTTGGCATGGACCCTGTTGAGTTTCGCTTGTTGAATGCCCTAAGAGGAGGAGCAGAAACCCTTACAGGCAATAAAATGCACCCCACAGGACTCTCGGATTGCATTCTAACTGTGGCTACCACCTTAAACATGAAGGAGAAAGAAGTATGTAAAAGTCCTGTTAAGGTGAGAGGAAAAGGTATTGCTGCTATGTGGAAGGCACCAGCTATGCCACCTGATGCAGGCTCTTCAGTCTTTGTTAAATTCAATGAAGATGGTTCTATAAATATCCTTGCTTCTGGAATGGAAATAGGACAAGGGTATCATACTGTTTTAACCCAGATAGCTGCTGAAGCATTAACCATCCACCCCGAGAAGATAAAGGTATTATCTCCAGACACAGATAGAAATCCATATGAATGGCAAACTGTAGCCAGTCGTCTAACCTGGTCCACTGGTAATGCTCTTCTTAAAGCTTGTCAGGATATAAAAGATCAGGTTTTTGCACTCCTGAGTAAATCCTGGGAGGTTAATAGCAAAGACCTGTATCTTATTAATGGTCATGTTGTTTGTCTTAGTGACCCTACAAAGAAGATAGCACTTAAGAATGTGGCAATATATGGGATAAGGATGCCTGATGGAAAGCTTGAAGGAGGTCCGATTATGGGGCATGGCATGTTTGTTCCACCAGATGTTACTCCTGTAGATCCTGAGACTGGTCAGGGGAGAAAACCAGTGGTTCATTTTACTACTGGCGCACAAGCAGTAGAAGTGGAGGTAGATACAGAAACTGGAGTAATAAAAGTTCTCAAAGCAGCCTCTGCTTTTGATGTTGGTAAAGCAATTAATCCTCTACAGGTAAAAAGGCAGATGGAAGGGGGGCTTGTTCAGGGATTAAGTTCAGCTCTTTTTGAAGAACTCAAATTTGACCAGCATGGAAAAACACTAAACCCTTCTTTCACTGACTATAAAATAGCTACTTCACTTGATGTGCCTTCAGATATCGTTTCTAATATTATTGAAGCTCCAGAACATGATGGACCTTTTGGAGCTCGAGGAATTGGAGAACATCCAATGATACCAACAGCAGCGGCTATAGCTAATGCAGTATATGATGCCATTGGTGTTCGCATAAAGAGACTTCCTTTAAGTCCAGAGGGAGTCTTAAGTGCAATAAAAGAAAAAGGAGGTGAGAAAAGGGAAGAGAAATAGGCTTAATTATTTTTTAATCCATTATTTAAGGAGGTTTTATATGCCTAATAGGAAAGTTATTATGCCAGTAGATTACAAACCACCTCTCAGCTTTATGATAGTAGGTGGGTTTCAGCATGTTTTAACTTTGTTTGGAGCTACTACACTTGTCCCCTTAATTTTTGGTCCTGCTATTGGAATGGATAAAGTCCAAATTGGTGTTTTTGTAAACTCTGTTTATCTGGTTATGGGTATTGCCACTTTACTACAATTATCTTTAATAGGAAGTGGGTTACCCATTGTTCAGGGTTCGAGCTTTTCTTTTATACCTGCAGTTATGGCTATTGTTGCAGCCACCAAAGAACGGGGAGTTAATTATGTAATGCAAGCTATTTCTGGAGCTCTAATATCGGGTAGCTTAGTTGAGCTTGTAGTAGGCTATGGTGGTCTAATTGGACTTTTAAGGAAAGTTATCACACCTATAGTTATTGGACCGACCATAATGCTGATTGGTTTTGGTCTAGCACCTGTGGCTGTAGGTACCGCAGGGAGCTTCTGGCCTGTTGCTATTCTTGTTGTAGCGGGTATTTTTGTTTTTTCCATGTTACTCGGTGAAAGGATGCGTCTTATATCTGTAATATCCTCTATTGCTCTTATGTATGTTGTCTGCCTTCTCTTAACTTTTATGGGTGTGTTTAAAGAAGGGCATGCAGCTTTTATTAACCTTGCTCCTATTGGTGACGCTAACTGGGTTAATTTGCCAATCCCATTCCGTTATGGTAGGCCAGTCTTTGATATTACCTTTTTCTTTGCTATTTTGGCAGCATATTTTGCTTCAATGATTGAATCTTTTGGTGATTATCACTCAATATCTTATGCTGCTGGACTTGATGATCCAACTCCACAAAAGATAAATAGAGGTATTGGTTCAGAAGGCTTGGGTTGCATGATTAGCGGTATTTTCGGTGGCGTTGGTACGACCAGTTATTCAGAAAACATTGGTCTTGTAGGAATCACAGGAGTTGCTTCAAGGTATGTTGTTGGAACAGGTGCAATTCTTTTGATAATCATGAGCCTTATTGGTAAACTTGGTGCTCTTATTGCTACTATACCCTCACCTATCATTGGTGGCGCTTATATTGCTCTCTTCGGCGTAATTGGAGCTATTGGAATCATGATTCTGGGAAGAGCCGACCTTACTTCTCAAAGGAACTTATTAATTATTGGTTTTGCTTTCCTCATGGGTTTAGGGGTTCCTCAGTGGGTTGGAAATAACCCCATAGCATTTGACCCCCAGTGGATTGCTGACATTCTCAATCGGCTCCTAAGCACCGGAATGGCTGTTGGAGCTTTATGTGGCTTAGTTTTAGATAACCTTATTCCTGGTACCCTGGAAGAGCGGGGAGTTAAGTCCTAACAATATTTAGGATGAACTTTTATTAAAATAATTATTTGGCGGGAGTAAAATCCCGCCAATTTTTTTGGATTATATATGAAATCTTTCAGTATTTTTTATGTATTATAAGGGAGTAGTTAATTTGTGTTAGCATTTTTAATGAAACCACTTTTAATATCATATAGTTAAGAGACTCATAAAAAAGGGGATTTATGTTAAATAATTTAGGAGCAGTAGTTTTAGCTGCTGGTAAATCAACGCGAATGGGGAAGAATAAAATCCTTCTTCCCTGGGATAACAAGCCAATTGGAAGTAGGATTTTGAATACATTATACTATTCAGGTATTTCAGAAATAATTTTAGTTCTTGGTTTTGATAAAAATATTATTTTGAGCATTCTTGGTCCAGTGATTAAAGAGTTGGGAATTAAGGTTGTCTTTAACCCTTCTTACAAAAAGGGAATGCTTTCTTCAGTGCAGACTGGAGTTAGAGCATTAAGAGAAGATATTGATGGTTTCTATGTAATTCTGGGAGATCAACCATTTATACAGTCAAAGTGGTTAGTTAGTCTTAGTGATGTTTTTTCTCCTTTAACTTCGCTTATAGTTGCCCCTGTTTTTAAAAAAAGAAGAGGGCATCCGTTACTGTTTAATAACAAACTCAGGAGTGAGGTTCTTTCTCTTGA
This sequence comes from Coprothermobacterota bacterium, assembly GCA_037440465.1. Classification (GTDB taxonomy): domain Bacteria; phylum Coprothermobacterota; class HKB111; order HKB111; family HKB111; genus JBBIUB01. The sequence continues at coordinate 37,889 of JBBIUB010000002.1, read as the reverse complement.
TAATGAGAAAGATACACTTAGAGATTTGTTGAACAGACATTCTGATTTTATTGTGGAAGTAGAAGTTCAAGATGAAAAGGTTCTCATGGACCTGGATACACCAGTTGAATACGAAAGATTAATAAATTTCAAGAAAGGGGATAATTAGAAATGCAAGCAAATGACAAAAGGCTTTATGAAGAGATTCTTGGAAATCTTGAATCTGGGATTCCTTTTGCTTTGGCTACAGTAATAAGAGGGGTTGAAGGCGCACCAGGGAAAACAGGTTTTAAAATGTTGATTTACCCTGATGGCAGTTCATCTGGAACGGTAGGAGGGGGAGCTATAGAATCCAGGGTGATAGAAGAAAGTTTTAAGTGTATAGAGTTAAAAGAATCTAAGTATTTAGAGATAGCTCTTGAGAGCCTGGGTATGTTATGTGGTGGTAGTATGGCAGTATTTATTGAACCTATGGGATTTATTGATAAGCTATATATCTTTGGTAGTGGTCACATAGGTCAAGCTGTGTCTAAAATAGCTCTTAATCTTGGCTTTAAGGTAATAGTCATTGATGATAGAAAAGAACTCCTAACTGATGAGCATTTCTCTTCTGAGGTTAATTTTATTCATGGCGATATGATGGTAACAGCTCATAACCTTGATATAGACAATGAAAGAATGTATATAGTGATAGCAACACGGAGTCACGGTTTTGACCAATCTATATTAGAAATCATATTACGGAAGCCCGTTTTACCGAAATACTTGGGAATGATTGCCAGTCGTCAAAAAGCGAGAGAGATTATATATAACCTCACTAACTCAGGGATTCCTGAAGATAAGCTATCTCAAGTTAAGACACCAATTGGTATTTCTATAGGTGCTATAACACCAACAGAAATAGCTATTTCTATTCTTGCAGAAATAATACAGATCAGAAGAAGCAGTTAGAATTTCATATATTTATAATATAATTTCAAGTTTTAATGCATAAGGGTATCATTCGGGGAGAAAGATTTGTGAAAAGGTTCCCGTTATAACCACCATATACTTTCTCTACATTAAAACCTGCTGCTTCTAAAGCCATTTTTAGTTCAGCTAAGGTGTAAAGCCTTATAGAAATATAGCCTTCTTTCCTTACACCTTTATCTAATATTATTCTTCTAGTAATAGCACGACCCCTCAAATAATTAAAGTCGTAAGCTTCCAATAAAAAAAGACTTTCGTTTCGCTCTTCCCAGTTTTTAAACCTGGGTTGAGATACTACTCTTTCCCTATTAACAACATCTAACAGAAATTTTCCTCCTGGCTTTAAAGCATCATAGGCTTTTTTTAGAAGGGAAAAATTGTCTTCATCATCTTCGTAAAAACCAAAACTGGTATACATATTGATAACAGCATCAAATTCATTATTAAAACCTATCTCATCTTTCTTCTTTTTTAGTAAAGAAATTTTCTGACTCAATCTGGCAGTTTCTATTTTTTTTATACCTATATCAATCAAATACTGAGATGTATCGACACCTACTACTTCATATCCCAGTTTACCCAGTAGTAGAGCATGCCTACCATATCCGCAAAATAGATCAAGAATCTTTGCTTGGGGTTCCAAATTTAATGTAGAATCTATAAACTCAACCTCAACCTGGGTTCGTTGATCCAGGTCAGGGCCATATATATTAAGATAGTCTTCACCATAGAAATCATCAAAATCTAACACCATATATCCTCCTATATTTTTTTTTAAGATAGCATAAATTTAATACCCTGTCAAACATTCTTAATGAGGTATTAAACCATTGACAATTCACTAAAAGGCATATGATATAATATTTAGTAAGATTGCTCGGTAGCTCAATTGGTAGAGCGGGCGGCTGTTAACCGTCTGGTTGCAGGTTCAAGTCCTGCCCGAGCAGCCATTTATTGATAGTGGGCCTATAGCTCAATGGCAGAGCCACCGGCTCATAACCGGAAGGTTCCTGGTTCAAGTCCAGGTGGGCCCACCATATAATTAATTTTGTGCCCCCATCGTCTAGAGGCCTAGGACACGGCCCTTTCAAGGCCGCGGCAGCGGTTCGAATCCGCTTGGGGGTACCATTTTTTAAAAGAAGCCTTTTCTAATTCTAAAAAATAATATTAATCACATCTGGTATAATTCCATAGTAGATAAAATTTTCCTGATTATAAGGAGGAAGAATATTTATGGAGTACATCAGAAGATTGATGGAAAAATACGGAATACCGGGAAGAGACGCTTATGAGTTATCAAATTCTCCTTACACTTTTCCGGATGGTGCTCACTATCGCATAGAAATTTCAGGAATAGAACGTTCTTCTACCCTTGAGGCTATGATAGATGAGATGAACAAACAGAAAGTTCCCGTTCACAGAGTTATTGGCATGGTGATGGGTGCAACTCTTCTATCTAAACAGGAGTTAAAGGATTTTGCTCAAATGGCACACGATACCAGAATAGAAGTGATAGTAACACCTGGACCCAGGTCTTTATGGGATCAAGGAAGACAGATCGCTACTCCCGAAGGAGCGTTATCTGGCCTTAGAGTAAGAGGTTCTGATAACCTTTCCTATATAATAGCTGACATCTTTCGTTGCATTGAAGCTGGGTTCAGGGGATTTTTAATCTGGGATGAAGGACTTCTTAATCTTTTGAGCAAAATGCGAGCAGAAGGTGATATACCGAAAGAGACCACTTTTAAGGTTTCTATCTTCGCAGGGCATGCTAATGCAGCTGGCGCAAAGGTTCTGGAGACGCTTGGAGCGAATACATTTAATCCTGTAGCTGATATGTCTTTACCAATGCTGGCTTCTATTCGTAAAGCTGTAAAGATACCTATGGACCTGCATATCTATCTATTTGATTCTATGGGTGGTTTTAACCGTTTCTGGGAGGGAGGAGAGCTTGGAAGGGTATGTTCTCCATGTTACTTAAAGATTGAACCTGGAGCAGGAGTAGGAGCTTTATATAAACCCTGGGTTAGCCCTGATTCTCTGTCATTTCTGGCAAGAGAAAAAGTAAAGCAAGCAGAAATCATTAGAGAGCTTATAGAGAGGACAGCTCCTGATTTAAAACTTTCTCCACAAGGACCTGTAGATCTTGCTATTCCAAAACCTTAGGAGGCAGAAATGGTAAAGAAGATTACGATACCTGATTTAATAAAGAAAAAACAGGAAGGCAAGAAGATAGTAATGCTTACCTGTTATGATTATCCCACTGCTTGCTTTATGGAGAAGACAGGCATTGACATTGTTCTGGTAGGAGATTCTCTCGGGATGGTTGTTCTTGGGTACAGCAATACCTTACCTGTTACTATGGACGAGATGATTCATCATACAAAAGCTGTCAGTAGAGGAGCAAAGAGCCCACTTGTGATAGGCGACATGCCTTTTATGGCTTATCATAGAAATGTTGAAGACGCCATATGGAATGCTGGAAGGTTTGTTAAGGAAGGTGGTGCTGATGCTATTAAACTTGAGGGTGGTGCAAGGGTAGCTCATATTGTAGATGGAATAGTAAAAGCTGGCATACCTGTTATGGGTCATATTGGGCTTACTCCTCAATCTATCACGCAGCTTGGTGGTTTTGTTGCTCAGGGTAAAACAGCAGAAACAGCAAAGGCTATTATTGATGATGCTAAAGCTCTTGAAGAAGCAGGTGCTTTTTCCATTCTTCTGGAGGCAATTCCCGAGGAGGTAGGAAAGATTATTGCGGAAAGAGCAATAATACCTATTATTGGTATTGGTGCAGGAAAATACTGCGATGGTCAGTTATTAATCGTGAATGACCTTCTGGGTATTTTTGAATTGTTCACACCAAAATTTGTTAAGAAATATGCTAATCTGGCAGAAGTTATCCTATCAGCCTTGCAGAGTTACAAAAAAGAAGTAGAGAGTGGAGATTTTCCATCTAAAGATCATACTTACAGCATATCTCGTGATGAGCTGGAGAAGCTTCTATAATAGTAAAGATATTGAAGCTATTATGCTTTTTTCTGGGAGGAATTAATGAAAGATAAAGATTTCTTAGCATATGAGGCCAGGGAAACTCTCTGGCATCATTATACATCGATGAAAGAAGTCAAAGAAAAGGGATCAAAAATTATTGTAGATGGTGATGGTGCAATAATACAGGATATTGATGGGAATGAGTATATAGATGGATTGTCTATGCTCTGGGTTGTTAATGTTGGGCATGGAAGAAGGGAGATTGTAGATGCTATAAAGGAACAATCAGAAAAAATAGGATATGCTTCTCTTTTTGGTGGGTATTCTAACATACCAGCTATTCTGGCTGCAGCAAAATTAAAGGAAATTGCCCCTGCTAATTTAAACAGAGTATTTTTCGTTAGTGGAGGTTCTGAGGCTGTAGAAACAGCTATCAAGATGAGTAGACAGTACTTCCAGCTTAAAGGTCAAAGTGGGCGCTATAAAATAATCTCTCGAAAAGAGTCCTACCATGGCGTTACTTTGGGGGCCTTGAGTGCTACAGGAATAAGGGTTTATAGACAACCCTTTGAGCCACTCGTGCCTGGTTTTCATCATGTTCCCCCACCTTACTGTTATCGTTGTGAATTTGGACAGGAACCTGTTTTCTGTAAACTGGAGTGTGCTGAAGCTATAGCGCAGGCTATAGAGTGGGAAGGACCCAAAACTGTTGCCGCAGTAATTCTTGAACCAGTCATGAATGCTCTGGGTTCAATCTTACCACCACCTGGTTATCTTAAGCGAGTAGAAGAAATCACAAAGAACTATGGGGTACTCCTTATTGCAGATGAAGTTGTAAATGCTTTTGGAAGACTGGGGTCTCTTTTTGCTTCAAATATATTCGGGTTAAAACCGGATATTATAGTACTTGCGAAGGGCTTGACCTCTGGTTATGCACCACTTGGAGCTGTGCTGGCAAGTGATAGTTTAGGTGAAACATTTGAAGATTATATGTTTGTCCATGGACTTACATTTGGTGGACATACTCTTTCTACAACTGCAGCCTTGAAGAACATAGAAGTATTAATCGAAGATAAATTACCAGAGAGAGCAAGTGAAATGGGTTTATATCTCATGGAGGGACTCCAGACTCTTAAGAAACATAAAACTGTTGGAGACATAAGGGGAATGGGTCTTCTAACTACCTTAGAGTATGTAGCTGATAAAAACACCCGTAAAAAAATTCCCAGTTCCTACAGGTTTGCCTTCAAGATAGAACAACTTGCATGGGAAAGAGGTCTTTACCTCTGCCGTGCTTCAGTAGATAAGACATATATAGCACCCCCTCTTGTGGTAACCAATGAACAGATTGACAGGGTAATAAATATCCTTGATGACTCTATTGGTATTGCAGAGAAAGAATTTTTAAGTTAATTTAAGGAGGTGAATATTTATGAGTTTTTTTAATGAAAGTAATACAACGGATTTTGATGATGAAGATTTATTCAAGGCTGCTGAAAAGAAAGGTCCTTCCTGGGTAAATCTGATTCTAATTGTGTTGGTTGTGGTTATGTTGATAGTTACATTCTGGAATGTACATGGCACCAGGGGGTTAGCTGGAACCGTAAAAAATTTAAGAAGCGATATCGCCTCTCTTAGTGATAAAGTAGACTCTCTGGATAATTTTATTAACAGCAAGCCCTGGGAAGAAGTAACTCCTCCAGTAACAGAACCAACTATTCCGCCCAGGGTAACAGAGAGGTATACTACCGTTAACTTGAACCTCAGAAAAGGCGCTGGAAGCACCTTTGAAATCCTGGTTGTTATGCCAAAAGGTTCAAAAGTGACGGTTTTAGAAGAAGGGGCTGAATGGTTTAAAGTTCGTTATACCGATAAAGACGCTAAAGTATTTGAAGGTTATACTGCTAAACAGTACCTTTCTGAGAAGCCATAAAATATATAACATTTGAGAGACAAAGTAATCACTTAACACGCAAAAAAGTTTATTTATAACTTAAAAAATTATTATGAATAAACAACTCATTGATTAATGGAGCTTCTGAATGCTTTGGGATGATTAGGATATTTTAGCATAAGGGAGTGCTAAAAGTAAGTTTGGAATATAAAAAATGAAGAATTGCGACTTTTATATTTTAGATGTATTTGCTGAAAAAAAATATGCAGGTAATCAACTTTTGGTTTTAAGAAATGCTGCAACTTTATCTGATACCGAGATGCAAAAAATCGCTAGAGAGATAAACTTTTCTGAAACTACCTTCATCCTTTCGGATGAAACGAGAGATAGTGGGTATGATGTTCGTATCTTTACTCCTAATGAAGAAATACCTTTTGCTGGACATCCTGTTTTAGGTACAGCTTTTATTATTAGAAATGAGATAATTAAAAAACAGGTTGATAGCCTTATCTTGAACCTTAAAATAGGGCAAATACCAGTTTCTTTTGAGCGGTATAAAATAGATTTAGAAATTCTATGGATGAAACAGATACCACCATCTTTTGGAACTATTTTTTCTCCTGATTTAATTTCATTAGTACTAAGTCTTAACCAGGATGATATTGACAATAGGTTTCCCATACAAGAGGTATCTACAGGATTACCTTCTATTATAATTCCTTTGAAAAACCTGGAGTTATTAAGGAAAGCCAGGGTTGACAAAGAAAAATATTTTGAGCTGGTTAAAAATACTCACGCTAAAACCTTACTGATATTCTCCACAGGAACGTATGATAAAGAAAATGATTTGAGTGTTAGAGTTTTTGCTGATTACTATGGCGTGCCAGAAGATCCAGCTACTGGAAGTGCCAATGGTTGCCTGGCCGGATATCTGGTTAAGCATTGCTACTTCGGAGCAAATAAAATCAATTTATGTGTTGAACAGGGTTACGAGATTAGGAGACCATCTTTGCTTTATTTGAAAGCCCAGGAGGAAGAAGATGGGATAGAAGTGCAAGTTGGTGGAAAGGTAGTAATGGTTGCGAAGGGTTTGCTCTTATAAAAAAGAAATTGTCGGTTTAAATTCTTTTTGTGTTATAATTTTAAAGTTATAAATATTTATTTATTGAAAGTTTTTTGAAATTTTCTAAAAGAAACCTGGGAGGATTAAATATATGTATGCTGTTATAGAGATACGAGGGAGACAGATAAAAGTATCTCCTCAGAAGATTTATAAGTTACCATACACCTCTTCTTTTTTGGAAAAGGAAACAGTTGAGTGGGATAAAGTTTTGCTCGTGGGTAATGATGGAGAAATTAAAACAGGTAATCCTTATATTGATGGAGCATCTGTGCAAATGAAGATTATTAAGCATGGCAGAGATAAAAAAATAGTAGTTTTCAAATATAAAAATAAGATTGACTATAGAAGAAAATACGGTTACAGAGATCCTTACACTCTTGTCAAAGTTGAGGAAATAAAGAGTTAAGGATTGGTTAAGGTAAAAGTTTATTTAAATACTGATAGTGCCTGGGTAGTTATCAGGGGTCATTGCGGTTCTTCGCTAAAAGAAAGGTTGGTATGTACTACTGTATCTGCATTAACACAAAACCTTTTTTTCGGGCTGAAGGATGTATTAAAAATTGAAGTGCGTGGTATAATATTATCAGGTAGAACGAAAATTAACCTTACCACAATACCGGCAGAGAAAGCCAGAGAAGTGGTTTATGCTTTTGAGTCATATGCTAAAAGTGTAGAGAAGTTAGCAAAGGAATTCAAGTGTATAAAACTTATAAAATTGAGGGGTTTATTTAAATGAAAAGATGGAATTTACAATTATTTGCCCATAAAAAAGGCGGAGGAAGTACTTCCAATGGAAGAGATTCTAACCCTAAGTATCTCGGAGTGAAATTGCATGCTGGGCAAACAGTTAGAGCTGGTGCAATTCTAGTCAGACAGCGAGGAAGCAAAATGAATCCTGGAGAAAACGTTGGTCAGGGTAAAGATTATACTCTTTTTGCTTTGAAAGATGGTGAAGTTAAATATGAGAGGTTTGCACAGGATAAAAAGAGAGTTACAATCGTACCTTCATCATCATAATTTATAACTATTATCCTGCCTGGGTTCTTCCCTATACCACCTCCTCTCTCACCCCCTCCTTCTGAAAATAGAGCCCAGGCAGGTTCTTTTTACTGAACACCTTAAAGAGTAGGATTCGAAGATTCACCCCTTGAATCCTTACAGTTCACTAATTTTGAAACTTCGTGTTATACTATTAAACAAAACGCACACTTTTAGATTTTCTTGTTAGGTCGGTTTTGTAAAAACCGCAACAGGAAAAAAAGAAAAAAGTGGAGGCTAAAAAACCTTAAGGAGGTACTTTTTTGAGCGTTGTAACACTTAAACAATTGCTGGAAGCAGGGGTTCACTTCGGACATCAGACTCGGAGATGGGAACCAAGAATGAAGAGTTTTATTTTTTCAGAGAGAAATGGTATTCACATTATTGACCTTCAAATCACCAAGAGAAAAGTAGAAGAAGCATATTCATTTATAAAAGATATCTCATCTTCCGGGGGTTCAGTTCTTTTTGTAGGAACCAAAAGGCAGGCACAAGGCGCAGTTTCTGAAGAAGCACAAAAAGCAGGAGCCTTTTATGTAAATGAAAGGTGGTTAGGTGGACTTCTAACAAATTTTACTACCATTAGAAGCAGGATAGAAAAACTAAAAACATTAAGAGAAATAGTAAATAATGGTGAAATTAATCGTCTTCCTATACAAGAACGCCAACACCAGATGACTGTTTTAAAGAAATTAGAAAGGAATCTTACAGGGGTTCTGGGTATGGAAGAAATACCGAAAACTATAGTAGTAGTTGATGTAAAAAAAGAAGAGATAGCCATAAGAGAAGCAAACAAATTAAACATACCTGTAATTGCTTTAGTTGATACAAACTGTGACCCAACAGGAGTAACCATCCCCATACCAGGTAATGATGATGCCATTAGAGCTATAAGATTAATTTTAAGTCTTATGGCTGATGCAATTATTGAAGGAAGGCAAGGTCTTCAATTAGAAGGAACTACAAAAGAAGACAGGCCTGAAGAAATAGAAGAGATAATTTCATTAGAGACTGTGATTACCGAGGATGATTATATAGTAAAAGAGGAGGATTCTATTATATGATCGTTACATCAGAACAGGTAAAAACATTAAGAGAAATGACTGGAGCGGGATTTCTTGATTGTAAAAAAACTCTGGAAGAAATGGATGGTGATATAAATAAAGCTGCAGAACTCTTAAGAAAGAAAGGTTTAACCCAGGCAATAAAAAAGATGTCAAGATTAACTAAAGCAGGAATAATAGAAGCCTATATTCATCATGACAGACAGGTCGGGGTGATGTTAGAGCTTAGTTGTGAAACTGATTTTGTGGCAAGAACCCCAGAATTTAGAGACTTGGCTAAAGATATTGCTCTTCAGATAACAGCAATGACTCCTGTTTATATTTCGAGAGGGGATGTTCCCACTGAAGTAATTGAAAAGGAACTTGCAATATATAAAGCTCAAGCTGAAACAGAAGGCAGGCCTCCTGATGTTTTAGAAAAGATTGCCCATGGGAAAGTAGAAAATTTCTATAAAAACAGCTGTCTACTTGAACAAGTATTTATTAAAGATAACAATAAAAAGATTGAAGATCTAATAAAAGAAGTTATTGCCAGGACTGGTGAAAATATAATTATTAAGAGATTTATACGTTTTAAGGCTAATGAAAACTAAAATACCTTTGTTTAAGAGAATAGTACTAAAGCTAAGTGGGGAAGCTTTTTCTGGGTCAAAAGAAAGCGGTATACATCACGATACACTCCAAGGAATTGCTGCTTCAATAGTTGATCTTTCTAAAATGGGAGTAGAGGTTGGAATAGTTGTGGGTGGTGGTAACCTTTGGCGTGGTAAACAAGGAGATGAATTTGGTATTAGTAGAGCTACCTCTGACTACATGGGTATTCTATCTACAGTAATTAATGCCCTTGCCCTCCAGGGTGTACTGGAAGGAAAAGGAATCCAAACAAGGGTTCTAACAGCAATAGAAATGAGAGAAGTAGCAGAACCATTTATTTTAAGAAGAGCAATCCGACATTTAGAGAAGGGAAGAATAGTAATTTTTGCAGCTGGAACTGGCAATCCGTTCTTTACTACAGATACTGCGGCTGCCTTGAGGGCTGTAGAAATTGGAGCTGACGCCTTGTTAATGGCAAAAAATAAAGTAGATGGTGTTTACACAGCTGATCCAAATATTGAACTAAATGCATATAAATATGATGAAATATCATACACAGAAATCCTTGCAAGGACTCTAAATGCTATAGATGCAACAGCTGTTTCACTTTCACGAGACCATAAACTTAAAATTATTGTTTTTAACATAGATGACCCTCAAAACATAACAAAAGTTATTATGGGTGAAAATATCGGCACGAAGATAGGGGAAGAGAGGTGATATAAGTGGAAAAGGAAATTCTTGATGAAACAGAAGTACTTATGAATAAGTCCATATTGAAGCTTAAAGAAAATCTTTCACTTATAAGAGCAGGGAGAGTTAATCCTCGTTTATTAGAAAAAATAACTGTTATGTATTATGATGTACCAACGCCTTTACTTCAACTCTGCCAGGTTACAACTCTTGATTCGCGTACTCTCCTAATCCAACCATGGGATAAAACTTTATTGAAAGAAGTCGAAAAAGCTATCTTAAAATCAGAATTAGGAATAACTCCAGCTAATGATGGAAATAATATCCGACTGGTTTTTCCTCCTTTATCAGAAGAAAGAAGAAAAGAACTTGTTAAATTTGTCCATAGGGAAGTTGAAGATTCCAGAGTAGCTATCCGATCTATTAGGAGAAATCAGAATGAGCATTTAAAAGATGCTCAAACAAAAGGTAAATTATCTGAAGACCTTTCTTATAGAATTCAAGAGATGATACAAAAACTGACAGATAAATATATCTTGATAGCAGATGATGTGCAAAAAGCTAAAGAAAAGGAGATAATGGAGGTGTCGTGAGGGAACTTACTCAAAGAATAGGAACAGCACTTTTATTAGGCCCGTTAGTTCTATTTGCAGTATGGCATCCTGATAGTCGTATTTTATACTCTCTTTTAGCCATAGTTCTTGGAATAACATGGTGGGAAATAAGCAAAATGGGAGGGATAAAGATACCTTCCCTTTTAGTATTATCAGGGTTCATGGTCTTCGAAGTTAACCTATATCTATTATTCATTCAAAGAAATGATTTGAGTCCTATCTTATGGGCGATTAGTGCCGTGATAATACTGATAAGTCTTTTTTTCTCTACAATACCACCAGAAGGGAAAAATATTCTGGGGCAATTTATGGCAGGATTGTTGTATCTTGGTTTTCTTTTACCTTTTATTCTTTTGCTAAAAATGGTGGATTCTAACCTTGCTCTTATGGCTTTTATTCTAACCTGGAGTTTTGATTCAGGTTCATATTTCATTGGAAAAATATGGAGTAAACACCCTTTATCACCTAATGTTTCACCAAAAAAAAGCTGGGAAGGATTTATTGGAGGAGTTCTTATAGTAATAGTTGTCTCACTATTAATTGGATCTTATTTTCAAATTAACGATAATTTTATTAAATTATTACTGGCAATTTTGACAGCTCCGCTGGCTACACTGGGAGATTTGTGCGAATCCTTTATAAAGAGAGCATATGGTATAAAAGATTCTTCAAACCTCTTACCTGGTCACGGTGGTTTTTTGGACCGTATTGATAGCCTGGTTTTTGTGTTTCTTGGCTTTTATCTATTTACAAAAATTATTAATAAGGCATTAATGTGAATATATTAGCTGTATTATTTGTTTTTGGGTTATTAGTGGGCATTCATGAGTTTGGGCATTTCTTATTAGCAAAAAAAGAAGGTTTCAAGGTAAGCAGATTCTCGATTGGCCTTGGTCCAGCTATATATAAAACTAAAAAAGCCGAAACTGTTTTTTCTATTGGCATGATACCTTTTGGTGGTTATGCTAAGGTGGAAGGACTTTTTGAAGAAGAGACTGGTTTTATTGCTGGTTCTCCCTGGTCACGGATGAAAGTGGTATTAGGTGGTTCTTTCATGAACTATATTTTATCTTTTATTTTGTTTTGTGTAATCCTTATATATGGTGACCCCTTAAATCCTACTACCACTATTAGTGGCTTTGTTTCAGGAATGCCTGCTCAACAAGCAGGATTAAAGCCTGGAGATACAGTTGTTGCAATAGATGGTAAAGATGTTCAATCATGGAAGGAATTAGTCAGTATTGTAAATGATAATCCTGAAAAGGAGCTTATTTTTACAATTAATAGAAATGATGAAATTATTCAAGTAAAGATAGTCCCGACCCTTGATTCAGTAAGACAAGTTGGAATGATAGGAGTTTTCCCAGCATTTCAAAAAACATCTCCAATATCAGCAATTTATCTTGGCTTCCTAAGAACAGCATCTGCCTCCATCTCTATTATAGGAGCTATTTTATCTTATATAATCAAAGGAACCCCACTTGAGCTTCTTGGTCCAGTGGGAATTGCTCAGGTTGTTAGTAGAGCTTACGGAGCTGGAATACTATACCTTCTCTTCATTATGGCTTTATTAAGTGCTAACCTTGCTACAATTAATCTCTTTCCTTTCCCTGCGCTTGATGGTGGTTATGTTATCACTTTTATTTATGAGTCTATTACTAAAAAACGCCCAAACCCGAGAGTATTGGGAATTGTTAATCTTATAGGTTTTGTTTTTTTAATGTCCATTCTGGCTGTAGTTTCTCTAAGGGAGCTTAAAGGTCTCTTCTTTAAGTGATTGAAAAGAGAAAAAGTCAAAAGATTAAATTAGGGGGTATTTCAGTCGGGGAAAGAAGCCCTATATTAATTGAAACAATGTCAAGGTCAAGTCTTGATAATATTAATACTTTTCTTGAAGAGACTACTCAAGTTAGATTGGCTGGTGCTAACATTCAAAGAGTTGCAGTAAATACACTTGATGAAGTTGAAACCTTTTCAAAGATAAAAGATAAAGTTTTTTTACCTGTGATAGCTGATGTTCACATTAATCCAAATTTGGGGATTCAGTCAGCAAAAAAAGGTTTTGCTATGGTTAGAGTAAATCCAGGTAATACCCCTTTAAAAGGTTTAAAGGATATTGGAAAAGCTACATTGGATTATGGTGTTTCTGTACGTATTGGGCTTAACTCAGGGTCTCTCCCTTTGAAAAATAGAAGCTTAATTAAAGCAATGGAGGAAGAAACCTTAAGGGCAGTTGAAGTTATGGAGGGAGTTGGGCAGAGATCACTTATGATTTCAGTGAAAGACTCTGATGTAAATCGAAGTATTGATATATATAAAGCTATTTCTTCTCTAACGGACTACCCTCTTCACATTGGATTAACAGAGGCTGGGTTTGGTCTCCAGGGTGTAGTTAAATCTGTTCTGGGTATAGGTCATCTACTACTTTTGGGAATAGGGGATACAATAAGAGTTTCTCTTACAGATGGGGCACTCAGAGAAGTTGAGGTTGGTGTTCATCTTCTAAGAAGCCTTGGTTTAAATGAAATTGGTGTTAATTTAATTTCATGTCCTGGATGTGGGAGAAAAAGAATAGACATCTTACATCTGGCCATGGTTATCAAGGAAATATCAAAAGATGTGAAGAAGCCAGTAAAAATTGCAGTTATGGGTTGTGAGATTAACGGTCCCGGCGAAGCGAGAGAAGCAGATATTGGGTTAGCTGGAACTAAAGAGGGTCTTCTTTTTTTTATGAAGGGGAAAAATATAGGTATTATGACAGAAGAAAATGCCTTAGCTTATCTACAGGAGGTATTGTTTGAAGGTTTCAGTAGTAATACCAGCATATAACGAGGAGCCACGGGTTGGACATGTTATAGATGCCGCATTTTCCTCTTTTTTTGTTGGAGAGGTTATTGTAGTAAGCGATGGCTCAACTGATAAAACATCAGAAGTAGCAAATTATCACGGTGCAAATGTTGTAACCCTTTGTTTAAATAAGGGGAAGAGTGATGCCATCATTGCAGGGGTTAAACTCAGTATTTATGAAATAGTTTTATTAATTGATGCAGACTTGATAGGGCTAACTAAAGAACACATCAATGAAATGCTCTATCCAATTATCAATGGAACTGCTGATACTACTCTGGGCATATTTCTGGGTGGTAGACTTAATACTACCCTGGCTCAATGGCTTACTCCTTTTCTCTCAGGGCAAAGAGGTATTAGAAAAAGGATTATACTGGAGTATAAAGACAAACTTCAGCATAAAGGTTATGCCTTTGAGACTCTTCTATATTTACTTGTAAGGAAATTAGGGTTAAAAGAAAAAGTTGTATTTCTAAAAGGTTCATCTCAGGTAACAAAAGAAGAAAAAATAGGGTTTAAAAAAGGTTTTGCTTACCGTATGTATATGTACTACCAAATATTGAAAGAAGTTGCTAAGTGGCAAATGATGTTTTGATTGTAGTATTATTATTAAATTAAAGAAAACTATGAGGTGAGCAATATGCAGTTATCTACACGTTATAATCATAAAGATATTGAGGATAAATGGTACTTCTTTTGGGAAGGAGGGAATTACTTCTTGCCTGAAATAAAGGAAGGTGTTACTCCATTCGTAATAGTTATACCCCCACTTAACGTTACAGGTTCTCTTCATCTGGGGCACGCCCTGGATATTACTTTGCAGGATATATTAATTCGTTACAACCGCATGAAAGGTAAGCCAACTCTCTGGGTGCCCGGTCTTGACCATGCCGGCATAGCTGCACAGAATGTCGTTGAAGAAGAGCTAAGTAAAGAGGGAATCCATAGAACACAGATTGGCCATGAAGCCTTTTTAGAGCGGATGCAGGAGTTCAGAGAAAGATATAGTAGGATAATTACCTCTCAAATCAAAAGGTTGGGAGCTTCCTGTGACTGGAGCAGAGAAAGGTTCACCATGGATGAAATCTGCTCCAGGGCTGTTATAAAATTTTTTGTAAGGATGTATGAGAAAGGATATATATATAGAGGAAAATATTTAATAAACTGGTGCCCGAGGTGCTCCACCGCAATTTCTGATATAGAAGTTGAAAAAGAGGAAACTAACGGTATTCTTTATCATATTCTTTACTCTCTTGAGGATGGAGGAGAAGTAAGTGTAGCCACGTCACGTCCCGAGACGATGTTGGGTGACACAGCCTTAGCGGTTCATCCCGAAGATGGAAGGTATAAATCTCTTAAAGGTAAGTATGCAATACTTCCTCTAATCGGTAGAATACTTCCGATAGTAGCTGATGAAGATGTAGACCCTAATTTTGGAACTGGGGTAGTAAAGGTAACTCCAGCACACGACTTCTTAGATTATGATATCAGTCAGAGGCATAACCTGGATCTTATATCTGTTGTAGGTGTTGATGGGTTGATAACTGAAAATGGTGGAAAAGAATATTCTGGTCTTAAAGTCCTGGAAGCCAGAGAAAAAGTAATAAGTAACCTTAAATCTGAAGGACGCATTTTAGAAGAAAAGCCTTATCTCTATTCTCCAGGAAGATGCAGCAGGTGCGACACTTTAATTGAACCATTACTCTCAGAACAATGGTTTTTGAAAGTTAATGAGATTAAAAAGGCAGCTATAGAGAAGGTGCGCGATGGTGAGATTATCTTTATCCCTGAAAAATGGACTAAGGTATATTTAGATTGGATGGAAAATCTTAAAGACTGGTGCATATCGCGCCAATTATGGTGGGGCCATAGAATACCCGCCTGGATTTGTGAACCTTGTGGCGAATTATTGGTTCAACAGACCGAACCTATTAACTGTCCTAAATGTTGTTCCGGTGAGCTCAAGAAAGTTGAAGATGTCTTAGATACCTGGTTTAGCTCTGCACTCTGGCCCTTTTCAGTTTTTCACTGGCCATCTGATACAGAAGATTTAAAATATTTTTACCCAACGACCGTGTTGGTTACTGGTTACGATATTATAACCTTCTGGGTTTCAAGAATGATAATGAGTGGGCTCGAACTTACAAATAAACCGCCATTTAAATATGTATACATACATGGACTTGTTAGAGATGAAAAAGGTAGGAAAATGTCAAAATCATTGGGTAATGTCTTAGATCCGCTGGCATTAGCAGATGAATATGGTACTGATGCCTTACGGTTTACCCTGTCTTCTTTGAATACTCTTGGGGGGCAAGATATTACTTTGAGAAAGCCCTATCTAATTCATAGTAGAAATTTTATGAATAAACTATGGAATGCTTCTCGATTTGTAATTTCCGTAACAAAGGAAAATAATGGAGAAGACCTTTTTCAAAGTTCTTCAAACCTTGATATTTTTGACCAGTTCATTTTAACCCGTTTATCCAGAGTAGTTAAAGAAGCCAATAAAAAACTCGAAGCTTTTGATTTTAGTAATTATATTAAAGTATTAGAAGATTTCTTCTGGAAAGATTATTGTGATTGGTATATTGAAATTGCAAAACTTAAAAAGGAAACAGCAGATACTTCATCAATTCTCCGTTATGTTTTGAAAACCATTCTCGTTATGCTTCATCCTGTTATTCCGTTTATTACCGAACATATTTTTCATAACCTTTATCCTGAAGAGAAAGTGCCTTTGATAAAACAAAAATGGGTAAAAGAAATTCCTATCTCAGAATCTGAGAGTTCTATTAATAAAGTATCATATATATTTGATGCGGTTACTGCGTTGAGGAATATAAAAAGTCTTTTCAAGATAAAGCCAGATAAAAAAATAAGTGTTATTTTGCACCCAACAGATGCTTTTGAATATGAAACTCTTATTGAAGGTTCACCTGTAATAAATGCATTAGCAGGAGTGCAGGAGCTTAAGATAACTTGCGAATTAGATACATTACCTAAACATACAGCTACCCAGGTTGTAAGGGGAACATCAATATTTGTCAATCTAAAAGGTTTAGTAGATCTTAATGAAGAAAAGAATCGCTTAAGTGAAATGTTATTAAAGTTAAGAGAAGATCTAAATAAAATTCAAAAGGATCTTGCAAACCAGATGTTTATTGAGAAAGCGAATCCTCAAACTGTGGAGGATTATAAGTTAAAAGCTATGGATTTAGAAAAACAAGTTAATAAGATAGAAGAAATAATAAACTATTTAGGTGAGGATGACCTTGAAACTCAATCAAATAATTGCAAAGATAGATGGTAAAATATTTCATTGTAGCGTAAGCCTTGGTATCGAGGTTGAAAGGGCTTGGGCTGCAGATCTTATGAGTGATGTTTTAGCTTCTCCAACATCAGGAGCTCTTTTAATAACTGCTTTATGTAGCCCTCAAATGGTCAGGACCGCTGAGATGATGGATATGATCGCTATTGTTCTTGTAGGTGGTAAAAAGCCTGATGATTCGGTGGTTAATTTAGTTAAAGATTTGGATATTCCACTCATTTTAACTAATAAATCACTATACGAAACATGCGGAATTCTCTACTATTGTGGAATCAAAGGTGCATAAAGATATAGAAAAAGATACGCTTTCTTTGAATGTTGAAAAAGCCATGGTGAAGAATATACCCCGGGTTACTCCTTATTGGCAAATGCGTCATGCTAAAGAATTGATGCGACTTAGAAGGCTTGATGGCATCCCGACCACTGATGATGATGGTCATCTTCTCGGTATTCTTTCTATGAGTGATCTTATCAACTGCCTGGAGAATAAGGATTTAGAAGCACCTGTAAGTAAATATATGAGTACACCTGCTAAATTTGTTACAAAACATTATACTTTGCTTGATGCTCTTCGCGATATGAACAGATTTAAGTTTGGCAGACTACCTGTTGTGGACGATGATTTTAAGGTAATAGGTATGATATACTGGTGGTCTTTATTTTCCTTTCTGCAAGAGGTATTTGACCAACAAGAGTCTAAGAATGAAGCCTCTTCGGAGGGAATAATAAGTTATGCCTACCCGATTCTCGGAAAAGATTTTACCCACGCTGGTAACGCTGCTTTACAATTAAGAAAATCCCTTCAGAAGCTATCAATTTCCCCAGATCAACTTCGCAGAATTGGGATTATCGCTTATGAAGCAGAGATGAATATTGTTATTTATGCCGATAAAGGTGTTCTTAAAGCAAACATAAATACAGATAAAATAGAGATTCTGGCAGAAGATAAAGGACCTGGTATTCCTGATATCAGTCTGGCAATCCAAGAGGGGTTCAGTACTGCTCCTGATTATATTCGTGAAATGGGATTTGGAGCTGGTATGGGTTTATCAAATATCAAAAAAAATTCTGATGAGTTCAAAATAGATAGTAGAGTGGGGGTAGGAACCAAGCTTAGAGCCATAGTTCGTTTAGGGAAACACAACCCCAACACCTCTTATTAGAAGGGAGATTGTAGAAACCAGACTAAAAGCTATTGTTTATTTAGGGAGGTAGATGAATTGAAAGGGTATATGCATTCAATAATAATGGAAGAAAGTATATGCAGGGGGTGCACACATTGTGTACGTCATTGCCCTACTGAGTCTATCAGGGTTATGGAGGGAAAAGCTCGAATCCTGCCAGTCCGTTGTGTAGATTGTGGAGAGTGTGTAAAAGCATGTCCTTATAAAGCCCATGGTGTTTTATTTGATTCTTTATCTTCTGTTCCTGAAAAAAGCAATACCATAGTTCTAATTCCTCCTGTATTCTACGCTCATTTTAACCCACCACCTCCTTTTGATGTCATGGATAAATTTATCAAATCGCTGGGTTTTAAAGGGTCTTTCGATCTTAATATGATTTTTGAAGCTTATCCCTTATTTCTATCAGACTATTTTATGAAAAATAGAAGTAACCAAAAGTTTATTCCTTTAATATGCCCGAGCATTCCTCGCTTTCTATCAGTAAGATTTCCAGATATTCTTCAGTTTATGGTTAAACTTGACTCGCCATGGGAAGTAGGAGCTCGAATTGTAAAAGAGATGAATAGAGAATTTCAAGTAGCTCTTCTTGTATCCTGTCCTGCACAGGTTACTTCTGTAAAAACACCTTTGGGTGTGGATTTCTCGCAAATTAACTATGTTATCCCCATCAGTCATGTTTATCATTTAGCCAAACGCTTTTTTGAAAATACTAATGGAGATGGCTTAAGCAGAGGGTTACTTGGAGCTGATGGAGATTGGCTTGCTGATTTCTTACCAACATACAGTGGTATAAATATTTGTTATATAAGTGAGGTTTCAGAAGTTCTCCATGAGGTAGAAACCCGTCATTTTGCATCAATTAATTATCTTGAGTTATGGGCATGTCGTAATGGTTGTGCTGGTGGTGTACTTAATGCTCTCTCTACTCATGTAATAGACTTTAATCTTAAAAATATTAGAAGTAAACTAAAAAATACTATACCACATGATTTAAAAGATGAGATATTATCAATGTATGAATCTGGAAAGTTTAATCTAACTAAGGAGATTACAGCAAGACCTGTTTTAAGGTTAGATGATGATATTGATGTTTCTATGAGAAAAATGGAAGAGTTAGAACATATTCTTGAAACCTTACCAGGTATAGATTGTGGAGCTTGTGGCGCTCCAACTTGTCGGGCTTTTGCTGAAGATGTAGTACTTGGTTGGTCTTATATAACAGATTGTATTTTTGTTCTAAGAGACAAACTGAAAAAATTGGCTGAAGATGTTAGAGATTTATCACACCTTGGGCCTTCTTCAGTTCGTTTTAAATCAAGGGAGGTGAAATAGTTGGTTCTTAGAGAAATTATTAAAAATATTGGTTTAGATTTAGTAAATGAAGGAGATCTTGAGGTTGAAGTAAAAAAAGGTATTGTATCTGACCTCTTGAGCTATGTCATGGGCTGTGCCAAAGAAGGTGACATTTGGATTACTATTCAAACACATATGAATGTAATTGCTGTAGCTTCGCTTTGCAAGGTATCTGCAGTTATTATTGCTTCAAACCATGAAGTCGGAGAGGACGTAATTAACAAAGCAAAAGAAGAAAATATATCTATTTTAATAACTTCTTTCTCTGCATTTGAGCTTATTGGGAAGCTTTATTCTTTTGGTATAAGGGGAACTCTTCCTTGCGATGGTACAACATAGATCTTCATATCCATTCTGTTCTTTCGCCTTGTTCAACCTGGGATATGAGTCCAAGGAAAATTATCTCTAAAGCCAAAACAATGGGCTTGGATATGATTGGCATAACCGATCATCATTCAATAAGAAATTATCCTGCTTTTTGTGAAGCCGGGAAGAAATATGATATTCAAGTTTTACCAGGTATTGAAGTACAGTCCAGAGAAGAGGTTCATCTGCTGATATATTTTAAGAATTATTTAGAAGCTTTGAGATTTGAGGTTCTCTTACGGAAGCATTTACCTGTTATTTTTGATGATGTAGATGCAGTAAAACCCCAGATTATTGTTAATGAAAAAGATATGGTTAAATCAATAGAAAAAAGGTTACTTATGCCTTCTGTTAATCTTTCTTTAGAAGAGATTATTTCAAAAGCCAGGGAATATAATACTTTCATTTTGTTAGCTCATGTCAATAGATCTTCTTTTAGTATTTTCTCCCAGCTGGGTTTTATACCCCCAGGCTTGAATATTGAAGGAGTAGAGATGTCATCTCATGGAACATTGAAAGTGAAAATCCCGAAACACTTAAAAATGGTATGTTTTTCTGATGCTCATGACATTTCTGATCTTGAGCCTAATCTCACTCAGGTTTATCTAAATGAATTAAACTGGGAAGGATTACTGTATATTTTTAAGACAGAAGAAGATAGATATATTAGGAGGAAATACGATGTCCTATCATGAATTACGACCACCAGAATTAAAAATAACCTGTCAAAAACCAATTTCACAGTTACCAGTTCCTAAATTGGTAGTTCTTCCTTTACAGCAACATACAGGAGCCTTAGCTCAGCCTATTGTCAAAGTTGGTGACATGGTTACAAAAGGCCAGGTTATAGGTGATTCAACCCAGTATGTTTTTGCTCCCATTCATGCTTCTATCAGCGGTAAGATTAAAGCGATTTCCCCTTGGATGCACCCTACACTTGGTCGAGAGATAGAATCTGTCATTATTGAAGGAGAAGGTGACTTTGAAGAATTAAAGCTTAAACCTCTGGGAATGAATATTTCTCCACAGGAAATTTCATCAAGGTCAAGAGAAGCTGGATTGGTTGGTTTAGGTGGAGCTGCATTCCCCACAGCAGTAAAACTAAACCCCAACAAACCTGTTGAAGTAGTTATTATAAATGGCGCAGAATGCGAACCTTATCTTACTGTTGACCACAGACAGATGCTGGAGAAATCTAATAAAATTATTCTTGGTCTTAAATTAATGATGAAAGCTGTTGGAGCAAGAAATGGGATAATTGCAATAGAAGATAATAAAAAAGATGCTATTACAATTATGAATGAGTCTGTAAAAGCTGAAGAAGCTATTAAGGTATCTATTCTTCCTTCAAAATATCCTCAAGGTGCAGAGAAGGTACTAATAAAGACTCTTCTAAAGAGAGAAGTACCCAGAGGCGGACTTCCTATGGATGTTGGAGTAGTGGTCAGTAATGTTTCTACTGCTATTTGTCTTACTGAAGCAATCCTTGAAGGAAAGGTTCTTACAGAAAGAGTTATTACTATATCAGGAGATTTAATTAAAGAACCTGCCAATGCAATGGTAACACTCGGAACACTTATCAAAGATGTTTCTGATAATTACATTAAATTACCTGAAGAACCATATAAAGTTGTAACAGGAGGGCCGATGACCGGGATAACACAGTCATCTCTCGATGTCCCAATTATTAAAGGCACTTCTGGTGTTCTCTTTTTAAGAAAAAAAGATGAATTCATGCAAGGTGAGTGTATTAGATGCGGTAGGTGCGTGAAAGTCTGTCCCCTCAGGTTAATGCCTTTATATATAGCATTGAACACTAAAATTGAAGACTATTCAAAAGCTGAGTATTTCGGAGCTCTTGACTGTTTTGAGTGTGGTAGTTGTACTTATGCATGCCCAGCCTCAATTCCTTTAGTTCATTATGTTAAGGTAGCCAAGTCAGAGATTTTCAAAAGAAGAAAAGTTAGCACTAAGGCTTAGGAGGTAATAATTGTGTCCAGTGAATTTAATACTAAAATTGTAATCTCGCCTTCTCCTCATTTTCGTACAGATCTTAATCCAAATAAAATTATGAGGAGAGTCATCATCGGCTTAATCCCTGTTATGATTGCTGCAGTTTATTTCTTTGGAATAGTTAATTTTTTACGTGTGGTAGGTCTATCTACTGTTTCAGCTATTGTTTTTGAATTTCTTATATTAAGAGTATTTAAGAGAAAAATAATCCCCGGAACTTATTCAAGCGGGGTTGTAACGGGTATTCTTCTTGGATTAACCTTGCCACCTTCAGTACCATGGTGGATTCCTGTTGTAGGTAGTGGGATTGCCATTATCGTAGCTAAAGAGTTTTTCGGTGGTTTAGGTCAAAATCCCTTTAACCCTGCACTTATAGGAAGAGCTGTCCTAAGTGTGTCCTGGCCGGTGCATATAACAACTTTTATTACTCCATTTGAAAGTCTAACAACGGCCACACCACTTGCATTGTTAAAAGATGGAGTTGATAAACTACCTTCATACTGGGATTTATTCTATGGAAATGTATCTGGTTCAATTGGTGAAACTTCAGCTTTACTTATTCTTATTGGAGGTATATATTTGCTTATGACGAGAACCATCGAATGGTATATCCCTGTTTCATATTTGGGAAGCATGGCCATTCTTAGCCTTTTATTGGGAAGGGATCCAGTTATTGAGATTTTAGCTGGTGGAGTTATGCTGGGAGCTTTTTTCATGGCTACAGATTATGTGACAAGTCCTGTTACTTCAAAAGGAAGATTAATCTTTGGATTAGGTTGTGGAATTCTCACTCTGATTATTAGAGCTTTTGGAGGGTATCCAGAAGGTGTTACCTATGCAATTTTGATAATGAATGCATTTTCTCCAATAATTGAAAGAGTTACTTTACCAAGGAAGTTTGGTGAGGTGAAAAAATGAATGTTGTAAAACATGGTTTTATACTAATGTTTGCTAGCATTATAGCCTCAGGCTCCTTATCGCTTGTTTATCATCAGACTGAACCTATTATCGAACAAGCCAAATCTGATGAAATAAAAAATTTACTTACTGAGGTTTTCCCATCAGCAGCTGATTTTCATCTTCTTGAAGGTTTTGAGCCAGTTCGTCTTGATAAGATTGTAAAAATAAAAGAGATATATATTGGTTTTGATGATGAAGAGTTAAGGAAAGGATTAGTAGCTAAGGTTGAAGTTGTAGGTTACGGAGGTCCAATACTTATTTTAGTTGGAATCACTAAAGAAGAGAAGATTGTGGGCATTAAGGTTGTAGAGCACAAAGAAACTCCCGGGTTGGGTTCTAAAATTACTGGTGTCGATTTTCTTAATCGTTTTACCGGGAAATCTTTAAGAGACCCCTTTGAAGTAAAGACAGATATTGAAGCTATAACTGGGGCTACTAAATCATCGGTAGCTGTTACTAAAGCTGTTCAGAAAGCTGCAACACTTATTCTTCAGAATAAGGAGGTCTGGCTAAAATGAAAAATCTTTGGAATGTCTTTGTAAATGGGATAGTTGAAGAAAATGCTGTTCTAAAATTAATGTTAGGTCTGTGCCCTGTTCTTGCTGTTTCAATTACAATCCTTAATGGGGTTGGAATGGGGTTGGCTACAACTTTTGTTCTTTTAGGGTCCAATCTAACAATATCAATAATAAGGAGATGGGTTCCTAAAGAGATTAGAATACCCGTATTTATCATAGTAATTGCTACATTTGTTACTATAACTGATTTAATTATGGCTGCTTATTTTCCTCCCTTACACAAAGCACTTGGAATATTTATTCCTCTTATTGTTGTGAATTGTATAGTAATGGGAAGAGCAGAAGCATTTGCTTCTCGTCAAAGCACAGTATGGTCAATTGTTGATGCTATAGGTATAGGAGCTGGTTTTATCCTTACATTATTCATTCTTTCAGGAATAAGAGAGCTTTTAGGTAATGGGACTATCTTAGGTTATCCAGTGGTTCCTTCTAACTTTGAGCCAGCTTTAATTATGATTTTACCTCCTGGTGCATTTTTCACGATCGGACTTATGATTTCAATTTTTAATACGATATTTAAAAAGAAAGGAGCGGGAGGTGGCCATCAACATGGATCTTCTTAACCTTTTTATAGCTGCTCTTCTGGTTAATAATATAGTTTTAATGAGATTTTTGGCACTTTGCTCTTATGTAGGAATGACAACTGACATTGGAGCTGCATTGGGAATGAGCTGGGCAGTAACATTTGTTA
Source organism: Coprothermobacterota bacterium (assembly GCA_037440465.1). Lineage (GTDB taxonomy): Bacteria > Coprothermobacterota > HKB111 > HKB111 > HKB111 > JBBIUB01. The sequence continues at coordinate 13,604 of JBBIUB010000002.1, read as the reverse complement.
TGGTTTTAGCAGGTGCGGTTACCTGGTTTTTGAATAACTTACTTCTCATACCCTTCGGTCTGACTTACCTCAGCACCCTAACTTTTATTCTTGTTATAGCGTCTCTTGTTCAACTTGTAGAACTTTATCTACGTAAGAGTGTTCCATCTCTTTATAGAGTCATGGGTATTTATCTACCATTAATTACTACAAATTGTGCGATATTAGGCGTTACCTTTATAAACCAGAGAGAAGGATATACTTTAATAAAAGCTGTAGTTAGTTCAGCAGGAGTAGCTTTGGGCTATGTCCTGGCACTATTCCTGCTTGCAAATCTTAGAGAGAGAATAAAAAATAGTAATGTTCCAGCTCCCTTGAGTGGTTATCCAATAGTATTTATTATGACTGCATTATTATCAATAGCTTTTATGGGTTTTTCTGGAATGGCTAAATAAAAGGAGAGCTGGATATGCTGGCGAATATATTAAAAGGTGCATTAATTGCTGGTGGTTTAGGCTTGGTTTTTGGAGCTGGTCTTGCTCTTTTTTCTCTTAAATTCAGAGTAGAAGAAGACCCTAAGCTTGAACATATTTTAGCCCTTCTCCCTGGAGCAAATTGTGGTGCATGTGGATTTCCTGGTTGCCGACAACTATCTGAAGCCATTGTTAATGGCGAAGCAGTTCCCACAAAATGTACTGTAGGAGGAGCAAAAATAGCTGGTGAGATTTCTCAGATAATGGGAATAAAGGCACAAGTCATACTTCCCAGGACAGCAAGAATGAAATGCCAGGGAGATAAGGAAAATGCAGTTGTTAGAGCTAAATATGAAGGTATATATTCATGCAAAGCTGCTTCTCAAATCTCTGGTGGTTTTAAGCAATGCATATATAGCTGCTTGGGTCTTGGAGATTGCGAATTAGCTTGTCCTTTTGAGGCTATTACAATGGTTGAGACTGGTCTGCCATTCATAAACGAAGAGAAGTGTACTTCTTGTGGGCTTTGTGTAAGTAGCTGTCCGAGAAATGTAATAACTTTAATTGATAAAGAAAAAAGAACAGTAATTACATGTGCATCTGTACAAAGAGGACCTGATGTTAGAAAAGCATGTAAAGTTGGTTGTATTAAATGCGGAGTATGTGTTAAAAATTGCCCAAAAGGTGCAATACATTTAGATCCTATACTTGGCAATTTAGCTATTATAGACTACAATCTCTGTGATAATTGTGGGACTTGCGTTGAGAAATGCCCTACACATACTATTGTACAGTATATGGAGGTAACTGAATCGACCTGTGTATCATAAAGTTGGTTTATTGTTTCCGCATCCTCCTATAATAATTGATGAAATTGGTAAAAATTACTTGAAGCGTGTTGAGAACACATTAGGAGGAATCGACAATGCTCTTAATGATATAAAAGATATATCTTTTGATACTATCTTGATTGTTAGTCCACATGCACCAGCAGGTATTGAAAGTATCAATGTTTATTCGCAGAAGGTATTAAGTGGAGATTTTTCGCATTTTGGAATCTCAGGGTTTTCTCTAAAAGCTTACTCTGATGAAGAGTTTTTAAATAAACTCTTTTCTTTTAATGGAAAAATTAAATTTGAAGCAATTAAAGATAAACCTCTTGACCACGGGGTACTGGTTCCGTTGTATTTTCTTCAGAAAAAAGGGATAAAAGGAAAAATAGTTGCAAGTGGTATATGCTGGAACGATTCAGAGTATTCCAAGGAAATAGGTAGAGTAATTGATAGTATAGCAAAGGAGCTGGGGAGAAATATTCTTTTTTTGGCAAGTGGTGACCTCTCCCATTGTCTTACACATAGTGCTCCAGCAGGATATGATATAAGAGGGAAAGTGTTTGACAAATATATATCTGATTTCTTTAGCACTGGTAATAAGAATATTCTTCTGGAAATGGATAAAGATATTCTGGAACATGCTGCTGAGTGTGGATTTAGACCTCTACTCGCAGTTCTGGGATTTTTCACTGGAGAGCAAATAAATACTAAGCTCTATTCATATGAGGGACCCTTTGGAGTTGGTTATTTAGTTGGAAGTATTTCAGTTAGCCAGAATGCATCCTTTAGTTAAATTAGCTAAAGAGGTAATCGAATTTCATGTTAAAGAGGGGAAAAGGTACGAGGAAGTATCCCATCCTGACATGAAAGAATATACCTCTAAAAAGAATGCATGTTTTGTTACTTTGAAGCATAAAGGAAAATTAAGGGGTTGCATAGGAACGATAGTCCCGACCAGGGAGAATCTGGTTTTAGAAGTTATTGATAATGCTATTAAAGCAGTTACTCTTGACCCACGGTTTTTGCCAGTTAGTGTTGAGGAGTTAGACGAACTCACCTATTCTGTAGATGTTTTGGAACCCCTGGAATTTGTTTACTCAAAGGAAGAATTGGATCCTAAGAGGTATGGAGTTTTATTAGAAGGGAGGGGCAAGAAAGGGCTTCTTCTTCCTGATATAGAAGGTATAGATACAGTTGATAAGCAATTAGAGATAGCCAGGTTAAAAGCAGATTTGGGAAGTGAAGAAGTTAAGATATATCGCTTTGAAGTAACAAGGTATCACTGATTTCGAAGACTTGAACATCTTGAAGAAAGTTACTCATTATGAAAAACTGACTTCAGAGAAAGTCAGATGTCTCCTTTGCCCTATTAAATGTAAGTTGGATCCTGGAAAAAGAGGGGTTTGTGGTACACGTAAAAATAGAGAGGGGGTTTTAATTTCTTTGGTTTATGAACTTGTAGCCTCAATAGCTGTGGACCCAATTGAGAAGAAACCTGTTTTCCATTACAAACCAGGTAGTAATGTCCTTTCCTTAGGTTCTGTAGGATGCAACTTGCGGTGTAAGCATTGCCAGAACTGGGAGCTATCTCAATCTATTCTGGAAGAAGTAAATACAAAAAGAATAAAACCTGAGACTTTAGTACAAATTGCTAAAGAAACTGATTCTCAGGGTGTGGCCTGGACATATAATGAGCCAACTATATGGTGGGATTATATTATGGAAAGTGCTCCAATGCTTAAAGAAAAAGGATTTTACACGGTTATGGTTACCAATGGTTTTATTAATGAAGCCCCACTTAAAGAACTTTTACCTTTCATAGATGTGTATCGAATAGATATAAAAGCATTTTTTAGAGATTCTTTTCAATTTATTACAGGTTTATCTGAGGTTGCAATACCATTGAGATCATCTGTTCTCGCCAGAGAAAAAGGGAAGCATGTAGAAGTGGTTACAAATGTTATTCCTACTGTTAATGATGGTGAAAAGGAATTAAGAGAAATAAGCAAGTTTATAAAAAAAGAACTGGGGCATACTACCCCCTGGCATATAACCCGTTTTTTTCCTTATTATCACCTTTCTCACTTTCCTGCTACTCCAACTACTATCCTTATCAAAGGAAGAGAAATTGGTTATGAAGAAGGTTTATTGTTTGTTTATCTTGGTAATATTCATATTGAAGGGGGAGAAGATACAATTTGTCCCAGATGCAAGAAAGCGGTGATAGAGAGAGTGGGTTTTAAGGTTGTCTCGATGAAGGTTGATTCTGTCGGGAGATGCGAGCTGTGCGGAGAATATTTAAATATATCCTGCTGATAAGTCTTATTATTGTTTTTTTTGTTTGGTTTTTTTGTGTAAAAACCGGGAATGTTGTTTACAGAGATATAACAATGGACACTTATGCCGGAGTAACCATATATAATAGCAGGGATAAAGAATTAGTTAGAGAAGCTTGGGAAGAGTTTAGGAAGGTAGATCTTTTTCTTGATAGATATAAACAGGATTCTCTGTTAAGCGAGATTAGTAAGAAGGCTTCGATTCAACCCATAGAAGTGCCAAATGAGTTATTTGTTCTATTAAGAAATTGTCTCGTCCTTTATCAAAAAACAGGCGGTAGTTTCAACCCAGCTATAGGCCCTCTGGTGGATTTATGGAGGCCTTTAATAAACAGTCAAAGCGATATTGTTCTACCTGTGGAAGGGGAGATTAGAAAGGCTATAAATCTTAGTAAACCAGATTTAATTGAGTTAAATGACGAAGGACATACGATTTTCTTTAAAGAAAAAGGGGTTTCTTTAGATTTTGGAGCAGTTGCCAAAGGGTATGCGGTGGATAGGGTTATGGAATTTCTAAAAGAGAAAAAAGTCAGGAACGCTCTTATCGATGGTGGAGGGACCATAGGTCTTCTCGGACCACCACCACAAGGGAGAACATTATGGCGGGTAGCAATAAAACATCCCCGCAAAGAAGGTATTCTGGGCATACTTAACCTGGGTCATGGCTGGACTGTTTCTACTTCAGGTGACTATGAGCGTTATAATGAGATTGGAGGAGTTAGATATCATCATATCCTGGATCCAGATACGGGGTATCCGACTAAATATCTAATTAGCGCAACTGTTGTTAGCGAAAAAGGTTTTATTTCTGATGCTTATTCTACTGCAATAATGGTCATGGGATTAGAGAAAGGCCTGGACTTTCTGGAAAAGAAAGGTCTTTATGGTGTTCTGGTAACACCTGACCTGAAAGTATATTTGAGCAAGGGAACTGAAAAGTATTTTGAGAATTTATCAGAATGAAAAGATATGATTTGAATGTATTATTTATCATCCTGCTTATCATAATATTTATTACAATCCTATCTATCGTAGATATAAACCTTTTCAACAAAAATTCATTCTCTTCTCTTCTAATAGTTGAGGAAAAAGGTAAAGAAATTGCTCGTATAAACTTACCTTCTGAGCAGAAATACTATTCTCTTGTTGGTGAATGGGGAAATCTAATATTGGAAATAGAAGGAGTTAAAGTTAGAATCGCTCCCTCCTCTAAGCATTATTGTCCGGATAAAATATGTATGAAAAAAGGATGGATAGGGAATCTGCATGAATCTATAATATGTTTACCAAACCAGATAGTGGTTTATTATGAAGGAAAGAGAACTTTCGATGGCATTACCTACTAAGTATATTCTGAAGATAAGCTTACTTGCTGCGTTAGGTGTAGTTCTTAACTTAATTGAACCACCATTACCTGCGCCGGTACTTGGGATAAAAATCGGTCTGGCAAATTGGGCATCAGTTGTGGGGCTTTACTCTTTTGGTTCTTTTGCAGGTTTTTGGATCACTTTTATTAGAACTATTCTGCTTAACCTGCTTATTGGGTTTGATCTCAGAGGTATTCTAAGTTTAGCTGGAGGATTAGGCAGTGTTCTAATAATGGAGCTACTATACTATGTTTATTCTAAAGATGTGGGGATTATAGCTATAAGTACAATTGGTGGTATAACTCATAATCTGGTACAATGGATCTTGATTTATTTTCTTTTGAAGCAACCCCTACTTTTAGCTTATCTTCCACTTCTTCTTATAGGTGGAGGGTTTGCTGGATTTTTTATAGGAGTGGCTGCAAATTTTACTATAAAAAGGTTAGGAGGAGTTTTAAATGCACAATAAGTATAACTTTAGATTTTTTATCTGCGCTATCTTTATAGGTCTATTACTTGGAAATGTTATTGGAATAGCATTGCAGGATTATATTCCTATATTAGCAAAAGGAACAGAAACAAAAATTGTCATACATGAATTTGACATGATAATATTTGCATTATCTTTTACGTTTATTTTGAAGGTAACACTTGCAGGAGTTTTAGGAATCCTTCTTGGTCTATATATTTACTATTCCCGTTAAAACATTTAATAGGTATGTTAGAATAACACAGTCATCTGGAAAGGAGAAAAAATCGTATGTTTAGTAAAGATATTGCTATTGATTTGGGTACTGCTAATACTTTAGTATATGTAAAAAGGCGTGGTGTAGTTGTTAACGAACCTTCTATAGTAGCAATGGAACGAAGAAATAATAAGGTTCTTGCTGTAGGAATAGAAGCTCGCCGGATGGCAGGAAGGACCTCAGACGAGATACGTATAAGCAGGCCTTTGAGAGATGGAGTCATAGCTGATTACACAGTTACCGAGGCAATGTTACGGTATTTTATGGATAAAGCTTTAAAAAGAAGTAGAACACCCTGGGAGTTCTTTATTGGAAAACCAAGGTTGGTTGTAGGTGTTCCATCTGGTGGTACTCAGGTAGAGAGAAGGGCAGTAGAAGATGCAGGTATTGCTGCTGGCGCTAGAGAGGTTTATCTAATTGAAGAACCTATGGCAGCTGCTATTGGCTCAGGTCTTCCAGTGACTGAACCCAGAGGTTGTATGATTCTTGATATAGGTGGAGGTACAACTGAAGCAGCTGTAATCTCTATGGGTGGAATGGTGGCTTCTAAATCCAGTCGAGTTGCTGGAGATGAAATGAACGAAGATGTAAGTAGATTTTTCAGACAACAATATAATTTACTTATAGGCGAATATACTGCTGAAGGAGTTAAAATAAATATAGGTTCTGCTTATCCTGTAGACGTTAACAAAACAACAACAGTGAAAGGTCGGGATCTTCTAACAGGTCTCCCAAAAATGGTAGAAGTTACAGCTGAAGAGATTAGATTAGCATTACAAAAGGCTTTTGCTAGTATAGCAGATGTAGTTAAGTCTACTCTTGAAATTACCCCACCTGAACTTTCAGCTGATATTCTTGATAGGGGACTGGTCGTCTCAGGTGGTAGCGCCCTCATAAAAGGTCTTGATGTCTTTCTTGCCAAAGAAGTGAGCTTTCCAGTGCATCTTTCTCCTAAACCTATGGAGGCAGTAGTATTGGGTGGTGGAAAGGCGCTTGAGGAGTTGCATACTTTTAGAAAGATTCTACATACTGCTCGTGATCAGAGGTAAATGAAGAGACGACTTTTACACGTATTTTTATTGATTTTAGTTTTAGTAATTTTAACTTTTACACCTCCAGGTGGAGATTCTATATTTCGATTATTGGGTAGATTGTTCTGGGATTCTGGTAGAGGTATTATTTCAACAATTGAAAATACTGGTTATCTTATAAAAGAGTGGGGAGAAGTTATATTCTTATTGAAGACTCTAGTAAAAGAAAGAAATATTTTAATGGAAAAAGCTGAAGAGTTAAAGACATCAAAGCTAAATATTGAAAGGTTAAAAGAAGAAAATAAATCTCTCCTTGAATTATTAGAATTTAGAACGATAACTTCAGAAATTAATACCTTAGGAGTAAGGGTAATTGGCCAGGATACTCTATCGGTATCTCAAACTTTAATAATTGATAAAGGAAGTAAAGATGGAATATCTGAAGGATCACTACTGTTGTATGGAGGAGCTGTAGTAGGGAAAGTTAAAAAAGTTAATGAAAATACTTCAGCTGTGGTTTTGTTAGATAATCATGAATTTACTTTAGGTGGAATAGTGGAAAGCACTGGTGAACTTGGGATAGTAAAAGGTGGTCCTGATAAACTTTTATTTGAGTTTCTCTCTTTAAATCCCCGAGCTATTGAAGGTGATGTGATTATTACGTCTTATGACGAGGGATTTGGCGGTATTATCATAGGCAAGATTTATCATCTTGATAGACAAAGTAAGATTACTCCCGAAGCAGAGATAAAACCAATAGTGGACCCTCAAAGAACAAGATATTTTCTTGTTACATTAATTCCTTAATAAAATTGAGAAAACATTTACCTTCTATTTTACTTTTATTTGCTTTTATTATTCAAGCTTCAAGGTTATTAAATGTTATTGAGCTTCCACTTTTAGTTGCAGTTTTTCATTCTTTTAAATTTGAAAAAATTGAGTTAAGTTACTTGTTAGTTTGTATTATTGGTGCATCTTTGAGTTTTAAACCTGCATTGCTTGTTTGTTTTATTATGACTCCATACCTTTTGGATGTCTTATTTCGAAAATTGGTATTACCTCATTCATATCTTTGGTTATTTATAGAAATATTATTGAAAGTAATGTTGGCTTATGTATTAGTTTTTACCCTTAATTACTTTTTTACTTTATCTTTTCCTTCTATTACCTTTATTTATGAAGTTATAACAAAGTCTTTTCTTACTTCTGTTCTTCTTTTTGGAATTTATTTGGTATACCCAAATTGGAAATTAGAATCAAGCAAATTATAATAATATTAATAACAATATTAATTATTACCTCCTTTGCCTGGAGACTTTACACTCTTCAAATAGTAAAAGGTGATGAATACCTTGAACTTTCAGAAAAAAACTTTCTCCGTAATCTTCCTATCCCAGCTCCAAGAGGAGAAATTTACAGCCAAGAAGGGGAAATTTTAGCACGAGATACCTTATCTTATGTAGTATCGGTGGTTCCTTCTGATGTTGTTGACATTGACCGAACTGTTATTTTTTTATCATCAACACTTGAGGTTCCAGTAGATAAAATTATGGAAACTTTATCAGATACTTCTACCCCATTTTATTATCCCCGTCCCATAGCTGTTGGAGCTCCAATAGAGAAAGTTCTTAAAGTAAAAGTAAGAGAGAGTGACTACCCGGGTGTAAAGGTAGAGATGTATCCTGTTCGTGAATACCTAAGAAAAAGCACCTTCGCTCATGTGACAGGTTATGTGCAAGAGATAGACCTTAAGGATCTCCAGAACTTGTCCCTTATTGGATACACACCTGGCGACAGAATAGGAAAGGCTGGGATTGAAAGAAAATATGAAGCTTATCTTAAAGGAGAAAAAGGTGAGAGAATTTTTAAGGTTGACGCTTCAGGAAAAGATAGAACCCTGTTAAATGAAACTTTACCAGAGAAGGGTAATTCAATAACTCTTACTATCTCAAGCTTTCTTCAGGAACGAGCTGAAGAGGTAATGAAGGATATAAATGGTGCTCTTGTTATTATGAACCCTAAAACTGGTGAAATATTAAGTATGGTGAGTAATCCAACTTTTGACCCGGGATACTTTATTAAGGGTTTAACCCCTTCCATTTGGGCTGATTGGAATAAAAAAAATGTATTAGTTAATAGAGCTATACAGGGGCAGTATCCACCAGGATCTACCTTTAAACCATTTGTGGGATTATCTGCCTTAGAAAGTAAAAAAATAAATGACAAGTTTGTTGTGAATTGCACGGGATCTATTATTGCAGGTCGCCGAACATTCAAGTGCTGGATTTACCCTGGAGGTCACGGGAATGTAGACATGCGTGAAGCTCTGGCAGTTTCTTGTAACATATTTTTCTTCACAGTCGCACAGGAGCTTGGCATAGATATGTTGGCAAAATATGTCAGACAATATGGTTTTGGTGAAATAACAGGTGTAGACTTACTAAGTGAAGCAACTGGCTTAGTTCCAGACACAAGCTGGAAATTAGAAAAAAAGAATGAACCATGGTATTTGGGAGACACACTTAATGCTGGTATAGGTCAAGGTTTTTTATTAGTAACACCACTTCAAATGGCTGTAATGTACAGTTTCCTTGCCAACGGTGGTCAACTTGTTACGCCATATTTAGTAAATGAAATACATTCACCAAAAGGTGATTTAATTTATAGTGCTTCCCCAAAACTGAAAAATGTTATGTTATCCTCCAAGAATCTTAATATTATTAAAGATGGACTTAGACGCTCTGTTACTCGGGGTGGTGGATTATCACCATTGAATGAACTTCCAATTGAGGTATCTGCTAAAACAGGTACAGCTCAAACCCATGCTGGTGGAAAGCCTCATCTATGGATTAGTGCATATGCTCCTTCTAATGACCCTGAAGTTGTTATCGTATTGCTTGCTGAAAAAAGTGACTTTGAATTTGCATATTACTTAGCACCTTATATGAAGAAAATTTTTGAAGCCTGGTTAGAATATAAAAGCAATATATTGAACCATTAAAATGAGAATATTCATAATATTGATTCTCGCATTGATTTTAACGACAATTGGATTTTCTAATCTATTCTCGGTAAGTTATGGATGGACATCTCGTTTGGATAGGCAATTAATATCAGTTTTTTTGGGGATTATATTATTAAGTGCTCTTCAATTCATAGATTTTAACCATTTAATAAAATATGCTCCCCTGGGATATCTCTTTGGTCTTTTTACCCTATTAGTTATTCCTTTTGGTGGTGGAAAAGAGATTTATGGTGCAGTTCGTTGGATCAATATAGGAAATTTCCAGTTCCAACCTTCCGAATTTGCAAAAGTATTTCTGATAATGATGCTTTCATATGTATTTAAGATCGAGAAAAGATCTTTATTAAAATTTATAATTGGATTTATGTTGTTTGCAGTTTATGCTCTACTTGTTTATATTCAGCCTGACCTGGGAACTTCTCTTGTCATGTTAGCTATCTTTCTTATAATGGTTTTAATTTCTGAAATCCCAATTAAATATATTGGCATTCTTTTGCTGATTGTTACTTTATTAATGCCCTTTGGCTGGTTTGCTCTAAAGGATTATCAACAAGCTCGTTTATTAGTTTTTTTAAACCCTGGATTAGATCCAGGTGGAATAGGGTATAACCTCAAACAAGCTCTTATTGCAGTGGGTTCAGGTAAATTTACAGGGAAAGGTTTTTTAAAGGGGACACAAGCGAGGTTAGGCTTCCTTCCAGTTCCGCAGTCTGACTTTGCTTTTGCTTCAATTCTTGAAGAAGGAGGATTTCGCCTTGGCATTTTGATAATAATGTCAATTGCTTTTCTACTTATTTTAACTATTTCCTTGATTAATAATCCATTTTCTTTAGCAGGGAAACTTGTTGTTGCTGGTGTTTTTGGAATGCTGGCATTTGAAAGTTTTGTTAACATTGCTATGAACATAGGATTAGTACCTGTTGTAGGATTGCCTCTTCCATTTATAAGCTACGGAGGGAGTGCTATGGTAAAAAATTTTGTTTCTCTTGGTTTAATTATTAGTGCTTGTAAAAAAAGCAAACTGAGAAGATTAGATGTATCAATATGACAAATTTACATTAATCGATTTGCTAAATTCGATTAGTTCTTCAAATCCTGTTCCAGGTGGAGGAAGTGTATCTGCTTTTCTGCTCGCATTCTCTGGTGCTTTGGTTTCAAAGGTTTGTAATGTTACGCGTGGTACTATTATTCAGGATAATCTTATTAATTCAGCAAAATTAATTGAAGGGAGCATCATTCTTGCTGGTAAAGATGCTCTTGGTTATAATAGAGTAGTTAAGGCTTATCGTGACAAAGTTGGCTTGGATGATGCATTATATGAAGCCTCTTTAGCACCACTTAAAGTTGCGGAAGAAGGGCTTGATTTTGTAGAGATTACCCTGGATACAATTAGAAGAGGGAATCCAAATGCCAGGACTGATGCAATAATCGCTTCTCTTTTAGCTTTACTTGCTTCTCAAGGAGGTATTTTAAATGCAGGAGTTAATTTAAAAGAAATGGCTGAGAGCACCCTCAAGAAGAACCTTATAATAAGGTATGATGAATTATGTAATCGCTATCTTATTAAGGAAGCAGAAGTAAAAATTGAGTTAAATTCATTTCTTAACTATATTGACAAAAGTCTTTAGATGTTGTATTCTTTAGATAAGATTTTTTACTACATTAAGGAGGAAATTCAAGATTAATGCTGTCTGATTTAAAAGTCAAAGATATTCCCCAGTTGTCCATCAGGAAACTCTTTGTTATTGCCAAAGAACTTGGTATTAAGGGTCATTCGAGGATGCATAAAGATGTTCTAATTAAGAATATTGCTGATCAGCTCGTAAAGAGAAATTTAACAGCAGTAGATATTGAAAAAGCTTCTATGGAATTATCAGCTCCGATTGTTCAGCTTACAAAAGAAATTGCACCAGGTGTTTCTGCTGTTGAAGAAGTTGGAATACTGGAGATATTGGAAGAAGGTTTTGGTTTTCTAAGAACAAAATATACTATATCTTCTTCAGATATCTATGTTTCTCCAGCACATATCAGAAAATGGGGGTTGAGGACAGGTGATACCATAAGCTGTTGGGCAAGACCTCCTCGCTCCCAACCACAGGAAAAGTATTCTGCTTTAGCAGAAATAGTTTCTGTCAATGGTCTCAAACCTGAAGAAATAAGAAACAGACCAAGGTTTGAGAGTTTAATACCAATATTTCCAAGAGAACGATTTGAATTAGAGACAGATCCTCAGGATCTTGCAACACGCCTGGTAGATCTTATTGCTCCAGTAGGTAGAGGCCAAAGGGGACTAATAGTTGCTCCTCCCAAGGCTGGGAAGACCACCATTATCAAAAAAATAGCCCAGGCTATTACTCATAAACATAAAGATGTAATTATGATAATTCTACTGGTGGATGAGAGACCAGAGGAAGTAACAGATATTAGAAGATCGGTCTTGGAAGCAGAAGTCGTAAGTTCAACTTTTGACCTTGGCCCTGAAAACCATGTGAGAGTTGCTGAGCTAACTCTTGAAAAAGCTAAAAGACTTGTTGAGCATAAAAAGGACGTAGTCATTTTGCTTGATGGTATAACCAGGATGACTAGAGCATACAATAATACAATACCTCCCAGTGGAAGGACTTTATCAGGTGGGCTTGACCCCGCATCAATTCAAGGTCCTAAACGATTTTTCGGAGCAGCAAGGAATGTTGAGTTCGGTGGTAGCCTTACGATTTTAGCTACGGCTTTAATTGAAACTGGAAGTAGAATGGATGAAGTAATTTTTGAAGAATTTAAGGGAACCGGTAATATGGAATTAGTCTTAGACAGACGGTTAGCAGAGCGTAGGCTCTTCCCGGCTGTTAATATACAGAAGTCAGGAACACGGCATGAAGAACTTCTGTATACACCACAGGAGTTAGAACAGATATACAAACTCAGAAGGCTTATTGCGGACACTGAATCTGTTCAGGCTATGGATCAAATCATAAATCTTCTAAGACGAACCAAATCAAATAAAGAATTTTTCCAAGTATTAGCGAGAGTGGATTTTTAAGAATGAAAACAATTATTCTTAGTTATACCCCTGATCCAATTAATGTTATTTTCTTGGCTGCTCGAACATCCCGTTTTATCGGAGATTTTAATGCCCAAGTTAAATCTAAAGCATCTCAGGAAGATAAAGAAAAACTTATAGTTAACCTCCTTAAATGGGGTCATAATTCAATATTTGAGCATGTATCATTCACTTTTGGCATTGAAGATTTATCCAGAGTTACATCACATCAATTGGTTAGACATCGCATGGCATCTTTTACCCAACAGAGTCAACGTTATGCGTCTATGAAAGATAATACTATAATTGTTCCTCCAACCATTCAAAGAGATGAAGGGGCGTTGGCTGTTTTTATTGAAGCTTACGAAAAAGCTATGGAGGCTTACCTTAAACTTACCCAAAAAGATATTCCTATTGAAGATGCAAGATATATTCTTCCTCATGGTCTTAATACTCGTATAATTATGACCATGAATCTTCGTGAACTTATTCATGTTTGCTCTTTAAGAATGTGTATTAAATCTCAATGGGAAATCCGTGATTTATGTGAGGCTATTAAGGAACAAATAAATATAGTATCTCCATTTCTTGCTTCTCTACTAAAACCTCAGTGTCTTCATACAAATTATTGCCCTGAAGATACTCCTTGTGAATTATTTATATCTGAAAAGAGTAGAATCTGATTTTTAATATATATCACTTGACAAAATAATCCCATATAGGATATACTATTTTACCCCAGAACGGTGGTATCCTTCTGGGTCCTGTACCTTAAAA
>JBBIUB010000001.1:0-204104 GCA_037440465.1 Coprothermobacterota bacterium | reverse complement strand
TGGAAAACAAGGCTACAAAGGAATGCAGAGAGAGCGATGTTAGAAGCATTAAACAGGCTTTTATACCAATGTGTTTTCTTGGTGAGATCGGAGAGCAAAATAGCTGGGAAGACAATCCATAATATGATTGACGCAGGTAGGTAAAGAGCAGCAGCGTAAGTCACGGACATGGACATAGTTATCTCTGTGTCTTTGCTCAGTGGTACGGACAGAAAATCTAAGATAAACACAATTATAGCAAGAGAAAGAATAGTATTTATATTTTCTATTAAAGTGAAAGGATAAACGAAAGCTAAAGTTATTATTACAATAGCACAGACAAATGTAATAAAAAGAAAGCCCTTAATATTTACTGGAGTCATTATATAGTTTTTATTTAACTCCTTTCATAATATTTTATTAATGAAAAACCCAACACCAATAAAAACAAGTCATTTTATCGTAGTTTACGGTAAGATAAAAATTAAAATTTAGACTATAATAATAGCCCTGAAGGTTGTATTTCACCTCCTTTTTAGTATTTTGATTTTCTTAACCGTCCTCCCTATTTCCACTTAAGATTGGCTAACAGGCTGAAACCCAACAGACTTACTATGGTTATGATTCTTAAGATCCTCCACTTCATTTTATTCACCTCCTTTTTTGTTTTTATTCTTACATCAACCCTAATTTTGACGATATCGCTATTCTATTGCAGAATAACTCCGTATAATATTTTCAATTATACTATAAATATTTATGTTTAATATTTACTTTATAGTATTGTTTATTATTATCTAATGCAAATGTATTTATTCCTTCTTATATGAGAATATAATATCTTTACTGCTTTCTAAATAATTACCTATGTTAAAAAAACTATATTTCCGTTAAAATGTTTATGAAGGTTGAATAATATGATTTATACATTTGTTAGTAAATCTGCTGAAGAAACAGAAAACTGGAGCCAGAGTTTAGCTCTGACCTTAAAGTCTATTTCATCTCAGAGTGGAGGTTTTATTGGACTTACCGGTCCTCTTGGTTCCGGGAAGACTACTTTTGCCCGAGGAGTCCTAAGAGGGTTGGGCTGGCAGAGAGAAGTGGTAAGTCCATCTTTTCTTATAGCCAGATATTATCAGAACCTCAAGGTTTTGCATGTGGATGGTTACAGAGTTGATGACCCTTTATACGAATATTTAAATTTAGAGATAGAATCTCTCTTAAACAATGGATTTCTGGTTTTATGGGAGTGGGGTGAACCTTTGAAAGAATATGTGCAGGAAGCTTTGTGGGTGAATTTTGAATATATCAAGGAAGGTAGAAGAATATCTGTTATCACGGATGGCATTAAATGGGAAGAAATAATAAAGAAAGTCCAGCTTACCTGGGTATAGACACCAGTATAAAAGGTTTAAAAATGGGCCTTTTTGGCGAAGAAGGTAGTCTTCTTGCATCTTATATTGATTATCAGAATCCAGCTTCTTATTCTCTTTCTCTGGCTCTTGAGGTTTTGTTAAAAGCCTATAACCTGAAGCTTGAAGATATAAAAAGCTATATGGTTATAAAGGGTCCTGGATCTTTCACTGGCTTAAAAGTTGGAATATCTTTCGTTAAAGGTTTAACTTTAGCTACTAACCGTCCTATTATTTCAATTAATACTCTAAAAGCCCTGGCATTATCAGCTATCTCATCGACTTCTATTGGGGAAGGAAACATCATTTCTTTAATACCAGCCTTGAGAGGAGTACATTTTTTCGCTTATTTCTGTCTAAGAAAGGGCTTACTAGAAGAAATAAGCTATGGATTGGGAAAGCCAGAAGTAAAAGAGAGTGCTTTTATAGCCACAATAGAGAAGTTTGAGGGGCACCGTTCACTTGATTCAAAACATTTAATTTTTTCTAATGGGCCTCATCTGGAAAGTTGGGGTAGAGAAGCAGTAATCTTGTTCAAAAAAGGGATGGTAGAAGATCCTATTCTTCTTGAACCATGGTATGGCAGAGACATAGAGATACAAAAGTTAGTGAAACCCTAAAATTTAAACCAATGAGATTGCTTGATCTTCCAGAAGTTCTTTATATAGAGAAGCAATCCTTTAGAAACCCTTGGTCTGAAGAAGATTTCAAGAGAGAGATTACTTTGAATCAAAAAGCAATGTATCTCGTGGCTTTGGAAGATGAAACGATTGTAGGTTATGTGGGCACCTGGCTTCTTGGAGATGAAGGTCACATAACCAATATTGCTGTAGAGCCTATTAAAAGAGGAAAGGGTTATGGTAAGAGATTAGCAGAGGAAGCCGTTAAATATTTATGGGAGAAAGGAGCTTCCTATATAATCCTTGAAGTCAGAATTTCAAATCTTGTTGCTATAACTCTTTATCAATCTTTAGGATTCAGAATAGCATCTAGGAGATTTAGTTATTATGTGGATAATAATGAAGATGCTTATGTGATGATAAAGAAGCTAAAAAAAGAAGATGATAGTACTCGGAATTGAAACTTCTTGTGACGAAACTTCAGTCGGAATAATAAGAGAAGATGGCTTAATCCTTTCTAATGTTGTGTATTCACAGGCTAAAAAACATGCCCTTTTTGGAGGTATTGTTCCTGAAGTTGCTTCCAGGGAACATGTTAAGGCCATAGGCTGGGTTTATCAAAAAGCTCTGGAAGAGGCAGGTAAAAATCTTAAGGACATTGACCTTTTAGCAGTAACTGAAGGTCCTGGTCTTCAAGGACCCCTGCTGGTAGGAATAAGTTTTGCTAAAGGATTGTCTTCAGGTTTAGGAATCCCAATTATTGGTGTTAATCACCTTGAAGCGCACATATATTCTCCTCTTCTTGAGAATCAAAACTTTACACCACCTTACCTAAGTCTTCTTATTTCTGGAGGACATGCCATTTTAGTATATGTAGAGGAATTTTTTAAATATAATGTTCTGGGAACTACCAGGGATGATGCAGCAGGGGAATGTTTTGATAAAATTGCTCGATTATTAAACCTTAATTATCCTAGTGGACCGGCTATTGAAGAATCAGCTTTAAATGTAAAATTATCTGATTATAAACTGCCATCTCCTTTAAAAGGTGACAAGACCCTTGATTTTAGTTTCTCAGGCTTGAAGACTGCTGTCTACTATTTACTTGAAGATTTAAAAGAAAGAAACCTACATATTAAAACTGAACATTTGGCTCACGCGGCTCAAGAGGCAGTATTTGGCTCTATAATGGATCGTCTGGAGAGAGCTGTATATTTAACAGGTGCAAAAAAATTATCTGTGGTAGGAGGCGTAGCATCAAACAAAAAACTAAGGAGTTATTTAGAAAATTTTGCCTTACATAAGGATATTAAACTTAATCTTCCTTCTATTGAACTATGTACTGATAATGGTGCTATGGTTGCATATGCAGGTCTTTTATCTTATCGCATGGGCCTTGGGGAAGAAAAGATACTCGATGCCAGGCCAAATCTTTCTCTTTAACTAACATTCTATGAATAAAGCATCTGAATTTGTAGTACCAGATTCTATCAAAGAAGCTAAGAACATTCAAGAAACCCTTAGGAATAAAGTAATTCTTCACGATAATTTCTCTTTACCTATAAAATCCTTTTTAGCCATGGATATATCTTCTTTAAAAGGAGGACAAGAATTATATTCGGTAGTTCTTCGCTTTAGTTACCCAGATTTAAACATTATTGAAGAATCCTATTATAAAGGGAGAGTGCTCTTTCCATATATTCCTAGTTTACTGGCTTTTAGAGAAGCGCCTCCTCTTCTTAAGGCTTTAGAAAAGATTAAGGGAGATTACGAACTCCTTTTAATTGAAGGGCAGGGATTAGCACACCCCCGTCGTTTCGGTTTAGCCTCTCACCTGGGAGTAGTTATGGATATGCCTGCTATTGGTTGTGCTAAGAATCTTTTATGGGGTAAACACGAAGTTGTAGGCAAAGAAGTAGGTTCTTACTCTTTTCTTATGGATAAAGATGAAGTTATTGGCATGTCTCTAAGAACGAGGATGGGGGTAAGACCTATATATGTTTCCCAGGGGCATAAGGTGTCTCTTAACACTGCCAGAGACTTTGTCCTGAGTCTTCTTAGGGGATATCGTATTCCTGAGCCGATGAGAATAGCGCATTTAAAATCGAATCATTTAAGAATTGCGAACCAATATCCTCCTAAATTAGACACGATTTAACATATGCCTAAAATAACCTGGGGCCTTGAGGAAGAAGTTTTTTATTATTGAGAAGGATTGGCGACCTTCCCTTCGCTCTTTATATTATCTAAACAAGCTTCTCTGGAAAAATCCTGGATTTTATTATCTACATACAGCTTCTAATTTCAGTCGTGGCAAGGACATAAAGTTTGGACTCATGAGCGGTGTAGAAATATCTACTGAAATCCAGTCTTCACCAGAGTGTTTGATATCTGATCTTAAAACACGGAGGCAAGACCTTATCAAAGTGGTGAATGATGGTTATGTTGTTGCTCTTGGGCATCTTTTGAATATTGAAACTCCAACCAATACCAGTGGCCTTCATCTTCACATAGGTGTTGAGGAAAAATATAGAGAAAGAATATATAATCGTCTGGCTTATTACTTGCCTCTCCTTGCCTTTACAACTACCAACTCTCCAATGCGTGGTGGTGAATATTTTGGAAAATCATTTCGAATGAAAGCTTCTTATGCTATAGGGCCATTGATAGAAAATCCGTATTATAGATTTCAGGACATAATAATTACTAAGAGGTTAAAGACGATAGAAATAAGGGTTTTTGACCCATTTCCTCAACTTGAAAGACTTAAAAATTGCTTTTAATTATTGAAAAGATAATACTGATAGATAGTATTAAAGAAGTAAACCTAAGTAATTATGCTTTTTTAAGGGAGAGAATGGTGCGTTTTAGGTTTCACGATTCCCTGAAACCTTTATATAATGAACTTCAAACAGAGATAGGTTTTATTGACAGTAGTTTATTTTTAAGAACTCCAGCAGATGATACCTGGCAGGCATATAGGAAAGGAGGACTGGCAAGGGCTTATTCCTTTCTTGACCTATCATACAGAAATGAGAAAGGAAAGCGAAGGAATAAAGATGAAAATAAAATGGATTTACTTATACTTCAGGGCCTTCTGGGGTTTGTTGGTTATTACCTCCCGAGATTACCATATAGTATTTACAAAGTGTTAAAGGAGAACTGAGAAAGTGTTTTATCTTTTTATTGGTCTGTTATTGATATGGATTGTGCTTGTTTATTTTCTTCGTAAGATCTGGTTCTACAGAGACCCCTTAAGGATTCCTTATGAAGAGGAAGGAGTGATTTGTTCACCAGCTGATGGCCAGGTACTATATATATTCTATAAAAGGCAAATATATAACATCCACCAAAGGAGGAGAATTTATACCTCTAACTGAATTAACCGGAATTGAATTCCTTCCAGAAGAAGGCTGGGCTGTTGGTATATATATGTCTCCTTTAGATGTACATTATAACTATGCTCCTATAGCGGGGAAGGTTACTTACAGGCATAGAGTCCAATCTTCTCTCAATCTACCCATGGTAGATCTTCTTGAGTATTTAAAAATAGTTTACCTCAGAAGTTGGATTAATTTATTCAGTCGGAAGTATCATCTTCAGAATGAGCGGGTTTCAATTATTATAGAAGGTGATGTTTTACAAGTAGGAGTAATAGAGATAGCTGATAAATTTGTAAATAAAATCACCAATTATATAAAGCTCGGTGAAGAGGTTAAGTTAGGACAGAAAATTGGATTTATTAGCAGGGGTTCACAAGTTGATCTTTTGATTTTTAATAAAGATGTAAAAATCATAATAGAGGAAGGTCAGCAGGTCTATGGAGCTTTGATGATAATTGCCAGAATAAATGGTTTTTCTAAAGCTTAAAAAATAATGTGATTTTATGCTAAAATTTTATTTGTGGAGAGATGGCCGAGAGGCTTAAGGCACTCGCCTGCTAAGTGAGTAAGGGGCAAAATCCCTTCGAGGGTTCGAATCCCTCTCTCTCCGCCAGTTCCTGAAAAATGAAATCAAATAGCTACAACCTATAATTTCTGGTTATAAAATGAAAGATATTATAAATATTTAGGAAATTGACAATTAATTGTTTATAATAAAGAGTAATATAATATAATAAAAATATTTGTAAGAAAAGTATTAAAATTGCTTGAGGGAAGTTATTGAATAAAGAAAGTAAAAGGAGACATGGTTTATATGATAGAATTTTGTTAAAGTTTAATTACTTTAACAATCTTATTGGTAGAGGGAAGTATTATTAGAAGTAAAAATTTTCAAGGGGTTTTATAATATTGGGAAAGGAGGTTCTATATTGAGTTCATTTTTTCCTTTTTTTAGAAAACAAACAAAACAGATTATGGGCGTAGACATAGGAGTTGACAATATAAAGGCAGTTCTTTTAAGGAATGTAAAAGGAGAGCCTTTTATTGAGGGCGTTGCTCTTTCTCCTACTCCTCAGGGTCTTTTAAGTAAAGACGGAGTTGTCACTAACCCGGTTACTCTTGCTGAAGCCTTGAGGATTGTAATCTCAGCCTATGATCTCAGGGCATCAAGAGCTGTTGTTGCTTTAAACAGCAATCTTGTGAGGATAATAGAGATCACCATACCTGCTGTACCCAAAGAAGAAATTGATGAGATAGTTAAATGGGAAGCAGCTAAAATTCTGGATTTTCCTATAGAAGAAAGCAGCTGGGATTATAAATTTTTAAGTATGGTAGATAGAGAAGGTAAAGATACTTACAAAGGCTTGTTGGTCGCGGTTCCATTAACCCTTATTGACCCTATTGTAAAAGGATTTATTAAAGCTAAGATGAAGTTAGATGCGATTGAATTAGATGCTTATGCAGAAGCAAGAACACTGAGGTTTCTGCCTGGTTTTAGTGAAGATATTGTCTTTATTATGCTTAACGTTGGTGCCTCAAGTAGCATGCTCAATCTTTATTCTCAAGGTAGGGTATTATTTTCGAGAGCTATCTCTTTTGGTGGTGATGTGATTACTAATATTATAAAAGAAGAAATGCAGCTCAACCATCTTGAAGCTGAGAGATTTAAAAAGGAAGAAAATCTTCTTTTTGGGAATAGTATATCAGAAGACTATAAAGAGATAAAGGAGAGAATATTAGAAGTTCTGGAAGATGCCCTTTTCTCTGAAGTTCACAGAGCAGTTGCATTTGCTCATCAGGAATGGCGACAGATTATGCCTGGGAAAACAATGGTTCTAATTTTGAGTGGGGGTGGTGCTTCTTTAAAAGGATTAAGAGATGCTACAGAAGAGAATTTGGGTTTTAAAACAGTTCTTAATACTGCTTTACTACAGGTACCAAGTAGAAAAGACCTTGATAAAAAGCTTCTTGGAGAATCAACGCTACTTTTAAGTTGCGCTCTTGGACTGGGACTTAGAATATTCTATGAGGAGCCAAGCTATGTCTAAAAGGTTATCTGCGATATCTTTTAACCTGTTACCCAAAAAAATAAAAAAGGGTTTTGCTTTACAAAAAGAGGATAAAGTTATCATAACTATTTTCATAGTTTTGTTACTAATTTCCAGTATAATGTTAAGTTTCTTATATTCCTTCAATAGGCAGTTAAAAGGTGAGATATTAACAATTGATAATGAGTTAGCTGATTATGCATCATTGAAAGAAAGAATATCCAACATTGAAAAAGGGTTAGCTTCTATATCTTTACTTGAATCTTCAGTTATTCAACTAGAAGGTGAAGCAACTTCTCTAAGATGGGTATTCCTTGAACTTCAAAGGCTTACTCCTCAGGGTATTACATTTTCTTCTATGAGTATTGGAAGAAGTGGTAAAACTGTATCTATTCAGGCTGAAGCAATAAATTTAAGAGCTGCTTCCGAATTTATCTCCAGTATAAAGAGTTCAAAAGATATTGAGAAGATAAATACTAATAATTTTTCACTGGATAAGACTACTGGTAAAGTTAACTTCCCAGTAAATATTGTTTTAAAGAGGGTTAAGTAAAGTGGGTAAAACAATAAAAATAATTTTAGCGGTGTTTATTATTGCTGGCCTCTTTTATTATTTAATTAACTCTTTTATGGTCCCTTCTTATAATGAATCTGTAAATTTAAGAAGAACACTTGATAACAAAAAGTCAGAGTTAATATATCTAAAAAATGCAAAATTAAGAGAACCGTTATTAGCTGATACAGAAAAAAATGTTTCCATAAGGTTAGAAAGACTAACAAGTTTAATAAGTCCGGTGATAAAAGAGGAAAGTCTTATTCTTGATATTCAATCTGCAGTTCAAAGAGGAGGGTTGGAGCTTTCAAGCATAACAATAGGAGAATCAAGAGACCCAAAAGTAAGTAAGGGAGCCTCTGTATCCCTTGGTCTTAATGGTTCTTACAACTCCTTGATATCATTTCTTGAGGAGATCGAAAAATTTCCACACATTATGACTATAGATAATCTTTCTGTAAGTGGACAGGGTGATTTACTAAATATAAGCATGCAAACCACAATCTTTTATGGGGAGACAAGATGAAAAAGGCAAAAGTACTTAAAACAAAAAAAAGAAAAATAAGGTTAACAACAATTATTCTCATCGCTATTCTTATCTTTCTTTTCTGGGTGGAGAGGAACTATAGTGATGAGATTCAGGAATCAATTTTCAAATATTACTTAACCAGATATGGCGGTGATATAAATATTGGAACTTTAGAATTACCTAAGATTCAAGATACTGATGCTTCCAGGAAGGTTGATGAAACTCTGAAACATCGCCTTATCTCCCAGCAAGTTATACCGGATCCAAACAGGTTAGGGAAGGGGAACCTCTTTGCCCCATAATCTGAACTATTTAACTCGTATTAGTAAGTTACAAGAAAAAATCGACTCTTTGAACCTTGAAGCCTTCGTAAGTTTTAAACAAGAATCCAGAAGATATCTTACTGGTTTTACAGGTTCTGCTGGTATAGTCTTACTTAGACCAGAGCCTTTGTTATTAGTCGACTTTAGATATACAGAACAAGCCAGGCAAGAGGCTCCATTTGTAGAAGTCAGAGAATACCAGAAGCCTTACCAAAAGTTTCTTCAGGAAGCTTTAAGAGAAAAAAACATTAAAAAAGTTGGTTTTGAGGCACACCATTTATCTGTAGCTCAATATAATGAACTTAAAGAAGGTATTGAAAATGTTGAGTGGATACCTCAGAAAAACCTTGTAGAAGAAGAAAGACTCATCAAAGAAGATGAAGAGATAAATGCCATAAAAAAAGCTCAAAGTATAACTGAGGGAGTTATAAAAGAAGTTGTTTGCTCTTTTCTAATTCCAGGAGTTCAAGAAATTGATGTGGCTGTAGAGTTAGAGTATCGACTTAAGAAAAAAGGAGTTTCATCTGTAGCTTTTCCGATAATAGTAGCTTCAGGTGAAAGAGCTGCTTTACCTCATGGCCAACCAACAGAAAAAAAGCTAAAAAAAGGAGAACTTGTCGTTATAGATATTGGTGCTCGTGTAGATGGCTATGTTTCCGATTGTACCCGTACCTTTATCCTCGGTACTCCGGGAGATCAAGAGAAGAAAGTATACAATGCTGTTCTTGAAGCACAGGAAAGGGCTATAAAATCTATCAAAGTAGATTTAGAAGCCTGGATGGTTGATGGGATCGCCCGTGATTTCTTAAGAGATGAGAGTTTGGATCAATACTTTGGTCACGGATTAGGTCATGGTATTGGGTTAGAAGTTCACGAGGGGCCACGCCTAGCTGTAGAAGAAAAAACTCTTATTAAAGAGAATATGGTATTAACTGTAGAACCTGGTGTATATATACCAGGTTGGGGTGGTGTGAGGATAGAAGATATTGTAGTGGTCAAAGATGAAGGTCCATTAAATCTAACAACATTGTCTAAAAAAGAGTGGATTTTATGATTTCAGTAAATGAATTGCGTCCTGGAATGGCAATAGAGTTGGACGGAGAACTATATGTATGCATAGAATATCTACATGTAAAACCAGGTAAGGGATCAGCTTTTGTTAGAACAAAGTTAAAAGGTCTAAAAGAGGGTTCAGTTATAGATAAAACTTTCAGAGCTGGAGAAAAGGTAATAAAAGCTTTTCTTGAAAGCAAAAAAATGCAGTATCTCTATAACTCTAAGCATGAATACATATTTATGGACCAGGATACTTATGAGCAATGGCATTTAATAGAGGAAGATTTCAAGCAAGGTGTCCAATTTCTCAAAGAAAGCATGGAAGCAGATATTCTTTTTTATCAGGGAAAACCTATTGGGGTTGAACTACCGATTTTTGTGGAACTTGCTATTACAGAAACAGATCCTGGTTTTAAAGGTGATACCGTTTCAGGTGGAACTAAACCAGCAACCCTTGAAACAGGAGCTATAGTGCAGGTACCATTATTTATTGAACAGGGTGATGTGATTAAGTTAGATACCAGAACTGGTGAATATATTGAAAGAGTAAGGGGAAAATCATAATGATAGATGATGCAAAAGAAAGATTAGCTTATCTTAAAGGTCTTCTTGCAGGTTCAGGAACATTTACTGAAGAAAAATTAGGTAAAGCTTTTTCTACAATTGTAGAAGTAATAGAAGATCTTGTAAATATTTTGGATGAAATTGATATTGGTGACATGTTAGAAGAGGGAGACGAATCTGTTTTTAAATGCCCTTCTTGCGGAGATTTCATTGAAGTAGATCCCACAAAATTTCGGGGTAGAGAATGGATAAGGTTAGGATGTGAAAAATGCGGAGAAATGGTTCTTATAACCAGATCAACATAGACCAGTTTTTTATGGAGGATACAGTTTTTGAACAGGTAGTCAAAGAAGCAATTGCTAGTATAAAAGGAATAACTGGTCTTTATCAATCTCGTTTAAGTTTTCTTGGAGGTCCTGTTCGATTATCAAGAAGTAAGAATAAAATAAAAATCAAAGTGTATCTTTCAGGCGAGTTTGGTGAAAACTTGAAGGAGGCAGGTTCACAAGCCAGAGATAGAATTGGTGAAGCTCTTCGTAAGCTCGGTGGCATAGAGGTTGAAAGGGTAGATGTTATTTTTAAGAGTGTATCGAGTAAGGTTAAAGGTTGAAAGAAAAGCATTTAGTAAGAAAGCTCGCTTTGAGCACCCTCGTTTCCCGAGATCTTGGTGGTGAAAGTGAGATATTAGATCCTGATGGACTTAAAAATATTCCTCCTTATATCATTGGTGAAGCGGATAAATTACTGGCTAATTTACAGAATGTTAAGGGAAAAGTAGATTATCTGATATCCGCAAATCTTCGAGGTAGAAGAATTAGTTTTTTGGGTTCAATAGAAAGAGCAGCTTTGAGAATTGCAACTTATGAGCTATTATTTTCTTCTGATGTTCCCTCAAAAGTATCTATAAGTGAAGCTGTTATTCTTACCAAAAAATTTGCAGGTGAAGGACCTGCTAAGTATGTAAATGGTGTTTTAAGAGGTATCTTTAATGCCATCAGCACAAATAATAAAGGTCAGGATTAAAGGTGTTGTTCAGGGAGTAGGTTACAGATATTTTGCTTTTCGTCATGCTAAAAGGCTAAACATAAAAGGATATGCTAAAAACCTTCTTTCCGGAGAAATAGAGATTATGGCATATGGTGAAAAAGATAATGTCTTGGAGTTCATAAGTCTCATGAAAAGAGGCCCTTCTTATTCAAGAGTAGATAGTTTTGTTATTGAGGAATTATCAGAAAAAGAACCAATAGCAAAAGAATTTAATAACTTTAGAATTTATTGATATATTATGCAACAACGCGTTAGACTTGATAAGTTACTTGTAGATACTGGTTGGTTTGAAAGCAGGGAGAAAGCCCAGGAAGCTATAGAATCTGGTATGCTTTTAATCAATGGTGTTAGTTTAGTTAAGCCATCAACTATGGTTTATAAGTCTGTTAGTGTACAATTTATTGGAAATAAACCTTTTGTTAGCCGTGGGGGAATAAAATTAGCACATGCTCTTCAAGCTTTTAAAATTAATCCTCAGGGACAGACAATTTTAGATATTGGTGCCTCCACAGGTGGTTTTACTGACTGCCTAATAAAAAAAGGAGCTTCAAAAGTTTATGCTCTTGATGTGGGTAAGGGACAACTGGATTATAAGTTGAGGTTGGAGCCTAAAGTAATAGTTCTTGATGAAGTAAATTTCAGGTATGCTGAAGAGGACCTACTACCTGAAAAAGTAGATATTATAACCATTGACGTTTCTTTTATATCTTTAAAAAATATTTTACCAAACACACTCCCCTTTCTTAAAGAAAAAGGGATTATAATTGCCCTTTTTAAACCACAATTTGAAGTAGGGCCAGGGAATGTGAGAAAAGGAATAGTAGTTGATAAATTTGTATGTTTTAATGCCTTGATGAGTTTTAAGGAATATGTCAAACAAATTCCTCTCATATGGGTAGACTTTGCCCCTTCTCCTATCAAAGGGCATAAAGGTAATCAGGAATATTTTCTTTTGCTGAGTAGGTTAGGAACAGGAAGTGAGATAGAAACTACAATAATTAAAGAGATTGTAACAGGAGGGTTATGTTGAAAGTCGGGCTTTTTCCTCACCACTTAAGAAATACTGCTAAAGAAATGACTGCACAATTAAAAGAAGAATTAAAAAAACTTGGTTTAGAAATAATCATCAGGAAAATAGTGATGCCGGATATTAAGTTTGAAGACCAGGTTAACGACGATGAATTAGTGAGAAAATCTGATCTGGTTATATCCATTGGTGGTGATGGGACTTTTTTGAGAGCAGCCCGTTTATTATCAAAAGAAAAATCCCCTGCTTTTCTTTTGGGACTGAGCGCTCCTGGAAGTTTTGGTTTTCTTAACAGGGTTAATACCGTAAAAGAGGCTGTTAAAGAAGTTAAAAAGTTTTTAAATAACAGATTTACCTATACTACAGTATTTACTATGAAAGCTACCCTCAGAACAGGAGATAATATTTATGAAGAAGAGTTTATTAATGAAGTAGCTTTGATTAGAGATATTAATTCGAGATTACCTTATTTATCTCTTAAGATGAATAACCTTATTGTAGGAGGTTATCAAGGTGAAGGTATTATTATCTCTTCTTCAGTTGGTTCAACAGCTCAATCTCTTTCTATAGGTGGCTCTATCATAAGTCATAATTTAACAGTTGCTAATATTATTCCTTTTGCTCCCCACACCTTAAACATACGCCCTCTTATTGTAGATCCTGAGGAAAAACCACTAATTTATGTTGAAGGTGAAAAGGAAACAAAAGTACACTATTTCATAGATGGAAGCTCTAAAGCTGCTTTTTATCCGCCAGCAGAATTAGAAGTATGTCCTGGACAAGGGAAAATATTTCTTCTTAGTGCCCGTAGAAATTATTTTTATAGAGCTCTAAGGGAAAAATTTGGTTGGGGAAAGAAGAAGAATGCTTCTGGAACTTAGAATCTCTGGTCTAGCTATTATTGATGAAATAAAACTTGACTTATCTGCAAGTTTTCAAGTGTTTACAGGTGAAACGGGAGCAGGAAAGTCTATTATTATGGATTCTCTTTCTCTTCTTATGGGTAGCAAGGGTACTCCTGAACTTATAAAAAGTAATCATACAAAGTGTGTAATTAATGGAGTATTTGACATCTCTTCTCTTGATTCTATACATGAGGCTCTGAGAGAAGAAGGTCTTCCAGATGAAGATTATTTAGTGCTGGAAAGAGCCCTATTCAAAGATGGTAAAAGTAGAGCCTGGGTGAATGGCAAGGCTGTTGGATTAAATACTCTCAGATTACTTGGAAGTAAGATCATTGATTTTCACGGTCAGGGTGAACAACAACTTCTTTTAAATTCTGATCACCAAAGAGAGTTATTAGACAAATTTTGTGGGAGTACTACCCTAAAATTAAAAGAAGAGGTTGAATCTATATTTTTAAAAGATAAAATTCTTATAAAAGAACTTATGTCTTTAAAAGAAGAAGAGAGAAGAGTCGGCGAGCTTGTTAATCTTTGGGAATATCAACTTGAAGAGTTACAAAAAGCCAATCTCAATGAATCAGAAGAAGACGAATTAAAGTCAGAAAAAATTCGCTTAAGCCATGCTGAAGAGTTAGGAAGACTCGTATCTTCCTTAAAAGAGATATTGTATGAGGGTGAGAGTGGAATTAGTTTAAATTATCTCTCAAGCGAAGTTGAGAGAGATTTAAAAATTCTTTCTTCAATTGATAATTCTTTATCTTGTTGGACGGAAGATCTATCTAATTACAATCTTAAAATAAGAGAGTTAGGCAGATTTCTTACCAATTACCTGGGAAGACTTGAATACAATCCTCAAAGATTAGAGGAGATTGAGCAAAGATTAGAGATAATTGATGACTTAAAAAGGAAACATAAAAAGGATGTTTCGGGGCTAATCTTATTAGCTGATGAATTAATAGGTAAATTAAATAGAAATGAAGATTTAACTATTCAAATAAAAAAAATTGAAAAAGAATTATATGATACAAGAAATATTCTCCAGGAGAAAGCAATATCCCTTTCTGAGTATAGGAGAGAAGGGGCTAACACATTAGGCAAAAAGGTTGAAGAAGAGCTAAAGAATCTTAATATGTCAGAGACAATATTTTATATTAAAATTGAGCCATTGAAAGAAGTAGGTCCTCATGGTCTTGATGAAACAGAGTTCTTGATGGCACCATTTATAAATGAAGAGCTTAAACCCCTTAGATTTACTGCTTCAGGTGGTGAACTATCAAGAATTATGTTAGCTCTCAAATCTGTTCTTAAGGGAGTGGATAGAACACCTGTTCTTGTTTTTGATGAGGTGGATGCTGGAATAGGTGGAAAAACTGCTGAAGTTGTAGGGGCTAAACTAAAGGAATTGGGTGAACATCATCAAATTTTTCTTGTTACTCACCTTTCTCAACTGGCAGCTCAAGCCGATAACCACTATCTTGTAGAAAAAAAATATAAACCTGAGGGAATAGGTATTAGTGTTACATCTTTAGAAGGAGAAGAAAGAGTAATAGAGTTAGCACGTATGCTGGTTGGAGGAAGAGTTACTGAAACAACTTTACAACAAGCAAGAGAATTGTTGGGGGAAAATGTTTTTGATACTGGTTGTTAATCCAGGATCTACCTCAACCAAATTAAGTGTATATGAAGATGATAAAGAGATATTTTCAGAGAATATTGTTCACAAGCCCTCAGATCTGGCTGTATTTTCTTCTTCTCTTGATCAGCTGGATTATCGTACATTTATAGTAGAAGAGTTTATAAAACGATTGAATATTAATTTAAAAGATTTTTCTGTTTTAGTAGGTAGAGGTGGAGCTTTACCACCCTTACCAGGTGGTACTTATATTGTGAATGAAAAAATGGTAGAGGATTTAAAATATCGCACTCAAGCTGATCATCCCTCAAATTTGGGCGGATTAATAGTATATTATTTATCCTTAAAGGTGAATAAAGACAGAAGACCATTGGTGTTTATCGTAGATCCTGTCTCTGTAGATGAGTTCGAACCAGTTGCATACATAACTGGTTTATCTGAGATAAAAAGGAAATGCTTATCACATTCGCTTAATATGAAAGCAGTAGTTAGAGAGGCTTGTAAAGATTTAGCAGTCTCATATGAAAATAGCAAATTTATAGTAGCTCACCTTGGTAGTGGAATATCAGTTTCTCCAATGGTTGGAGGGAGGATAATAGATGTTAATAATGCTAATGAGGGCGGACCATTTTCCTGTGATAGAGCTGGTGCTCTTCCATCAGTTTCCCTTGTTTCATTATGTTTTTCAGGAGCTTATACCCGAGAGGAACTAATAAAAAAACTTACTACTGAAGGTGGACTTTATGCTCATTTGAGAACTAAAGATTTGAGGGAAGTTGAAAATAGGATTAAGGAAGGAGATAGAAAAGCTAAGCTAATTTATGATGCCCTGGTTTATCAGATAGCAAAAGAAATAGGGGCAATGGCTACTGTGATTGATGGTCATATTGACGGCATAATAATTACTGGTGGCATGAGCTTTTCTAATTATTTAATAGAAAAGATAAAAAAGAAGGTTTCTTTCTTAGGTAAAATTTATGTTTATCCTGGAGAAGAAGAAATGAAAGCATTAGCTCTGGGAGCTTTAAGAGTTATTAAAGGAGAAGAAGAAGCTATTATTTATGGAGGTGTATAGGTGATAAACACATTAAATGAAATTTTGGAAAAAACCAAAAATAGAGAAAAACCTGTTGTTACAATAGCTGGTGCTGAAGATGAAGAAATACTAAGAGCTATAATTGAAGCCCAAAAACTGGGTATAGCAAATGGATTTCTTGTAGGAAACCCTGAGCTTATAAAAAATACAGCTTATTTACATTCCCTTGATATCTCTCCCTTTGAGATTGTTCCCAGCAGCGACACTGAAGATTCATCTCATCTGGCAGTTTCTTTAGTTACAGAAGGGAAATCGCAAATAGTAATGAAAGGCCAGGTTCTCACTTCTACTTTCTTAAAAGCAATCCTGGATAAAGATAAGGGTCTTAGAACAGGAAGGCTATTTTCTCATGTTGGAATATTTGAAGTTCCTAATATAAAAAGGTTGCTCGTAATTTCAGACGCTGCTATGAACATTTCTCCTACTCTTAAAGAGAAAGTTGACATACTCCTAAATGCTTTAGAAGTCACCAGGGTATTAGACATTGAGATGCCTAAAGTGGCAGTATTGGCAGCTGTTGAGGTAGTATCCGAGAATATGCCAGCTACCATAGATGCAGCAATATTAAGTAAAATGAACGAAAGAGGCCAGTTAAAAGGATGCATCATTGACGGTCCACTTGCTCTGGATTGTGCTCTTTCTAAAGAAGCTGCAGAGCATAAGGGTATTAAGAGTAAAGTAGCTGGAGAAGCAGACGTTCTTTTGGTACCTGATATTGAAGCAGGTAACTTCCTTTATAAATCTTTTATTTATGCAGCTCGTGGAGAGACCGCTGGTGTTGTTATGGGAGCAAGATCACCTGTGATACTAACTTCAAGGGCAGATTCACATCAATCCAAGCTATATTCTATAGCACTTGCTACCTTACTTTCTTTGGAAGGATTATATGCTTAAAAGTTTAAAAGAGATATTAGAAAGAACACGAAAAGTTGATGTTGTTGTAGCAGTAGCAGGTGGAGATGATGACGATATTTTAAAAGCTTTGTTGAAAGCTAAAGAAATTGGAATAGCTAAACCAATTCTGGTAGGAAATAAAATCAGAATTTTGGATTGTGCAAATAGCGTAGGAATAAACGATTATGACATAGTAGAGTGTTTAAAAGGAGAAGAGAGTCAGGTAGCAGTCTCACTCGCATTAGAAGGTAAAGCCAATTTGATAATGAAAGGCGGTGTTTCTACTTCTTCCCTTCTAAAGGCTGTTCTGGATAAAGATAAAGGTCTTAGAAGAGGAAATCTTCTATCCCATGTAGCTGTTTTTGAGATACCTGGTATTAACCGCTTGCTGATATTGACTGATGGTGGTATGAACATTTCTCCTACTCTTAAAGAGAAAGTTGACATACTCCTAAATGCTTTAGAAGTCACCAGGGTATTAGACATTGAGATGCCTAAAGTGGCAGTATTGGCAGCTGTTGAGGTAGTATCCGAGAATATGCCAGCTACCATAGATGCAGCAATATTAAGTAAAATGAACGAAAGAGGCCAGTTAAAAGGATGCATCATTGACGGTCCACTTGCTCTGGATTGTGCTCTTTCTAAAGAAGCTGCAGAGCATAAGGGTATTAAGAGTAAAGTAGCTGGAGAAGCAGACGTTCTTTTGGTACCTGATATTGAAGCAGGGAATATTCTTGGGAAATCATTTACTTTTGTGGCAAACGGGGTAATGGCAGGAGTAGTATTGGGTGCTAATAAACCCATAGTTCTATCCTCAAGAGCAGACTCTCCCTTAAGTAAGTTAGTATCCCTTTCGCTGGGGGTCTTAATTGCTATGAAAAAAGATAGTTTTGATGGTGAATAATTTTATAAAGGAGGCCTAAAATGTTCACGGTACTTGTCATTAACCCTGGCTCTACTTCTACCAAAATTGCAGTATTTGAAGATGAAGAAGGAGTAGCTTTAAAAACGCTCAGACATTCTATTGAAGAATTAAAAACATTCCCCCGGGTAATTGATCAAATTGATTTTAGAATGTCAATGATAATGTCATTTTTAAAAGAACATAGATATGAACTGGATGAATTATCAGCAGTTGTTGGGGTAGGTGGTTTGCTTAAACCTTTGACAAGTGGAATTTACATAGTAAACGAAGTTATGTTAAATGATCTTAGAATGGGGGTTCAAGGAGAACATCCTTCCAACCTTGGAGGAATTTTAGCACATATGCTTGCCACAAAAGTTGATATTCCAGCTTTTATTGTTGATCCGGTTGTAGTAGACGAACTTAAGGAAATAGCAAGAATTTCTGGTATGCTTGATATAAATAGAAGGAGTATATTTCATGCATTAAATCAAAAAGCTGTAGCTAGGCGTGCATCTGATTTTTTAGGAAGGGATTACTCAGAAGTAAACATGATAGTAGTGCACATGGGCGGTGGAATATCTATAGGTGTTCACGAAAAAGGAAATGTGGTGGATGTAAATAATGCTTTTAATGGTGATGGACCTTTTACGCCAGAAAGAAG
The DNA here is from genome assembly GCA_037440465.1 of Coprothermobacterota bacterium. Lineage (GTDB taxonomy): Bacteria > Coprothermobacterota > HKB111 > HKB111 > HKB111 > JBBIUB01. Next base: position 185,467 of record JBBIUB010000001.1, on the reverse strand, counting down.
CGGGGGTTTGCCTGTTGGAGATCTTGTTAAACTTTGCTTTTCTAACAAATACTCTCAAGAAGAGATGCTGCAGAAAATAACTGGTAGGGGAGGTTTGGTAGCTTATCTTGGTACCAATAGTGCTCAGGAAGTAGAGGAAAGAATAAGAAAAGGAGACACTTATGCTAAGCTTATTTACGAAGCGATGATTTACCAGATAGCTAAAGAAATTGGAGCAATGGCTACTGTCTTAAAGGGAAAAGTAGATGCCATAGTAATAAGTGGCGGGCTTTCCAGATCTTCTTACATAACTGGTCGTCTCAAAGAGATAGTTTCTTTTATAGCACCAATATTAGTTTACCCCGGAGAGGACGAAATGAAAGCCTTAGCCGAGGGCGCTTTAAGGGTACTTATAGGTTTAGAAAAAGCTAAAGTATATAGTTAAGGAGGAGCAGCTTGTGTCTAAATTAAAAATCAGAGAAGAGTACTGTAAAGCTTGTAGCTTATGCGTGGAAGTGTGTCCTAATAGTGTGTTGGGTTTATCAAAAGATATAAACTCGAGAGGTTATCATCCAGTAGAACTCTTAAATGAAGATGGTTGTATATCGTGTGGTTTTTGTTATATTGTCTGCCCTGACATGGTCTTTGATGTTTATAAACAAGAGAAATCGGAGGAATAAAGATGAGCGAAAGAATTCTTTTCAAGGGGGTAGAAGCTGTTGCTGAGGCAGCTATAAAAGCTGGTTGTAGGTATTTTTTTGGTTATCCTATAACACCTCAGAATGAAACCCCAGAATATATGTCTAAGAGACTACCTCAGGTAGGTGGAGTATTTTTACAGGGTGAAAGTGAGACTGCTTCAATAAATATGGTCATGGGTGCTTCAGCTGCAGGAGCACGAGTTATGACTACAACCTCCAGCCCTGGTTTTAGTTTAATGGTTGAAGGTATTTCATATTTGAGTGGAATGGAGTTACCTTGTGTGATAGCTAATATAATGAGGGGAGGACCAGGGTTAGGTAATATAGCTCCTGCCCAGTCTGATTATTTTCAGGCTACTAAAGGAGGAGGTCACGGTGATTACAGGAATATTGTTTTTGGACCGTCTACTGTTAAAGAACTTGTTGATTTAACAGTATTAGCTTTTGACCTTGCTGATAAATACAGGAATCCTGTGGTGTTACTGGCTGATGGTGCTCTTGGTCAAATGATGGAACCAGTTGTCTTGCCAGAAGAAGTAAAACTTGAGAATCTTCCAAATAAACCGTGGGCTTTAACAGGCGCATTAGGAAGGGAAAAAAACCTCGCAATGGCTTTTGAGATGGTGCCAGAGAAATTGGAAGAGATTAACTGGAGGTTACAGAAGAAATACGATCAGATAATCAAAGAAGAAGTTAGATGGGAAGAATATTACACAGATGACGCTGAGTATATCATTGTGGCTTTTGGAACTTCAGGTCGAATAACTAAATCTGCTGTAAAAGCTTTAAGAGAGGAAAAGGTTCCAGTAGGTCTGGTAAGACCCATAACTCTCTGGCCTTTTCCTTATGGAATATTAGTAGAGTTGGTTCCGCAAGTAGAAGCGTTTCTTGTGGTTGAGATGAGCGCTGGTCAAATGGTAGAAGATGTTCGCCTGGCAGTGGGAGACAGGAGACCTGTTTTCTTCTATGGAAGACCAGGTGGGATGGTACCAACTCCTAAGGATATTGTTCAGAAAGTAAAAGAGACTATGTCCCTTTTAGATTTTTAGGAGGATATATGAAAACAATATACGCTCGACCTGTAGTTATGGAGGATAAACTTACTCATTATTGTTCTGGTTGTCATCATGGTATTTCTCATCGCCTGGTTGCTGAAGCTATTGACGAACTTGGAATCCAGGGAAGAACCATTGGAATTGCACCCATAGGTTGTGCGGTTTTTATCTATGATTATTTTAAACTGGATTTCATAGTTGCACCTCATGGCCGTGCCCCTGCAACTGCAACCGGTATTAAAAGAGTATTCCCTGACAGAGTGGTATTTACTTATCAAGGTGATGGTGACCTGGCATCTATAGGAATGGCTGAAATAATCCATGCTGCAAACCGTGGTGAGAACCTGACTACTATTTTTATTAACAACGCTAATTATGGTATGACAGGTGGTCAGATGGCGCCAACCACTTTACTTGGTCAACATACCACCACTTCACCATATGGCAGGGATGTCAAAAGAGAAGGGCATCCATTTCACATAGCGGAACTTATGAGCAATTTTAAGGGTGTTGTTTACTCTGCCCGTGTAGCCACTTATGACCCTAAAACTATTCTTGCTAGTAAAAAAGCTGTTAAAAAAGCTTTTATGAATCAGTTAGAAGGTAAGGGTTTCTCTATAGTAGAGTTCCTAAGTAACTGTCCTACTAATTGGGGTATGAGTGTAGTTGAATCGATTAATTTCATTAAGGAAAAAATGGTTGTAGAATTCCCTCTTGGTGTTTATAAAGGAGGAGAAGAGTGAACTACGAGATTATAATTTCAGGCTTTGGTGGACAGGGCGTTCTGGCTTTTGGTCAAATCTTGAGTTATGGAGCTCTTAAAGAAGAAAAATATACCACATGGTTTCCTGCTTATGGACCAGAGCAAAGGGGAGGAACGGCATATTGCACAGTAGTTTTAGGAGATGAAGAAGTGGCTTCTCCAATCTCTTCTGACCCAGATGTGGTAGTTGTTTTAAACCAACCATCTCTCGATAAATTTGAACCCTGGTTAAAAAAGGGTGGACTTCTTCTTGTAAATAAATCTCTTGTGACCAGAAAGCCTGAGAGAGAAGATATTAAGATAGTAGAATTAGATGCTCTGACCATGGCAAGACAAGCAGGAGAGGAGAGAGCCTCTAACATAGTCCTTCTCGGGAGATTACTAAAAGAACTTCCAATCCTTTCTATGACAACGGTTAGTGAGATACTCAAGGAGTTCTTTTCTCACAGAGGAGAGAGTGTGGTAAAAGCTAATCAAGAGGCATTAAAGTTAGGCTGGGAATCAGGGGAATAAACAATAGAAAACTCTGTCGGGAATGAGTTATATAAGGGTAATTTTCTACGATTGATAATTAAAGATGACCGGGAGATAGTTGACCTACCTGAATCTGTAGTTGTGCTCGCTAAAATTGATGATAAGGTTCTTATGGTCAAAAACTATCGCCCAGCAACATCTTCCCATCTTCTTGAGCTTCCAGCTGGTTGGGTAGAGGCAGGGGAAACTCCAGAGAGGGCTGCTGCCAGAGAATTAGAAGAAGAAACAGGTTATAGAGCATCTAATATGGTATTTCTCTTGTCTTTTTATCTTTCTCCCGGTTATTCTTCAGAGAGAATGTATCTATATAAAGCTGAAGGTCTGATAAAGGTAAGAGAACCTACTGAAGTTGAAGAAGTTTTGACATATGATCCGAAAGACCTTATAAATCTAATGAATAAAGGTGAAATTAAAGATGCCAAGACTTTGGTTGCGCTTTTATTTAATTTCAGGATATTATACCAAAATTAATACAAGACCCTTTTTCTGCGTCCATTAAGTGTATAAGTTTCCTTTTTTCATCTTCTCTATATAGTCTGAATATATCTATCTCATCATTTCCTAATAAAAGTGGTAATTTGATTTTTGTTCCTTCATCAAAAGACATTAAAAGATGTTTTTTTAAGATTCTCTTCTCTTTAAGATGATAAAAAGAAAAAGTGTTGTCAAAATTTGGAAGGTCTATTTTATTATTATGAATATAACAAGGAGTAAAACCATAAAATTTTCCACTCCAAGTAATTACCATATTCCTGATTTCCTCGATTTCTTTTTTCTCTAAGGTTGATACAGGAAATAGAAAAGGAAATAAAGTTTTACTTTTTTTGTTATACTTGGTACTCAAGAATCTGACAATTTTATTGAGTAATGTATTTACCTCCCGACAAAGTGTTATAGCTAAAGTAAGGGAGCTTTCTCTTCTGAAAAGACTATATAGCGCATAATCTTTGAAAGATATAGCCTGAGAAGTTTGGAACCACCTTTTATAAATGGAAAGTAAGGGTAAATCATAGTTTATTTGTCGTTTTTTCGAGATTTCTTCAGAAGGTATTTCAGGTTTAAAATGATGTTTATTTAAGATATGGAGGTCTTTTTTTAGAGATAAAAATATTTTCATTTTTTCGCGATATTCTTTAAGCCTATCACCCTCCAGCCTTCCCTTCCTAAGATTCGTTAAATGTTTATTTAAACTCTTCACCTTTTCTTCAATTTCTTTTTGTTCTCTGTATAGATTAAAAGATAATATATTTTCAAACAATAAACATGCTTCCAGATGATTCTTTTTATCAAGGGGATGAGTGACCATAAGAGAAGGAATATTTTTTAGCATATAATTGATATCAAAAACTAAAAATTTAGGGTGTTTATTACTTATTTCCTTTAATAAATTAGGAAAGTAGGGGAGAAGGTCTTGAATATTATACGATAAATAGTATTCATCGTTTTTTAGATTTTTAAGCCATTTATCTTTTTCTTCTGCAAAGGATTTAGATATGACGTAAATCTCATATGGGTAAATTTCTAATACTAAGTTACCGGATGTTTCCTCTTCTTCAATTAGTTTTCTGAAGGCTTCCCCTTCTTCCCGAACCTTTAAAAAAATAAATGGTATCACAGATAAAGATGACATATTTTTACCTGATTTAAAAATTTCATAGAGGGCTATCTTGAAGTAAGTAGCTACAGACACAGAATGATCCCATAGGCAAATATCGTTTCCTGGCCTACGAGTTTCTGAAGGAGAGCGAGTATAAAAAGGTTTACTGAATCTAAGTACCTTTTTTCTTAAAAATGATATCTTCTGAGTTTGAAAAGCCTTATTAAGAAATTGCCAGAGGATCTCTCTATCCTTATCTAATTTTTGAAGAGAAAGCTTTTTTTCTCGTCCAAAAAGTGTGGAGAGATATGTTGCATTCATTGGTTGTCGATAAGTGTCTATTAGAAGACCTTTTTCTTCTTCTGAAGTTTTTTGGTCAGCCAGTCTAAGTATGGATACAAGATTGTTTTTCTCCTTATCTTTACATGGTTCTAAACAACGGTCGCAACCGTGATGAGCACAGATTAGGGAGAAAGGCAATATCTCACCATTAAAATATTGGTTGTTATGTAGATTTTGAATATTTAATTTATTACTAAGGGAGCTTGGATGTTGATCTTTGAGAGGTAAAAGGGCATGAATATCTTCCCTAAAACCATCAGATGCTTTAGAAATTACAAAGGAACTGCTTATTTTTCCTATGTCGTGGAGAAAAGCTATTGTTTCAAGGAAAAGAATTATATCTTCAATACTTGTTATATTTATCGTTTTATTTTTCTTGTTCATCTCAATTTATTATTTTCTATATCCTATTGCCTCTACCTGTTATAATTATAATGCGTATAATTTAATAATATGACGAGTAACGAATGACAGGAAAGCCGTGATGAGTGATGGAAAAACTGTGAGGGGTGACAAGTAATGGATAACGAGTATAAAGATGAGGAATCAGATATAATATGTTGCAGATTACACATTACATATTACGCGTTATGGATTACCGATCACGCATTACAGATTACAGATCACTCGTTACGGATATAACTGGGGTGTCGTCTAACGGTAGGACGGGGGACTCTGGATCCTTTAATGGTGGTTCGAATCCATCCTCCCCAGCCAGCTTAGATTAGAGCAACGAGTGACAAGTGATGGGTGAAGCATAATGGGTGACAGGTGACTGAAAATCTGTGACTTGTGACGAGTGACGAGAGATAATCTTAGAAAAAGTTATAGATTTTGGAAAACACTTGAATCCTTGAATCCCTGACCCCTTGAATCCTTTCAGTTCAACAACTATATGAAAGAAGAGCCAGATTTCTTAATACCCGGTTGTTAGGGGTGAAGAGGTGATATAATATTACGATATATAACCCTGTCTTTCCTGAATCAATAATAAGGAAAGACTGATTAGACCATAGGGAGGATAAAAATGCAGAATTACGAGCTTATGATGATTCTGGATACTAAATTAAGTCCAGATGATGTTTCTGTTTATACAGAACAGTTTACCGAGTTGATAACAACCTTAGGTGGCAATATTATTGAGACAAACAAATGGGGGAAAAAGCGTCTAGCTTATCCAATAAATAAACACACAGAAGGTGTTTACCTGGTATTGAACTTAAATATTCCTGGAGGAACTGTAGCTGAACTAAGAAAAACACTAAAATCCTCTGAAGAAATAATAAGATTCATCCTTTTAAAAACTAATTGATTATCTGGAGGATAGGATGCTTAATAAAGTAATGTTAATAGGAAGACTAACGGCTGATCCAATCGGTCGTTATACCCAAAGTGGTGTTCATGTTGCAACCTTTTCCCTGGCAGTTAATAGAGTATTTAACTCTCCAGATGGGATTAGGAAAGAGTCAACGGATTTCTTCAATATAGTAGCCTGGCGGGATCTTGCAGAGCAGGTTACCCGTTTTTTAAGTAAAGGAAGGTTAGTATATGTTGAAGGTAGATTACAAACAAGAAGTTACGAAACTTCAACTGGAGAAAAGCGTAGAGTTTCAGAAGTAGTAGCAAGTACTGTGCTATTTTTGGAGAAGAGGGAAACAGAAGGTGTTCAACCCCTTGAATCTGCAGGAGAGGTTGAAGAGATTCTTGAAAGCGTGTTTAAAGAAGAAGATGATGAAGTGAGAGGTATGAATAAATGAATATAGAACAAAAAGCCCGACCTGGCGGTTTCAAAAGAAGAATAAAAGTATGTCCATTTTGTGTTGAATCATTAAATGATATTGACTATAAAGACTACAGTCGTTTAAAAAGATTTATTACGGAAAAAGGAAAAATTTTAGCTCGTCGTACAACAGGTGTTTGTGCTAAACACCAGAGAAGATTAGCTTTAGCTATAAAAAGAGCAAGAGAGATTGCTCTTTTACCCATAATATCCAGGTAACGGAGAGTCTTAAACCTTATATGGGACTTAAAGTCTTACTTTTAAAGGATGTGCCAAGTTTAGGCAAGAAAGGCGAAATAAAAGAAGTAAGTGAAGGATATGTTAGAAACTTTCTTATTCCTAAAGGTTTTGTAGCAATAGCTACAAATGGCATAGAGCAATCTCAGGTAAATATTCTTAAACAGAAAGAGAGTAGGATAGATAAAGAAATTAAAAGAGCAGCGGTTTTAAAGGATAAACTTGAGGAAAACCCCCTGTATCTGGAAGCTGCTGTCGGGGAAGGTGGGAAGATATTCGGTTCTATCACTAATAGGAATATTGCAGAAGAACTCAAGAATAAATTAGGGCTTTCTATAGATAAGAAAGTAATAGATATAGAAACTCCGATTCGTTCCATTGGTCGTCATTATATTACAATATATTTGTCTAAAGATGTAAAAGCAAATCTGATTCTCGAAGTTAAACCTCGAAGTCATAAACAATGAGTATACCATCAGTAGTTCCTCCTCACAATTTGGAAGCAGAACAAGCTGTTCTGGGCTCTCTTCTTCTGGATCGTGAAGCAATTATAAAAACAGCCGAATTCCTGGAAGGTCGTGATTTCTATAATTCCTCTCATAAGATCATATATGATACTATTACAGATCTCTTTAATAAAGGGGAACCAGTAGATCTTCTTGTCATCACTGACGAATTACACAGAAGAGGGCGATTAGAGGAGGTAGGAGGTGGAAGTTACCTTGCGGATTTAGCCACAGCTGTTCCAACAGCAGCCAATGTCAATCACTATGCTAAGATAGTCCGTGACGATTCTATAAGAAGAGCTCTTATAAGAATAGGTACAGAAGTAGCATCACTCGGTTATAACCTGGCTGAAGATGTTGATTTACTAAGAGACAAAGCAGAACAGCTTCTCCTTCAACAGGTTGGTAGGAGAGGATTATCAGGCACCTATCTTGTAAAGGATGTTTTAGGGGAAGTTTTTGCTTATCTTGAGAAGATTTGCCACCATAAAGGAGCAGTATATGGATTACCTACTTATTTTCTTCCAATCGATTCTTTGACTACCGGTTTTCAACCATCAGATCTTATTATCATTGCTGCTCGGCCTTCAGTTGGCAAAACAGCCTTTGCCTTGAATATTGCAAGAAATATGGCTATTGAAGGTAGCTTTCCTATTGGTTTCTTCTCTCTAGAAATGTCAAGACAGCAAACTGTTCTAAGGCTTCTAAGCAAAGAAGCCATGATTAATAATCACAGATTAAGGCAGGGACATATAACAGAAGATGAGTGGAGGGATCTTGCTGAGGCTTTTGGAGAACTCGGGAGAGCTCCTTTCTATATAGATGATTCTTCTACATTAACCATCATGGAGCTTAGAACAAGAGCGCGTAGACTTAAACTCGAAAAGGATATAAAAATACTGTTTGTTGACTATCTACAGCTCATTCAGGGTAGTAGTAGAAGCGAGTCTCGTGTACAGGAAGTATCAGAGCTAACAAGGGCTTTAAAAAGCTTGTCAAGAGAATTGAATATACCCCTTGTTGTACTTTCTCAGCTATCCCGTAGACCTGAAGATAGGCCAGATAGACGGCCTATTTTACCTGATTTAAGAGAATCGGGTTCTATCGAACAAGATGCTGATATGGTCATATTCTTATATAGAGATGATTACCACAATCCTCAGAGTACAGAACCCGGTGTGGTAGAAGTAAATATCGCTAAGCAGAGAAATGGACCTACTGGTGTGATAAAGCTCCGTTTTGAAAAGGAGTATTCTTCCTTCACTGTTTTAGAGACAAAAAGAAAAGAAGACGAAATCCCTGTATAACCTAGTTAAAAATGTGAATTGTGAAGAGTGACAGAAAATCTGTAAAGTGTGGCGAGTATCACATTACATATCAGAAAGGAGGTAATATGGTAAGAACAAATAAAGACAAGCTTGTTATGATTTCGGTTGTGGGAGAGGTCAGTTCTCCCCAGATGAGATACCCTTATAGGATTACAACAGAGGGAGAAGCAGTTATCCTCCCGGGAACAGGTGGAGTTACCTATAACCTGAGAGTTGGAGATATTGCTGTTGGTCTTAAAGCAGACCATGTTGAACCCGGTGTGTCTTCTAAGAATAAAGAGAAAGATGCTGTTGGTGACCTTGCCAATACAGCCTATAATCTTATGAGTTGTCTTGGTAATGAAGCAATTTTAATGAGCGGTGAAGCTAAGGGTGAAAAAGGGATTGTTGTAGGGAAACATGGTGGAATAGAACATGTCTTGGTAGATTATCCTTTTGAAGTTCTTGAAAAGATTGTTCCAGGCGATAAAATATTGATAAAAGCGTATGGGATGGGTCTTGAACTTATTGATTATCCCAATATAAAAGCATTCAACCTGGACCCTCGAATGATTGATAAGTTAACCTTGGAAGAAAAGGATGGAAAATTAGGAGTTGGAGTAACCCATATAGTGCCAGCCCAGGTCATGGGTTCAGGACTCGGGGCTTTTCAGGTTCAGAGTGGTGATTATGATATCACCCTTTTTGACAAAGAAACTGTAGATAGGCTTGGTCTTGAAGATATACGATTCGGTGACATAATAGCTATAATGGATACTGACCATTCTTTCGGACGTATCTTTTATCAAGGAGCTGTTACTATTGGTGTAGTAACTCATAGTGACTGTGTTCTCGCCGGTCATGGACCCGGAGTAACCACCATCTTTACTTCAAAGAGTGGTTCTTTAGAACCTTACATTAACCCTAAAGCAAATTTAGCACTACTATGGGATCTTAGAGAGTCTATATAGTTATAAAACACCCCTTACCCGCAACTTCAGGGTTACAATCTCTTCTCTGTCATCCTGAGTCATACCCTGAGCCATGCCTTGAAAACTGTTCAGGATTGTTTTAGTATTATTTCAGGATCTCATCCTCCCATCCTGTCATCCTGAATTTATTTCAAGATCTCTCTTTTCAATTTATTTAAGCATCTGATAAAATCAATCCTGACTTTGGTATGATAAAATAACACAAGGGCGGATAGTTCAGCGGGAGAACGCTTGCTTCACACGCAAGAGGCCACAGGTTCGAATCCTGTTCCGCCCACCATGGTTTTGTCAGATTACCGTCATGCTGAACTCGTTTCAGCATCTCCACTCCACCGTCATCCTGAATTCATCTTTCTTTTGTCATCCTGAATTTATATCAGGACCTCTTATTTAAGTACTACATAATGAGATTCCGAAACAACCAAAGTACACTTTCCCCAATTACCAATAATAGCTTGTTCTCAATTACGCATGATAATATCAACATAATTCTAGTTATTGTATAATTTCAAAAACAAGGACAAGACTTTGTAGAATTAAAGAAAAGCAAAGTTAAAGCTGATTTGTATACAAGGAGGTGTTATGATGAAAATTTTCCTCGATACTGCAAACATAGAAGAAATCAAAAAAACTGTAGAGTGGGGAGTAATTGACGGGGTGACCACCAATCCCACCCTGGTTTCCAGGGAGTCAAGACCCTGGGCGTAAAAACCAATGTCACTCTGGTTTTTAGTCCTCTTCAGTCTATACTGGCAGCTAAAGCCGGGGGTACCTATGTAAGTCCTTTTATTGGAAGGTTGGACGATATAGGACATGTGGGGATGGAGCTTGTGGAGCAGATAGTTCAGATTTATAGAAATTATGACTTTGAGACTGAGATTATAGTTGCCAGCATCAGGCATCCAGAACATGTAATTGAGGCAGCTATGATCGGTGCGGATATAGTAACGGTGCCCTTTACGGTCTTAGAAAAGATGTTTAAACACCCCTTAACAGACATAGGGCTACTGAACTTTCAGAAGGACTGGGAAAGTTATCTCAAGTATATAAAGAACAAAAAAGGTTAGGAAAGATTTTAGTGAGAAGCTTTTTGGTCTAGAATTCCCAGCTTTAAAGCCAACCGGAAAGACCAATTGAAGAAGAAAACTCCTAGAAAAAGGAAGACCAGGGATATAGCGTAAAGCCAGATAATATGGATATTTGGTAAAGGCCCTACCCTCAAAGCAGCCCTGAATAAATTGGTAAGATGTGTAAGTGGGTTTGTCAGTGCCACTTCTTTAAGTATGGGCGGTAGTGTAGAAGCTGGGAAGATAATTCCAGAAAAAAGGTAAATGAATGCAGAAGAACCTTCAACAATGAACTCACCACCATGTCCGGCAAAGAGGGCTATTGCTGAAAAGAATAAAGCAAGAGCAGATGTCACAATTAATATTAAAGGTAATAAATATAACATTAGACTAAGGTCAAGTCCCAGGGGTAAGCGAAGTATTAATGTGCCAGCCAGAAGTAAGACTACTGCAGAAAAAGTGGAAAAGAGGAAATCAGCGCTTGTTCTACCAAGAATATGCGAAAGATATGACCCTGGAGATGCATAAATGGATTTTATAGTTTCAAACCAGTCTCTATCTTCTGCAATGACCCAGGCAGCAGATATACCAGATCTGACAATAGAGAAGAAGGAATTGCCCACATAAAGAAAAAGAAGTTGCTCTCCGGAGAAATTTCCAGTAATGACATAGAACATTACAACCAGGATAAGCACTGAGGATAAAGGCTTAAAAAGAAGGTAGATAAAAAATATAAAGGGTTCTGTCCAATTACTGGTTATCTTCCAACCAGCCCAAAGGGAGACAAAGAACTTTCTCCAGGAAGGGTTGAGTCTACTTAGTTCTACTGCCACCTTGTGGTAATCCTCCCAGCTCTTTTAGCCAGTCTTTCCATATATGCCAACCCATAATAAGCTAGCAAAGGAAAAAGCACAGCCATCGCTGATAGGACTGCAATACTCTGCCAGACTGGAATGAACCCCATCTTTTCTCCACCTGGCATGAGAAGTTGCCTCATTCCATCCAGAGCTAGGGTAACAGGTATAAAAGAGGCTATCATAGCTAATGTATATCCAAGGGACTTCACAGGGAAATAGAAACCGGATAGTAGATATATAGGTTCCTGGAATAGATTAGAAAGATGCCAGGCTTCTCTTCCCCAAACCAGGAAGATTGAACTCATGAGCATTCCCATCCCATATAGGGCAGATAAAGAAAGGATGAAAAGTACAATTACCATTAAAGGGTTATTGACGACTATGGGTAAACGAAAAATTACTAACCCAAGTAATAGAGTGCCTAAAGCTCTTACAGTGCTCATATACATTCCACCCACTGCCATACCCAGAAGAATGCTCATCTTTGATGCAGGCATAAGAAAATAAAGCTCAAGATTACCAGTCATTCTTTCCCAGTATAGTTGAGAAGCCATAGACCATAATATATTTAGCCAGTAAGTAGTCATTACTCCACCAATAAGAACAAGGGTGCCAAACTGAGGGGGAGCACCTAAAAAACGGTAGAGGTAGATATAGGCAGCAACTCCTAAAACAGGAAGAACCACTTGAAAGGGTAGCAAAATCAGATCGCGTCTTATGGCTGTAACTCTAACATAAGCCCTACCTCTAATGGCACGAAGTTCTAACATTATCTTTTTATAAAACTGTAAAGCTGGTTTGAGGGATTTATCTTTCACTTTTTTTATTTCCCAGCTTCGTCTATACCTCTACCAACCAGGCTTACAAAAGCATCCTCCAGGGTAGGCTCTTTTTTCTTTAGAAATACTAAGTTTCCTCCAATAGAGTTAATATTCTGTAATAAAACAGAGAGTAGAGAATCTTCTTCCAACTTAATTGTTAAAATACTCATTCCATTTTCATCACGACGTGTGACAAGATTTATTCCTTCAAGGTTAAAAGAGTATGTTAATGGAAGTCCTTTTAGAGTTAATTCATAAAAAGGTTCTTTGCCTGCCAGACTCTTTAACTCATCAGGTGTACCCAAAGCAACTATCTGACCACCTTCTATTATTGCCAGTCTATGAGATAATTCTTCAGCTTCAAACATGTAATGTGTTGTCAGAATTGTTGTTCTATCGCTATCTTTCATCCATTCCTTCAGGAAAGACCTTATTTCTCTTGCAGATTCCACATCCAGTCCTATTGTCGGTTCATCCAGAAACAGAACTTTGGGGTCGTTCAAAAGACCTCGTATGAGCCCCATTTTTTGCTTCATACCGCTACTTAATGCGCTTACCCTGGTCTTTGCCTTATCAGCTAAGTTAAATCTCTCCAGATAATAATCAATACGTTTAAAGGCTTCACGGGATGGGAGTCCGTAAAACTGAGAGAACATCCACAGGTTTTCTCTTAAATTGAGAATGCCATAACCTGAATTCTCACCTCCTGTGACTAAATTTATGATTTCCCTTACCTTGTGACTTTCTTTGACCACATCCCACCCATCTACCCAGGCTTGACCGGAAGTCGGGTATAAAAGGGTAGATAAGATTTTTAGAAATGTAGTTTTACCAGCCCCATTTCTCCCAAGAACTCCAAAAAGTTCGCCTTTCTGGATTTCAAGAGAAAGTCCCTTCAAGGCTTCTGTTACCTGATGTCCTTTTTTGTATGTTCTATTTAAATTTACTGCTTTAACTGCTATATTTTCCATATGTAAAATTATAACACAGAAAAATATGATAAAAACAGAAGGATTAAGGTGGGGGGGGTTCTTACAGCTCATACTTTAGTATGGAGATAGCATCTTTTACTATAAAAGTGCTAAAATTTATTGGATAATTATAAAAAAGGAGAGAGCCATGAAATTTAATGATATAGCCATAAAAGTTCTGGAACAGAGATATTTAGCCCGAGATAATACAGGAAAAATAGTAGAAACTCCTGAAGAGATGTTTCTACGTGTAGCGAAGTTTATCTCTTCAGCAGATGAGAGATTTGGTTCTTCTCAAGAAGAAATATTACGATTAGAAGAAAGTTTTTTTAATCTTTTAACATCTCTCCGTTTCTTGCCAAACACACCTACGCTCATAAATGCTGGTAGACCTCTTGGGCAATTATCAGCATGTTTTGTACTTAGGGTTGACGATTCAGTAGATGGCATCTTTCAAGCTGTTAAAGAAGGCGCTTTAATTATGAAGACTGGGGGAGGAATCGGTATGGCTTTTTCTATGTTAAGACCAGCAGGGGCTATAGTAGAAAGTACCGGACAACCAGCAAGCGGACCTGTATCCTTCATGAGAGTGTTTGATGTAATGTGCGAAACAATTGCACAAGGTGGTGTAAGAAGAGGAGCTATGATGGGTGTTTTGCGGGTGGACCACCCTGACATTCTTAAATTCATAAACTCTAAGGGTGATAAAAAATCTTTTCGCAATTTTAATATTTCAGTAGCTCTTACTAAAGAATTCATGGAAGCTTTACTACATAGTTCTCCTTATTATAATTTAATAGAACCAAGAAGCGGCAAAGTAGTTGATACCCTCGATGCAACCAATGTCTTTGACCTTATTGCTGCTCGTGCCTGGGAAACAGGAGACCCTGGTGTGATTTTTATTGACAGAGCAAGAGACATGGACCCTGTTGATGGAGAACAAATTGAGAGTACTAACCCATGCGGAGAACAATTCCTGGCACCATATGATTCCTGCAACCTGGGCAGCATTAATCTAAGGGTTATGTTAAAAAATGAAAATGGTTTTTACAAATGGGACTTTGAACTCTTTAGAAAAACAATCTATGAAGCTGTTCATTTCCTTGATAATGTAATAGAAGTCAATCAGTATCCAATTGAAGCTATCAAGAAAAAAACTTTGAGTAATCGTCGTATTGGGTTAGGAGTAATGGGTTGGGCTGATGCTTTAGCTTTATTAGGTATACCCTATGATAGCGATCAGGCTCTTCAAGAAGCTGAAAAGATTAGTTATTTTTTAACAAAGAATTCCGAAGAAGCTTCAATTGACCTTGCTTGTAAAAGGGGTCCTTTCCCAAATATTAATAAGTCCAAATGGAAAAAAGAAGGTAAGGTTATGCGTAATGCTGCAACTACCACTATTGCTCCTACGGGTTCACTTTCAATTTTAGCTGGAGTAACTGGAGGAATAGAACCATTTTTTGCAATAGCATACAAACGTTCAATTACTGCTGGTGATTTTAACGAGGTAGTTCCTACTTTTGTAGAATATCTGATTAATAAGGGATTTCCTCAAGAAGAGCTGGTTAAACAAGTTGTAGAAAAGGGCGGATCTATCAGAAAAATGAAAGAAGCCCCTGAAGAGGTAAAAATGTACTTCCCGGTAGCTTATGATGTGGCTCCTGAATGGCATGTCAAGATGCAAAGTGCCTGGCAAAAGTATATTCATAACTCAATCTCCAAGACAGTTAATCTACACCGACAGGCTACAGTAGATGATGTAAAAAGAGTATACCTTTTAGCTTATCAGGAGGGGTGTAAAGGTGTTACCATTTACCGAGATTCATCTCTGGATTCTCAGGTTCTTTCCGTAACTTATGAACCTTCGGCTTCACTTGAAAATCAGAAAACAGAAAAAGTTCCCTTAAAAAGGATTTTTTCGGTACGACCCCGGGTTCTAAGAGGATTTACCAGGAAATTTAATACAGGAGTTGGTTCTCTGTATGTAACAGTTAATCTCGGTGAAGGGAATAAGCCAGTTGAAGTTTTTGCCAGCTTATCAGGTGGTGGAGCACCTGCTGAACTTGAAGCTATTGCCCGCTTAACATCCATAGCTCTACAGTATGGTATTCCATTGGAGGTAATTCTGGAACAACTTAAGAATCCTCTATGCCCAGTAACATATAAACTGTCACCAGATGGGTTACGATCTGTTGCACATGGTATAAACAGAGCTCTCAGTGAAGCAATTGGAAGAGAGGAAAAAAATGCTATAACGAAAAAAAATGAATTAAAGCCTATAATCAGTGTAGGTGTTTTAACTGGAAATAATGAGGAAAAACCTGTTGAACTGGAAGATATGGAGAATAAACCCCCTATAGGTTTCAAAACAAATAATGAAGAAGCATTAAATACATTGAGAGAAACTTATGGTGATGATAAAATGCAGGTACAGTTAGAAGGCCAAGGGGTAGAGTTTTGCCCTGAATGTGGCCAGTCTCTCGTCAGTCAAGAAGGCTGTGATACCTGCCATAATTGCGGTTGGACTAAATGTCTTTAACAACTAAGATTAACCATGTAGCATTTATAGTAGATGGCAATAGAAGGTGGGCCAAAGCCAGGGGTTTACCTTCTTTTGAAGGTCACCACCAGGGATTTTCCCTTGTTAAGGAGTTAATTCAAGCTGGTCTTGACTATGGTATCCCTCACCTGACTTTCTTTCTCTTTTCCACTGAAAACTGGAACAGAAATGATAAGGAGGTTTCTTTTCTTATGAGTTTGGCTGAGGAAATAATAAGGGAAGAGCTTCCAGGTCTTAAAGAAAGAGGTATTCGTCTTGTTCATCTGGGGCGAAAAGACCGCCTGCCTTCTACTCTTTTATCTTTGATAAGAGAAGCAGAAGAGCTCACGCAGAGAGAGGGTAAGATGCACCTTAATCTGGCAGTGGATTTTGGAGGTAGGGATGAGATTGTAAGAGCTGTTAAAAGTATAGCTACCCGGGTTAAAAAAGGAGAGCTGGATCCTGATTCTATTAATGAGGAACTTTTTTATTCCTACCTTGACACTCATCTAAGCCCACCGGTTGACCTTCTCATCAGAACATCTGGCGAGCTCAGAATCAGTGATTTTCTATTATATGAATCAGCTTATTCAGAATTATACTTCTCTCCTCTTTACTTTCCTGACTTTACCGAAGAGGAGTTTAAAAAAGTTCTGACAGACTACAAAAAAAGAGAGCGCCGCTTTGGCAGATAGGATATAAGTTTGTCATTCCAAACCATGCCCTGAACTAGTTTCACGGGTTAGTTCTGGATTTTATTATTATAAACTAGAAGTAATAGATGCTGAAATTAATTCAGGATGACATTATTACAACCTCGCTCTACTCCCATTCTATGGTAGCAGGTGGTTTGGTGGTTATATCATATACCACCCGATTAACTCCCTCCACTTCTCTTGTGATTCGTTCAGATATTTCCTTTAAAATTGGATAAGGAAGTTCAACCCAGTTAGCAGTCATTCCATCATCTGAAGACACTGCTCTTATAGCTACCACTTCCTCATAGCTTCTTTCATCACCTTTTACACCTACTGTTTTTGTACCTGTAAGAATGGGAAAAGCTTGCCATATTTCACTGTATTTTTCCCATTTTCTTAACTCATCACTCACAATTTTATCTGCCTTTTTTAGTTTTTTTATCCGCTCTTCGGTTATCTCACCCATTATTCTAACAGCTAATCCTGGACCTGGAAATGGTTGTCTTGAGAGAATCTCTGCTTGAAGTCCAAGGATGTCCCCTAACTCTCTTACTTCGTCTTTGAAAAGAAATTTGAGGGGTTCTATTAGTTTAAGCTTCATATTAGCAGGTAATCCGCCAACATTGTGATGGGTCTTAATTTTCGCAGCAACTCCACTTACTGAAACTGCACTCTCAATAACATCAGGATAAAGGGTGCCCTGGGCTAAGTGAGTGACTCCTGGTATGGCCCTGGACTCCTTTTCTAATATTTTTATAAACTCATTACCGATTATTTTCCTCTTTTTCTCTCCGTCTTCTATACCTTTTAGAGCTTCTATAAATTGTTTTCGGGCTTCAATAAGTTTTACACTTATACCAGCATTTTTCAAGGCATTCAAGACTTCTTCTACCTCTCCTTCTCTTAATAAGCCATGGTCTACGAAAAAAGGATAATTCTGATCGGGTATTGCCTTGTTTAACATTAAAGCAGTTACTGTTGAGTCAACTCCGCCGCTTATTGCTAAAATAACTTTACCATTTCCTGCTTCTTTCTGAATATTATTCAGAGCTTCGTCTAAATAACTCTTCAAACTCCAATCAGGTTTAAGATGTGCAATATTTGCAAGGAAGTTTTTGAGGAGTATCTTTCCGTAGGTAGTATGGGCTACCTCGGGATGGAACTGAACCCCATAGATCTTTTTTGAAGGATTCCCCATGGCTGCAACTGGGCAGGTAAAGGTAGAGGCAAAGATTTTAAAAGAAGGTGGTGGAATATGGACTAAATCACCGTGGCTCATCCAGACCTGACTTTTTTCAGGGAGGTTGTGGAAAAAGGGCATCCCTTCTTGTATAGCTTCTTTTTTCAACTCGAGTAGAACTGGACCATACTCTTTAAAGGAAGAGGAAATCACTTCTCCACCGAATTCCCGTGCCATGAGTTGCAAACCGTAACATATTCCCAGGATAGGAATGTTGAGTGTCCAGATGTTTTTATCAATAGAAGGAGCATCTTTTTCCAGCACACTCCTTGGTCCTCCTGAAAGAATTAAAGCTTCAGGCTTTTTGTTCTTTATTTCCTTCAGTGAGGCATTGAATGGTAGAACTTCCGCATAGAAAACAAGCTCTCTAACCTTTCTTACGATAAGCTGTGTGTATTGAGAACCGAAATCCAGGATAATTACCAATTTGAATTAAGACCTCCTTTTCCTTTCTCTTTCTAATCTTCTTAACTGGCTGTCACTTAACCCCAGGTAGTGACCTATCTCATGGATCAGAATCTCTTCTATAACCCGGGGAATATTACCTTCATCCTTTGCTCTAAGTTCAATGGGTATACGATAAAGGGTGATTTTATCAGGCAGAACAAAAGTATAGGCTCTTCCACGGTAAGGGAAGGGGTGTCCATGGTAAAGCCCTAGAAGGTCATAAGGACTGCTAAGACCAAGGGAAATTACTTCTTCATCAGAAGGAAGGTCTTCTATGACGACCTCTACATTATCTATCCTTCCTTCAAAGTATTCCTTAATCTCTTCTAAAACATGAATAGCTATCTCAACAAACTCTTCTTCTAACATGAAGGGGACGATTCTCTTTTTTTAAACAAGATAACCACTATTACTTCAGGTTTGTTTTTTAGCTCTTCTATGACTTTATCTAACTCAACTTCCATAAGATAGAATCACCTCTCTCCTTTGCCTTCTATTTCATCCGATAATTTCTTGCAGTTATTAAAGACATATAAAGCATCCTCAAAGGCTGTCTTAGCATCTTCAGGGGTGTCAATTCGTCTGGCTATAAAGCTAACTTATTATCCCCGTACATACTTTGCTCTCTTTCTCTCCTCAGTATTCTTCAGATAGAAGACATCTTTTCTATTTCTTTTCCGAACCATGTTGGGAAATAACTCGAACTTCTCCTTAATATAGGGTCAACATCATGAAATTTAGGCGCTTCAATCCCCACAATTCTAAAAGAAGCTTTAAAGGAGAGTTCAACTGCCTCTTGACTCTGCCCAATCACATAAGCATAATTACCACTCAAGGTCTCCTTTGAATGTTTTAACCTTTCTTCAGTCTGCTTTAGATATGAGTTGGCCATTTTGATATTATCCAATCCTTGTTACCTCTTTAAAACGATAATCTGGTTTTAAAACCCAGTACCATCTACTCCCCAACCTGACTCTTTTGGATTCTAAATCTTTAAGCCCTTTCCTAATCTTTTCCAGGATGTTTTTGAAAAAATCATCTTTATCATATACCACTATTGCATCCTCCGCCATGTTTAAATATCCTTCTATTTCTTTTTCCACCTCTGTAAACTCTCTCTGCTTTGCCATCGCACCCCTTGGAAGGGAATCAATGATTAAAAGTGAATCTACATCGCTATCTTTTCTCCCCTTTCCTCTTGCAACTGACCCAAAAATAATTAAAGAAAGGAATTTATCACCATATTTCTTCTCCAGAGCTCTGGTTAGTTTATCCGTCAGAGTTCCGTATGGCGTCTTTAAGGAAGAGTATTTATTAAATCCTGTTTCCATAAAACCTCGCTTTATACGAGTATAACATAAATGCGGTGACGAGTGACGAAATGGCTGTGACATGTGACAGGTGACGAGTAATGGATAAGCTGTGACGATTGACGAGTAACGAGTGATGGATGATAATTACAAATTACATTTTACAGAGTTCTCGACTCTTTTTAGCGATCACTTATTACAGATAACACGTCACAGATCACATATCACACTTCCCCAATTACATGTCACAGATTAAATGTGATATTATTCTGGTGGTGTAAACTAAGGGAGGTTCTTCTTATGAGAAAAGAGCTTATGGAAATTCTGACATGTACAATATGTAAAGACAGGTTTCAACTCGCTATATACCTAACCTTCTACCCCAGAATCTAAAGAGATGAAATCACTCACTGGAATTTTCTAATAATGCTGGAAAAGATTATCCTGGTTCTTCTGGCAACCTTAACACCAGTAAGTGAACTGAGGGGAGGTATTCCCCTTGGATTATCTTTGGGGCTTGACCCTATCCTTACCTTCTCTATAGCTGTCCTGGCCAATGCTTTACTCTTTCTTCCAGTATTTTTTGGCTTGGAATTATTTTATGAAAGACTCCTTTCTAAATGGAAACCTTTCCATCTTTACCTGGAAAGAGCGAGAAAAAGGGGTCAACCCTGGGTGGACAGATACAGCTTTTTAGGTTTAACCCTCTTTGTAGCTGTACCACTTCCTGGAACCGGGGCATACACAGGCACCATTATAAGCTGGCTTCTGGGGATGGATCCTAAGAGAGCTTTTTTTGCTATCTTTTTCGGGGTTATCCTGGCTGGAGTTAAGGTGCTTCTGGCTACTCTGGGTATCATAAACTGGATAAGGAGCCTGCTTTGAAAAATTGTGATGAGTGATGAGTGATGGGTGACAGAAAATCTATGAAGAGTTACAGGTGACGAGTTATGGTTTACCAATTACTGATCACACATCACAGATTACCGATTACGCATTACGGATTACCGACCACATGTCAGAGACATGAGTATTTAAGCCCTACCCTGAAGTCACCCTGAGCCCTGCCCTGAAATCTTATCAGGGTTGGTTCAGGGTCTCATACTTTAAGAATAATAGATGATGAAAAGAGAGATCCGCATTAATTCAGGATGACATAAAGGACGAGATGCTGAGATAATGCGGAACCAAGTTCAACACAAGATTCAGCAGGATGACAAAGCGTGTTGACAAGTGAGTTTTTATACAAGTTCCGAGAGGTAGATTGTAAAAAGTAGCACGTCCCCATTTACCCGGATCATGCATTACGGATTATGATATTATTTAATATTATTTAAGAAAGAAAGGAGGAAAGGTTTCATGTTTACAAACAACTTTCCCAGAACACAGGAAGATATCCTGAGGTATGTAAAAGAAGAAGGTGTATATTTTGTTGAGGTTTGGTTTACAGATATATTAGGTTATTTAAAAAATCTTACCATTACTGCCCATGAGTTAGAAAAAGCCTTTGAGGAAGGCTTGGGTTTTGATGGGTCTTCGGTAAGAGGGTTTACCAGGATTGATGAGAGCGATATGGTAGCCTTTCCTGAAGCAGAGACCTTTACCATCCTCCCTTGGAGAGGGGATAAGAAAGTGGCAAGGATGTTTGCTACTATTGTAGAGCCTGGCGGTGTATCTTACGAGGGTGACCCCAGGAATGTATTGAGAAAGGTCTTAAGGAGGACGAAGGTGGCTGGGTTTGACTTTTGTGTGGGTCCTGAGCTGGAGTATTTCTATTTGAAGAACTCTAATTCAAAGCCGGAGGTCTTAGATTATGGAGGGTATTTTGACCTGATTCCCAGGGATGAGGCCATCAACTTAAGACACCAGAGCATTCTATGGTTGGAAGAGATGGGCATAGAGGTAGAGTTTGCCCACCATGAAGGTGCACCCTCCCAGCACGAGATAGACTTTAGATACAGGGATGCTTTAACTATGGCGGATGTTGTTGTAACAGCCAGGTTGGTGGTAAAAGAGGTAGCTTATCTGAATGGTGTTTATGCCACCTTTATACCCAAGCCTTTCTTCGGACGTAATGGCTCCGGAATGCATGTGCATATGAGTCTTTTTAAAGACGGAAGAAATGCATTTTTTGACGCTAAAGATAGATACAACCTGTCACCTATGGCTAAGGGCTTTATAGCTGGGTTGATGCGTCACTCCAGAGAAATCACACTGATTACCAACCAGTGGGTTAATTCCTATAAAAGGCTTGTTCCAGGATACGAGGCTCCTGTATATATATCCTGGGCTTTGAGAAATCGGTCTGATTTAATAAGGATTCCCAGGTATAAGCCAGACAAGGAAGAGGCTACTCGGATAGAGTATCGGGCTCCTGATCCTGCTTGCAATCCTTACTTAGCCTTTGCTGTAATCCTGTCAGCAGGTCTGGAGGGGGTGGAAAAAGGTTACCCCTTACCTGAACCTGTTGAGGAGAATGTGTATCGTATGAGGGAGGAGGAGAGGGCTGAAAGAGGGATAGATACCCTTCCTGGTAGTCTTATTGAGGCTATAGAGCTTACGGAAAAAAGCGAGCTGGTGAGGAGGACTTTGGGGGAGCATGTTTTCAAGAACTTTATTGAGAATAAGAAGTTAGAGTGGGATAAGTATCGCTGCCAAGTAACCGATTACGAGCTGGAGACATACCTGCCTGTACTTTGAACGCTTGACAGGGATTTTGTGGTAAGTGTATAATTTACTCACTGGGCGGTTAGTTCAGCGGGAGAACGCTACTCTGACGCAGTAGAGGCCGGTGGTTCGAGACCACCACCGCCCACCATATAAAAAGAAACCCGAAGAAGGGAAAAGTACTCTGTTTTAACCTACCAAGAGATGGGAGGTCGTGGCTGGAAGCCTCCCATAGGAAGACAGAGAAACACCATCCCGGAGGGGCAGTTCAAGAAAGAGGATATAACTCACAAGGACTGACGCAAGGCTGCGTTAAAGGCTTAATTGAGCGGATTCTGATATAAAACAGAGTCAATTGAGGTGGAACCGCGGGATAAACTCTCGTCCTCAAATAGGGATGAGAGTTTTTTATTATTAAAGGAGGTGTTTTAATGAATGTTTTATTAGAAGATTTAAACTTAGAAACTTTACGCCATACTACTTCTCATATAATGGCTCAGGCTGTGAGAAGACTCTTTAAAGATTGTAAGTTTGCTATTGGTCCTGCAATTGAAGATGGTTTTTACTATGATTTTGATCTTTCCAGAAGTCTTAGTCCCGAAGACTTAGATATTATTACAAAGGAGATGGAGATAATCATAAAAGAGGACATCCCTATATTTCCTGAGAAGATGCCCAGAGAAAAAGCTATAGAACTATTTACTTCAATGGGGCAGGATTACAAGGTAGAACTACTCTCCGAAATTGAAGAGGAGGAAGTAACAGCATATAAACAAGGAGAGTTTGTTGATTTATGTCGGGGTCCTCATCTTTCTTCTACTGGTAAGGTTGGTCATTTTAAGCTTCTGAGTATAGCGGGGGCTTATTTTAAGGGTGATGAGAAACGCCCCATGCTCCAGAGGATTTATGGTACTGTGTTCTTTAGCTCTGAGGAACTGAAAGAGTATTTAAAGAGAAGGGAAGAAGCCTTAAAGAGAGACCATCGCAAACTTGGGAAGGAATTGGAGTTATATAGTATTGAGGATGATATTGGCGCAGGGCTTGTTCTCTGGCATCCTAAAGGAGCGATGGTCAGGAAGATCCTGGAAGATTTTTGGAGAGATGAGCATTTAAACCGAGGTTATGAGTTTCTCTATACTCCCCATATAGCTAGAGAGCACCTCTGGGAAAACAGTGGCCACCTGTCTTTCTACAGTGAATACATGTATCCGTCAATGAAAATTGAAGAGCAAGATTATATTCTGAAACCCATGAATTGCCCTGCTGCTATGATAGGCTACAGAACAAAGACTAGAAGCTATAGAGATTTGCCTATGAGGTGGGCAGAGCTTGGCACAGTTTATCGCTATGAAAGATCTGGAGTTCTCCATGGTCTTCTAAGGGTTAGAGGTTTTACTCAGGATGATGCCCATATTTTTTGTAGAAGAGACCAGCTAAAGGATGAGATAAAAGAGGTTATTGAATTAGCCAGGTATATGCTTGAGACTTTTGGTTTTAAAGAATACTTCATTGAATTTAGTGTAAGAGACCCTGAGAATAAGTCAAAATATGTAGGAGAAGAAGGCGCTTGGTTGATGGCTGAGGAAGCCATAGCACAATCCATGGCAGAGCTTAATCTGGGGTATAAGGTAATGGAAGGTGAAGCTAAGTTCTATGGTCCTGCTATAGACATTAAGATAAAGGATGCCATCGGGAGATTATGGCAGGCCTCCACAGTCCAGGTGGATTTTAATTTACCTAAAAGATTTAACCTTTCATATATGGGTTCTGATGGTAAGGAATACGAGCCAGTTATGGTTCATCGGGCTATTCTAGGAAGTCTTGAAAGGTTCTTTGGTGCTTTGATTGAACATTATAGTGGAGCTTTTCCTTTGTGGCTTGCACCAATTCAAGTAAAAGTTCTTCCTGTTAAAGCTGAGCAAAACGATTATGCACAAATGATTGCAGTGGAACTGAAAAAAAAGAAGTTCAGAGTAGAAGTGGACTTAAGAGATGATGCTCTATCATCTAAGATTAAGTCTGCTCAACTTGAACAAGTTCCCTATATGTTGATTATTGGCAAGAGAGAAAAGGAGCAGGTTGTAGTGGCTGTCAGGGAAAGAAGGAGAGGTGATATTGGAGTAATGAGTCTTGAGTCCTTTCTGGATTTAGCTAAAGAAGAGTTACCCTCTTTTATGAAAGAGATTTAGAATATTGGGGTCAGGCTTGACAATCTTCTCTGACCATCCTTTACTTTTCATCTCCCCCTTTCTTAAAGGGGGACTAAGAGGGATTACATAATCTTCCCAGACCCCTTCTAAGAAAAGAGGGGGGTGAGACTGCTTCACCTGCTCCTATTTCTTACAGATGCAGAACTTGTAATAGTGTAAGATATTAAAGATGGTTGTGGGTGTTAGAAAGGGGAGCTAATTAGAATATTCAAAGATAATAGTACAGATGTATGATGGATAGAAAGTATGATTTTAACTGCCAGCCAACAGCTATTGGTAGCATGCCTCATGTTTCCGCTAAGGAAGCTCTCTCCCTTATTCTTAAATATCTCCCAGACATTCCCCACTGGCCTCAACTTCCCCGGTATTCTACTCTGGAAAATATGTATATACAGTTCAGCGAAGGTTTTCCAGGTATAGTGGTAAAAGATAGCAAAGTCCAGGTAATGCAATCTGATGATTTTGATACTACCCTGGAACAACTATATAACTTTTTTGAAGAAGAAAACTTAGATATGTTTAAGATGAGTGCTGAATATGGAGCAGGCTTATACTCTCTTATTTCTCATGGAGCACCTCAAGCGAGGATGATCAAAGGGCAGATTACCGGCCCTGTAAGCTGGGGACTTACGGTTACAGACCGGGAGGGCAGAGGGATTTTGTATGATGAACTTCTAACAGATAACCTGGCCAGATTTTTGAGATTTAAGGTTTCATGGCAGGAAAGGATTCTAAGGACAATTTCAAATAACACCATAATTTTTATAGACGAACCTTTTCTGGTTTCCCTTGGCTCAGCCTTTGTTCCTGTGTCTTCTGAGCTGGTAACCGCATCGCTGAAGGAAGTTCTTAAGGGAATTCAAGGCCTTAAGGGAATTCACTGTTGTGGTAATACCGACTGGGCACTACTCTTAAACACTGATATTGATATCTTGAGCTTTGATGCTTATAACTATTCTGAGTCCCTGGGTCTTTACACTAAAGAAGTAAAAACTTTCTTTGAGCGTGGAGGGATTATTGCCTGGGGTATTATTCCTAATGACGAGGAAATACTGGCTAAAGAATCGATATATAGCCTAAAAGAACTTCTTAAAAAAGCGGTTGCACCCTTCGTGGAGATTGGCATTCCTTATAAACAGGTTGTAAAGCAGAGTCTTATAACCCCTTCTTGTGGCCTGGCGTCTATGTCTGTAGAAGGTTCAGCCAGGGCTCTTAAGCTCCTGGCTGAATTATCATTAGAAATAAGGGAAGAGTTTTCAATTTTATCTTAATTTCATTTTTTTCTCTAAACGATAGATAATCTCACTCAAACCATATGGTAGAAACATTACACTCAGTATTACTGCTATACCAAATACTACTGTAGATAAGTATTCTAATCGTGGTCCAATGATTCTGGGTAGAAGCACCCAGAAAGATGCCCCTAAAAGAGGACCCCAGATTGTTCCTAATCCTCCAACTATAGCCATTGCCAGGAATTCGATAGAGAAACCTAACCCAAAAGTATTGGGGTGTAGATAAGAAACTGAATGAGCATATAAAGCTCCGCTTAAACCTGCAATCATTGATGATAAGACAAAAGCTACAAGTTTATAATAAGCTACATTTATTCCTACAGATTCAGCAGTCAGTTCTGCATCTCTTATTGCTCTTAGAGCTCTTCCGCTTCTACTATTAATAAGGTTTTTAACAAGTAAAAATATTGTCACCATCATGAATAAGAATAGATAGTATTTGGAAAATTCAGAGTAAAATTCAAAATTTAATATCTTAAGTGGAGAGATGCTTCTTAAGCCATGGTCTCCACCTGTAATGCTTAGTCTTTTTATCAGGTCAGTAGTGGCACTACCAAGAGCCATGGTTGCTATGGCTAAATAAAATCCGGATAGTCTCAGGGAAGGAAAACCTACCAGGAGACCACATAAACCAGCAAAAGCTGTAGCAATCACAATGGCAAAAAGGCTATTAACATTATAACTCATAACTAAGATAGCAGATATGTACCCTCCTATAGCCATGAAAGCCGCATGGCCTAAAGATACTTGACCTGCGTATCCCAAAAGTAAATTAAGGCCTTGAGTACCAATAGCGAAAAGTATTACCATGTTAAAATAGCCAACAATAGAAGGTTTTTGCATGTATAAAAATGGTAAAGGCAAAGACAGCGCAAGAATTATTAAAGCAATACTTAAAAAGGTCGTTTTTTTCATCAAAACCTCCTCTGAGATCTTTTACCAAATAGTCCAGTGGGAAAAATTAAAAGCACAATTACTACCAAAATCAAAGAAAAACTTTCTTTAAGGATAGGGTAATAGAAAGCAACGATATTTTCTAAAACACCAAGAAGAAGACCGCCAACAATGGCTCCCTGAACAGAGTTCATCCCTCCAAAAACCGCTGCTGTAAAGGCTTTTATCTGTATTGGCACCATAAAGTGAGGCTCGAGAGAGAATCTTGGTACTACCAGAATACCTGCTAAACCTGGTAAAGCAAAGCCCAATGCCCAGATAAAGATGTAGATATTAAAAACAGGTATTCCCAAAACTCTAGCACCGTATTCATCTTCAGCAATACTCCTTGCTCCTATCCCAATTTTAGTTTTATAAAGAACCAGGAATAGCAATGTAAACAATGCCAATGATAATAAATTAACGATGATATCTTGTTTGCTTAAGATTATTGGACCTACATGCACGGGAGGCCCGGTTAAAATAGGAGGGAAGTTGAGGGGAAATGTTCCAAAGATAGAAGCAGCCAAACCTTCGAAAATGAGCGCGAGACCAAGTGTAATCATGAGAAGTCCTACATGTGACCTTTCTCTAACTCTCCTCATCAAAAATCTTTCGGTTAATCCACCGAACAGAGCTCCAAATAACAAAGCTAATATTATAACTAAAGGAAAAGGGACTTTTAAAGCTAAGAGGAAGAAAGCCAGGTAAGTGATAAACATGCCTGCATTTCCTTGAGCAAAATTCATCACACTGGTGGTCTGGAAAATAAGCACAATTCCCATGGCGATAAGGCTGTATATTGCGCCTGTAGAGAGTCCTCTTGCTGTCAAGTTTAATAGTGTATCAAACATTCTACCTCCCTAAATAAAGTTTCTTGACATTTTCATTGGACATAAGCCCTCTGGATGTGCCTTCCAGGGTAAGGTAACCAGTAGTAAGAACATAAGCTCTATCTGAAACCTCTAAGGCTTTTTTTGCATTCTGTTCTACAAGAAGAATAGTGATTCCATTTTTTTTCAGTTTCTCCAGCGTTTGATAAATTAAAGAAACAAGTTTCGGAGCAAGACCAAGAGATGGTTCATCCATGAGAAGTAATTTTGGATTTGGTATCAAACCCCTTGCCAGAGCAAGCATCTGTTGTTCTCCTCCACTTAATGTTCCTCCTGATTGTTTTTCTCTTTCTTTTAAAAGAGGAAAAATTGAGTAAGCAAATTTGATTCTATTATCAAGCTCATTTTTTTTGAGGTAATACCCAGCAAGAGTTAGGTTTTCTCTGACTGTCAATCCAGGAAAAATGCGCCTACCTTCAGGGATATGTATAATACCCAATTTAACAATATTTGGGGGTTCGAGATTGTTCAAAATGGTTCCTTCAAAGGAAACGTGGCCTTTTGTCAGTCTGATTAATCCTGAAATGGTCTTGAGGAGAGTGGTTTTACCTGCTCCATTAGAGCCCAGAACAGCGACGATCTCTCCTTTTTCTACGGTTAAACTAATTCCATGAATGGCTTCAAGAGGTCCATAACCTGATGATAATTTTTCAATTTTAAGCATAGATTTCCTCCCCCAAATAAGCTTCAATGACTTTCTGATTGTGAGATATTTCATCGGCAGATCCTTCAGCTATCTTTTCTCCGAAATTCATAACGGTTATGTGGTCCGAAACATCCATGATTATACCCATATCATGTTCTACAATCAAAACAGTGATTCCCTTATTTTTGACCTCTTTTATCAAGCCTTTAAGCTTCTCTTTTTCTGTAAGGTTTAACCCTGCTCCAGGTTCATCCAGCAACAATAGCTCAGGTCCGCTTATCAGAGCTCTTGCCAACTCCACCATCTTGAGTGTCCCGAAGGGAAGGAAAGCTGCATAGGTAGGTAGTAATAGTGTGACACCTAAAGATTTACTTATGTACTGAAGTTCTTTTTCTGTATCTACATATAGACCGATTAGGTCTTTAAGGAGAAGACTACTAGTTTTGGCATGTAATCCTACTAAAATATTTTCTTTCACAGTCATTGAAGAAAAAATACTCAGGTTCTGAAATGTTCTGGTAATCCCCATTGCTGGTAGAGTATGAGTTGGATATTTTCTGATGTCATTACCTTTGAAATTAATTGTTCCATCATAAGGAACAATCTTAAATATACTATTAAATACGGTTGTTTTTCCAGCACCATTGGGGCCTATCAATCCATGAATAGAGCCTTGTTTTACCTCAAAAGAAAGTTTATTTATTGCTACCAATCCACCAAACCTGACTGTAAGGTTTTCTACTTTTAACAACTCTTCTCCCCTTTCTTAGATAATTGAGGTGGGGGTTGGTTTTACCCCCACCTCGTTACAGGTTCTTTATTTAGAAAACAGAAATCCAGCTGCTAACTTTCTTAAGCTCCTTTTTCTGAACCTGCATAAAGAACATGGAGTATTTACCTGATCTTTCTTTAGGTCCGTAGCTAAGGTCTTTAACAAGATAACCATCCCATCCCTTAAAGGCTTCAAGCGCCCAGATTAGTGCTTCACGGCTTGGATAAGGTCCAAGTCTTTTTAGTGATTCCACAAATACTTCACCAGCAACAAAACCAGCTACTGCATAAGCAAAAAGTAGGGGGTCACCTTTAGGATAGTACTTAAGCCAAGTTTCCCAAAATTTAATGACACCTGGATCTTTTGCATCTGAAAAATCAACCCAACCAGTTACATACACATCTTCTGAGGCATCACCAGCCGCAGCGATAATTCCAGCATGTGGATATGGCAGGAATATTTTTTGAGTAAGCCCCAAAGCCTTTGCCGCTTTAACGATCGTACCACCAATGCCTGCACTGAGAGTATAGACTATCAGGGATTCTGCGCCGCTGGCTTTAACTCTTAAAAGATATGGAGTAAAGTCTGTTTCTGTACCAGGGAAGGGGAGGTCAGCAACAAGGTTTCCTCCAAATCTCCTTATTCCAGTATTAACTCCGAATAAGCCTTCTCTACCAGCGTCATCATTCTGGTAAAGTACAGCAATCTTTTTTTGTTTCAATTCTCCTACAATGTATCTTACGAATATCTGACCTTCATTATAGTAATTTGGCTGAACAGAGAATATATAACGCTTAGCAGGAATAGATAGTACAGAGACACCAGATGCTTGATATACAAAAGGAACCTTGCCTTTATTCAGATAATCCATAACTGCAAGGCTACCTGGAGTTCCAAGTCCACCAACAATAGCGAAGACTTTATCTTCTTCAACAAGTTTTCTAACTCCAATTACGGTTCTTGCAGGGTCAAAACGGTCATCTTCCACAATAAGATTAATTTTTCTTCCATTGATTCCGCCCTCGTCATTCACCATATTGAGGTATGATTGAAACCCCTGATAGTAAGGTACTCCTATAAAAGCCAGAACTCCTGTGAGGGCAATAAATGAACCAATTTTAATCTCATTGTCAGAAATTCCAGGAACTGTTACCATTGGTTTTCCTCTAAGGAAAATCTGCTTGGCTTTACCTTCCCAGTAAACATTAAGACCTAATCCTTCGCTAACTAACCTTACTGGTGCCATAGTTCTGCCGGTTTTAATGTAAGGAGCGGCTTCTAAAGTATGTTTCTTGCCATCTATTAGAGCTTCTATGCTGCCCACTTTTAAGGTAATAGTGGTTTTATCAGTGGATACTATAACAGTTTTAGTAGCTTCAACCCATGTAACCTTAGCTCCCATGGCTTCACTCACAAATCTAATAGGTACGAAGGTTCTTCCTTTAAGAATTTCTGGTTTTACATCAATTTCAAGTTTAGTTCCGTTTTTAAAGTAAGATGTTGATCCTACCTGCAAAACCAAAAGCAAACCATCTCCTTCAGTTTGAGCGATCGATTGAGGAGCGCCCCATGCAAAAATACTTAACACTAATAACATACTGATAATTTTTTTCACATTCTCCTCCTACCAATTATAGATTTTTAGTCTTTTTGCTTCTTCCCGAAGGTAATCTTTGAACTTCGGGTGAGCGATAGAAATTAATATTTCTACTCTTTCCTTTACACTTCTACCTTTTAACCTTCCAACACCATATTCAGTTACTATGTAATCTACATCGTTACGAGATAGGGTCACTGTTGAACCGAGAGGTAGTACAGGTACTATAGAGGACAATTCACCATTTCGAGCTGTTGATTTTATGGCTAAAATCCCTTTTCCTCCACGAGAGAACTGAGCACCTGTGTGGAAATTTACCTGACCACCTGTACCTGTTATCTGCTCAAGACCAATACTTTCTGAGCATACCTGACCATTTAAATCTATCATAAGAGCTGTATTTATTGAAACCATCTTGTGTTGTTGCCCTATAACGTATGGATCATTGGTTATATGTCCGGGTAAAAGTGTGACAGCAGGGTTTTCATGAGCAAATTCGTAGAGCTTTGCTGAACCATAAATAAAAGTTCCTACCATAGTAGCAGGATAAAAACTCTTCTTTCTTCCGTTAATCACCCCCTTTCTGTAAAGATAAGCCATACTTTCTGTTATCATCTCGGTATGAACACCGAGGTCTTCTTTTTTTTCTAAAAGATAGGCAACTGTATTTGGAATGCCTCCTATTCCCAATTGAATAGTTGAGCCATCTTCAACTAACTCTGAAATTAAATGGCCAATTTTTTCTTCCTCTCTCTGGGTTTTCTGTTCTTCAAGTGAAAATAAGGGCATGTCCGTCTCATAATAGTAATCAACATAACTATGGGGAAGAAATGTATCTCCCAGTACTCTTGGAAGATTTTTATTGATTTCAATGACAACCATGGCTCCTTTTTTCTTTTGAAGAGCCAGGTATTTTTCATAAGTTACAGAGAGAGAAAGGTTAAAGTATCCATATTGATCAATGGGTGGCGAAGTAAGAACTATAACATCTGGCGGATTTACTTCTTGTCTATCAATACCTGCTTTGTTAAGTTGATTGGGGACAAAAGTGACAGTTCCTAACTCATACGCCTTCCTGGCAAAAGGACCATGATACCAGGCTTCCAGTAGAAATTTGTCCTTATATAGAGGATTTGAAAAAAATTCATATGCCTCAAGTGGTAGAGCTAAAGTCACTGTAATAAGTTCTACATCTTGTTTCCTGTGAAGGTTAAAAAGAAATTCTTTTGGTTGAGCAGCAACCATTCCTACAACGATACTTGCTTTAGGTGGGATAATCCTCAAAAGATCATCTATATCAATTCTTTTCATTTTTTGCTCCCCATAAAATAATCTTTAGAGTATTGTAAAGAGATTCAGAGGGTATTCCTTTATTATTATCGTTGTTCCAGACTACCCAACGTAATCCCAGAAAATGACCAACTCCTATAATAGCCAGTGCTAATATCTCAGGGTCAATACTGGAAACTTCTCCTTTTTCAATGGCTTCTTTAAGTTTGATAGCGTAAGGCTCTACAACCCGGTTGTAATACCATTTACCTATTTCCCTATCAACGAATTCAGCTTCTCGTACCACACGGTAAGCGTTTTTGTGTTCTATTATGTAATCTGAGAAAGCTACTAAACCTTTAACTTCTATCTCTCGCCTATCACTGGCTTCTTTTATATACTGGTAAACCGTATATCTTAACCCTCTATTAATTTCTTTTACTAATTTGCTCAAGAGTTCAATCTTAGAGTCAAAATATAGGTAGAAAGTACCTTGACCAATATCAATATCGTTAGTTATATCAGAGATATGAGTTTCCCAGAAACCTTTATTTCCAAAAAGCTTTTCTGCAGCTTTTAGGATATCTTTCTGAGTACGCTCTCCCCTTGTTAGTACTTGTTCTTGAGAGGTTATTTCTATTCTTTCCTTCCAGGCAGGTGAAAAAACATAGTTTCTTTTTTTATCAATGCCTTTTAGAAAGAATTGAATAAGATTATCAGCAAGAAAATCTATGTTTGAGGAGCTCTCCCAGTCAATCTTTTTTAAAGCAACGAAATATGCAGAACCAATCAGGGTATATGATAAGTCATCTTTTAATTTGTCTGAAGGAATATCTTTATAAAGAAATTCCTTTACTAAGTCTGTTAGGTGGATATAGAAATCCTTCACGAAAGAGTAGCCTGCAAACTCTGTTTCTCTGAAGATTTTATACTTCTTCTTGTTGTTATAAAGGAAGGTAAGAAATGTTTTATAGAAATTATGAATGGCAATTTCTGTATTATCAGTATTTTCCAGGGATTTCCGTAATTCACCCAGGAACTCTTTAGATAGGACTGAGACAATCTCCAGTAGAACATCTTCCTTATTTTTAAAATATTGATAAAAAGAAGGTACACTTAGACGAGCTTCTTTAACTATGGCTGGGATAGAAGTCTGAAAATAGCCTTTCTGGTAAAATAATTCTTCAGCTTTTTCAATGAGCAGATCTTTTGCTCTAATTCCCTTGGAAGTTCTTGGTTCTCTTTTACTCAACTCATCACCCTTAATTAGAGGACAAGACCTCCATCAACACTTATGACCTGGCCGGTGATGAAGGAGGATTCTTCAGAGGCGAGGAAAACAGCCAGTCTTCCTATTTCTTGCGGTGTTCCCAGGCGTTTCAAGGGTGTTTTTTCCTTTACCATCTCAATGACCTTCTCTGGAACTTTTTGGGTCATTTCTGTAGCGATAAAGCCAGGAGCAATAGCATTGGCTCTAATGTTAAACCTGGCGAGTTCTTTACCCCAGGTCTTGACCATACCTATTACTCCAGCTTTGGAAGCAGCATAGTTGGTTTGCCCGATATTTCCATCTCTACCTACTATAGAGGAGATACATATTATATTTCCGTAGTTTTGGGTCATCATATGAGGAACAACTAATTGAGTACAGTTAAATACGCCCTTAAGATTAATGTTTATAACCATATCGAAATCTTCTTCTGACATTTTTGAAAGATAAGCATCTCGGGTTATGCCTGCATTATTAACAAGAATATCTATTCTACCCCACTTGCCAATAACTTCATCAACTGCATTTTTAATCTGGTTTCTATTGGTTACATCAACCCGTTGAACCAGGACTTCTATGCCCAGTGCTTCACACCGACCTTTAACCTCCTGTGCTCTTTCTTGGTCTATATCCCAGATGACTATCTTAGCTCCTTCTGTAGCAAAAGATAGGCATATCTCTTTACCAATTCCTCTTCCACCACCTGTAACAATACTTATTTTGTTTTCAAACTTTCCCATATTTAATTCTCCTTTACAAAGTTCACTATATGTGTTGCTACTTCCTGTGGGAAAGAAATCTGAGGTGTGTGACCGGCACCTTTCAGAATAATTACCTTCCCATTTATTGTGTCAAAAGTTTCTCTTGCCCAATCAAGTGGAATGACTTTATCTTCTGTCCCATGGATAAAAAGGATGGGAATCTTTAGTTCTTTAGCCTCCTTAAGGACATTTGTTTCACCCAGGCTTTCTGGAACATCGGTGTAACCCTGGGGAATGGCTCTTACTGCATCTTGAATAAGTTCAAGTGCTAAGTTTTCATCTGAGATGCTAGGAAATACATGGTTCCTTAAGGTCTGCTCGAGGAAGTCCCTATTAGTCATAAGAAAGGTAAAAGCAGCTCTGGAATCTTCTGTAAGAGGATATCCACTTGCAGGAACGGTAGATATAAGGATAAGTTTTGCTATTGGAGCACCTTTTAAGGTAGATATTATACCTATAAGCCCCCCGGTGGAATGTCCAACATAGGTAAAGGTTTTGAGCTCTAATTTTTCAGCAAAATAGATAATTGAATCAGCAAAGGATTCAAGGTTATATGGCGAAATATTATCAGATTTACCATATCCGGGAAGGTCGAGGAAAAAACACTTTATCTTAGTTGGTAAATAAGGTCTTAATTTTCTCCAGTAATTAAGAGAAGCGATGTTTCCATGCACAAAGAGGAGTTTCCTATCGCCTTCTCCTGATTCTTCATAGTATAAATTTCCGTTCTTAAATGGTAAATATGGCATGGTCGTACCTCCTTTTATTTTTAAACCCATCTCATGGCGTATGCTGCCATCGCATACCCACCTCCTGATGAGCAAAAAACTACAAGGTCTCCCTTTTTTATTTTCCTTTCTTCAAGGGCATCATTCAAAGCCATAGGGATACAGGCGGAGCCTGTGTACCCATATTTGTGCATAACCATGTATGTTTTAGAAAGAGGGAGATTGAGTTTTTCCATTACTTCTTCTATGGTAAATTTACGGACTTGAGTGAAGATTATCATGTCAATATCTTGAGAAGTAAGATTTACCTTTTTGAGCGTATCTCGCACCAAGCTTGGCCAATTTTCTGAATTTACATCAGGATATCTTTTGTTATATCTGACGAAATGTAACCCTTTTTCTATGTATTCAGGTGTGGGTACTGCTCCTGAGCCGAGGTAAACACCTAAATAGTCATAGAAACAACCATCTGCAATTAGTTTAGAGGTCAGGAATCCAGGACCATTATCTGTTTCTTCCAGTATAATTGCTCCTGCGCCGTCTGAAAAAATAGGAGCTGTTACTTTATCTTTCCAATTGAGAAACTTAGTCATAGCGTAAGTACCAACTATAAGAACCTTTTTAAAAGAACTATCCGTAAGGATATATTTAGTAGCTATATCCAATGCCGTAACCAAGCCAGCGCAAGCACAATTGACATCAAAAGTACCTGCATTTTTAGCACCTAATTTACATTGAACAATTGAAGATGTAGCAGGGGAAAAATAGTCAGGGGTATCTGTTGCTACTATCAGAAGATCAAGGTCTTCTGGTTTTATTCCTGCTTTATTAATAGCTTCAATACTTGCTTTTACTGCTAAATCTGAGGCTGCTTCATCGGGTTCTGAGATTTTTTTTACTTTTAAGCCCATCTTCTCTACCGCCCAGTAAGTTATATCCTCACCAACTAATTCATTTATTTCTTCAGTGAACATAGTTCTGGAAGGTGAATATATTCCAGTAGAACTTATTTTTACCGACCGCATATTATTTAAAATCTCCTCTACTAAACTGGTTTTGATTAATATAAATTACCATTTTAGTGCTATAGCTCCCATAGCAAAGCCTGCTCCAGAGGCTATCATTACCACGAAATCTCCTTTTTTTAATTTATTATTTAATCGGGCATCATGAACAGCCATAGGTATACAAGCAGAACCGGTGTAGCCGTATTTATCCATTATCCAGTGGGTTTTCTCTATTGGAATATTTAGATTAGTCATTACCTCTTTAATTGTACCAAGATTAATTTGAGTAAAGAAAATCATGTCTATGTCTGTAACTTCTTTTCCAACTTTTTGGAGGAGATTTTCTATAAGAATTGGCCAGTTCCTGGAGTTAATGTCGGGTGGATACCTTTTCATTATTCTCAATTGATGTAAACCCTGTTGAATAGTTTCTTCTCTTAAGGGGAACCTTGTTCCTCCACCGAAGACCCCAATATAATCATAATAACTTCCATCAGCTATAAATACGGAGTCTATTACTCCTTCTTCTTCATCATTTTCTGCTTTAAGAAGAAAAGCTCCTGCACCATCAGCAAAGAGGGTAGCAGTGTATTTATCATTCCAGTTTAGATATTTTGTCATTCCATATTCACCAATAACTAATACATATTTAAAACTTTCCTCATCTTTAAGCCATTTATCTGCTGTTACAAGAGCTGTTACAAATGAGGCGCATGAGGCGTTTAAATCAAATACTGCTGCATTTTTAGCACCCAATTTATTTTGTACAACAAAGGATGTTGGTGGTGAAATGTATTCATGAGTATCAGAAGAAACAATGATAATGTCTATGTCTTCGGGCTTGATTTTACCTTCTTCAATAGCCATAATAGCTGCAGGAACAGCAATATCTACCACCGATTCATTATCTCCAAGGACATGCCTTTCCTTTTGACCTACAACACCTTCAAGCCATGAACCAACATCTTCCTTAAAGAAATCATTAAAATATTGGTTTGTTAAAACCTTTTCTGGTACATGTAGACCTGTTCCTATAATTCTCGACGTCCTTTTGTTTTCCATAAGCACTCCTTTTTATACCTGATTCACCTTTCACATTATAATAATAATATTTATAAATGTCAAGACTTTTTATAATCCATATTAAGTAAAATTCAAAAGAGGAGTTTTTATTTGAAAAAGCTGAAAAGCATTTCAGTTTTGTCACCCCCTCCTTAATCCTCCCCTTCGTAGAGGGAGAGTGGGGTGGGGGGTCACCTTGGGCCCTGTCCTAAAATCTATTCAGGATTGTTTCAGGGTCTCATAAAATAAATTCAGTTTGACGGGAATAGATATCCTATCCGATATAGGTAAGTAAAATATGTACCCTTAATGAGAAGATAGTGTATAATTATTATGATAAATATTATATTTAATAATTATTTGAGAACAAACACCGTGCTTGACAAAGAGAGGGGTTTGTTTTAGAATGTTTTTTAGTTATTTTTAAGGAGGCATAAGACCATTTAAGAAATGGAAACTACTAAAACAAGGTTTATAAATATTAAAGAGGTAAAAAGAGACTGGCATCTTGTTGATGCTAAGGGTAAGATTCTTGGAAGGCTGGCATCTCAAATTAGTCGCTATCTTCAGGGAAAGAATAAAGTAGAGTTTACACCGCATGTTGATATGGGTAGTTTTGTTATAGTTATCAATGCTAAAGATATAAAAATAACCGGAAAGAAGTTGGCTCAAAAGAAATACTACCACTATTCTGGTTACCAGGGGGGTTTAAAAGCGACCCCTCTTTCCAAGGTATTAGAAAATTTCCCTGAGAGGGTTTTAGAAAAAGCAGTGCGCCTTATGCTTCCAAAAACAACACTTGGTAGGAAGATGTATAAAAGGCTTAAAGTTTATTCGGGTCCTTTGCATCCTCATTCTGCACAGGAACCGAAGTTAATTGATATTGTAAAAGAGAGGGAAGAGGCATGATTCCAATTACAACAATTCAAGCTACTGGTCGAAGAAAAAGGGCTGTGGCTGTGATTTTGGCGAGAAAAGGTACTGGAAATATAGTGGTTAATGGAAAATCATTATTGGAACTTCTTCAGGAGAGGAAATCCTTAGAATTGCGTGTAACTAAGCCTCTCATTGTTACGAATACACTTTCTCTACTGGATATTTCTGCTCGGGTCGGGGGAGGAGGTATTTCAGGGCAGGCTGGAGCTTTAAGTTTGGGAATTGCAAGAGCTATTGTTAATCTTGACCCCGAGCTCAAGCCAGTTTTAAGAAAAGAAGGGTTATTAACCAGAGACCCACGTGAGAAAGAAAGAAAGAAATTTGGTCTTCATCGAGCTCGTAAAGATCGTCAGTATAGAAAGAGATAATTTTCAATTAAGGGGGTCTCAACATGGGAAGAATCAAAGTGCTCATTATGGGAGCAGCTGGACGTGATTTTCATAATTTCAATGTTTTTTTCAGAGATAATGAGAAGTATGAAGTTATTGCTTTTACAGCCACTCAGATTCCCGATATAGAGGGCAGGAAGTATCCTTCATCTCTGTCTGGTAAATTATATCCAATGGGTATTCCTATATATGCTGAAGAAGAGCTTACCCGTTTAATTAAAGAACTGGGTGTAAAAGTAATAGTTTTTTCTTATAGCGATGTTTCTCACGAATATGTTATGCACAAGGCATCTCTTACTCTTGCTTCAGGAGCAGATTTCTGGCTTTTAGGGCCAGGTAGCACCCAGATCGCAGCAAGAAAACCGGTAGTTTCTGTAGGGGCTATTAGAACTGGGGCAGGTAAGAGTCAGACTACCAGAAGGGTTGCCGGCATTTTAAAGGAGATGGGACTCAAAGTGGTTGTTGTCAGGCACCCCATGCCCTATGGTGACCTTGCCATCCAGAGAGTACAGAGATTTGAGACCATTGCTGACCTTGAAAAGCACAAATGCACCATAGAAGAGATGGAAGAGTATGAACCTCATATTATTAAGGGAATGATTGTATATGCTGGTGTTGACTACGGCGATATTCTGGAATCTGCTCAGCGAGAAGCAGATGTGGTTGTGTGGGATGGTG
This sequence comes from Coprothermobacterota bacterium, assembly GCA_037440465.1. Lineage (GTDB taxonomy): Bacteria > Coprothermobacterota > HKB111 > HKB111 > HKB111 > JBBIUB01. Next base: position 146,611 of record JBBIUB010000001.1, on the reverse strand, counting down.
GAAATAATGACTTTTCATTCTATAAGAGTGATTTAAGTATAGTGGTTCTTGATCCGCTGAGGGCCAGTCATGAGATTGGTTATCACCCAGGTGAGACCAATCTGAGATCAGCCGATGTTTTAGTTATAAATAAGCTTGATACAGCTTCTCTTGATAATGTGAATAAGGTAAGGGTTAGTGCCCGTAAGTTTAATCCCCGGGCAATTATAGTTGAAGCTGCTTCTCCTATATATGTAGAGGAAGGGGGGAAGATAAGAGGAAAGAAAGTAGTGATAGTTGAAGATGGTCCTACTTTAACTCATGGAGAGATGGCGTATGGCGCTGGCTATGTTGCAGCTCTGAAATATGGGGCATCTGAAATTATTAGCCCAAAACCTTATGCAGTAGGAACCATTAAAGGTACCTTTACCCGCTATACTCAAACTGAAGATGTTCTACCAGCTATGGGTTATAGCGAGAACCAGATAAAGGAGATGGAAGAGACCCTTAATCAAATTCCAGCTGATTTGGTAATTGTAGCTACACCCATAGATTTACGAAGGCTAGTAAAACTAAATAAGCCAGCGGTCCGTGTGACTTACGAGCTTCAAGAGATTGGGGAGCCTACCCTGAGCTCCATTCTTAAAGAGAGAATTCCTCATATAATCAAGGAAAAGGAGGTGGAAGCATGAATCTTAGGGGAAGAGACCTATTAAGCCTGGGAGATTTATCCTTAGAAGAGATAGAAGAAATTTTAGAAACAGGGTTTATGTTGAAAAGGATGAAGAGAAGCAATATAATTCATAATTCTTTGCAGGGTAAGACTCTCGGTATGATTTTTGAGAAACCCTCAACTCGCACCAGGGTCTCTTTTGAAGTTGCTATGTATGAGCTTGGAGGCCATGCCCTTTATCTCGGAGCTCAAGATCTTCAGCTTAAAAGAGGAGAAACCATTGCAGACACAGCTCGCACACTTTCTCGTTATTTAAACGGTATAATGGCAAGAGTCTATTCTCATAAGACTCTTGAGGAGTTAGCTGAATATGCTTCTATACCAGTGATAAATGGTTTATCTGACCTATATCACCCCTGCCAGGTTCTTGGAGATCTTATGACTGTCAAGGAGAAGAAGGGAAGTCTTAAGGGGGTGACCATGGCTTATATAGGTGATGGAAACAATGTGTGTAACGCCCTTCTTCTTGGTGGAGCCAAGGTGGGAATGCATATAAGAGTAGCTTCGCCTCCTTACTATGAACCATCAGCTTTTGTCGTAGAAATGGCTCAGGCGGAAGCTTTGAAGAGTGGTGGCACCATCAAGGTAGTTTCCAATCCTGAAGAAGCTATAGAGAAAGCAGATGTAGTATATTCAGATGTTTGGGCCAGTATGGGGCAAGAAGAGGAGGCTATAGAGAGGAAGAAGGTCTTTATACCTTATCAAGTTAATTCTTCACTTCTAAACTTTGCTTCTCCTGAAGCTGTTGTGTTACACTGCCTACCCGCACACAGAGGAGAAGAGATAACCAACGAGGTAATGGATGGACCTCAATCAGTGGTTTTTGACCAAGCTGAAAATAGGCTGCACGCTCAGAAAGCCATCCTGGCTCTTTTACTTTAGGAGTCTAAATTGAGAAACGGTAAAGAGTTCATAGTGATAGCACTCGGTGGAAATGCTATTTTGCGAACTGGCGAAAAAGGTACTGTTGAAGAACAATACAAAAACATAAAAGAGACAGTAAAGCATCTTCTCCCATTTCTGATGAGAGAGGATCTGAATATCGTAATAACCCATGGCAACGGTCCCCAGGTTGGAAATACCCTTTTGCGTTCGGAGCTTAGTCAACATGCAGTCCCTCCCCATACATTGGATGTGTGTGGTGCAGAAACTCAGGGAAGTATAGGATATATGATGATCCAACCACTTCAGGAAGCCTTGAATCAAGCTGGAGTTAATCGATCTGTTGTTTCTGTTGTAACACGAACCTTAGTAGATAAGGAAGATCCAGCCTTTAAAAATCCTACAAAATATGTTGGTCTTTTCTATTCTGAAGAGGAAGCCTGCAAGTTGAGTAAAGAAAAAGGTTGGGTTGTTAAGGAAGATTCAGGACGTGGATGGAGAAGGATTGTACCTTCACCAATACCCCGTGAGATAATAGAATACAGAGCCATCGAGGATCTAACTGAAAGAGGTCACCTTGTTGTTGCTGTTGGTGGTGGGGGAATACCTGTATGTAATGATGGTGGAAAATTAATAGGTGTGGAGGCAGTTATTGATAAAGATTTAGGCTCTGCTCTTTTAGCTGAAGAACTCGGAGCTGGTTTGTTTATAATTCTAACAGGCGTTTCTCAAGTAGCTTTAAACTTCGGCAAAGATAATGAGAAGAAGATAAGTAAAATGACTCTATTTGAAGCCAAGAGGTATTATAATGAAGGGCATTTTCCAGCGGGGAGCATGGGCCCTAAAATTTTGGCGTCCATAAAGTACCTCGAAAAAATAAATGGAAAGGTGCTTATAGCTTCTCCTGATTCTCTGATATCCGCTTTAAGAAATGAGACAGGAACCTGGATTGTCAGGGATTCTTAAATACTTTAATTGACAAGATCCTATTTTTAAGGGTATAATAAATAGTTATCGCGGGGTGGAGCAGCCAGGTAGCTCGCCGGGCTCATAACCCGGAGGTCGAAGGTTCAAATCCTTCCCCCGCTACCATTTATTATTAGTTGCGCAGGGCGGTGTAGCTCAGTTGGTTAGAGCATACGGCTCATACCCGTAGTGTCCGGGGTTCGAATCCCTGCGCCGCCACTACTAATATGTTAAACCCAATTCCCAAATTAAAGAAAATAATTTCATCCTTGACACTACCTTCTAATGGTTGTCTTTTACTAATTGGATTATCAGGAGGAGTGGATTCTATGGTTCTTACTTATCTTCTTAAAGAGGTAGCTCAGGAATTTTGTTTTAACCTTTATGCTTATCATCTTCATCACGGAATGAGAGAAGATGCAGACAGAGATGTTATTTTTCTTCAAAAGGTAACCAGGGAGTGGTCTATTCCTTTGATTGTAGAGAAAAAGTCTGTAAAAGATTTCGTTAATAAAAAAAAGATATCCCCCGAAGAAGCAGGGAGAATATTGAGATATAAAGGTTTAAGAGACTGTCTTGATTCATTAGGGGAAGGTTATATTGTGACCGCACATAATGCTGATGATCAGGTGGAAACTGTATTTTATAGATTACTTACTGGAGTAGGTATCAGGGGTCTTAAGGCAATGGAGATTCTCAAAGAGGATTTATTTAGACCTCTTTTACCATTCTATCGCAACGAGATTTTAGAATATGCAAGCGTGAAAGGAATTCCTTTTGTAGTAGATTCCTGCAATTTTGATATGCAGTATATAAGAAATAAGGTCCGTCTCCAGATTTTTCCAGAATTACTAAAAATCAACCCAGGTTTTAAAGAGCACTTATTTTCTATAGCCGAAGATGCTAAAGAGGTAGATTACTTTATGGAAAATATCGTAAAAGGTATTTTAGAAAAAATTGCTAAAAAAGTAGGCAGTTTTTGGAGGGTAGACCTTTCCCTTTTCAGTGGTATTCCTTCAGTTTTAAAGAAAAGATTAATTCTTACTATTCTTGAAGATTTAGACATTAAAGCAAGCAGAGATATGATACACAGAGTACTAAGTATCACAACTAGAAGTAAAGATGTTGAAGTAGACCTTAAAACTGGCTATATTGCCAAAAAAGAAGGACAATTTTTAATATTACCTATTTCACCCTTACTTGTAGAAGTAAAGGATTTGCCAGATAAGTGTAGTTTTAATTACACTCTAGCTATACCCGGGATCACTCGTATTGATGAATCTGGCGTAACTTTGAAAGTAGAATATGCAAAAAAACCAGTAGAAGAAAGAGATAATGAGATATTTCTTCCCTTAAATAGCTATCGTTATCCATTAATTGTAAGATCAAGATTACCCGGAGATAAGATAAGTCTTAGAAGAATACAAGGTCATACCAGGAAAATACAGGATATAATGATTGATAAAAAAATTGAAAGAGATAAAAGGGAAGCCATACCTGTATTAGCGGATAACGAAAGAGTTTTTTGGATAATAGGCGTTGATAAAGCCCAAGTTGGTGTCGGGGAAGAAGGGATTCTCATAACAGTTAAAGAAAAGGGAATCCTTAAGCTATAATACGCAACTTAATAGGAGAATGACCCACTAAATTAATAAATAAGAAAGATTATCTAAAAATAATTAACATGGAGGATGTAAAATGGGAAATCTTATAGAAGAGGTATTAATTAGTGAAGAAGTGCTTCAGGCTAGGGTAGAAGAACTGGCTAAAGAGATTAGCAAGGATTACAAAGGCGAAACTATCCACACAGTATCTGTGCTGAAGGGAGCTACAATTTTTGCATCTGACCTTATACGAAAACTTGAGATTCCCGTGACAATAGATTTTATTGGAGTTTCCAGCTATGGAAAGGCTACAGAATCCTCTGGAGTAGTTCGTATTATTAAAGATTTGGATGAGCCTGTCGAAGACAAGAATGTTTTACTTATAGAGGACATTGTAGATACTGGATTGACACTTAAATATATTCAAGAGTTATTGACTTCAAGGAATCCAAAAAGTTTAAGGACTTGTGTACTTCTTGATAAGAAAGAAAGGCGTAAAGTAGAAGTTAATGTAGAGTACATAGGTTTTTCCATACCGAATAAATTTGTAGTGGGGTATGGACTCGATTTTGGTGGGAAACATAGGAACCTTCCGTTTGTAGGAGTACTCAAGGAAGAACTTTATTTATAACAGGTGCTATAATAAAATATGGATATTAAATTTAGTAGATACTTCTTTATTATGATATTAATAGGGATTCTGGTGTGGAGTTTTTATCAATCCTATTCTCAAAATACAAAAGTTTCTGATATTTCCTATACCGAATTTCAAGAATTATTATCCCAAAATAAGGTAAGTTCAGTTGTCATTGAAGATAAAACCTTGAAAGTGACACTACAAGAAGGGATAAAATACTCAGTTCACGTTCCCTGGTTGGATGATGCAGCAGTAGAGAGAATCAGAAGTTATGATGTTGATATTATTGCTAAACCCCCGCGTACTGACTGGTTGGGGACAATATTTTTTAATATTCTACCATTGGCAGCCCTTATTTTTCTAGTCTTTTTTTTCGTCCGGCAGCTTCAAGGAGCCAACAGTCAAGCATTCTCTTTTGGAAGAAGCAAAGCCAAGCTATTCCTTGATAATAAGCCTAAGGTAACATTTAAAGACGCTGCAGGTGTTGAGGAATCCAAGATGGAGCTTCAGGAAGTCGTAGAATTTTTAAGGGATCCACGCAAATTCCAGACTCTTGGTGCTAAAATACCAAAAGGTGTACTTTTAATAGGGCCTCCAGGGTGTGGCAAAACACTGTTAGCACGAGCTGTGGCTGGAGAAGCAAGTGTACCATTTTTTACGGTAAGTGGCTCTGAGTTTGTAGAATTATTCGTAGGGGTAGGAGCTTCTCGGGTAAGAGATCTTTTTGACCAAGCAAAGAAGCAAGCGCCATGTATTATCTTTATTGATGAGATAGATGCTGTAGGTCGTCAGAGAGGAGCGGGGATTGGAGGAGGCCATGATGAAAGAGAACAGACTTTGAACCAACTCCTTGTTGAAATGGATGGTTTTGACCCTTACCTTGGAGTCATTGTTATAGCTGCAACTAACAGGCCTGATATTTTAGATCCTGCTTTACTAAGGCCAGGTCGTTTTGACCGCAGGGTGTTGATTGATATACCTGACATTAAAGGTCGTTTGGAGATTTTAAAGGTTCATAGCAAAGGGAAACCTTTCGCACCTGATGTTAACCTTGAGACTCTTGCAAAACGTACGCCAGGGTTTTCCGGTGCTGATCTTGGTAATTTATTAAATGAGGCTGCTCTTTTAGCGGCCAGACGCGGGAAGAAGATGATATATGCCAGTGAATTAGAAGAAGCTGTTGATAGAATAATTGCTGGTCCTCAGAAGAATAGAGTTGTAAGCGAAAGAGAGAAATTGATTATTGCTGTTCATGAAACAGGACATGCCATAGTTTCTAAGTGTATTCCGCAAGCTGATCCGGTGCATCGTATCTCAGTAGTGTCCAGAGGAAGGGCTCTTGGATATACTATCCCTTTACCTTCGGAAGACCGTTATATCATGACAAGAGAACAACTTTTAGCGAAAATCTCTGTTTTTCTTGGTGGAAGAGTAGCAGAGGAAATTATCCTTAATGAAATTACGACCGGCGCAGAGAATGACCTTGAACAAGCCACTGAAATAGCTCATAGGATGGTTGTAGAGTATGGGATGAGCAGTCAACTTGGTCCCATAAACTATGCAGAGAAGGAAGGTATGGTATTTCTGGGTCGGGATCTTGTAAAAGCAAAAGCGTTAAGCGCAGAAATAGCTTCTCTAATTGATGCAGAAGTTAGGTCTATTGTAGATGAGTGCTATAAAAAAGTGAAAGAAATATTAGTAGAAAGGAAAAATTTAGCTGAGGAAGTAGCCTATCAGTTAAAAGAAAAAGAGGTTCTTCAAGCAAGTGATTTAGACGATATTATTAACAAATATGAAGCCAATATTCAAATTGTCCCGGTAAGTTGATCTGTCGCCTATATATGTGACTTGTAACGAGTGACTGGTGATGAGTAATAAAAACAGGATTTGAGGATTTGAGATTTAAGGATTTTAAACTCGTTACTCATTACTCTTAACTTATTACTAATAATTAGGGAGGAAGTATGGAGGAGAAGATTGACGACTTAAAGAACCGCAAAAGGACTCTTAAGTTAGGAGGGGGAGAAGAAAGGATTAAAAAACACCACCAACAAGGGAAACTAACTGCTCGTGAACGCCTGGAGATACTACTTGATAAAACAACTTTTGTTGAACAGGATTTATTCGCCAGGCATAGAGCAACAGATTTTGGTTTAGATAAGCAGGAACTTCCTGGAGACGGTGTCGTTGCAGGATACGGTACCATAGATGGTCGTTTGGTTTATGTTTTTGCTCAGGATTTTACTGTCGCTGGTGGCTCGTTAGGTGAAACCCATGCCCAGAAGATTGTGAAGGTTCAGGAAGCCGCTTTAAAATATGGCGTTCCTCTTGTTGGTCTCAATGACTCTGGTGGAGCACGAATCCAGGAAGGAATTGATTCCTTAAAGGGATATGGAGAAATTTTTTATCGAAATACTATTGCTTCTGGTGTTATACCCCAGATTTCCGTACTCCTTGGGCCCTGCGCTGGTGGTGCTGTATATTCACCTGCTTTGACAGATTTTACGATTATGAGTAAAATTGCTTATATGTTTATAACAGGTCCTCAAGTTGTAAAAACAGTAACACAAGAAGAAATCTCTCTTGAGGATCTTGGTGGTGCTGAGGTTCATGCTCAACACAGTGGCAACATCCATTTTGTAGCTCCAGATGATAAAGAAGCTCTTCTTTTAACCCGAAGACTTCTTTCATTTTTACCTTCTAACAATAGTGAGGACCCGCCTACTAAAGAAAACTCAGATCCTTTGGATAGGTCAACCCAGTATTTACAGGAGATTATTCCCGTTGACTCCACAAAGGGATACAATATGAAAGAAGTTATTAAGGAAATACTGGATAATAAGAATTTCTTTGAGATTCAAGAATCATTTGCCCCGAACCTTGTAATAGGTTTTGGTACTCTTGGTGGTAGGGTAGTTGGAATTGTTGCAAATCAACCACAATACTTAGCTGGTGTTCTTGATATTGATTCATCTGATAAAGCTTCGCGATTTGTTCGGTTTTGCGATTCCTTTAACATTCCTCTTCTTACTTTAGTTGACGTTCCAGGTTATATGCCTGGAAGAATGCAGGAATATGGGGGAATAGTTAGACATGGAGCTAAACTTTTATATGCATATTCTGAAGCAACGGTACCTAAGATAACTTTAATAGTGAGAAAGGCTTATGGTGGAGCATATATTGCTATGAGTAGTAGACATCTGGGAGGGGATTATGTTTTTGGATTACCAACTACTGAGATTGCTGTAATGGGTCCAGAGGGAGCTGCTGACATAATATTTAAGAAAGAAATAGAGGGTAGCCCTAACCCTGGAGAAACAAGGTCTTCTCTTATTGAAAATTATAAATCAAGATACGCAAACCCTTATGTGGCTACTGCGAGAGGATACATAGATGATATTCTTGAACCTACAGATGTACGCTGGAGATTATGCCAGGCTCTTCTCGTTGCTGTAAATAAGAGAGAGTTTAGACCTCCGAGAAAACACGGTAATATGCCTTTATAATTAATCTTTGGAGTATAGAAGTGAAAGATGTTTTATTAATTTCTATTAATGGATTGTTTACTACTTTTGTAGTGCTTGGTTCTTTAGGGTTTCTTGTTTTTCTTATGGGTATTTTACTTACCAGAACCAAAAGAAAAATGATAACTGAAAACATAAGCAGGAATAAAATGGAAAAAAGCGAAATTCATTTGACTCAAGCTGCTGTTCTGGGGGCAGTTCTTTATCTACTTGAAGAGGAGAAAGAAAATAGAATTATTTTACCAGGTCGTAAGCAGACATCTAGAAATTTAGTATGTTCAATTTTGGAATCTTCACGAAGACTATCATGGAGGTAATATATGCAACGACGTTTTCGGGTTAGAGTAGAAGGAAAATTATTTGAAGTCGAGGTTGAAGAGATAAAGGAAGATGTTAGACAAGTGCAACAGCAGGAGATTATTGAAAGAAATTTAACTTCAGAAGTTGATACTGTAAAACAAACATCTTTGTCTACTGAAAGCTCAAAAGTTATTGTAAAAGCCCCCTTGCCTGGTAGGATTTTAAAGATAAGGACACAAAAAGGCCAGTCAATTAAAAAAGGAGAAGCAATTATTTTAATAGAAGCGATGAAAATGGAAAGTGAGATATTGGTACCTCGAGATGGTATAGTATTTGAACTTTTAGTTTCAGAAGGAAAGGTAGTTAATACCGGAGACTCTCTGGTAATATTGGAGTGAGGCTTATTGGATAACAAAGACGAACTTATTCTAAGTGATCAACCCATAACTCTTTATGAAGTTCTCGAAGTAGCTCTTGAAAAGAGAAAAGTAATTCTACATCCTACTATACTTAATAAGATGAATGAAACATTCTTGGTTTTAGAGAAAATTGTTATGAGTGGTCAGCAGATTTATGGAATTACTACAGGGTTTGGATCGCTATCGGAAATTGGTGTAACTCCTGAAGAATCGCACCTTCTTCAGAAAAAATTGATTCTAAGCCATGCTCAGGGCTTAGGGGAACCATTGCCAGAGCCTGTGATACGGGCTATGCTTCTTTTAAGAGCGCACACTCTACTTAATAATTATTCAGGTGTAAGGGGGGAACTGGTTAGGTATCTTATTGAGTTTCTAAACAATGAAGTATACCCTGTAGTTCCAAGAAGAGGTTCAGTTGGAGCTTCTGGCGATCTAATTCCTTTAGCACACTTAGCTCAACCCTTAGTAGGAGAAGGAGAGGTTCAGTTGAAGGGCCAACATATGAAAGGCAACGAAGCTCTTGATTTTTTAAAACTAAAACCTTATCCTCTAAAGCTCAAGGAAGGGCTTGCATTAATAAATGGAACTCAAGCAATGTTATCCCTTCTTATCTATTCTTATCATCTTGGAAAAAACCTCTGGAAACTATTTAACTTAGCAGCTTCTATGACAATTGAAGCTATGAGATCCTCAACATCTTTTTTAGAAGATGAAGTTTTTACTTTACGTCCGCATAAAGGGTTCAAAGAAACCATACTTAGTATTAGAGATAATCTACGGGATAGTAAATTGATAAACCCACTTCCTCTTCATAGAGTTCAAGAAGCCTATTCTATAAGATGCATTCCTCAAGTACATGGAACTGTTTTTTTGGCTTTATCAATTATAAAAGATATCATTGAAACTGAAATAAACTCTGTCACAGACAATCCTCTTATTACCTCTGACGGTCGGGTTATCAGTCAGGGTAATTTTCATGGTGCTCCTCTTGCTTGGGCTGCGGATACACTAAATTTGGCTTTGAGTTTTCTTGGGTCTATCTCTGAAAGAAGAGTTGATAAAATTTTAAGTGGCACATACGAAAAATCACTTCATACTTATCTGGCAGAAAGACCTGGAGTTGATAATGGGCTTATGCTTCTTCAATATCAGGCTGCCTCTCTGGTGAATTATAATAAAGTCCTTACCCACCCTGCTTCTTCAGATTCTATACCAACAGCACAAGGGCAGGAAGACCATGTAAGCATGGGGATGAATGCTGTCTTGAAACTTCTTGATCTAATTAATAATCTTTATTCATTAGTTACAATCGAATTGTATGTTTCTTTTGAAGCAGTAAGAAGACAAGGCTTGGAATTATCTGGCAGAGGAACACGTCGTTTTTTTGATGAAAATAGTAAATTCCTTACTCCCTTCAAAGAAGATAGATCTTTAAGTAGGGAACTTGAGGATTTCAAAAGGTTTTTGTTAAAGTCCTCTGGTGTTGAAGGTAAAATTTAGTAATAATCAGATAAGTACTGAGAAACAATATGAATTGATTCTATCAGAAGAAGGAGACTAATATGAAAATAGATAAAATATCTTTTATTGGCGGCGGAGCCATGGCCAGGAGTTTTATTCAGGGATTACTTACTAATAAACTATCAGGTGCGAAAAATATCATCGCCAGTGGACCTCGTCTTTCTAAATTAGATGGCTTAAAGAACGAATTCGGAATAAAAGTAACTACTTCTAATTTAGAAGCAGCTCAGGGTTCTGATATTATAGTTTTATCAGTAAAACCGCAGAACCTTAAGGCGGTTTTTTCTGACCTTCAGGGAAAGCTTGAGGAAAAACAGGTTGTCATATCCATTGCTGCTGGTGCTACCCTATCTTTTCTCCGGGAAGGTTTAAAACACAACAAGATAGTGAGGTCTATGCCCAATACTCCAGCCCAGATAGGAAAGGGAGTAACCCTCTGGACAGGCACTCCTGAGGTTGATGATGATACAAAGGAAAAGGTAAGGGAAGTGTTGAAGGCTCTCGGGGAGGAGATATATGTAGAAGATGAACAGTATGTTGCCATGGCCACAGCAGTAAGTGGAACAGGACCCAGTTATATTTTTCTTTTTATTGAAGCATTTGTAGATGCAGCAGTTCATCTGGGTTTTCCTCGAGATCTTGCAAAAGAAATGGTATTAAAGACTATACTTGGCTCTACTCTTCTGGCTATCCATACATCACAACATCCAGCAGAACTTAAGAATATGGTAACTTCACCAGGAGGAACATCAGCAGAAGCTCTTTATCAACTGGAAAAAGAAAATTTCAGAACAGCTATATCAAAAGCCGTTTGGGCTGCTTACCAGAAGACCCTCTTTCTTGAAGAGAAGATTAAATAACTTCCAATAAACATATCTTAGTGTTTAACTATACTTTTTAATGCTATTTAAATCATATGAATATTTCCTGGTATGCTATATGATTCCTTTATTTAAGTATTTTTTTCATTTAAAAATTCTAATTTTTTTGGTTATTCTTAGATAAAAAGGTGTTTTTAAAAAATATGTTTAGGAATTGTTAAATAACAGGATATTTAAAATTAAAAAGCGGAGTAGATTAAGGTTAAGGTCTTGACTATAAATAAATATCTATTTTTTTATCTTCTGAATCTATTTTATTATTTTCATGTTGAACTATGTGCTGAACTTAATTTATCATCGTTTCAGCATATTGTTTCATAATACTAATAATCCTTAACATTTCAAAATAGTAACATCAACTTTTGTAAAAAACATTGACAGAATTGAAAATGATTGATAGAATAGGCGAAACTATTTTTAAGGAGGTAAAGGCATGAAAAATTGGGTTTGGATTTTAGTAGTGGTGCTTGTAGTTGCTGGTGTTGCATATTATTTTGTTAAACCTAAAGCTGAAGTGGGAGATATTGTAATTGGGGTTGTAGCTCCAATAAGTGGTGAAGCTGCTACCTTTGGCATTTCTACTAAGCAGGGAGTAGAGCTTGCTGCTGAGGAGTGGAATGCCAATGGAGGGATTCTTGGGAGAAAAATTTTCTTGAAAGTAGCAGACGATAAGGGAGACCCTACAACAGCAGTAAGTGAAGCAACCAGGTTAATTGAGATGGAGAAGGTATATGCAATTGTGGGGACAGTTATGAGTAAGTGCTCTATTCCTATGTCTTCTGTAGCTCAAGAAAGTAAGATCCCTATGATCTCTCCAACTTCTACTAACCCCAAAGTTACGATTGGTAAAGATTTTATCTTCAGGGCTTGTTTCCTTGACCCATTCCAGGGAACAGTAGGGGCAAACTTTGCTTACAAGAATCTCGGACTAAAGAAAGTAGGAGTACTTTACGATATTGCAAACGACTATACAAAAGGACTAGCAGAATTCTTTCAAGCTCAGTTTGTAAAGCTTGGTGGAACCATTGTAGCTTTTGAAGGACATCCAGCTGGAGTTACCGACTTTCATGCTCAACTAACAAAAATTATTGCTGCAGGCCCAGAACTTATTTACATCCCGGATTACTACAACGATGCTGGATTAATTGCCAAACAAGCCAGAGCCCTTGGCTTCACAGGTGCTTTCCTTGGTGGAGATGGATGGGATTCTCCGGATCTTGTCAAGATAGGTGGAGATGCTATTGAAGGAGGCTTCTATACCAACCATTTTTCTAAAGATGACACAAGGCCTATTGTGCAGGATTTTGTGAACAGGTTCAAAGCCAAATTTGGCACAGACCCTGATGCTCTGGCAGCTTTAGCTTATGATGCTGCAAATGTTATGTTTGATGCTATTAAGAGAGCTGGCTCAACAGATGGCACAAAGATTAAGGATGCTCTGAAAGTAGCTAAGTTCAGTGCTGTTTCTGGTGTTATTCAATTTGATGAAAATGGTGACCCCATTAAGTCTGCTGTAATAATTGAGATTAAGGGTGGTAAGCACATTTACAGAGCAACCGTAGAGCCATAAACTGATATAGCAGGTTTGTAATTAAAGGGGGGAGAGCACATCTGCCTCCCCCCATCTTTTGTTATAAAAATCGTTTTGATTTATGCGTGAATAAAGGAGAAAGTTAATACTCTATGGAAACTATCAGCGCTATATTCAATTTCAAGCAGTTAGTTAATGGGATTCAATTAGGCTCTATATATGCTCTGATTGCCCTGGGTTATACCATGGTGTATGGCATAATTAGGTTGATAAATTTTGCTCATGGGGATTTTTTTATGATAGGTGCCTATGCTGCTTTTTTTATGTCCACTTATTTAGTAGCAAGGCTAGGTAATGCTCCCATTGTGCTGATATTTATTGGGAGTATGCTTGCTTCTGCATGCGCAGCCATGTTAACCAATCGATTAGTCTATAAGCCTCTAAGATACCGTCCAAGACTTTCTGCCCTGATCGCAGCAATTGGTGTATCTATGTTTATCGAATACCTCTTTTCCTCATTACCTTTTATAGGCGCTTCCTTTAGGGCTTTTCCTGAGATTATTCAGAGAAGACCTTATCAATTTGGTTTAATACAACTTAATAACTATCAGATAATTAATCTGGCTGTGACAATAAGTTTAATGCTTTTCCTTACTTTTATAGTAAGAAAAACGATGATGGGGAAAGCAATGAGGGCAGTGGCTCTGGATAAAGATGCTGCAAGACTTATGGGAATAGATGTAGAGAAAATTATTACTTTCACATTTTTTATAGGGGGTTCTTTTGCTGGTGCTGCAGGCCTTCTGGCTTCCATAACATACCCCAGGATTTTTCCCTACATGGGTATTCTACCAGGCTTAAAAGCTTTTGTAGCTGCTGTTTTAGGAGGTATAGGGAATATACCTGGTGCAATGCTGGGTGGCTATATAATGGGCATTGCTGAAACTTATGCCACTGCTTATCGCTCTCTATACGGAGAGGGTATAGCCTTTGCTATCTTAATATTAGTTCTTCTCTTTAGACCTCAAGGAATACTGGGGGAGAAGACTGCTGAAAAGGTGTAGGAGAAGATATGAAAAGGGATTTAAAACTTATTTTAGCAGGTCTGGCAGTTTATCTGGTTGTATTTGGATTAAAAACTATAGGGTTTCTTGGCGATTTCCCCATGTTAGTTATAAATTTATCTTTGGTTTATATGATTCTTACATCCAGTTTGAATCTCATTAACGGTTTTACTGGCCAGTTTTCTATTGGACATATGGGTTTTGCAGGTATCGGAGCTTACATTTCTGGTATTTTAACCACCCTGATCTGGAAATTATCTATTGATACTCCCATGCATACTCGCGTACCACTTTTCCTGGTTGCCCTCACTTTAGGTGGAATCGCTGCAGCGTTAGCTGGTTTCTTAATAAGCATCCCTAGCTTCAGACTTAGGGGTGATTATCTGGCAATAACTACCCTGGGGTTTGGAGAAATGATAAGGGTGATTATTAATAACATTGACTATGTTGGAGGACCAAGAGGTCTTTTAGGAATACCCCGTATTTCAGACTTCACAATTATATTTTTGATAACCTTCCTGACCATACTAATATTAAGAAATATTATTTATTCCAGCTATGGTCGTGCCCTTTTATCTATTCGGGAAGACTATATAGCCTCCGCTTTGGTTGGTGTTGATACCACAAAATATAAGATGTTCGCCTTCACAGTAGGGGCATTCTTTGCTGGAATTGGTGGTGGTTTACTCTGCCATCTTATTAAGATTGCTCACCCTACGCAATTTGGTTTTATGGGTTCAATTTTATTACTGGTATTTTTATATGTTGGAGGAATGGGAAGTCTGACAGGCTCAATTCTAGCAGCCTTTGTTCTAACTGTTCTGGAAAGATATGCTCTTCCTGTGCTTTTTTCTTCAATGAGTAGTTTTACACTGCCAAGGTGGGGTTTTGAGGTAGGGCAGGAATGGAGGATGGTACTTTATTCCTTCTTACTTATTATAATTATTCTCTTCAGACCTGAAGGGTTGTTTGGGGGAAAAGAGGCAAAAATACTTATTCCTGAGGAGGATAGATAAATGGGAGCTGTACTAACTACCACCGAGTTAACTCAGTTCTTTGGTGGACTCAAGGCTGTTATTAACTTTAATCTTGAACTACCAGAAGGTGCCTTATGGGGAATAATAGGACCAAACGGTGCTGGTAAAACAACAGTTTTTAATCTTGTTACAGGTGTATATATCCCCACAAAGGGCTCTATTTATTTCAAAGGTGAAGAAATAACAAAACTCAAACCTCATGAGGTAATTTCCAGGGGTGTAGCCAGGACATTCCAGAATATAAGGTTATTTGGAAATCTTACTGTTCTTGACAACGTTAGAATAGGTTTTCACCTTAAATATAAAGCCAGATATTTTGATGTTTTTTTGAGGAATTCCTTTTATGATAGAGAAGAAAAAAGAATAAAAGGTGAATCAATACAGCTACTGGAAACCCTTGGTTTGGTGCATAGAGCAGGAGAATTGGCTAAAAACTTACCTTATGGAGAGCAAAGGAGGCTGGAGATAGCCCGAGCTTTGGCAACCAAACCCAGAGTACTATTACTGGACGAACCAGCAGCAGGTATGAACCCTAGAGAAATAGATGCCTTAATGGAGCTACTTCTAAATATAAAGAGAGAATTTGGCCTTACCCTTTTAGTTATTGAGCACCAAATGAGATTTGTTATGAAGATATGTGAGTGGATAAAAGTTATGGATTTTGGAGTAACTATAGCAGAAGGTACACCTAGTGATATTCAGAACAATGCTAAAGTTATTGAGGCTTATCTGGGGAAGGGGAGGGTTGAACTGTAATGATAATACTGGAAGCAAAAAACCTCAAAGTGTCCTATGGAGGAATAAGGGCTCTAAAAGAGATAAATTTCCAGGTTGAGAAAGGAAAGATTATAACTCTCATTGGAGCTAATGGAGCAGGTAAATCAACGACATTACGAGCAATCTCCGGGTTAGTTCCCAAAGAAGGGATCATAATCTTTGACGGAAAGGATATTACAAAAACGCCTGCACATGAAATCGTTTCTATGGGGATTGCACATGTCCCAGAAGGAAGGAAAGTATTTTCTACCCTAACTGTTTTAGAGAATCTCGAATTAGCGGGTTGGACAAGAAAAAATAAAAAAGAGATAAAAGGTGACCTTGAACTGGTTTTTTCACTATTCCCTCGACTTAAGGAAAGGTCAACACAGACTGCTGGAACACTTTCTGGAGGAGAACAGCAGATGTTAGCTGTGGCACGTGCCATGGTAACAAAAGGTAAGCTGATGCTATTGGATGAACCATCTATGGGTTTAGCACCAGTCCTGGTTAATGAACTTTTTGAAGTTATAAAAAAAATAAATGAGTTTGGGACAACTATTCTTCTGGTAGAACAAAATGCCAGAATGGCTTTAGAATACTCCGACTACGGTTATTTAATGGAGGTTGGCAATATAGTATTAGAGGGGTCATGTAAAAATCTAAAAGAGAACCCTAAGGTAAAGGAAGCATACTTAGGAGGATAAGTTCCGGAGGTTCTTATATTGGAGCTTATTAAGATAGAAAGGGATATTTGGAGGGAATTATTTCATTAAAGAAAAGACAGGTGCAAAGATTCTTGCACCTTCAGTTGAATTGGCCATCATAGAAAATCCCATTCTTGAGCCTTTGTATCTTTTTTCTGGTGCTAATCCTCCCTCTACTTTAACAGAAAAATTCTTTTTATCTAAACCATCTTGTGTAGATATGGTCATATCAGAAAAAGATTTTAAATTGAATGAAGTGGAGTTTAAAGTGATTCCTCTAGCGGGTCATTCTCCCAACCAGATTGGACTGGAAATTGATGGGGTACTTTTCCTCGCAGATGCTATATTTTCAAGAGAAATAATAGATAAATACAGAGTAATTTTCGCCATTGATATCGATAAATGTAAGGATACTTTGAATTGGTTGAGAGAATCAAAATATAAGTTTTATGTGCCAACCCATGCTCAACCAGGGGATAATCTAAAAGAGTTGATAGAGTTTAACTTGAATGCTATCAAAGAAAACGAAAACCTTATTCTTGATATTCTCAAAGAAGAGAAAGAAGTATCCGGGATTTTGAAAGAATTATGTGATCACCATGGAGTCAACATTACAGGTATGGGAGAGTATTATCTGGTAAACACACCAATAATGGCATATCTATCCTCTCTACTGTCAAGAGGCCTGATTAGTTATAAGATTATATCCAACAGATTACTCTGGAAGTTGTAACTAATTCACTTATTGGGAAAATAACTTAAATATTATTAATTAATTTACTCTCGCTACTATTTCTTATATTTTAATTACTGGATAAATACTGTTATGGTGCCATTACCATCTATTGCCCTGTGTAATGTCCATGACATACTATTCAGTTTATGGTTTTTAACTGATTAAAAGTAGAAAAGCGGAGTGAAATTAAAGGCTAAATTGTCTTAATAGTAACAAAAATGATGTCAGGTTTTTTGTCACCTTGAACTTAACCTACTCAATTTTTGAACATTAAAAATTCAGCTTTTCAACTTTTCCCAATTTATAATGTAAGTTTTGAAAATATCTAAGTCCTCAAAATAACTTCCTCACGATTTAGGATTCTGGTAACCAGCATTATTCCCAGGATGGTCAGTAGTGTATTTGTACTCAAAGCTATTAGTATCTTGCTAAATACCATCTCATTCATAATGGCTGTATATATGATGGGATAGAGATTAATTAGAGGTATATAGTAAGACCAGTTAGGGATATTCCCCATAATCCCCATGATATTAAGAAATACTACTGGTAAAATTACTACCATAGGTAGATAGCCAAGGTAGAGCTGAGCCTCCCGGATGTTCCGCGCCCAGATGGAGATGGTAAACTGTAAAGCACCACCTGAAAGAGCTAAAAGAAGTCCTCCCAGAGTCAGGATTATCAGTGCTATTGGTTCAAGCTTTAAGGATGCCCCTTCTTGACCGGGCATGAGAAATAATGGTTGGCCATAGTTAATGGTAAGAAGCATCACCACCAGCATAAGAACTATTGAGAAAAAGGATAATGAGCTTACTGCTAACCATTTACCTGTAGCGATTTCTTGTCGTTTAGCAGGTGTAGCTAACAAAGGTTCTAATGTTCCCCTTTCTTTCTCTCCTGCACCTATGTCAGAAAAGAGGTACATGTTCCCCGATATTCCTATAGAAAGTATCATTATTGGTATAAGCATTGCTGCAAAGAAAGCTCCCATTTTACTTGGAGAAGCTACACTTTCCTCTTTTATATCAAAGACCTTAATGATATTCGGATCTAACCCAATATTTTGGAGTCTTGCTTCAATTACTTTTTCGCTATAAATTAGTAGATAATTCTTTAACTTCTGGCTGGCATAAGCAGAAGTAGGTTTAGTGGGGTCATAATGAATAACGGCTTTTCCATCCTGAATTACTAAAGCTGCATCAGCATCTTTTTCTTCTATTTTTTTGCCAATTTCATCAGAAAAAGGAAGAAAAACAATTTTTTTATCAACAACGAGAAGTTCTTTTATATCAGCAGGTCCTGAGTAAATTAATTTAACAACCTGTTCTTGAGCTCGTTCTATTTCTGTTTTTTGTATAAAAAACTGCCCGAAAAGCATTAGGGGGATAAGGAGGGTTGGTATAACTATGGTCATAATAATAGTTCTTTTATCTCTAAAAGCATCTTTTAATTCTTTCAGGAAGATAAGTTGTGTCTTCATTTTTTCACCACTTTTATAAAGGCTTCTTCTAAGTTAGATGAGTTATAGCGATTCTTAATATCCTTTGGGCTACCTTGCTCAACTAATAGACCACGGTCAATGATAACTACTTCATCGCAAAGGGCTTCTACTTCTGACATCAGGTGGGTAGATACTATGACAGTCTTACCATTTTCTTTTAAATAGTTAAGAGATTCTCTCACCTTTACTGATGATGTTACATCCAGTCCAGCAGTGGGTTCATCCAGCATTACGATGGGAGGATTAGCAATAAGAGCACGAACTAAGGCAACCTTCTGGGACATTCCTTTTGAGTATTGCCCTGCAATACGTTTAGCATAATCTATTTCCAATACCTCAAAGAAGTCTTTCATCCTTTTCTTAGCGGTTGTCATATCTAATCCAAATAAACCAGCGAAGTAAAGAACATTCTCTTCTCCTGTGAGTCTTCTATATAGACCAGCATTTTCATAAAGTATACCGAGTTTTGCTCTTGCTCTATCCGGGTTCTTATCAATATCTATCCCATCAACAAGAACTTTACCTGCAGTTGGTTTGATAATAGTGGAAATGATTCTAATATTAGTGGTCTTGCCAGCTCCATTGGGTCCTAAGAGACCAAAGATTATCCCTGGTTTAACATTAAAGGAAATACCCCTGAGTGCTTCTACTTTATTAAAGTTCTTTTTTAACTCTTGAACTTCAATCATTGTGGATCTCCCTTATAAAATTTAATTTAAAATGTTCTTCTTACGTTTGGTTACTTAACTTTAAGGGTCCCTCGATGTTAATATTGAGATTATCAATTTAACAAAAACAATTATAACATATTAAAAAGAAGGATGGGAGGTTATAATTAAGGAAAAGATGTGGTATAAAAATTCTACTTAACTGTAAGTTATAATTTTACTTAGAAAGGAGTTACTATTATGCAATTAGTAGAAAGTGTCCCAAACTTCAGTGAAGGGCGGAAACAAGAGGTTATTGATAAGATTGTTAGTGCTTTATCTTCTGTTCAGGGGGCCCATGTTCTAGATCTCTCTTCCGATTCTGACCATAATCGATCGGTGGTAACTTTAGTAGGTAAGCCAGCTCCGATTTTAGAAGCGCTTTTCCGAGGTACAGAGAAGGCTTCAGAACTAATCGATCTTAACAAGCATAAAGGAACTCACCCTCGCATAGGTTCTATGGATGTAATACCTTTCATTCCTTTTAGAAATGTCACAATGAAAGATTGCATTGGCTTATCAAGAGAATTAGGTCAGAGGATTGCTTCCGAGCTCCATATTCCAGCTTACCTTTATGCTTATTCTGCTACTGTTCCTCAAAGAATAAGATTACCAGATGTCAGGAAGGGTGAATTTGAAGAACTTAAGGAAGAGATAAAAAAGAAAGAAAGGTTTCCAGATTTCGGAGAGCCCTGTCTTCATCCTACAGCAGGAGCAGTAGCAGTTGGTGCTCGTAAGTTCCTCTTAGCATACAACATAAACCTTAAGACAGATGACTTAAAGGTAGCCGAGAAGGTAGCAAAAGCGGTCAGAGAATCATCTGGTGGCTTGATCGGTGTCCAGGCGAAAGGGATGGAACTTAAAGAGCAAGGAATTATTCAGGTAACTATGAATCTATTGGATTTTGAATCTACTCCTCTTTATAGAGTATATGAACTCGTCAAATTAGAAGCACAGAGATATGGGGTAGAAGTGCTTGAAAGCGAGATTATTGGTCTTCCACCAGCAAGAGCTCTTATCCAATCACTTGCTTACTTTATTAAGCTTAAAGGACCTACTTCAAATATAACTCTGGAGGAAAGACTTCTGGAAAAATTATATGATTGAGTGTGATCTTATTATAAAAAATATATCTCAAATAGTTACACCAGAAACAGGGTGCGATATACTTAAGATCATTCTAAATGGTCTAATAGGTGTAAATGAAGGAAAGGTTGTTTATGTTGGACCTTATAGTAGTGATCTATTATTAAAAAATGATGGGAAGGAACTGGATGCAGAAGGAGGAACGGTTTTACCAGGATTTGTTGATCCACATACTCACCTGGTTTTTTCTGGCTTTAGAGAGAACGAATTTCACTTACGTTTTCAAGGAGCTTCTTACCTTGAGATTCTAAAATCTGGAGGTGGAATTCTCCAAACAGTAAAAAAGGTAAGAGAAAGTAGTTTCGAAGATTTATTTGCTTCATCAAAAAGAAATCTTTTGGCACTATTAAAAAGCGGTTCAACTACATTTGAGGTTAAGAGTGGTTATGGATTAGATCTTGAAAGTGAAATCAAGATGCTCTATGTGGTTAAAGCTCTAAATCATGAAAAAATTGCTCGCTTAATTCCAACATTTCTTGGTTTGCATGCTTTACCCCCAGAGTTTAAAAATAATCCAGGAGATTATGTTGATTACATGACTTACCAGGTACTACCAGAAATAGCCAAAAGAGGATTGGCTACTTTTGTTGATGCTTTTGTAGAAAAGGGTGTTTTTACATCAGAAGAAGTTTTACCCTTCTTAAATGAAGCGAAAAAACTTGGTTTCAAAATAAGACTTCACGCCGATGAATTCAATGATATTAGTGGAGCTCTTCTTGCTGCAGAAACAGGGGCTATGAGTGCCGATCATCTTCTCAGGAGTAGTGATGAATCACTTAAATCTATGGCAGATAAGGGAGTAGTTGCAATATTATTACCTGGTACTGTATATTCACTGGGGTTGGACATGTATCCACAATACAAACGCTTCAAGGAGCTTGGTTTGAAAGTAGCTTTAGGGACTGATTTTAATCCAGGTACATCTATGGTGGAAAGTATGGAATTTATTATCTCTCTTGCAGTAACCCTACTTGGTATGCCCTTACAAGAAGCTATTATAGCAGCTACACTAAATGCTGCTTATTCGCTTGGAATAGACAGAATAACTGGAAGTATAGAGGAAGGTAAAAGCGCAGATATGATTATCATGGATTTTCCTGATTTTAAGCATCTGGGATATAGGGTTGGAGTTTCTCATGTAAAGGGAGCAGTCTTTGAAGGGAAGCTGGTTTATTCCCTTATTTAAGGAACTTAGGGAAGTCCTTATCCCATCAAGATGTGTTCTTTGTGGAATCTATGGTTTTACTGTTTTATGTCCTTCTTGTCTGAAGGAAATAGAAACCCTGGCTAAGCCAATGAGGGATGAAAAGCTTCAATCATTTAGCCTTTTTTTCTACGAGGGAAAAATAAGAGAATTAGTTCACCTAATGAAATATAAAGGTTTTTATGATTTAGGAGTTATACTTGGGATGATTATGGGTAGATATTTCAATACACTGACCAACTCATTTTTTGACGGAATTATTCCAGTCCCTTTGCATAGAAGGGAGTTAAGAAATAGAGGTTATAATCAGTCTGAAGCTTTAGTAAAGGGATTTATATGCGAGTATCCAATGCCAAATTTAAAAAGATGCTTGGTAAAGGTTAAAGAGACGAGACCTCAGGTAGGTCTTTCATCTGCTCAAAGAAGAGAAAATGTAAAAGGCGTCTTTTCATCTTGTAAGGATATAAAAGGAAAAAGAATAATATTAATTGATGATGTTTTTACAACTGGCGAAACCATCAAATCCTGTCAAAAAGTACTCAAATTAAATGGCGCTATAACTGTTGAAACATTCACATTGTGTAAACAACTATGAAATCTGGTAAACTATTACATCAGATGGTGTGATAATAGGAATTAATTAAGTTGCTTATTAATGGAGGTAAATGACGATGAATATAAATGTACAAGGTAAAAATATTGAGATTACCGAAGATTTGAAAGAATATGCTGTAAACAAACTTAACAAAATGACCCGTTATTTTGGAAACATTCAGAGTGTTACTATTACTTTAGGGTTAGAGAGAGGAAGAAGTACTGCAGAGATAACGCTTTTAGCTTCAGGTAAAGTAGTCAGAAGCGAAGAATTAGGTTCTGATATGTATTTAGCTATAGACTTTGCAATTGAAAAACTTGAAAAGCAAATAAGGCGTTATAAGGAACGACTATCATCTCGTTCTCAACCAAATGAGGTCATAAGAGCAATAAAAGAAGAAAGTGCAGTTAAAGAGAAGAAATCAAAAGTTGTTAAGACAAAGAGGTTTTTCTTAAGACTGATGGATGAAGATGAAGCCATAGAAGAAATGGAGCTTCTTGGGCATGATTTTTTTCTTTTCCTTCATGCTTCCACTGGCAATATCGGACTTATATACAAAAGGACTGAGGGGGACCTTGGTCTTATTCTGGGTGAGTTTTAATTATTAAGAACTTTTAATGGAAATATCCCATTGCTAAATTTTTTGAAAGGGTATCTCGACCCTTCTAACAAAATTTTAAATACTATAAAACCTTTACTAGTAAGAATAAACTCATTGGATGATGAATTTAAGAAATATTCTGATACCGAACTAAGAAACAGTTTTTTCCTTCAAAAAAATAAGTTTCAGAATGGTGAAGCTCTGGATAAACTTATCCCTGACATATTTGCTGTGACAAGGGAAGTTGCCTGGAGAACAATCAGTCTAAGACCATTTGATGTTCAGATTCTTGGTGGTATTGTTCTTCACAAGGGAATGATTGCTGAAATGAAAACAGGTGAAGGCAAAACTCTTGTAGCTACTCTACCTGTTTGTCTTAATGCTATTACTGGAAAAGGGGTTCATATAGTTACTGTCAACGAGTATCTTGCTCAAAGGGATGCTCAATGGATGGGTCCTATTTATAATTTCCTTGGACTTGAAGTAGGAGTAATTAAACATGGACAGAGTCATGAGGAAAAGAAAAAAGTTTATCAAGCTGATATTATTTATGGTACTAATTCGGAGTTTGGGTTCGATTACTTAAGAGATAATATGTCTTTAGATGTAAAAGAAATTTTTCAGAAAGAGCTTAATTATGCTATAGTAGACGAGGTAGATTCTATTCTTATAGATGAAGCAAGAACTCCTCTTATTATAGCCGGTCCAGCTGAAGAATCCACAACTTCTTATTATCGAGCTAATCGTTGGGCTTCACGGCTTAAAGAAGGAGAAGACTTTGAGTTAGACCACAAAACTAAAACAGCTACTCTTACTGATGATGGTGTTAAAAAATTAGAAAATCTGCTTAAAGTAGATAATTTGTATGATCCTGAACATTCCAATGTATTGAAATATATCACTCAAGCCATTAGAGCTCATCAGCTCTTTAGAAAAGATGTTGACTATGTTGCTAAAGAAGGAGAAGTAATTATAGTAGATGAGTTTACAGGTAGGTTGCTTCCCGGTAGAAGGTACAGCGAAGGTCTTCATCAAGCCATCGAAGCTAAAGAAGGGGTGCTTGTCCGAGAAGAAACACAAACTCTTGCTACTATAAGCATTCAGAACTTCTTTAGAATGTATAAGAAGCTTTCAGGAATGACTGGAACAGCCTATACTGAAGCAGAGGAATTTAGGTCTATATATGGTCTTGAGACAGTGGTAATTCCTACTCATAAACCTATGATCAGGGTTGATAATAATGATATTGTTTATAAAACTGAGAAAGCTAAATTCAAAGCTATAATAAAAGATATAATAAGGAATTACAAAATAGGCAGACCTGTATTGGTAGGTACCAGATCTATAGAGAAGTCTGAAGTACTGAGCTCTATGCTCAAGAGAGAAGGAGTACCTCATGAAGTCCTTAATGCTAAATATCATGAAAAAGAAGCTGCTATAATTGCTAAAGCAGGCAAAAAATATGCTGTGACTATAGCAACTAATATGGCTGGTAGGGGAGTTGATATTGTTCTTGAGGAAGGTGTTCAAGCGCTTGGTGGGTTATATGTTTTGGGAACTGAAAGACATGAAAGTAGAAGAATAGATAATCAACTTAGGGGTCGTTCTGGAAGACAGGGCGATCCTGGTGAGTCGCGTTTCTTTGTAGGATTGAATGATGAGTTGATGAGAATATTTGGAGGTGAAACGATACAAAGCCTAATGACTCGATTGAACTTTCCAGAAGATGAGCCACTGGACCATCCACTATTAAGTAGAGCTATTGAGACTGCTCAAAAAAGAGTTGAGAAATACAATTTTGAGATTCGTAAAGCCCTTTTAAATTATGATGATGTTTTGAACCGCCAGAGAGACTTTATATATAAAGAACGCAAACAGGTTCTTTATTCTGACAATTTAAAGGAACAAATTCATTCTATGATTAAAGATGTAATACAATATTACATCCGAATTTTAGAAGAAGGTATGTTGGATTTTGATTATTTAAAAAAAGAGTTCCTGGCGATTTTTGGATCCCTTCCTTATGACCTTAATGAAGGATCTCTAAAAGAAGATGAGTTGACTTCATTTTGCATTCAAAAATACGATGAAAGAGAGCATACATATGGACATTCTCTTATGAGATCAGCAGAAAGATATGTGTTCTTAAGGACTCTTGATTGGCACTTCAAAGAACATCTGTTGAATATTGATCATATAAAAGAAGGTATTGGCTTAAGGGCTTACGCTCAAAAAGAACCTCTAATAGAGTTTCGTTATGAGGCTCATCGCTTATTCACAGAAATGCTTTTTTCGATAAAAAAAGAAACTCTAAGAATGTTGTTTCATTTTCAGGTTCGAGATTCTTCTTCATCATCAAGTGCACAGAAAAGAGGAAGACATAATTGATAGATGAAACTGGTTTTAAAGAAGAAATGATGGAAATAAGGGGGTTTCTTTGAAAGAAGTGGTTTCAGAGACCGGTTAAATGATTTGATACTTAAAACAGAAGATCCTGTTTTTTGGCAAAACCAAACAGACACTCACAAGATTCTTAAAGAAAAAGAAGGACTGAAAAGACTGTTATCTCGTTTTGAAGAACTGGAAAAATTTGAAGAAGAACTTGTAGCGTTTAAAGAACTTATAGAAGAAACTCAGGATTTATCTCTTATAAAAGAGTTTGAGGTAAAACTTGAAAAGGGAATTAAAGAAGCCTCAGAATTTAAGCTTTTACTTTTATTCAAAGACCCTTTTGATCAAAACTCTGTATATCTTTCCATCCATGCTGGTTCTGGTGGGGTGGATGCTCAGGACTGGGCAGAACTTCTTGCTCATATGTATGTTTTATGGAGTGAAAAAAGAGGTTTTACAGTAAAGACAATAGACCTTTCTCCAGGTGAGGAAGCTGGAATAAAGAGTATAACCTATCATATTAAAGGAGATTACGCTTATGGATATCTTAAGGGAGAGGCAGGTGTTCATAGACTAGTAAGGATTTCTCCATATGATACAAATAAAAAGCGGCACACATCATTTGCTCTTGTTGAGATTACTCCTGAGATAGAAGAGGTAAATTATGAAATAGATGATAAAGATTTAAGAATTGATACGTTTCGTGCTTCTGGAAAGGGAGGGCAACATCTTCAAAAAACGGATTCCGCTGTGCGGATTGTTCATCTTCCAACGGGATTAGTTGTTTCCTGCCAGAATGAGAGATCACAACACTTGAATAAGGCAACTGCCTTGAAGGTTCTATACTCCCGTCTTTTTCAAAAGAGAGAAGATGAAAAGAAAGAAGAATTAAAAATTATAAAAGGTGAACATAAAAGTGCATCCTGGGGGAATCAGATAAGATCGTATGTATTTCAACCTTATCAATTAGTGAAAGATCATCGTACTAATACTGAGACAGGTAATGTAGAAGCAGTTATGAGAGGAGAAATTGAAATTTTTATTGAGGCATTTCTAAAAAATTATGCTAACCTACCATCATGTAACTAAAGTTTATCCATCTCGTAGGGTAGTTGCCTTAAGAGATATAAATATTAATATTGATGAAGGTGAGTTTATTTACATTCATGGCCACACTGGGTCTGGTAAAACTACTCTTCTTGAGTTAGCATACAGGGCTCAAACACCTACTTTTGGAACCGTTTCTTTCAAGGGGAAGAACCTTTCCAAAATATCATATGATGAGATAGCATCCCTAAGAAGACAGATAGGTGTGATATTTCAAGATTTTAGACTGGTTCCATATAGAACAGTTGCTGAGAATGTTTCACTCCCACTTGAGGTATTAGGTTGGTCGGATAATGATATTAAATATAGATTAGCAGAACTATTCGAACTCGTTGATTTAAAAAATAAAGGTGATCTCTTCCCGAATGAGTTATCAGGTGGTGAGCAGCAAAGGGTAGCTATTTCCCGGGCGATAGCTTTTGAACCTTATCTCATTTTAGCGGATGAACCCACTGCTAATCTTGATTCAGAAACTACCCATGCTATAATAGATTTACTGGAAATGTTACATAGAAAAGGTATGACTTTAGTTGTAGCTACCCATAATGAAGAGCTTGTAAAGAAAATTCCAGGGAGAGTAATTAGAATTAAAGAAGGGAGGGTCATTAGTGAAAGATAACCACCTTCTACTAATTACTGGATGGTTAAGAGCATTTAAGCAGGCTACTAAAGGCTTGTATAGGAATATATATGTAACTCTGGCTGCAACTTTTTCGATAGCAATAGCTCTAACTGTTCTCTTTGTTTCTGTTGTTACCATCCTTGTTTTTAGGGAGGTTGTCTATCATTTACAGTCACAGATTTCTATTGTGGCTTACATTGAGAAAAATACTTTAGAAGAAGCTATGGATGGCATGCTTGATTTTATCAAGAAGAGACCTGAGGTTAAGTCTGCTGAGCTTATAACTCCCCAGGAAGCGTTAAATCAATTAGCTGCTGTACTTGGAGAAGAAGGAGCAATAATTCTATCTTTGGATGAAAACCCAATTCCTTATTCCGTAGAAATCACTTTAAACTATCTTGAAGATGCTCCTAAAATTATTACTCTCTTAAGAGAAATTCCCATCATAACAGAGATATTAAATATGGGTGAAGCCATTTCAAGAGTAAGTAATTTACTTTCTATGGTCAGGCTAATAGGTGGATTGGTCTTTACTTTATTTACAATATTTGCTACTATCCTTATATCATTAACCGTTGGTCTGGCAATAAGAAATAGAAAGGAGGAAGTGCTGGTTATGTATTTGGTGGGAGCACCACCAGGCTATATTAAGAGACCATTTATATTAGAAGGTCTTTTATATGGGTTTTTAGGGGGAGCAGTAGCTCTAACAATCTTAATAATTTTTCATCCAACTCTTAAGAAATTTTTACATGATATGCTCAGGTTATTAAACCCACTTGGTAATTTTGCTCTTGGTAACTGGTGGTACCTATGGGTTAGCCTTATTATCATTGGTGCTTTTATTGGCGCCCTGGGAGCCCTGTTTGCTACTCAAAGATATTTGAGGGAAGCCTAAATGATTAAAAGAATTATCGCATTATTTTTAATAATAATTATTATTTTTTCTATGTCTGAATTAGCTTTTAGTGAAACTCAGAAAGATATTAAAACTAAGCAAGATAAACTTACTCTATTACAAAAAACTTTAAATTCTGTAAATCAAATTGTTAGTAAATTAGCTACCAAGGAAAAAAATCTTTTTAAGGAGATTCAGAAATTAGACCGAGAGATTGAGAGTAGAGAAAAAGATATAAAATATCTTGAAAACAGATTGAGTACCCTTGAAAAAGAGACAAGAAAAACAGAAAAAGAGATAATGAGATTAGAGTTAGCTATAAAAGATCATTTAGAAAAGATAAAAAAAAGGTTAGTTCATCTTGAACGTATTTTGAGAGGTGGAGTACTGATATTTTATTTTAATGGCGAGAATAACCTTACCGACTTAAGCAAATATAGTAAACATTTTGGATTCATTTTTTCTTCGGATAAGAACCTTCTTGAAGAAAGTCGGATTAAGCATAAAGAGCTGACAAGTAAAAAAGAAGATTTAGTTGTGAAGCTTGAGGGAGTAGCTAAACTAAAAGATGATTTATCTCAAAAGAAAAAGGATTTAAATAGAGCTGTTTCTCAAAAAGAGTCATTATTGGAGGATGTTCAATCTGAAAAAGAGGATTACGCAAAGCGATCTGCAGAGCTTAAGGCTCAGATATTTAAAGAACAAAGAGAAATTCAATCATTATTAAAGAAACTGGAGGAAGAAAGAAAAAAGAAAGGCACTTCTACAGCATCTCGTTCAGGTGAAGGTTTTATTTGGCCCTTAATAGGGAGAATAACCTCACCTTTTGGAGTTTGGAGAAAGTACCTAGGAAGACATTGGGGTATTGATATTGCAGCTCCGACCGGTACTCCAATAATTGCTTCCAGGAGTGGAGAAGTTGTTTTCACAGGTTGGCGTGCCTTCTATGGTTTAACCGTGCTAATATATCATGGAGATGGTATTGCTACAAGATATGCTCATTTTAGTAAGATTTTAGTAAGTAAAGGTCAATGGGTTGAACAAGGCACAATAATTGGTCTATGTGGTAGCACAGGGTATTCTACAGGTCCTCACCTTCATTTTGAAATTATTATAAACGGAGTGCATGTAGATCCTCAAAAGTGGCTACCTTAGTTATTTAATAATAAGGAGAATGAATTTGGATAAGTTTAAAAAGTATATTGTATTTATTGCTATTGGTCTTATCCTCTTTTCGGGGGGATACCTAACCGGTAGATACTTTGTTCCTGTTATTTCAAAGGAAATTTTACCGCTAAGCCAGGAGCAAAAAAGTGTTCTAAAAGATACAATAAATCTAATAGAGAAAGAGTCATATTTTAAAAATGAATTTGATTGGACAAAAATATTTAAAGGCTTACTTTCAGGTATTGTTCAATCTTTAGGTGATCCATACTCCTATACACTGGAAGAAGAAGATTATAAGCATCTTAAAGATGAAGCCAGAGGTTTTTATGGGGGAGTTGGAATACAGCTCGGTTTAAAAGAAAGTAATAAAATAGTAATTGCACCTTTTCCTGATACTCCTGCTTCAAGAGCAGGGGTTCAATCTGGAGATATTGTAATAAAGGTTGATGGAATAAATGTAGAAGGGTTTACACTTGAAAGGGTAGCGGGTATGATTAGAGGTAACCCAGATACTAAAGTTCAAATAGAATTTAAAAGGGGAGATTCTGCTTATGAAGTGAATCTTATCCGGCAGATAATAAAGATAATTACAGTTGAATCTAAGATGCTCAATAAAACACTTGGTTATTTAAAGATTTCTTTATTTAATGAGGTTACCCCGGATGATGTTGAAAAAGCTATTTCTAATTTAGTCAAATTGGGGTCAAAAGGCTTTGTTATTGATCTTAGAAAAAATCCTGGCGGACTTCTCGAACCAGCAGTAGATGTCGCAAAATTATTTATAAAAGGTGAGATTGTTTCTATAGTTGATAACGATGGCAGATCTCAAACTTATAAAGGAACAGATCCACGGTACAAATTACCACTTTCTGTATGGATTGATGAAGGTACTGCCAGTGCTTCTGAGATTATAGCAGGAGCTTTACAGGACCATGATGCTGCTATTCTTATTGGGAGAAAAACATTTGGAAAAGGTTCGGTTCAAAGAGTTTGGAATTTAAAAGATGGTACCGCTTTAAAACTCACCATTGCAAAATATAAGTTACCATCAGGTAGATTTATAAATGACAAGGGTTTAATTCCTGACTTTGAATTACCAGCCAACTCAAATGATGAAAAATATTTAGAAGAAACCTTAAA
Source organism: Coprothermobacterota bacterium (assembly GCA_037440465.1). Taxonomy (GTDB): domain Bacteria; phylum Coprothermobacterota; class HKB111; order HKB111; family HKB111; genus JBBIUB01. The sequence goes on along the minus strand of JBBIUB010000001.1, from coordinate 116,255 downwards.
ATATCTTGACAATTTATAATTATTCTTGTATACTCCATTTGTGTAAATATTAAAGAAAGGAGGTGATATGTAAGTGAATAAGCCCGAATTAATTAATGTAGTAGCAGAGAAAGCTGGCGTAACTAAAAAAGTCGCAGCTGGTGTTATTAACGCTGTTTTTGATTCTATTCTTGATAGCAATGCACAAGGAGAACCAGTTAAGATAGTGGGTTTTGGTACCTTTGATGTTCGCACAAGAGCAGCTCGAATGGGAGTTCATCCCAGAAAAGCCAAAGAAAAAGTTCGTATCAAAATTCCAGCTAAAAAGGTTCCAGTTTTCAGAGCAGGTAAGGAACTTAGGAAATCTGTTGCAATGGGTTAGAATTGTTAATTAAAGGGCGTTGTGAGTAATTAACTTACAACGCCCTTTTATGAAATGGAGAATGTTATGTTAAATACGTTGTTCCTATCAGATATTAAAGAAGTTGGGTTTGAGAGGCTTATATTAATATCTATTATTGCTTTTTTTATTGCACTGACAACTTTATATTTTTTAATTAGAATATTCCAAGTTTACCAGCGTAATAGTCGACAGGTTAAGAATTTAGACCAATATATAAAAAAACTGGAAGAAGTTGAGAAATCAGTAAAAGGACTTGTTAAGTCTGATGAAATGAGTCTAAAAGGGGTTGGATTTACCAGATTTAAACCTTTTGGTGATGCAGTAAATGGTCTTGGCTACTCCTTAGGCGTTATAAATAAGAATGGCGATGGTTTTGTGATAACTGTAATGAGTAGTCGTGATGGAAGTAGAGTATTTATGAGGGAGATAGATTCAGGAGTACCACAATCTCCTATTTCTGAGGAAGAAGAGAATATGTTAAAAGAAACCTGGAATAAATTAAGGGATGAAAGAAGATAAATTTACAATATACATTATTCCTCACCAGGAAGGGAAATCATTTAGGTTTTCAGTTAGAAAAAGGGTTTTAAAAGATATACTCCTTGGACTGATTTCACTCTGGGTAATAGGTATCCTTTCTACTCTAACTCTTTTGCCCCTTTACTTGAGTGAGCGTCACCTTAGACAGGAATCTTGGCAGACTCTCAAAAAGGTTCAATCCCATAATAGGCAATTGAACAACCTCTTGATGAGTGTTAAAGAAGAGAGTGAGGTAATAAAAAATTATTTAACATATCTTGGACAAATTGAAGAAGAGGTAAGGGAATCCCTAAAATTAGGTCCCACTAAAGTATCTCTTGATGATCTTCTTGCAGGTAGAGATTCAAATATATGGTCAGTGAGTAGAAATGCTAACGATGAATTTCTTTCCATTTCGGAATCATTGACTCAGCTTAATCTTGATGCTAGAAGTACAGCTGAAACTCTTACAGCATTGCAGGAAGCAACAGACATATTTAAAGAATTAAAACAAAAAACACCTGATATTTATCCTGTCTTAGGTCCTATTGTATCTTATTTTGGCTGGAGAAGGCACCCTGTATGGAAAGGTAGAGATTTCCATAGAGGTATTGATATTCTTGCTTCTTATGGGACTGGAATTAGAGTTTCTGCTGATGGGAAAGTAACAGAAGTTGGATATTCTGGTAGCCTGGGGAAGACTGTGACAGTATATCACAGGGATGGAATTTCTACTCTATATGCTCATTTGAGCAAGGCTATAGTAAAAAAAGGTCAGGAAGTCACAAAAGGACAAATCATTGGTTATGTTGGCACAAGCGGTATTACAACTGGGTCTCATCTCCATTATGAAGTTCGTTATAAGGGAGCATCTATTGATCCCTTACCATATTTGCCATAATTTATTAATAATTATTTAAGAGGTTATTAATATGCCAATTTTTGGAAGTAAAGAAAAAGTCAAAAAGATAGAAGAAGCCGCTATTGGAACAATCATTGGAGAAAGCAGCAAGGTAATTGGAAATCTTGAAGGAAAAGATGGATTAAGAATAGATGGAGTAGTAGAAGGGGAAATAAAGATAGAATCATTGGTAGTGATTGGCAAGAAAGGTGTTGTTAGAGGTAATATCACTTCTACTAATTTGAGTGTATTAGGAAAAGTTGAAGGCGATATCAATTGTACTGAAAAAGTAGAACTTTTAAGTTCTGCTCATATTAAGGGTAATATATCTGCTGCTCGTGTAGAATTGCAGGATGGTGCAGTTTTAAAAGGTAAAGTAGATATTAAGTCAGATGAGATATCAGAATCGTAACGAAGCTGGGGAACTTTTAGATAAATACTTATCTAAAATGGAGTTTCAAGCTGACCTGATTATTGGACTCCCTCGAGGTGGATTGGTAGTAGCCAGCGTAGTAGCAGATAATATGAGAATACCACTGGATTTTGTTTTGGTAAAAAAAATTGGACCACCAGGTAATCCCGAGTATGCAATAGCTATTGTAACTTTAGATGGGGAAATTTTCAAAGGAAAAGATGAATATGTTATAGCTCAGTTACCCAGCGATTATTTAACAAAAACAGCATCTAATTTCCATAGAGAACTAAAGGAACGTGATAAAACTTACAGAAAAGTCTTGGTGAAGAGAGAAGTTAAAAATAAGAAAGTTCTTCTTATAGATGATGGTCTTGCTACGGGGTTATCTGTAGAGGCAGCTCTCCATTATTTACTTCGTGAAGGAGCTTCTGAAGTGATAGTTGCAGCGCCGGTTAGTTCAAGAGAGTCAGTAGAAAGGCTTAAAATAAAAGCCTCAGATGTAATTATTCTTCATGTACCAGATATTTTCTATGCTGTGGGGGAGTTCTATAATGAGTTTTATCCAGTAAGTGAAGAAGAAATATTAAATATTTTAATGAAGGAGAAAGAAAAATGGATGAATCAAGTTTAAGGTTTACTAAGGATCATACATGGATTTGCCCTAAAGAAGAAGGGTTTTTTAATGTAGGAATATCAGATTATGCTCAGAGGCAATTAGGTGATATTCTTTTTGTTGAATTACCCCAAGTTGGAAAACTGTTAAAAACAGGAGATGTATTAGCTGTTGTTGAGTCAGTTAAGTCTGCTAGCGAAGTTTACATGCCATTGGACGGAGAAGTTGTAGATATTAATAATTCCTTGCCTGAAAACCCCGAATATATAAACCAAAGCCCTTATGAAGATGGGTGGATAGCAAAAATAAAGCCCTCAGAATCAGAAAAGATAGAAGAGCTTTTATCTTTTGAAAAATACCAAGAGTTTACAACCTCTCTTTAGAGTTTTTCTCCCTTCTCATATGGAACACCATCAGCAGCTGGTGCTACTGCTCTTCCAACAAAACCAGCAAGGATTAATATGGTGAGAATATATGGAAAAGCTAAGAAAAAGCCTCTGGGTATTATTTTAAGAATGTGAGGAGCAAGTGTCTGGATATATATCTGAGCCACAGTAGCCATGGTAAAGAAAAAAGCAGCAATTAGAGTGCCGATGGGTTTCCATTTTCCAAAAATCATTGCTGCAAGGGCAATAAAACCAAGGCCAGCAGGCATATGGTTATCAAAAAGGCTTAACTGACCGATAGAAATAGATGCTCCGGATAAACCTGCCAGTGCTCCAGAGATAATAACTGCGATATACCTGACAAGATATACATTTATTCCCATAGTATCAGCAGCCTTAGGATTTTCGCCAACTGAACGATGTCTTAACCCCCAGGAAGTTCTATAAAGATAGAAGTGAATTATGAAGGGAAGTGTTATTGCCAGAAAAACAAATATGTTCATAACAGAAAATATTTCTCCTATAACAGGTATTTTAACTAATATTGGGAAAAGTGGTTTGTCTATAAAGGAATTAACTGAAGGTGAATGACCAGTTGTGTTAAAGTATCTCTCCAAAAAAAATGTAATTCCTCCAAGAGCGAATATGTTTATGGCCACTCCGCTTACAATCTGATTTCCTTTAAGAGAAACAGAAATATATGCATGGAGTAATCCAGCTATAGCTCCAGCAATTAGTCCTAATATTAAACCATACCAGGGATTTCCTGTTAAATAAGAACCAAAGACAGCAAAAAATCCACCTATCCGCATCATTCCTTCAAGAGCAATATTTACAACTCCTGCATTTTCAGTAATCACTCCACCCAAGCCAGCTAAAATTAAGGGTGTCCCAAATTTTAGAAGTGAAGAGATTACAGAAATGATTATCTGTATTATACTCATTTGGGCACCTCGCTTTTTATAATCTCTTTAACCTCAGGTTTTCTACGTTTTTCTAACCTCATAATCAAATATCTTATTGCCAGCTGACTGGCAACAAAAAGGGTTGCTGTACCCTGGATAATATCTGCAAATGTTTTATGGATTCCAATAAGCTGCATGCTTGTAGCTCCTGATCGTAGAAAACCAAAGAAAAGAGATGTTGCAAAGGTTCCAATTGGAGATGTAGCTCCGATTAAAGCCATAGCAATTCCATCAAATCCATAACCAGGTCTGAATACGCCAGGGTACTGTTTTTCTGTGCCGAGTATCATACATGCTCCGGCTAATCCAGCAAGAGCTCCAGAGATAAACATTGCTAATATCATTGATTTTCCTGTTTTTATACCCGAATATCTCGCTGCTTCTGGATTTTTTCCAGTTGCCTGTATTTCGTAACCAGTGACGGTCTTGTTTAATAGATAGTAAACCACTATTACAGCTATAATAGCAATAAAAATTGTGGCGTTCAATCTTGTACCCTCAAAAAGAGGAAACAAGCGAGAATTATCCTGAACATAAGGAGTCCCCGCTCGGATTGCTCTGGGATAATATCTTAAGATATTGAAGGGTCCAACAACTATCCAATTTTCTATGAGGTGAACCGCTGTCCAGTTCAACATAATGGTTGTTATAACTTCATGAACACCTTTTTTTACTTTAAGATAACCAGCTAAAGCTCCATATAATCCAGATGTGAGTATTACAGCCAGGAGAATAATAGGGATATTTATCCAAGGTGGGAAATGTAATTTAAAGCCCAAAAATGCTGCAGTAATAGAACCTACTATGAACTGCCCTTCAGCTCCGATATTAAATAAACCGGATTTAAAAGCTACAGCTACTGAGAGTCCAGTTAGAGCAAGAATCCCTCCCTTCAACAACCCTTCACCAGCTAACCTTAAGGATAGTAATTCCTGGAAGGTTCTCCCAAAAGCGCCTTGAATTAATAGCCTATATGCATCTATAGGGCTTTTTCCAGTAGCTTTTATTAAAATAGCAGCTACAAAAAACCCCGTTAATATTGCCATTATGGGTACAGCAAAATCCAGGACATTCTCCCTTTTTCTATTCCACCAATGTAATAGTTCATTCATACTCTCATCTCCTCTTTAGGTTGCCTTTTAGCTCCTAACATCAATAAGCCTATTTCTTCTTCTGATGCTTCATTTCTATTGAGAATTCCCACGAACTCACCGTTATAAATAACTGCAATTCTATCTGATAACATCATTATTTCTTCAAGCTCTAAAGAAATCAGGAGAATTGCCTTTCCAAATTCTCTTTGATCCACGAGCCTTTTATGAACAAATTCTATAGCACCTACATCGAGTCCTCTTGTGGGCTGGGAAGCGATAAGTATTTCAGGATTATAAGATATTTCTCTTGCTACGATTATCTTTTGTTGATTACCACCTGACAGGGATTCTGTTTTTAGGTTTTTATTTCTTGGCCTAATATCAAACTCATCAATTTTACCTTCAGAATATTTAGATATACCTGAATTATTAAGTAAGATACTTCTCGAAAAATTCTTTTCTCTCTGCCTTCCAAGAATTAGGTTGTATGAAACAGTAAAGGGTAATATTAGACCTCTTTTCCTTCTATCTTCAGGGATATGAGCTACCCCTTTCTTCCTGATATTCCAGGGAGTAAACTCTTCTATGACCTGGTCATTTATTTTTATTGTCCCTGACTCAATCGGACGAAGACCTGTCAAAGCTTCGACCAGTTCAGCCTGCCCATTACCTTCTATTCCAGCGATTCCAAGGATTTCACTTTTTCTTAATTTAAATGAGATGTTTTTGACAGTAGGTATTCCTTTATCTCCAATGATAGTAATGTTTTCAACTGCTAAAGTTACTTCACCGGGTTCAGCATACTTTTTTGGAGATTCAAATATAACATCTCTCCCTACCATCATTCTTGCTAAATCCTTTTCACTTGTTTCTTCCTTTCCTTTGATTCCCACAACTCTTCCATTTTTCAAAACAGCAATTCTGTCTGCTATTTCCAGAACCTCTTTTAGTTTGTGAGAAATAAATATGACTGTTTTACCTTGCTCCTTTAATGCTCTAATGGTATCAAAGAGCTCCCTTGACTCTTGAGGAGTAAGAACTGCTGTGGGTTCATCCAGAATAAGAATAACTGCTCCTCTGAAGAGGACTTTAAGTATCTCAACTCGTTGTTGTACACCAACTGAAAGATTTTCTACTTTCTCCTCAGGGTCAACTTTTAATTTATATTTCTCAGATATTTCTCTTACGCTTTGAATTGATTTTTTTTGATCTAATACAAGACCATTTACAGTAAATTCTTGTCCCAATACAATATTGTCTGTGACTGAAAATTTTGGAATAAGCATAAAATGTTGGTGGACCATGCCAACACCTAAATCTATGGCTTTTTTCGGTGAGTTATGAATAATCTTCTTCCCACCAATATAAACATCTCCGCTATCAGGAGTGTACAAGCCATAAAGAATGTTCATTAGAGTTGTTTTACCAGCTCCATTTTCTCCAATAATTGCGAATATCTCACCTTTTTTTATTTCAAAGGAAATGTTATCGTTTGCTACTACTTCTGGAAATACTTTTGTAATATTTTTTACTTCTATAGCATTTACCAAATCTTTCACCTCCGTTAAGAAAAGGGTGGGATTTCTTCCCACCCTTTTCCTTTGGCTTAAAAGTGTATTTTAAAAAGTTATACTCCTGCTATTTTTTCTTACCTTTCAAAAAGAGGAATTTAACGATAGCTAAAGCAACAACAATAAGTCCTGCAATTAACAACCAATTTGTCTTTTTAGCAGGTTCTTCTGGTTCTGGTTCTTCCGCAAGCGTTTTTACCCACTCATCGTACTCTTCTCTTGATGCTGGAACTTTGATGTCGCCAGCAATTATCATGTCTTTAAGTTCTTCTACTTCATCAAGGACGGCTAATGGAATTAAGTCTTTAGTATATTTTAATGGTGAAATACCAACGCCACCCTCTTTAACACCAAGGGTAACATGGCCACTTGTGAAGGTATTAATTACAACTGATTCTATGGAAAGCCATACAGCGTAATCTACGTGCTTTATCATCGATGTAAGAACCTTACCAGGAGCGAGGTAATCCTGGTCAGAGTCAACTCCAACAGCGTAGTAGCCTGCAGGTCTTCCTTTTGCTTCTTCGATTACACCAATTCCACAAGCACCGGAAGCATGGTAGACAATGTCTGCTCCCTGGTCGAACTGTGTTTTAGCAATTTTCTGACCATCTTCAGCGCTGGTGAAATTTCCTGTGTATCCTACAAATGTTTCTGCGTCGGGATTAACTGTTTTTAAGCCTGCTTTATAACCTGCTTCAAATCTGTGAATGATAAATAAGTCCATTCCTCCAACGAAGCCGACTTTATTTGTAGTGGTCATTTTACCAACCAGAGCTCCAACCAGGAATGAGCCTTCTTCTTCTTTGAATAAGTAGCATACTACATTTGGAGGAGGTGTCTCAATAAAACCATCAATTAACATAAAGTAAGTGTTTGGATAGAGAGGGGCAACTTCTTCAATAGCATCAGTAAGCATGAAACCAACGCCAATAACGAGTTTACAACCCTGATCAGCTAAGGTTTTAAGATTAGGTATATAGTCTTCACTAGCTTTTGATTCAAGAATCATGGGTTCGACATCAAACTTCCTTATACCACGATCCAGCAAACCTGGTGCTTCATCTTCAATGATTTTGTTGTACTCTGCATCGGTTAATGCTTGATAACCAACACCAGCAACCATCTTTAAGCCAGCAGCCCAGTTTTCCAGACCTCTTAAGGCAGAATCGTTAAACGATTTGTCTCCTCTCCCACCTACATCAGTTACCAAACCAATCTTGATTTTTTCTCCAGCTTCTACAAGGCTGTTAGAGGTAAGAGAAAAAAACAGTGAAAGTGAACCTAAAATTAAAGTTACAACCAACGAACCTATTAAAAATTTCCTCACTTTATACCTCCTAATTTTTTTTAAATTTTGCAGTTTATTATAAATGAGTACTGCATAATTACAATATGATTTTACTCATCTATATTGGTTCCTGTCAAGAGTATTTTTATCCCTCTCTACGAGGTATAACACAGATAAACTTTAATTCTTCCTCCCCATCATTTACAAAAACATGTTTTTCCTGAGGAGGAACAAATACTGCCACTCCAGGTTTTAACTCTGCATCCCCCCTTTCACTTTTAACCTTCCCATTACCAGATAATACATACACTTCATGTTCCCAATGATGCACATGTTCAGGTGTACGCCCGCCTGGTTGAATCTCAAAAATACGCAACTCAAAGTTTGGTACCCCAATACCTTTATGTAATATCCATTTGATAGTAGCAGCTTTACCCTCTTCAACTATTTCGGGTTTAACTTCTTTTTCATAAACCTTATACATTCTTCCTCCTTTATATTAACAAGCAGATCCTTTAACACTTGGTTTGGGAAATTTATCACCTTCCAGGTATTCAAATTTTCTCAATTCGCATACAGGACAAGGATCTTGAAGGTTTTTATTCAATTCTATTAATTCAAAAGATGGATGCCAAAGGTCTATCAAAGCCAGACCTCTATCGATGTTTTCTTTGCCTTGGGTTAAAAACTTTAATGTTTGAGTAATAGTAAAAGCAGTTGTTGATGCTATGATAGGTGAGATTACACCTACAGTGGAACAATGTAGAGCCTGAGAGCTAATATCTTCAGGTAATATTTCTTTCAGACAAGGTGTTTCCCCAGGAATTATCATTGATGCCATACCATAAGCTCCAGCAACTGCCTGGAATATCCAGGGGATTGAATGTTTAACAGCAATGTCATTTAATAAATAACGGGTTCCATAGTTGTCAGTTCCATCAAGGATCAAGTCATGACCAAGTAAGAATTTTTCAGCATTCTGCGGAGAAAGGTACAGAGAATAACCAACTAAGTCTATTTCACTGTTTATTTTACTAAGTTTCTCTAATGCGGTTTCTACTTTTAACTTTCCTTCATTTGCATCATCTTCGTTGTAAAGAATCTGTCTTTGTAGGTTGGATATTTCAACTGAATCAAAATCTATAAGGGTTATTCGACCAACACCCGCCCTGGTAAGAAGTTCGCTTAAAAACCCCCCAAGACCCCCCAGGCCAATAATACAAACTCTTCCTTCAGCTAATTTAGCCTGACCACCTTCTCCTATTTCCTTGAATCTTGTTTGTACTTTATACCTTTCCATTTATGAGTTCCTATTTTGAATTATAGCACAACATAGATGATAAATACTTGTACTATTTGTAACAATTTATTCTCTTTATGTGTTTTAATAGTAAATATAAATCTTTGTTTAAACAATCATTTAGTTAAATAGAAAAAAGGTTTCACGGAGTCAAGTATGGAATGTAAAAAGGAGAAAAAGGAATGGGTCGCCATTTGAAGGTTAACCCTCTTGTTTGTACGGGGTGCAGGATACATGAATCTGTTTGTTCTTTCGTTCATTATGGAGTGATAAATCCTGCTGTATCTCGGGCTAAAACCAAACGTTTTGATGATAGCAGGGACGAAGTGAAGTTCTGTCAAAATTGTGAACCCGCACCTTGTATTGATAATTGCTCGACTCTGGCTTTGAGAAAAAAAGAGGGAGTGGTATCTATTGATGAGGAACTATGCATCTTATGTGGAATCTGTGAAGAAATCTGTCCTTATGAAGCTGTGAGTCTTCATCCTGAGAAAAAAACACCCCTCATCTGCGAGGTCTGTGAGAAATGTGTCACAATTTGTCCCTCTGGAGTCATAGAGCTAAAGGAGGATTTCCGTGAATAAGGGATACAGAGGACAGATTCTTAGAATAAATCTGGATGATAAAAGCTACAAAAAAGAAAGTTTGGATGATCAACTTCTGATTAAATATCTGGGGGGAACGGGACTTGCTTCTTATTTTCTTTATCATGAAGTAGGTGCAGAAGTAGAACCTTTATCATCAGAAAACAAATTATTCGTCTTTACCGGTCCTTTGACTGGTACTCTCTGGCCACAGGGCAATCGCTATGTGGTTACCACAAAATCACCTTTGACTGGCATATGGGGTGAAGCACATTCTGCAGGCCATTGGGCTCCTGAACTTAAATTCGCTGGATATGATGGTTTGGTGCTTGAAGGTAGTTCAGCCGAACCTGTTTATATTTATATTAATAATGATAGGGTTTTAATTAAGGAAGCCACTCATATCTGGGGTAAGACTGTTCATGAAACAGAAGATATAATAAAGAATGAACTTGGGAGTGATGTGAGGATTATATCCATAGGTCCTTCAGGTGAAAAATTGGTTCTTATTTCTTCAATAGTGAACGATAGGGATAGGGTAGCAGCTCGCTCAGGAGTGGGAGCTGTAATGGGTTCAAAAAAAGTTAAGGCAATAGTAGTTAAAGGAAACCAGGGTATAGAAGTCTTTGATAAGATAAATTATCTTCCTTATATGAAAGAATTAATTCAGAAACTTATTCAAGACCCAATTGCAGGTACACGTGTGATTTATGGTACTGCTGGTCTTACAGAGATTATGTCTGAAATAGGAAGGCTCCCTACAAACAACCTCCGCTCAGGTTATTTTAAAGATGCTCATCTAATAAGTGGCAAAGAGCTCAGAGATAAATATCTGATAAAACCTCGGGCTGATTTCTCCTGTGCTCAGCGTTGTGGGAGGTATTGCCAGGTAAAAGAAGGTAAATATAGCTGTATTACAGGGGGTCCTGAGTTTGAGACAGTAGCTGCCCTTGGTTCTCGTTGTGGTGTTAACGATCTTGAAGCGATTATTTATGCTGGTTATCTCTGCAATAATCTTGGTTTAGATACTATCGGTACGGGTGCTGTCATTTCCTTTGCTATGGAATTGGCAGATCTTGGACTCCTACCCGTTGAGTACAGAGATGATTTAGATCTTTTCTTTGGAGATGCTGAGACAGTCGTTGAACTCACTAAACGCATCGCTTATCGTGAAGGCCCCTTAGCTAACCTCTTAGCTGAAGGTTCTTTTAAAGCAGCTCAGATAATAGGTGGGGAAGCAATAAATTATGTGATGGCAGTTAAAAAAATGGAAATAGCTGGCCAGGAGCCAAGAGGTCAAAAATCCATGGGTTTAGCCATAGCAGTTTCTGCTCGGGGAGCTGACCATCTTTATGCTTTTCCAGTTTTGGATGAAGGTGGATTTGACGAAGAAGTAGAAAGAATCTATGGAGCAAAGTATATGCCCGAAATGGCTGACAGATTAAACCCTGTCCATAAGGGGCATATGATTTATGTTAATGAGAACTGGGGAGCTGTAGTAGAGTCATCAGTAGTTTGCAAATATGGGACGATGGTTCCACCAACTTTAGGTTATGAAGAGCTTACAAAAGCCCTGAAATTGACAGTAGGTTGGGATTATAGTATAAAAGAACTTGAAAAGTTAGGCGAGAGGATTATTAATCTCCAGAGGATGTACAACGTACGTTTGGGTCTTTCTCGTAAAGAAGATACGCTACCGGAGCGGCTCTTAAAGGAAAAAGCCACAGAAGGTGGCGCTAAAGGGCAGGTTGTAGAATTGTCTTATATGTTAGATGATTATTATAAAGAGAGAGGATGGACCTTGGACGGTATTCCCAGACCTTCAACACTCAAAGAATTAGGATTAGATGAGCTTATCCCTGATTTACCGGAAGGCTATTATGAATAAGTGGGTGATGAGTAACGAGTAATAATTAACAGATTATAGATTAAAGGAGACAAGCGATGAGAGATAATTATAATTTACATTTCACAGATTTCATATTACTTATTACATGTCACACATTACATGTCACGGAATCTTCCAACCTTAATTAGCAGCAAAGTGGGAGAAAAACAATTATTATGAAGATTAAAGTAAGCGTTTTTGGACCATTACGGGAATTTTACCAGGGTAGGGAAGAAGTAATAGGGTTGTTAGAAGACTCAACTGTTTCAGATCTAATAACTCATTTAGAACTTCCTTCTTTTGCCCCTTTCCTAATCCTGGTAAATGAAAGTTTCAAGAGCATGGAAACACCATTAAAGAACGGAGACCAGGTTAAAATTCTCTGGTCTATAGGTGGAGGTTAAATGGATAAATTACTTATAGTAGATCTTGATAAATGTACCGGTTGTCGTATCTGTGAACTGGCATGCTCTTTTGAGCACGAAGGTGTCTTTAATCCAAGGCTTTCCCGGATTTCGGTGGTCAGTTTTAAGAGAGATGGTATAGACATACCTATAACTTGCCAGCAATGTGAAACTGCTTTGTGCCTGGAGTCTTGCCCCTCTCGGGCTCTTTATAGGGATAGTCAGTTGAGAGTTGTACTTTTAAATGAAAAGAAGTGTATTGGATGTTATACCTGTATTATGGTTTGCCCTTTTGGGGGTGCTTCGGTTCATTCTTTAAAGAAAGTTGCCATGAAATGTGATTTATGTGGTGGAACCCCTAAATGTGTAGAGTTTTGTCCTGTTGAGGCTATTGAATATGCCGCAGCAGATAAAGTTGGCTTAAGAAAAAAGAGGCTGGGAGCAGAAAAGATGTTGAAATATATTTCTCTTATACAGAAGGAAGGTTAGCAATGTATCCTCTTGGAGGTTATCAGGGTAAGTATATCTTCGTAGACCTATCTTCAGGGAAAGTAGAAAAAAGAGAATTACCTATTTCTTGGGCTAAAGATTATCTTGGTGGAGACGGTTTTGCTGCTAAAGTTCTCTGGGATAATATAAAGCAAGGTATAAACCCATTATCTCCTGAGAATGTCTTTGTTTTGGCAGTGGGTCCAATAACTGGAACTCTCTTTCCGCCTTCGGGTAGATATATGGTAGCGTCTTTATCTCCTCAAACGCTTCGCTGGGGAGAAGCTCATGCAGGTGGTTTTTTTGGTCCTGAGCTTAAGTATGCTGGCTATGATTTAATTGTTATTACTGGTAAATCAGATTCTCCAGTATATCTTTTTATAGAAGATGAAAGAGTAGAAATAAGAAACGCTTCCCATTTATGGGGAAAAACAACCTTTGATACTACTGCTATGCTGGAAAAAGAACATAATGATCCAGATATCAGAGTTCTTACCATTGGTCCTGCAGGTGAAAAACTGGTTCGTTTTTCTGCAGTAATGTCTGATTACTATCGAGCTGCAGGACGAACAGGCATAGGTGCTGTTCTGGGCTCAAAGAATCTTAAAGCAATTGCAGTAAGAGGTAGCCTTCCTGTAAGAGTCAAACATTCTCAAGAATTTATGGATTTTTCAACCCAAATGTTTAAAGAACATAAATATGGAGAATGGTCCAACTACATTAAACATACTTCCAGAAAATATGGTACTACCGGTCTTATGGATGCCATGAATACCATTGGTCGACTTCCAGTTAAAAATCATTACGATGGATTTTACCCGGAAATTGAGAAGGTAGGTGGAGAAGCTATAAGGAAAGGTTATCGTATAGCCCATAAATCATGTTTTGGTTGTGGCATTCAATGTAAGTACTTCTCCTTGATAAAAGAAGGAAAGTATTCTGGCACGAAGTCTGAAGGACCAGAATATGAGACAGTAGATGCCTGGGGTCCTAATATCATGGTTTCTGACCTGGACATACCTGTTAGGGCTAATTATCTTGCTAATGCTTATGGGGTTGATACTATCTCTACTGGTTCTATGGTAGCTTTTGCTATGGAGCTTTTTGAGAAAGGCATCCTGACAAAAGAAGATACAGATGGTTTAGAGATTAAATGGGGAGACGGAGATGTAGCTCTTAAACTTCTTGAGATGATAGTAAGAAGAGAAGGAATTGGTGATGTACTGGCTGAAGGGGTTTATCTTGCTTCAAAGAAGATTGGAAAAGGAGCGGAAAGGTATGCTATAGAAGTAAATGGTATGGACGCCTCTGCTCAAGATCCAAGAGCTCATAAATCTGTTGGACTTACTTATGCAATCAATGTAAGGGGGGCAGATCACCTTAGAAGCTTGAGTATCATTGATGAACTGGGCTTCAGAAACAAATCCTTAGAGCGGTTTCCTCATCTTGATCCTGATATCTGCTGTAATCTACTGGATGAAACTTATAAAGGATACATGGTAGCTGACCAGGAGGAAGCCTTTGCTATCTGTGATTCTCTTATTCTCTGTAAGTACGGGGTTATGTGGCCTCCCATTTATTATTTTCCAGAGTTCTCTAAAGTTATTGCTTACTCAACAGGTCTTAGAAAATACTTAGATGTTGAGGAAGTAAGAAAGTTAGCAAGAAGAATCGCTCACCTTAGAAGAGCCTTTAATATGAGAGCTGGACTTTCAAAAGATACCTTACACCCTCGTTTTACCGAAGAACCAATGCCCTCTGGCCCAGCTAAAGGGCAGGTATGTAAACTGGAACCAATGCTTAAGGAATATTATGAAGTCAGGAAATATGATTCTGAGACGAGTAATTTTTATTACGAAACCCTGGCTGAAGCTGGCTTGGAAGATGTAGCTCTGGAGCTGGAAAGTTATGGTAGGGTTATAAGGAGGAAGGATGGTGGATCTTAGGGTAGATCTTTGTGGAATCAGATTCCCGAACCCGATTCTGGTGGCAGCAGGCACTCCTTCCCGTGACGGTGATACCCTTTTAAAGATGGCTAAAGGTGGTGCAGGTGGTTTGGTTACCAAGACTGTATCAACCAACCCTGCTAAAGTACCTAAACCTAATATGATGGTTCCACAAAGAGGGGAATTGCTTCATGAGATATCTACGGTAATTCAAGGTAAGTTAGTTAAAGCCTCGAGGGTTAAGATCAAATTAAGCCAGGCTCTTCTAAATACTGAACTCTGGTCTGAAAAACCTTTAGAAGACTGGCTTAATAAGGAGTATGATATAGCCCTTAGCTCTAATCTTCCAGTGATTGCCAGCATAGGATATTCTCCAGCTCAAGTTAGGGAGATAGGTCCTTTAGTGGAGAAAAAGGGGGTTTCAGCTATTGAGTTTTCCCTGCATTACCTGGGTAAAAGTCTGGAACCTTTGGTAGATACAGCTAAATCCCTTAGAAATGCTGTATCTATCCCAATATTTCCCAAGATTTCTCCAAATGTCCCTGATGTTATTGAGTTAGTACAAGCCTTAGAACCTTATGTAGATGGTTTTGTGGCTATCAATTCCTTAGGTCCTACGTTAACTTTTGATATTGATAAGGTTGAACCTGTACTGGGAAGCAAGTATGGCTTTGGCTGGATATCAGGAGCACCTATTAAACCATTAGCTCTGAGGATTGTTTTTGACATTGCTCGTTCTACAAAAAGGCCAGTTATTGGAGTAGGCGGTGTTTTATCGGGGAGTGATGTAGTGGAATTTTTAATGGCAGGAGCTTCTATGGTTCAGATATGTACTGGTGCCATACTAGAGGGACCTTCTATCTTCGGCAGAGTGGTAAGGGAGTTAGAGGAGTGGTTAGAAGAGCATGATTTCACTTCTGTGAAGGATATCCAGGGTCTTTACCTTCGCTCCCTGAAGGATGGTCAAGATGAAGTGGTGGAACGGGTAGCAACTGTAGTTGATGAAGAAAAGTGTAAAACCTGTGGACTCTGTGTAAAAACCTGCGTGAGTGAAGCCTTGAGTATCAAAGAGGAAAACGGTAGAAGCTATCTTTTTCTTGATGAAGACTGTTGCGTGGGCTGCGGACTCTGCTATTCTCTCTGCCCAACTCATGCTTTAAGCAAGCCCTTTCCTCGGATATGAGGAGGTTTATAAAAATATCTGGAGGTAATTTTAATGTCAAAGTATAAAGAGAACCTAACTCAGCTTATTGGTAAAACTCCTCTTTTAAAACTTACCAGGATTGGAGTTAAGGAGGAATTGGAGATTCTTGGGAAGTGTGAATTTCTAAATCCTTCAGGTAGCCTGAAGGACAGAATCCTTCTCCACATTCTAACCTCAGCAATAAAGGAAGGAAAGCTAAAACCTGGAATAACTATTCTTGAAGCTACTACAGGCAATACGGGAATTGCTACAGCTATGATGGGAGCTTTTTTGGGTCATCCAGTTTTGATAATAATGCCCGATGGTATGAGTGAAGAAAGGAAGAAAGCTATCCGAGCCTTTGGAGCAGAAATAATGTTTACACCAGGAGCAGAATCTGATGTAGATCTTACTCTTAAGAAAGTTCAGGAATTATTAGAAGTGGAACCGGGCAAATATTTTTGGGTAAATCAGTTTAATAATCCTTTAAATGTAGAGGCTCACTATATGACAACTGGTCCCGAAATATGGGAACAGACAGGTGGAACTATTGATGCCTTTATAGCAACGCAAGGTAGTGCAGGGACAATTACAGGTGTTGCCAAGTTTTTGAAAGAGAAGAACCCCTCAATTAGAATATTTGCCATAGAACCTAAAGAGTGCGCTATTTTAGCTGGGAGGGGTTGGGGTTACCATAAGATAGAAGGAATAGGTGATGGTTTTGTACCTTCTATTTTTGATATTACCCTTCTTGACGGTGTGGTTCTTGTTTCATCCCAGGAAGCTATTGATATGGCTAACAGAATGTCCAGAGAAGAAGGTCTTTTTGTTGGAATATCTACTGGAGCTAACGTGGTTGGGGCTTTGAAGCTCAAGAAGAAACATCCTAAATTTAAAAGAGTGATAACCATGTTTAATGATCATGGCTTTCGGTACCTTTCTACAGCACTATTAGGAGAAGAAAAGGTAGTAGAGATTCCAGAAAGGGAACATCAAACAGGGCTTACTGAAGAACAAATTGCTATACTTGAAAAAATAGAGGTTATTGAATAGATGAAAGAAGAGTTGATAAATAAGATTAAGGAAGTTGGTTTTAAAAAAAAGAATGAGATAAAAAATTTATTAAGGGATTTAATTGGTATTAAAAGCATTTGTGGAGACATTAAAGATATAGTAACCTTTGTTGAAAACCAGGCGATCCAATGGGGACTGGATTTTGAAAGAGACCCTATGGGTAATGCTCTTATTAGAATAGGTGAAGGGCCCCGAGCCATGGTTTACGATGCTCATTTAGATACAGTAGGCGTTGGAGATATTAATTCCTGGAAGGGAGACCCTTTTAATGCTTACGAAGAAGATGGAGTAATTTATGGATTGGGGGCAGGTGATGAAAAAGGTGGTTTTGCCTCTATGTTTTTTGGTATGGTAATTGCCAGAGAGCTAAATCTTCTTCCTTCCGAATTTACTCTTTACCTTCAAGGTAATGCTGAAGAAATATGCGACGGTTTAGCCAGCCAGGTGCTTGTAGAAAATAAAGGCATGAGACCAGAGGGTGTTGTTATTGGTGAACCTACAGGACTTAGAATTTATCGTGGTCATAGAGGTAGAGTTGAATTTTCCATATCTTTTACCGGTCGTTCTGCTCATGCTTCCATGCCTCATTTAGGGGAAAACGCACTTATTAAATCTTCAAAGGCTCTATTAGAATTGGAAGAGTTGAATAAAAATTTTCTGGAAGACCATTTTCTTGGGAAGGGTAGCCTCGTTGTTTCAGACTTGAAGGTAGATACTTCATCTATTAACGCTGTACCTGCAAAAGCTACTCTTTTTATTGATAGAAGGTTGACAGCGGGTGAGACTCTGGAAAGAGTAAAAAAAGAGATTGAGGAAGCTATTCAGCCTTATGGAGGAAAGATAGAAGTTATAGAGTCTGTTTTTAAGGCTTATACCGGCATGAACCTTAAATTAGAACACTATTTTCCTTCCTGGGCTCTTCCTGAAATGTCTCCCTTTGTCAAAGTAGCTCAGGAAACACATTATTTATTAACGAGCGAGAAAGCTACGTTGGGTAGGTGGAATTTCAGTACCAACGGAGTATACTGGATGGGTAAAGCAGGCATTCCAACTATAGGGTATGGACCTGGTGAGGAAGAGTATGCTCATACCAGCAATGATCAGGTTCCTGTTGACCATCTTTTAAAGGCTACAGAGTTTTATGCTCTATTTCCACATGTTTTCAGCCAAAGAAATGGGTAACATATTTAAATAAACATAGGAGTCAAGGATTCAAGGGGTCAAGGATTCCAGTGAAAATTTTAGATTTATTATAAGGAGGTGACTGTTTTGCGAACTGACTTAAGAGGAAGACATTTTATAACACATGAAGATTGGAATAGAGAAGAGCTGGATACCATAATAGAGGTAGCTTTTTACCTTAAAATGCTTTTTGGTCTTGGTTTCCCCCACGAGATACTTAAGAATAAAACCCTATTTATGATATTTTTTGACTCTTCTACCAGAACAAGAAACTCTTTTGAGGCTGGTATGACCCAGCTTGGTGGTCATGCCCATTTTTTGAGCCCTTCTGCCTTGCAGATTTCTCATGGAGAGGGTCCAAAAGATACAGCAGAGGTTTTGAGTCGTTATGGTCATGGGATATCTATAAGATATTGTACTTATAATGAAGGACATAAATACCTCAGGGAAGTTGAAAAGTACGCTTCTATTCCTGTTATCAACATGCAGGATGATGTTTATCATCCTCCTCAGATAATGGGAGATTTATTGACTATGATGGAAAAATTCTCCACCCGCAATCTAAAAGGTTTAAAGCTTGGCGTATCATGGACCCATGCCCCTAATTATGTTAGACCTATCTCTGTCCCTCAGAGTTTGATTACTCTTATGCCCCGTTATGGTATAGATGTGGTTTTAGCTCATCCTCCCGAGTTTAATCTTCAAAAAGAGATTGTAGAGCTGGCACAACAAAGGGCACAGGATGGTGGGGGAAACCTCAAAATAGTCAGCGATCCTCAAGGTATGGATGAGGCTTTCAAGGATGCTGATGTAGTTATTCCTAAGTCCTGGGGTCCTTTAGTATACACACAGGATCAAAAAGAAGGAATAGAACTTATTAAGAAATATCCTTCCTGGAGATGCGACTTTCAGATGATGAGCCTAACTAAAAAACACGCTCTATATATGCACCCCCTTCCTGCTGACAGGGGATTTGAGGTCACTAATGAGGTCATTGATGGACCACATTCAGTAGTTAAAGATGAGGCAGAAAACAGGCTCCACATTCAGAAAGCATTGATGGCTCTGATAATGGGAAATGGACGTTTATGAACTCATCCATTCTGGTAAAAAATGGACTATTAATTACTATGGACCCCCGAAGAAGGGTGTTCAAAGGCGATATTTATGTAGAAGGGAACATTATAAAAGAGCTTGAAAGTTCCCGGAACACAGCTAACCTGGTAATAGATGCAGAAGGTAAATGGGTAATTCCAGGGTTGATACAGACTCACATTCACTTAATTCAGACACTTTTTCGCAATCAAGCAAATGACCTGGAGCTTTTAGACTGGTTAAAAAAAAGAATCTTACCTTTTGAAACTTCTCTTGATAAAGAAACTATAAGGATTTCAGCATTACTGGGAGTGGCAGAACTCATTAGAGGTGGAACCACCTGTATATTAGATATGGCTACTGTTCACCATAGCGAAGTGGTTTTTGATGTTCTACTTGAGACAGGAATAAGGGCCACTTGTGGGAAAGTAATGATGGATTTTGGATCTGATAGTCCTGATCTGTTAAAAGAAAGAACTTCAAATACTCTCAGGGAAACTGAAGAACTCATAAAAACATTTCATCTTAAAGATGGAGGTAGGATTCGTTATGCAGTTACACCTCGGTTTGTTATATCTTCTACTGAAGAACTCCTTATTAGTGCTAAAGAATTAGCTCAAAAAAATAACCTCTTACTTCACACTCACGCTTCAGAAAACAGAGAAGAAGTGAGACTTGTAAAAGAAAGATTTGGAAAGGATAATATTGAATACCTCGATTCGTTAGGACTAACTGGAGAAAATCTTCTTTTAGCTCACTGTGTACATGTAACCGAAAAAGAGCTGGAAACGCTCAAGAATACTGGAACAAAAGTACTCCACTGTCCCTCTTCTAACCTTAAACTGGCATCAGGTATAGCACCAATCCCAAAAATGTTGGAAATGGGTATTGATGTTTCGTTAGGTGCTGACGGTGCTCCCTGTAATAATAATCTGGATGTATTCATGGAAATGCGTCTCGCTTCCCTAATACAAAAGCCAATTCATGGACCTACAACTATGCCTGCGGAAACTACTTTTACTCTGGCAACGCTGGGAGGTGCAAAAGCCCTGGGTCTAAATAAAGAGGTTGGTAGTTTAGAAGTGGGGAAAAAAGCAGATATGGTTATCATAAATCCCAAAAAGATTAATGCCTGGCCTATTGGTGAGGCTAATCCTTACTCTCTCCTGGTTTATGCATTAAATGCTTATTCAGTAGAGTCCACCATTGTTGACGGTAAACCATTATGTTTAAATGGCAAACTACTATTTATTGATGAAGATGAGCTCATGATAAAATCATCAGCGGCTTTAAATAAAATATTGAACGATGTATTATATAGCCATTGTGCTTCTATGAAATAAGATAAAAACAGCTTACTTGAATGTAATTGAAAACTTTTTTTAAGTACGTGAGAATCATCCCTATATATTAGTTGGAGGAAGAATAAATTTGGATGAAGTAAAAAATACTAATAGCTCAGAAGATAAATCCTTTAATGATGAAAGAAATCGTTTTACCGGGATGCCTGGTTTTACGGTGGTCTGGTTTGGGCAATTAGTTTCTCTGCTTGGAACAACTATGACCGGTTTTGCCCTGACAATCTGGGCATGGCAGATAACAGGTAAGGTAACTGCCCTGGCGCTGGTGGCTTTTTTCTCTTTTGGACCTACTGTTATATTAAGCCCCATAGCTGGTGCTCTTGTGGACAGGTGGAATCGAAAAACAATCATGATAATGACTGACCTTATAGCAGGGATTATGACTATTATAGTTCTTACACTGTATATTACAGGCAAACTTCAGATCTGGCACCTGTTTATTACTGGTGCCATAACAGGCGCCTTCCAGGCCTTCCAATTTCCTGCCTACTCTGCTGCTATAACTATGATGCTTCCCAAAAAACACTATACGAGGGCAAGTGGAATGCTTTCTCTGGCCGACTCAGCTTCAGTAATTGCTGCTCCTATATTGGCTGGGATTTTACTTAAGTTTATTGGAATAGCAGGTGTTATGACCATTGATATATTAACTTTTATTTTTGCTATTGGTGCTCTCCTTATGGTGTATATACCTCAACCTCCTAAAACCGAAGCTGGTCAGAAAGGGAAAGGAAGTATCTGGCGGGAATCCCTATATGGATTTGAATATATCTTACAACGACCAAGTCTTCTGGGTCTTCAACTGGTATTTTTTGCCAGTAACTTTATGGCCACTATTGCCTATACCGTCCTTGCACCAATGATTCTTGCTCGTACTGGAAATAATTCTGTGATTCTGGGAAGCGTTTGGTCAACCTCAGGTGTTGGTGGAGTTCTCGGTGCTCTTTTATTAAGTATATGGGGAGGGCCAAAACAACGAGTACATGGAGTATTACTGGGGATGGTGGGAAGTAGCCTTCTGGGCATGGTTTTGATGGGAGCTGGCCATAACCTTCCAATATGGATGATAGCTTCCTTCTTTGCATCATTCTTCTTGCCTATAATTAACGGTTCCAACCAGGGAATATGGCAGGCTAAGGTAGCACCTGATGTACAGGGGCGCGTTTTTGCTGTCAGAAGATTAATTGCCCAGATAACCGCTCCTGTAGCAATGCTTATTGCAGGTCCACTGGCTGATTATGTATTTGAACCTGCTATGAGTAATAATTCAACTCTCGCCTTATCCTTTGGTTGGTTAGTCGGTACTGATAAAGGTTCAGGGATGAGTTTAATGTTTATAATTTTTGGGTTGTTAGGGGCTCTTGTTGGTTTGGGTAGTTATACTTTCAAAGCAATTAGGGAAGCAGAAGACCTTTTACCTGATCATGATGTTGGAGGTAGCAGGGATGATTAGGTCCAGAATAAAAAGTTTTGCTGAAGAGATAGCTAATAGTATCACTCATGGAATTGGCTTTGGATTGAGTATCTTTGGTCTGGTTATGTTACTGGTTTTGGCAAGTTCAAAAGGAGATGTCTGGCGGATAGTTAGTTTTAGTATTTATGGTTCCAGCCTGGTTTTGTTATATGCAGCTTCTACATTTTACCATAGTTTCCAGCAAAAGAAAGTAAAAAGCATCTTCAGAATAATAGACCATTCTGCAATTTATATATTAATAGCAGGCACTTACACTCCCTTTGCCCTGGTGACTTTAAGAGGAATATGGGGGTGGACTATACTTGGTATTATCTGGGGATTAGGTCTTATGGGAATAACTTATAAGATTATTTTTAAGACAAGGTATGAAATTCTTTCTACTACATTTTATCTATTAATGGGTTGGTTAGCTGTTGTGGCTTTTGGCCCCTTGCTTCAGAGATTACCTGCAGGAGGAGTTATCTGGTTGATTATTGGTGGTTTATTTTACAGCCTGGGAGTAATATTTTTTGCTATTAGAAAGATCCCATTTAACCATACAATCTGGCACCTCTTTGTTCTTGGTGGTAGTATTAGTCATTACATCGCTATGCTTTTCTATGTCCTCCCCGATTAATAGAGGATAATCCTGTGGTGAAAAAAAAGGTTATGTTTCTCTGTACCCAGAACTCTGCCCGGTCTCAGATGGCTGAAGGGATTTTGCGTCACTTTTATGGAAACAATTTTGAAGTCTTCAGCGCTGGTTCTCACCCGTCTAATGTCAACCCGAAATCTATTGAGGTCATGGATGAGATAGGAATTAACATATCTCATCACAGATCAAAGTCCCTGAAGGAGTTCCTGGGACAGGAATTTGATTTTGTAATAACAGTGTGCGATAAAGCCAGGGCTACCTGTCCCTTTTTCCCCGGAACAGCGACAAAATATCTTCACTGGAGTTTCCCTGACCCTGCAGAGGCGACAGGTAGCGAAGAAGAAATCAGGGTTGTTTTCAGAGAGATAAGAGATGATTTGAAGTCGAAGATTGAAAAAGAGTTGGGCAAGAAATAGGATTGTTTTATTTCATAGATTAAGGAAGGAGGTATCTATACTTGAAAGTTGAATTGCATGGCAAGGTTATACCCCGAATAACAACTTTGACCAAACCTCCCTACTTAGAGTCAATCCTACGGGATATAAGTCTGAGTGAAGTATTAGAAAGATTACAGAGTTTGAGCTCTGAAGAGATTATTCACTTAGTTGAGAGGAGTAATCTCAGAGGTAGGGGGGGCGGAGGCTTTCCTCTTCACCTAAAGTGGCAATTAGCTTTAAAAAACAGACCTCCTCGCATATTGATAGCTAACGGTTGTGAAGGAGAAAAGGGGATATATAGCGACTTCTTCCTTTTGAGGAGGTCGCCTCAGCGAATAGTTCTGGCTCTGGCTGCTTCCATTAAAACCCTTGGCGTTAGTGAAGTATATTTTGCTTTAAGACATGAATATTTATCTGAAGGAGATAGGCTGAAACCCTATTTTCATATGGTGGAAGACCTTTTAAAGGTCAGGATACATCTCTTTTTTACCAGGGGAAGATATGTGGAGGGAGAGGAAACTGCCCTCATATCTTTAATAGATAAGAGGGTTTTTGCTGGATTTCCTCTGGATAAACCTCCTTATCCTGTGGAGAAAGGTCTCTTCGGTTACCCAACGGTGGTGAGTAATGTGGAAACTCTGGCTCAGTTAAGCCTGGTTCTATTTAATGGTAATGGATATTCCGAAATGGGTAGTCAGAATTGTAACCAGGGAACAAAGATCATAACCGTAACAACTTCTTCTGGGACATATGTGGGAGAATCACCACTTGGTGTAAAAGTTAAAGACTTGCTATCTTTTTTATCTAATGATTATGTTGGTGTTCATATTGGAGGATTGGGTGGAATAATTCTTAATAGGAGAGAAGAGCTTGAAGTGCCTTATAGTTTTGAAAGCTTTAGGAACTTTGGTACAGGCTTGGGCGCAGGTCTGGTGGTTCTGGAGGAACCCTTTTCACCTTCTCAATACCTGGTTTCTTTTCTAGACTCTGCTTTAACCGAATCCTGTGGGAAGTGTGTTCCTTGTAGGTCCGGCTTATCCCTATTATTCAGAAGGCCTTATCTCCCTGAATATATAAGAGAGGAGATTCTTTATCTCATGACGAAGGCATCGCTCTGTGGTTTGGGTAAAGGAGCAAGCATTTTTCTAAGGAAGTTTTATAAAGACTTTGGAGGAGAACTTGGAAGTAAATAGCAGAAAAGTTGAATTTTTATCGGGAGAAACCATTCTGGATGTAGTTAGAAGAAATGGTTATTACATACCAACCCTTTGCAATCTTAGAGGTGTTCATCCTGGAGGGCACTGCCGTATCTGTTTAGTGGAAATCAATGATGGTGAAGTGACTACATCCTGCAATTATCCAGCAAGAGAAGACTTAAAAGTATTTACTGAAACTCCAAAACTAAATAACCTGAGAAAGGGAATCCTCGAGTTATTATGGCAGGAACACGAGATTCAGTGTTTAACCTGTCTTAAGGAGCCCCTCTGCGAGCTAATAGACAGGGGTAGAGAAGTAGGTGTAGACTTTTCTTCATACTATAAAGTTGCTCCGCTGGTGGAAGGTAAGATCAGGATCTGGCCACATAGTCTAGTTTATGAAAGAGGTAAGTGCATTCTATGTGGTCGCTGTGTTTTTGCTTGTGCACTAACAGAGGCTAAGGCTCTTTATCTAGACTCTCTTTCCAAGGAGATAGGGATTGTCAAAGAGTTATGTACGGGGTGTGGTTTTTGCGTGCAGGTGTGCCCTGCAAAAGGTTTATCTCCTCTTTCTCATATACCACAGGTCAAAGCTCTGGAAGAGGTTAATATCCTTTACTACCCTGAACCTCTACTTGAAGCTCTGGGTGAAAGAAACTGGTCTTTGATTCTTGAGGCTTTGATGCCACGGGAGATAAAGGGATACCTAACTTCTTATTTATTAGATCTCCTTGAAAAGACCAGGCAGGGTCAGGAGGTGGATCCTTTCCAGCTCGTGAAAGATAATACTCCTCAATCGGTGATTATTACGACCTGTCTAAAAAGTAAGCAGGATAGATTAACCCTTCACCCCTTTGAGGTTCTGGCTTTTCTGGGGAGAAGGGAAGATATCTTTATAGATGATCTAAAAATATTGAACTGGGAGGAGGAGTTGTCCCGTCTCTTTGAGATGAAGACTGGCGGAGAAGTGAGATATAAGGATAAACACTTCATCCTTCCGCAGGGTGAAAAAATTATAGTAACTGCTTTCCTAGAACCTCAAGAGGAAAGTAAGCAACCTTATTTTATTTTAGGGTTTACCGAATTCAGTCTTCTTAAAGGAGGACTTTTATGGAATTAAGAGAAATAAAGGCTGAACTCTGCACCTCCTGCAAAGCCTGCGAAGCAGTATGTTCCCTCTCTCATTATGGGGTTGTTAATTCCTTAAGGAGCAGGGTTAGAGTTAAGGATGATGGTATGAAAGTAGAAATCGGGGTTTGTATTCACTGCAAAGAGCTTAAATGCATCCCTGCCTGTCGTAGACAGGCTCTTGTAGAGTCTTTCGGTGTCTTGATTTTGATACCAGAACTTTGTGATTTGTGTGGTGATTGTGTAAAGGCCTGTCCTTATGCTGGAGTACATATAGAACTCCTCTGGGGAGGAGTCTACATCTGTGATTTATGTAATGGTGACCCTCATTGTGTAAAAGTCTGTGCTCCAGGCGCTTTATCCCTTAAGAATAGAATTGCAAATAAAGTCAAGGTGAACATCTAATGTCCTATCAAGGCAAAGTTCTCTGGGTGGATTTAGGGAGTAAAGAGATAAAAGCCACTTCTCTGCCAACTGACTGGAGGAAAGACTATTTAGGGGGAAGAGCTTTAGGTGTTAAGATCCTAAATGATTTTCTTCCACCTTTTGTTTCTCCCTTTAGCAAAGATAATCTTTTAATCATATCCACAGGCCCATTGACCGGGACTCTGGCTCCTGCCAGTGGGAGGTGTACAATAGAATCCATCTCTCCTTTAACAGGACTAATAGGCTACAGCAACTCCGGTGGTCACTTTGGTCCCGAGTTCAAACGGGCAGGATATGATGTTTTGATTATCAGAGGAATATCTTCCGACCCTGTCTATCTTTATATTGAAGATGATTCAGTTAAACTCTTATCAGCGAGATATCTGTGGGGTAAAGGGTTGCTAGAAACAAATAGAATTATCAAAGAGACTCATGGTGAGGGAGTAAAAATATTAGGAATAGGACCAGCAGGAGAGAACAGTGTGCTATATGCCTGTGTATTAAATGGTGAATGGGATGCAGCAGGAAGAACAGGATTGGGGGCAGTATTTGGCAGTAAAGGACTTAAAGCTATTGTAGTTAAAGGGAGTCAGGATATTAGGATAAGGAACCCTCGCTCTTTTTTCAAGAAAGTTGTGGAAGCTCACCAGAAAATTAAGTCAGACAGGACCTATCCAGATTTTTCTCGTTTCGGAACTTCTATGTTGGTGGATATTGCTCAGGCTTCAGGTGGTTTGTCTTCCTATAATGCCCAGAAGGGTGTCTTTGATGGTTTTGAGAATATCTCCTCAGTCAGTCTCCATTTAAAACACTATAAAAACAA
This sequence comes from Coprothermobacterota bacterium, assembly GCA_037440465.1. Classification (GTDB taxonomy): domain Bacteria; phylum Coprothermobacterota; class HKB111; order HKB111; family HKB111; genus JBBIUB01. The sequence continues at coordinate 89,494 of JBBIUB010000001.1, read as the reverse complement.
AAAAGCCTGCTGGGTCTGTCCTCTAAACTGTAAGAATTATGTAAAAGTTGAAAATCCTCTTTACGCAATGGAAGGAGGTGGACCGGAGTATGAGACACTCGTTTGCCTGGGTTCAAGGGTGGGGGTCAGAGATTTAGAGAAGATCATCTATGCTAACTATCTTTGTAATGATTTAGGTCTGGATACCATTTCCGCAGGTACCTCTATCGCCTTTTTGATGGAAGCCTCACAGAATGGCCTAATAGAAGAAAAACTACCCTGGGGTGACGGAGATCTTGTTATAGAGCTACTGAGGAAGACCGCCTTCAGAGAAGGTTTAGGCGATTTTCTTGCTGATGGAGTTAGGAGGATGAAGGAAAAGATTCCATTTTCAGACTCATTTGCACTGGAAGTTAAGGGCCTTGAACTACCAGCTTTTGATGTAAGGACAGGCAAAGGATTCGCTCTATCTGAAGCGACAGCTAACAGAGGGGGAGACCATCTCACAGCCTTACCTAACTTTGAACTTTTATCAATGGAACCCCGGAAAGGAATGGAGTGGTTCGGGAATGAAGAATGTGTGGATCCCTATACCGAGAAGGGCAAAGTCCCCATGGTTCTGTGGCATGAGTATTTTTCCGTAATAGCTGATTCAGCCTCGGTGTGTAAATACACTACCTTTGCCACCTATGCTCTACTTCTCAGGGATATAGCTGAACTTATCTCTTATACTACAGGAGAAGAGGTTGCTGAGTCTGAACTTTTCTTTATTGCAGAGAGAGCTTTTAACCTGGAGAGGCTTTTCAACCTTAAAAGAGGAATGAACCCTCAAGAAGATGATCAACTGCCTCGGAGATTTATAGAGGAACCTTTAAATGAGGGACCGGCTTCCGGCTCCACAGTTCACCTTAAAGTAATGCTTGATGAGTACTATAAGGCTCATGGTTGGGATGAAAATGGTGTGCCAACTCCAGAGACCTTAAGGAGGTTGGGACTTGCCTCGCTGTAAGATTAAATTCTACGGTAGATATGCTTTATTATGTGGTGTTTTTGAAGCTTTAGTAGATGAAGATATTAGTACTCTGCAAGAACTTTTTACCTGGGTTAAAAACAACTATGGCTTTGATTTAAGCAGAGAGGCAAACCTAAGGCTTATCATAGGAAATAAGGTTTGTAACTTTTCCAGTCCTGGAGATATTCTGGGAGAAGGAGAGATTAAGCTCATCCCTGTGGTGGCAGGTGGGTAGTAATTTGGAACTGTTAAAAAAGGCTTTAGGAGATGGCAGTCTCACATTAGATGGGGCTTTAATAGAACTTTCTTCTAATAGGAAGGATAGGCCCTGTACACTTTATCTAAATTCCTCTTCTCTGTGGGAGGTCGACACGTTTCTTATAGGTAGGGAGCTGGATAGATTAGGTATTAAGATTACCAGTTGTTTCTGGGATTGTTTCGCCCATCAGAACAAGACTGCTTCTCTTTCCTTAACTCCTCAAGCTGAATCCTTGGTCCAGCTAATCCTCACCTCTCAGGGCAGAGAAGTGAGATGTTCTTTCTTATGGAAGCTCCTTCCTCAATATAAGGGACTCTTATTTGAGGCTGTAAAAGCTTTTAATTCTTCTGGTATAAAGATTATAAACTGCCAACTGGGGTTGTTTTAAAACAAGTTCACTATATAGTTGAGTGCGCTGTATAGAATATCTCTTTCCTTCCTCATTTATACAAATCTTGTTTTTATCGCCTTCAGTCTTCTCACCCGCAATTTCGCACAACTTTCATGGGCTTTGCGAAGTGCCAGAGGGATTTAGCAAAGCGTCGAAACACGCTGTTATATGAAGTTGCTCGCACACTTTATACGGTATGGTTATAATCTTATCTCTTTTTCCAACCATTCAATATGTTGGTGTTTTCTTTTCCAGTAGATATCCTCCCAAATATAATGAAATGCTAATTTCTCCCACCCAAGATACCTCTTTTCAAAAAATTCCAAAATTTCTTTTGCAGTGGCTAATTTTTAATTAAATATCAAGATTGACATTATTTTTTGTTCCCAGGGTGGGATTGTTTCTAAACCATCGAGAAAGTAAAAATGTTCAAAAAGCAAATATTCAACAGAAGCAGGGCCAATCCCATAGAGTTTTAACATCTCTTTTTTGACTTCTTCTTTAGGCATTTTTCTTAAAGTGAATTCGTTAATTTCTTTATTAACAAACTGCTCTGTAATTTTCCTAAAGAACTTTGCCCTATACCCAACTTTCAAGTTTCTTATTTCTTGTTCTGTAGATTTTTCCATATCTTTTGGTTCTCAAAGGGTTGAAAGAATTCTCCCATCAAACTTTACTTTCTCCCCAAATCTATCAAATAGATTTTCAAGCATTTGAACGCTTATTCTTACAGTTGTATTTTGCAGCACAAGGTAAATAACCAGAGTTAGAATTTTATAATATAAAGGAACACCTTGGAGCTGAGGGAAATAATCAGAGAGGGGCAAAGCTATTATCAGGAGATACCTGTTTTTTAATGCTTTCAGCCAGAGCTTTACCAACTGCAGGAACTCTGGATATATCTTCAACCCTTGCTTGCATTAAATCTTTCAGGGACTTATACCCTGCTTGATAAAGGTTTCTTCCACGAACTCTACCAACTCCATCAAGGTTTACGAGAGGGAGAAGTTCTTCTTTAATACCATAAGCTACCCTTTTTCTTAACCTTGTAAGCTCTTTATGTGCTTCTTTTAGGTTGAAAATTTTGCTTATTTCACTTGAAGAATACAAAAGCCAGTCCGATCGCTCTACCATGGTATACAGGTCTCCTGGACCAATTTCAAATCTACCGGTTATTAAGTCCTCCGAATTTTCATCTATCCAACTCATCAGAGCAGTAGCAGTTTTAATTTGAGCTAAAGTATCATCGGTTGGATAGTCATTAGAAGTTAGTAGTTCATCTCTGTGTTTTTTGAAGAGTAGTTGCATTTCCCTTAAATCTTTCTTTTTCAAAGTCAGGACCATCATATCTGGAAGGGTAGAGAGGAGGTAGAAAAAAGAGAAAGGGGTCATGATATTTTTTTCTTCTGCAAGGATAAGAGTATCTCTAAGAACGGCAGCTGATAGAGGGTCAATATATAATTGTGATACTCTTTCACCGAATCGGGTTGCCCGGATTTTTGAATTTAATTTGTTTTTAGTAGAACTCTTTACTTTTTCAATCATACCTTCCCTTTCCAGAAAGAACAGGATGTCACGCAATATGTGATGAAGAGATTCTGGTCTTCTTTGGAAGGCAAAGAAGGTTTGCCCCATGAAATTGAAAAGGTCTCCTTCGCTCATAGCAAAGAGACCTGCTATGGAGGCAAGAACATGAGTTCTAAGCACAGATTCGCTTCCTAACTGTGAATCAATACACTCTGGCTTGCCCATTATATAATTTTCAAAAATAAACTTTTCTTCTCTCTTATCTTTAGCTATTATTATTGCCTCACCATAATCATCATATTTTGGTCTGCCAGCTCTTCCTGACATTTGTTTTATTTCCATCACAGGAATAGGTCGCATACCGTAACCTGATTCATATCTTCTCCAGTCTCTGATTATTACTCTTCTTGAGGGGAGGTTTAAACCCATGGCTAATGTAGTAGTGGAAGTTAAAGTTTTAATTTTGTTATCCTTGAAATTATTTTCAATTAATTTTCTTTGCTTGTAATGAAGACCAGCATGGTGAAAAGCTGCTCCATATGCTACATATTCAGATAATTTCTTACATACTCTGGTAGGTTCAGACAGCGTGTTTAATATTTCCTGCGAGGTATCAGTAAGAAGGGTTTTATCTTCTTCAGATAACCTGTTGCCAACCTCTATTGAAACCTTGTGAGCTGTTGCTTCTGTAGATTTTCTGGTATTAACAAAAATAAGTACCTGCCCATCTTCCTCTATTGTATCTATAGCAAGATTTACCATGTCTACTTTTGTTTTTTCATTAACCCAACGCATACTTCCATCTTTGAAGACAATGGTTCCACCGAAATACACCCCTTCCTTTAGGGGAACAGGTCGCCAGGTGGATTCTACCAGGGTTGCTTTGAGCCAGTTTGCTATTTCTATAGCATTTGGTACGGTAGCGCTTAAAGTGATTAGACGTATTCTCGGATTGAGGGATTTTAAACGAACCAGAACTATCTCAAGAGTTGGTCCTCTATTTGGATCACCCATAAGATGGACTTCATCTGCTATAACCAGGCTTACGTCCATTAGCCAGGAGACGCGATGGCGGATTAGAGAATCCATCTTCTCGTTAGTGGAAATAATAATATCACTTTTTTCAAGCCATGGGTCCAGACTATCGTAATCACCTGTACTCTGGCTAACTCTAAATCCGAGGGGTTTATATCTGCTGGAGAATTCCTCAAACTTTTCATTTGCCAAAGCTTTTAAAGGAACTAAATAGATTACTTTACCTGTTTTTTCCAAAAGCGTTTTCAATATTGTCATCTCTGCTATGAAAGTCTTTCCAGAAGCTGTGGGTGAAGAAATTACAAAAGAAGTATTATTACAAAGGATACCTTTTTTGATGGCTTCTTCTTGAGGAGGGTAGAGTTCTGTCAAATTAAAGGAGAGGAGGGTATTAATATATTCTTCGGAAACACCATATAATACAAGGTCCTTAACTTTCATCTCTGATACCTCCGAAACTACCCTTCCTCTCCGTGAGAATTATCTGTTTAGGCAGTATTATCCGCTTACTTTTACTATTTTTATTAATAATGTGTTTTTCTACTTTATTAATTTTCTTATTAAATTTAAACTTTCGGGGTGGTTCATAACCACCAGATTTGAGCCTGCAAGTGTAAAGGTTAACCCGGTGATGGCTTCCCAGAGAACTCCCTGTTCCTTACTCTCTTTAGCTTCCTTAGTTTTCCAGCATTCGCGTCCAATACTGGCAATCATGGGCATTTTCATAAGGTCATCTCCATGTATAACTGCTACCTGTTTTATCCTTTCCATTATTGAGAAAGTGTAATCAAGTCCATAACCAAGGGCAGAAGATAGTGGGTCTATAACTATTTTATCTCTGGGGAAGAATTTACTTAATTTTACATTTAGTTCTTTAGCCAGGTTTATGTCAAGAGGGCTCTGGACAATTATAGAGTGTCCAAATTCCAGAGCTGCTTTGCCTATTTCTTCGTAGTTTTCCTTAACAACTGGACCTAAAAGCAAGCTTTCGCCAGCGCACACTTTGGCAACTTCTTTTAGCACAATAACATCTTTATCTTTATCTCCGATACCCTGAACAGTTAAAGGTACAGGAAGAGATTCAGCTATCTCTTTTACCATTAATGCTACCTTTGTAGAGTCGAACTCATCTGAATCTGTGGAAGCAAGGTATAAGGATACCAGATCGGCTTTGAATACATCCACACACTTTTTAGCCCATTTTAAGGGTGAGGAAATTACATCAGAGAAATTGCTCAAGAGATGTTCTGGCCAATTTTCTGGTTCTTTGTCCCATACTTCTAAAGCCAGGACAGGTAGATGGGGCATTTTACCCTCAAAAGTGTGAAATGGAAGGGTATTTTCTCCACCTATAATCAGTGATTTACCTTCTTTCCCCAGGACGACTTCTTTTATTTCTCCTTTATAGGATTCTAAGAATTCTTTCACCTTTTTTAATACCTACCTTTCGATTAGATTTCCAGCCAGGAGTGGGAATATAGAGTCTTTCCCATCAGAACATTGACTGTTTTTGCTATATTTAATTCATTTATACTGAGACTGGAAAGGTCTATTTCGTCATCCATAGTTTTGTAGATAATGTCAACTATTTTAGGTAACCTACCTTTCATTAAATCAACCAGCTCATGGTCAAAACTGTCCACGATAGAAGAGTAGAGACCGTATCTCTGAAGAATTATAAGCTCAATCCTATTAAGGATTGCCCTTAAATGATGTGGCGTACCATTAGATAGATTTGATAGACCAATAGAAGATTTTATCCCAGGTGCAATTTCAGGTAACATCTGCATGAACTCTATTAGTTCTACTACTTGCTGCTGGTCTACTGAGATAGGCATCATTATGGGGTCTACCCAGATGTTTTCATTTGGAATACCAAGCTCATTAGCATAAGCTACTGTTTCCATAATAGCCTCAGCTCTGGAGGTAGCATCAGTGGGTATTCCTCTATCTGTCAATACAGATACTATAACATCACAGTTGTACTTTTGGGCTAAAGGAAGCATTTCCAATTTACTTTCTTCCTTACCTGAAGCAGAGTTAATCAATGGCTTAATTTTACATACTGAAAGTCCTGCTTCCATGGCTTTAGGGTTAGTAGTATCCAGGGATAATGGCAGGTTTACAACCTCTTGAATAGATTCTACAATCCAGAGCATTATTTCAGGATCTTTTCGAGCTGGCCCAATATTTAAGTCAATGTAATCTACACCTGCTTCTGCCTGTTTAACAGCCAAATCCTGCAAATACTTGGTATTCTTTTCTTTTATGGCATCTGATACAGCCTTTGACAGGATATGGATGTTCTCTCCAATCAAAATCATAATATTTACCTCCTTAATACTTTTTTAGGTAGCTTTAGTTAAACACTTTTTTTTTAGATTTCTGCTTGAGTACAGTCAAGACATTAATAATTATAACTCTATTATTATTATTAGTGTTACTCTTTTATAAATCATATCTTGGTCAAATCTGAACATTATCTCTATAGATGATATAAAATAAAAAGTAGATATTATGAAAATAGTGTGTAGTATTAAGGAGGATTTATGCTTGACCTTAAATATATCAGAGAAAATGCAGGAAAAGTAAAGGAAGGGATCAGGAAGAAGCAATTATTTATTGATTTAGACATGATTCTTAATAAAGATAAAGATAGAAGAAAGATTGTAGCAGAACTGGAGATTTTAAGAGCTGATCTGAAGAAAGTATCTCAGGAAATCGCTACTCTAAAGGGAGAAGATAAAGAAAAAAGCATATTAAAGGCAAGAGAGCTTTCTGACACTGTAAGAAAGATTGAGGTTGACTTAAAAGAAGTTGATGAAATTCTTAATAAACTTCTTATGGAGCTTCCTAACTTACCTCAAGATGATGTGCCAGAAGGGAAAGATGAAAATGGAAATATTGTTCTTAGAAAATGGGGAGAACTATTCGATTTTAGTTTTCAAGTCAAAGACCATATTCAACTTGGAGAAAGCCTGGATTTAATTGATCTTAAGAGGGCCTCCAGGATCTCTGGTTCTCGTTTTTATTATCTTAAAAGAGAGTCTGTTCTCCTTCAGTTTGCTCTAATAATGTATGCTATGGAAATTCTTGTAAGCGAAGGTTTTATTCCACTTATACCCCCTGTTCTAGCCAAGGAGGATATCTTTATAGGTATGGGTTATCTACCTCAAATGGATCAGGAGATGTATAAGGTACCTTCAGACGAACTAAGATTAGCAGCTACTTCAGAACAGACTATAGGACCAATGCTTAAAGACGAGATTCTTGATGGAAATACACTTCCTTTGAGATATGCTGGATTTTCGACCTGTTTTAGGAGAGAGGCAGGTTCTTACGGAAAAGATGTAAAGGGTATTTTTCGAGTTCATCAATTTGATAAAGTTGAGATGTTCAGTTTTTGTAAGAAGGAGGAGTCTATAAATGAGCATGAATTTCTTCTCTCATTAGAAGAGAAGATTATGCAGAGTTTGGAGATCCCTTATCGGGTAGTATTAATGTGTACTGGTGACTTAGGTTTTCCTGTAGCGAAAAAGTATGATATTGAAGTCTGGTTGCCAGGTCAGGGGAGATATCGTGAGACTCATTCTACTTCTAACTGCACAGATTTTCAAGCCAGAAGACTTAATATTAGATACAGAGAAGGAAAGAATAAAGTTGAGTTTGTTCATACCTTGAATGGTACAGCTGTTGCCATAGAAAGAACCCTCATCGCTATAATGGAAAATTACCAGCAATCTGATGGGAGTATTCTCATTCCGGAAGTGCTAAGAAAATATATGGGAATAGATAAGATAAAAAGATAGAATTTACAATCCTGCCGTTAATCCACCATCAAGAACGAAAACTGTTCCTGTGGCATAACTGAAGGCAGGAGTGGCTAAGGCTACAATAGACTGTGCTATCTCATAGGTAGTAGTTGTCCTTCCTAAAGGTATTTTCTTAAGCCAATTTTCCTTTAGTTGAGAAAATTGTTCATCATTGAAAAATTCTTCTGTCATCAAAGAAGGGAAAGGTCCTGGCGCTACAGCAATAACTCTTATATTATCTTTTCCCCACTCTATTGCTAGAGCTCTAGTAAGTTGAATTAATCCAGCTTTGGAAACACTATAAGCGATAGAAGGGGGATTATTTGTAGGAAGAATTCCTTCTACAGAGGTAATATTAATAATTAAACCACCACCTCTTTTTTTCATATATTCATATGACTCGCGAGCAAGTAAGAATGGTGCAGTGAGATTTACATTCAATGTCTCTTTCCATTCATGGATAGTATATTTCATAGCCGGACTCGGAAAATTAATTGCTGAGTTATTGATAAGGATATTAATACCTCCAAAGTAATCTACCACTTTCTCAACCATATTTTTAATCTTCCCAGGATTGCTAATGTCACCATGAAGTAATAGAGGTTTTATCTTGTACCCTCTGGATTCTTCTGATAGGATAGCTAAGCTTTCTTCTCTCCTTACAATACCTGCTACTTTAGTCTTGTTCTCAAGAAAAACACGCAATAGTTCTTTCCCAAGACCTGAAGAAACACCCGTTATAACAACTACTTTTTCAGAAAGATTAAGTTTGTCCATGATAGATTTTTGGAAGACAAAGGTTTTCAATGACTCTGTTGACTTGATTTTTTTCTCCAACTAATCCAAATATTAAAGCTCCTTCCATATCTCCCAGACCACCCTGTGCTATAAGAGTAGCTTCTACGTCAAATAGATGCTTGAAGGCATCAATCTCTGTTATTACTTTGCCATTGATAACAGGGAATAAGGCTACTTTTTCTCCCATAGTGTAGTCACACTCATCAATACCACCAAGATTTGCACCCTTAGGTATGTTGGGAACCAGCTTTCTAAGGCTTATAGGCATAATAAGGTGGATACCCCGAGCGGTTATTGTACCTATTGCTCCTCCAATAGTTCCACCTTCTCTGTTCGCACACAAAACACCAACTCTTCCTTCAAAGTCAAGAGCATTACCTCCTTTAATAAAAACATCACCATAACCCATCTCAGATAGCACTTCGTTTGGTTCAATCTCCAGTACTTCCCCCTTTTTCAAGGTAAAAGGTTTTAACCTCTCATTTGCTGGCAGAACTCTTAGTCCACCATTTCCGATATAACCTGCAACATATTTATTAATATCAATTTTTCTTCCTGTAAGTTCTTCAAAGACGTAAGCACAGGTTGTACCACGGGCAATGTGGATAATACCTTTTTCCAAAGCCTGATGAACTTCAGGAAGAGAAACCACTCCTCTGGCGATAAGTCTTTTACTATCCTCAGGTTTTAGAGCAATAATAGCCTTCATTTAAACCTCCTTAATAAGACTTTTCCAGGTCTCAATTTCATCTAATTTAATAATAATGGGAATATGTTCACAGTTTTTTTTAATTGAAATCAATCCATTTTTTTCCGGACAAACAGTTAATTTATGTTCCATAAAACGATAAAAAAGGGATTGGACAATGACATCAGAGCAGTTATATAGAATTATCTCCTTGTATCTTCCATCTTTAAAGTATTCACTAACAGCAGGCCCTAATTTTGGTAAGCCTGAAGGTCGTTTAATTTTAAAAAACGATTCTAATTCTTCACTTTTCAATATTTTTTTTAGACCATAATTCCCAAATATTCCATGTTCTATATGATTAAGTTTGAAATAAGCTACATCAATAGTATCATATGTTGGGAATTCTTTTATAAAATTAAAGTCAAGTCCCCAAACCTTTCCTCTTTTTATAATCTTAGGGATATCATATCCTGTTTTATTATTCCATTCTTCTAACTTCTTACATTGAAGTTCATAAGCTACATTATGACCGATTATGAGAGTGCTTATTTTAAGATAATTAAATATTTCTTTTAACCTTAATAAAAGTTTCCCCTCTTCTTCAGTATCTTCTATGCACCATGCAAAAGTAGGCATATCTACTACTAAAGGAATAAGATTATCCGGAATGAAAGAGATGGCAAAGGAAACCATAGGTTCATCCCACATAGCTGGTTTGCTTGTGTCAAGGGTTTCTATATCCAGGGTTATTTTAGAAAAATGATAGTCTTTAACAAATCTTAAGATATCAATACTCTCTGAAGATATTTCCAGCATTTTGAGCTTTCTCCTTTCAATTGTTAATATTACCATTCTTTTAGTAATAATAAAGAACAAAAAATAGAAATATTTTGGAGGATACAATTGAGTAACTGGACCGTTCCAAAAGTCTATCTCTATACTGTGGCTTTAATTACTTTTACGGTGGCTCTTTTTTAACTTTATTGTTCTGGTTGGTTCTGTTGTGGATATTTTCTTACTCCTGATTATGCCTGGAAAATACCAATTGAGCAAACGAGAAGTGAAGCTTATTGCCAGAAATATAGTTACTACCCTGAACCTGGAAAAGACACTTCCTCTATTACCAAAGAAGAATTGATAAATTGATTGAAGATTACTTCTTTTCATTAGCAAGAAAGAGTGCATAATTCATATATAGTTATAATCTTATTAACTTTGCTAACCTCTCTTATAGTTATAGTTATTTAGCAAATGCCTTATTTGGTTGAAGAATTCAGGGGAAATTACTTTATCTGGTAGAATAATAAGCGGAGGATAATACATGAACGCTTTAAAAAGATACAGTAGAAAAGAGATGCTTGATTTATTTACCGAAGAGTCAAAGTTAAATCGCTGGCTTGAGGTAGAATTAGCTGTCTTAAAGGTTAGAGAAAGACACCAACTGATTCCTACAGGAGTTTTTGAAAAAATAAGGAACCTGTCAAGCATCAACACTGACCGAATCAAAGAGCTGGAAAAATCTTCACGACATGACCTATTAGCCTTTGTTCAAAGTGTTGAAGAACAAATAGGAGACTTATCACAGTACTTACATCTTGGTCTTACTTCCTACGATATAGAAGATTCAGCACTTGGCTTGTTATTCAAGCAGGCAGGTGAGCTTCTTCTGGATAGTCTTAATAAGGCTTCTGGTGCATTAAGAAGTAAGGCAACTCAGTATAAAAAGCAATTGGCTATTGGCAGAACTCATGGTGTGCATGCTGAGCCATTGAGCTTGGGAGTGAGAATTCTAGGTTGGTTCAGTTCCCTAAAGAGGGATAGGGAGCGTCTATCTTATGCGCTTAAAGGAGTTTCTTTTGGAAAAATTTCAGGAGCCGTTGGAAATTATGCTTTCATAACACCTGCATTAGAAAAAGAAATTCTTGATGAATTAGGGTTAGAAATTGAACCTGTATCAACTCAGATAGTTCCACGGGACAGGATAGCATTTCTTGTAACTACAGCAGCTGTGGCAACTGCAAATATTGAGAGGATAGCTCTTCAGATTAGGTTGTTTCAACAAACTGAAGTAGGTGAAGCCAGCGAACCTTTTTATAAAGGACAAAAAGGTTCTTCAGCTATGCCCCACAAGAGAAATCCTATTTTGTGCGAACGATTATGCGGGATTAGCAGGTTAATACGCTCAAGAGTTACTCCGGTACTTGAAAACGTTAGTCTTTGGTATGAACGTGATATTAGCCATTCTTCGGTTGAAAGATTTGTTATTCCTGAAATATTTATTTTACTTGATTACATGTATCTTACTCTCTTTGAAGTGGTTAATAACCTTGAGATAAATACCAGCCTTATAGAGAAGAACCTGAAACTTCTTGATGGTTATATTTACTCAGAGGAGCTATTGGTACTTCTTCAAAAGAAAGGACTTAGAAGAGGTAAGGCTTATCAAATTGTTCAGGGCTTGGTTAATACTGCTATGGATGAAGGAATTGATTTAAAAGATGCTATTAAACATAACCCCGATCTTGTCTCTATTATAAGTGGGCAAGAGCTGGATGAACTTGGTAAACCTGATATTTATTTATCCAATGTAGAAGATATTTTCGCACGGTGTCAGGAGTAATTATTATTCATGGAAGAAAAAGAGCATCAGAAAATGGTTGATATAGTAATAGGTATGCAATTTGGAGATGAAGGTAAGGGTCGCATAATTGACCTTCTTGCAGCAGATTATGAAATAGTTGCTCGTTTTAATGGTGGTAGTAATGCTGGCCACACTGTTAAAATAAAAGACAAAACATATATTTTTCACCTCTTACCTTCTGGCCTACTTCATGAAGGTGTGGTTGGTTTGATAGGAAATGGTGTTGTTATTGACCTTGGACAACTCATAAAAGAGTTAAATAATCTTAAGAAAATGGGTTTTCAACCACAACTTTATATAAGTGAGCGTGCGCATTTAGTTTTACCATATCACCCTGTTTTGGAAGACATTGAAGAAGAAATACGTACTAAAAAAATTGGAACTACCAGAAGAGGTATAGGTCCTGCTTATGGAGATAAGGCAAGAAGAGATGGAGTTGTGATCGCTCTTCTTAAGAAACCAGATGAGTTAGCAGATGTCATTATTAACAGAGTAAAAGAGGTTAATCTATTGTTGCAGGTTTTGAATAAACCATTATTGAATGCTGATGATATTATATCTAACTTGATATTGGAAACTGCTGAAGTAAAAGATCTCATTGTTGACTCAATTGCATTCTGGCAGGAAGCTCTCACTTCCGGGAAGAAAATTTTATTAGAAGGTGCCCAGGGCGCTCTTTTGGATCTTGATTTTGGGACTTACCCCTTTGTAACCTCATCCCATACAATGACAGGAGGAGCTCTTGTTGGCACTGGCTTACCATTAAAATCCATTAATAGAGTAATAGGGGTGTATAAAACCTATATCAGTCGTGTAGGTGGTGGTCCCTTGCCCACCGAGCAGGTTAATGAAACAGGAGAGTACCTAAGACAGAAAGGTAAGGAGTTTGGGGCTACTACTGGTCGTCCTCGCAGATGTGGGTGGTTTGATGGTGTTCTGGCAAGGTACACTGCTTTTGTAAGCGGGACTACGGAGATAATCCTAACCAAGCTTGATGTTTTAAGTGGTTTAAAAGAGATCAAGGTAGCAAGCTCTTATAACCTGGATGGTAAAGTGATAGAGCATCCTCCTGCTTCAATAACCGAATTCTTAAGATTATTGCCTGTTTACGATACCTTACCTGGTTGGGAAGGAAACTTGGTGAGTTGTCGCTCTTTTAAAGACCTACCTTTTGAAGCTAAGGAGTATGTAAATTACTTAGAAAATCTTATAAATATACCCATTAAAGCAGTGTCTGTAGGACCAGAAAGAGACCAGTTCATAAAAAGGTAGGCTTTCTGAAGCACAGGTTAGTGGGCCTTCTTTTTTAAAAAAGCAGTCTTACCAGAACCCATAAAAGAACCATATTACCAAAATCTGCTATAGAGGTGGTAATAGGAATAAGAAAGTTATTAGGATCCTCTTCCTTTTTATATAAATACCATCCAGCTTTAAGACTTGTGAAAAATAAAATGTTTACAATTATCAAGACATCAAGGATTGCTATAAAGAAAATCTTAAGTGTAGTGTATATGCTGGTGGAATAACCTGAAAACTTGGAAGCAAAAAAGGCCACAAGAACACTTAAAACAGTAGTAATTAGTGCAATAATCAAAATCTGAAGAAATAATTTCCTTAACTCTTTATCCAACCACCAGTTTTTCCTCATTTTACCCTGGTGTAGCATAGTAGAAACCCTGGAAGATACTATTACTCCGTAATCTCCTATCATGTCATTTAAGGCAGGTAACAAGACTACTAAAGGCATGAGGGAGATAAAAGTGACTTTTATTCTTTCCAGTGCGAAGCCTCCCAGAGAACTAACCGCCGAAGCCAGTAGAAGTATAAGGACGCTTTCCCTGATGATGGTTCTGGGAACATTGGATTTTGGTCCATATTCTTTTATATAAAAGAGGGTCTTCTTGGAAATCCTATGTTCAGTATGAATCTCATCTATTAGAGAATGATGTTTTTTCCTTGGTGTTCCTTTCAGCTTTTCAAGGTGTTCAGTAACCTTTTTCATACTATCACCAACGCAATCAGGAGAGATAGTATGCTGATTATATCTCCTGTAGATGTTACAAAAGGACCCATTATGTTATTAGGATCGTACCCTTTCTTGAAGATGTAGAGAGTGGTTAAAAGGGTAAGAGGGATTTCCACAAGATTAGCGAGACATCCAGCAATAATAGCTATGATTATGATTTCCGGAGTGAATATTCGAAAGGCCAAAAAATTTAACAGAAAAGTTACAGTACCGAGAGCAAAGGATACCAGTACAGCCAGCAGGAAGGAAGCTAGGATATTACCTCTAATCAGTGGGGTATTGATCTTGTCTGTTTTAATCACCCCTAAGAATAAACCGGAGCTTATTCTTGAGGCAAGAGAGCCACTAATATTTCCACGCATTTCCAGAAATCCTGGAAGTAGAATAAGCATTCCTGGTATAAGGAAAATCTTATCAGTGTATACAGCGAGAACGATTCCTGCTATGAGTCCACCTGATATAGAAACCAGTTGTGAAGTTAGTATTTCTTTAAAGTTTTTATCAAAAACCGACAGGTTATTTATTTTCTTATTACTGTTTTTCTTCATATTATGGATCATTGACTATCCCTACCAGTTAGAATTTTACCACTATCATATGTTTTTCAGGGTTTTAAGTGGACAGACATCACAAGCAGGAACCTTCCTGCAGATGTTTTTTCCAAGTTGAACCAGTAAGGCATGAAATTCTTTAAAGAGCCTTATGTCATGAGGAAGGTTGTTCATGAAATAGATTTGAAAACATTCATAAGTAGCTTCTTCATCTAAAATATTGTGTCGGGCTAATACCCTTCTGGTGTAAGCATCAATCACAAATACAGGTTTATTAAGAGCATAAAGAAGTATTGAGTCTGCCGTTTCGGGTCCTATCCCATTTATAGAAAGGAGTTCTGTCCTTAGTTTTGAAAGGTCTAGGTCAGACATCTTATCAAAATCACTTGAGTATATTGAACATAATAATTTTACAAGGTTTTTAATTCTTCTGGCTTTAATATTATAATAACCAGCAGGTTTGATTATTGAAGCCAGTTTGTCAGTATTTAGATGTTTTATCTTTTCTATCTCCAATAAGTTATCCCTTTTAAGGTTATTTATTGCCTTCTCAACATTTAACCAGGAAGTGTTCTGAGTTAGTATCGCACCTATCATTACTTCAAAAGGAGTTCTTGCTGGCCACCAGTGCTGGGGACCAAAGAATTGGTAAAGTTGATTATATATCCAGATCAGGTTTTTTCTGTTTTCGCTAACTGTCATAAGTAACTCATGTTATTGTGCTTTCATAATCTCATCTACAAGGTAATCTACCTGTATCTCTTCCATACCTCTCAGGTAAGTATTTATCTTGTTGGTAATTGGTTTTATTAAAGCTTGTGGAATACTTTCTGGATTTAAAACGCCCAGGATACTCAATGCCATACCACCATTGCAATCTACATCAAAACCTGACTTGCCAATCATTTCTAAGGTTTTTTGAAAATCTTCTTTTCCCAATAAAAGAGATACTAAAACCACTGCTATATTAGGATAAAGATGAATCCAGTTGTAATCCTGAAATCTTCTGTATATGTAATCTCTCAGTCTGAAAAAATTCCTATCCCTATTTATTTCACTTAAAATTTCATCAATAACCGAGTATAGCTCAGTATTATGCGGTACAAATTTTTTACCAGTGTTAATTATTTCCTCAATATTATTACAGATAAAAGCTAGAGAAGTCAGTGCTGATATAAACATCTCTCCATATACACCATTAAGATAATGGGATACAGTAGCATCCGTGTAGGCCAACCTAACTGCTTTATTTGGGTCACCTGCGGAGATAAGACCTGGCATAGTTCCACGCATGGCTGCACCTATCCATTCGCCAAATGGATTATTGAGTGTTGCAGATTGAGGTGGAAAGATGCCTCTTCTTAAATTCTCCAGCGCTATTAACTCCGCTGACCATCCAAAAGGTATATATTTTAACCAGCCATATGCTACATCTCGAGAGGTTATTTTATCACCCTTTTTAAGGTATTTTAATAGAAAGACTATTTGAAAGCATATATCATCATTGATTGTGTTCACAGGTCTTAAATAGTAGTCAAATTTATCATATCTTTTTTCCAGTTGCCAGTATGTATAACCCTCTATGGGAGTACCATAAGCTCCACCAATAATGCTTCCGAGTAAGCCCCCATAGACCCTTTCTCTGGATTTGATTTTTTCTTTACTTATAATAGGGAAATCCTTAGATACTTCCTCAAAGCTTGAAGGTCGTGAAAATTTCAGGTAAGGATGATTTTTTATTCTCCTTAAATAATTGGTGGAAAATATTTTAGGAGTAAATAGTTCCAGCTTTTTTACATCCTTTTCTTCCAATGCTTTTAACCCTTCTTTAAACAGCTTTTCCCTTCTAGCCATATCAAACCCTTGATTTTCTAAAGACTGTATGGAACTGGCTACCAGAGATTCTGGTGCATTGGAGTAAGGAACCCTACTATTCCAGAGCATTGTAAGGTATGTTGTTCTGATATTATCCTGAGATTTTATTACTTCCCACTCTGGATCCTTTTCTACGATTTCGGAGTCGTAAAATAATCTTTTGATATAATCCTGGACTTTCATCCTCTTTTTTTGAATACCTCCCCAATAAATTCTTCTCTGTTTAAGATTTTTATAAATATAATTATTTATACTCTATTTTAATATAAGTGTATAAAATAATCACCCAAAATAGTTGACTGTGTTAATTTTTGGTATAGAATATACACAATATATATACATTTGAATAGCAGAGGTTAAGTTTATAAAAAGTAAAAAAGTTGTTTTTAAGAGTGGAAAGGGTGAATCTTTTAGGTATTGGAATAATTGTAAGATTATGACTATGTATTTTCTTAGAAGGCAGATGTGATTTTTGTCTTGGGTTCGGTGAATATGGATCTGGTGGTTTTCTCGGATAAGTTTCCTGAGGTTGGGGAAACCATTGTAGGTACCAGGTTTATTATGAACCAGGGAGGAAAAGGGGCGAACCAGGCTGTCGCTGCTAAGCTGGCTGGGGGAGAAGTAACCTTTATAGGAAGGGTCGGTGCAGACTTTTTTGGTGATGTCTTGATTCAGGAACTTAAGAGCAAGAAGCTTAATCTTCAATTTGTAAAGGATGAAAGAACATCTACAGGCACTGCACTTATAAATGTATCAGAAACTGGGGAAAACAAAATAGTAATTATAAAAGGAACTAACCAGCTTGTATCCGTTGATGATGTGGGAATCTTTAGCAATCTTTCTTCTCCCGGTGACATTCTCCTTTTACAGGGAGAAATTCCCATAGAAACCACTGTAGAAGCCTTGAAGGTAGCAAGGGAAAAGAAAGTCTTCTCTATATTTGACCCAGCACCCTTTTCTTCATCAATGAAAGAATTTGTTAATCTCCCCGATCTTATTACTCCTAATAAGGTAGAGCTGCAACAACTCACAAATGTTCCTCATTATTTAGAAGGTGTGGAAATCTTAAAAGAAATGGGAGCGAAAAAGATTCTGGTCAAATTAGGTAATAAAGGTTGTTACTATGTTGATGAGAATAATAGTTTCCACTTTCCAGCTTTCAAGGTTGATGCACTTGATTCCACTGCAGCTGGAGACGTCTTTAATGGTACATTAGCGGTAGCTCTTAGTGAGAGATATAGTTTTAATAAAGCAATTACCTTTGCCTGCGCAGCAGCTGCCATCTCAGTAACCCGGCCGGGTGCTTCTCAGTCTGCACCAGAGAAACAAGAAATATTAGATTTCCTAAAGGAGAGAAATGAAGAAGATTATTATTGATACTGATTGTGGCATAGACGATGCCATAGCTATTATTATGGCACTTCAAACTAAGGATATAAAAGTAATAGGTATATCAACTGTCAACGGTAATGTTTCTATAGAGAAAGCAACGCGTAATGTCCTTCGCCTTCTCCATTTCATGGGAAGAGAAGAGATTCCTGTTTATAAAGGTGCTTCTGCTCCCCTAATTCAGAAGTTAATTCGTGCTGAAGGAGTTCATGGAGAAGATGGTCTTGGTAACGTTTCTCTTCCTCTGGGTTCAAAGATGGAAGAAAGTGTTTCAGCTCCTCAGGGATTAAAAGACTTACTCATCAAGGAAGATAATATAGATATTATAACACTTGGACCACTGACTAACCTTGCTATAACATTTAATCTATTTCCTGAAGTAAAGAAAAAGGTCAAGAGCATTGTGGCTATGGGAGGAGCAATTGAAAGAGGTAATGTTACAAAGTTCGCAGAATTTAATTTCTTTGCAGATCCCGAATCAGCGCAATACTTGTTAAACCTTGATATACCCTTTCTAATTGTTCCCTGGGATCCTATCGTTAAAATACCTTTTTCAAAAAAAGAAGTAAATGAAATTGCTGCAGGAAAAGGTAGACTCGGTAATCTTTTTTTGGAATTAGCAGCTACTCCAATTAGATTTGTCCATAAATTCTATGGCTTAGAGAAGTTGACACTTCCTGACCCAATAGCTATGGCTGCTTATTTGTATCCTGAGGTTATTAAGGGTAAG
This sequence comes from Coprothermobacterota bacterium, assembly GCA_037440465.1. Classification (GTDB taxonomy): domain Bacteria; phylum Coprothermobacterota; class HKB111; order HKB111; family HKB111; genus JBBIUB01. The sequence continues at coordinate 70,778 of JBBIUB010000001.1, read as the reverse complement.
ATTATTGCTGGTCTGGAGATGGAATTAAATTACACAACGATGAGGGGAATGAGTGTTTTAAAGGAAGGAGAAAGACTTGAGATTGTAACTGAGATTGATAGAGATTTATTCAGGAATATTCTTGAAAAAAGTCTAAAGAGTAAAAAAATTAGTTAAAATAAATAGTAATGTGTGAGATTGTAAAGAAAAAGTTTATAGTTGAAAAATTAAGAAAGAAAGGAGGTTGTTTTATAGTAAAGATTCAGTGCGAAGAATAGTTTTTTGTTAAACTTAGAAAGAAAGTAAAATTTCTAAGTAATTCTTGTAAGGAGGAAAAGGAAAGTGAAAAATTGGGTATGGATTTTAGTAGCCATAGTAGTAATTGGCGGAGTTGTTTATTATGTTTCAAGACCCAAGGTAGAGGAACCAGAAGTAGTGGACAAGTTAAAGGTAGTTCTCTATATTAATGGAACTCTCGGCGACAAGTCATTCTTTGATTCCGCTGATCGTGGTTTAAAGATGGCTATCCAGGATCTTGATGTGGAAGGAAAAACCATTGAAGGTGGTTATGACCCTGCCAAATGGGAACCAGATTTAGTCCAACTATCGGAGCAAGATTGGGATATTATTATTGTAGGAACCTGGCAGATGCAAGAGAACCTGGAAAAGGTTGCTCAGATGTATCCAGATAAAAAATATATTATCTTTGATACTACAGTAGATTACAGTAAAGGTAACCTCAGTAATGTTTACTCCATCCTTTACAAGCAGAATGAAGGCTCATTCTTGGTGGGTGCACTGGCAGCTAAAATTACTACTTCTACAATGCCACTTGCTAATGCTACTAAGACAATAGGCTTTCTCGGTGGCATGGATATCCCTGTAATAAACGACTTTAAAGTAGGTTATATTCAGGGTGCCAAACAAGTTGATCCAACCATAAACGTTCTTGTATCTTATGCAGGCACATTTGCTGACCCTGCCAAGGGGAAGGAACTCTGTATTGCCCAGTATGCTCAGGGAGCAGATATTATTTTTAATGTGGCAGGTATGACAGGTCTTGGTTTAATGGATGCAGCTAAAGAAGCCAATAAATATGCCATTGGCGTTGACTCTGACCAGTCCCTTCTCTTCGCTGAAAGCGATCCTGCAAAAGCCAATCTTATTGTAACCTCCATGCTTAAAAATGTTGATAAGTCTTTATATAGAGCAATTAGACTTTATAAAGAAAATAAGATGCCTTTAGGTCAAGCTGAAGCTCTGGGTATTAAAGAGGAAGGCGTTGGAGTAGCCAATAACGAAATTTATAGAAAATTGGTTTCCCAGGAATTTATAGATTTTATAAAGGAACTGGAGAAGAAAATTTTAGACGGTGAAATTAAGGTCGATACCGCTTTCGTCAGTGGTTAAGACCTGGTGGGGGGAGGTTCTCAACCTCCCCCTATTCTTTCAGGAGTATAGATGAATCCAATTCTTGAAGTAAAAGACATAGTCAAAGTATATCCAAATGGTGTTGTAGCTAACAGAGGTGTTTCCTTGAAGGTTGAACCTGGCACTATTCATGCATTAGTTGGTGAAAATGGTGCTGGGAAGAGTACCCTTATGAAAATTGTTTTTGGTCTTGAAAGACCCGACGAGGGTGAGATTTACTTTAAAGGTAAGAAAGTAAAAATTTTTGATTCCCACGAAGCTATTAAGCTGGGAATAGGCATGGTTCATCAACATCTTATGTTAGCCCCTGACTTAACAGTGGCTGAGAACTTATTTCTCGGGATAGAACCAAGAAAAGGAGTCTTCCTGGATATTAAAAAAACTCTGAAATCTGCTGAAGATGCATCAAAATATTACAGTCTTTCAGTGCCTTCCCGCTTAAAGATAAAGGATTTACCCATTGGTGTTCAACAAAGGGTAGAAATCCTTAAGGCTTTGGTTAGAGAAGTAGAACTTTTGATTCTTGATGAACCAACCTCTATCCTAACTCCCCAAGAGACTGAAGTGTTATTTGAAACACTTAAGGGCTTAAAGAAGATAGGTAAAACAATAGTATTTATTTCTCATAAACTAAAAGAAGTTAAAGCAGTAGCTGATCTTGTAACTGTCATGAGGGATGGAAAGGTTGTAGCCACTCAAATGGTTGAAAATACAACGGAGAAAGATATGGCCTATCTTATGGTTGGGAGAGATCTTTCTTTTGAGAAAGTGGAGCAATCTCTTAAAGTGGGGGAATCATCTCTTATAGTCAAGGATCTCTCATATATGAATTTAGAAAGAAGGCCTGTTTTAAATAAGATTAATTTTGAATTAAAAAAAGGTGAGATTCTCGGTATTGCTGGAATAGAAGGGAATGGTCAAACTGAGCTCGCTGAGATTATTACTGGCTTGAGAACCAGTAGTTACGGAGAAATTATCTTTAAGGGGGATAATATTCTTGGTCATCTTCCACGGAAAATAAGGGAGAAAGGTGTAGCCCACATACCTGAAGATAGGATGAAACACGGAGCTGCTCTTGATATCTCTACTCAAGAAAATTTGATAGTGGATAGGTATCAGAAAAAACCCTTCTCTAATATACTGTTTCTTAATTGGAAAAATATTAATCAATATGCAAAGGAATTGATTAAAAGTTTTTCTATAGCTACCCCTAATGCTCATGCTCGGGTAGGCTCACTCTCTGGGGGTAACATTCAAAGAGTAGTTGTGGCCAGAGAGTTATCTTCCAGCCCAGAACTTATTATTGCTGATCAACCTACTATGGGTATTGATGTTTCTGCTACCGATACCGTTCATCGTCTTCTTATTGAATTTCGTAACAAAGGAGCTGCCATCTTGCTTATTTCTGCAGATCTTGAAGAAGTTCTTAAGTTATCTACAAGAATCCTGGTTATTTATTCAGGAGAAATCGTAGGTGAGTTTGTTAATACGCCTGATTTGAATGGGAAAGACCTGGGACCTTATATGTTGGGTATTAAAAAGAAGGAGGTTATGTAGTGAGAGGTTTTATTCTAAAATATTTTGATTTAATAAGAGTCCTTCTCTCAATTTCAATTGGACTGACGCTGGCTTTTATTATTATGTTTCTGGTCAGCGATAACCCTCTTCTTTCGATAAGAAGTCTGCTTATCGGTCCTCTTGCTTCAAGAAGCAGGTTAAGCTTTATATTTGAAACAGCAACACCATTAATATTCTGCGGTCTTGCTGCATCCATTCCTTTTCAAGCAAAACAGTTTTGGGTTGGAGCTGAAGGCGCTCTTTACTTTGGTGGTACTCTTGGCACTGCTTTTGCTCTTCTTACAAGGTTCCCTTCTGGTTTACATCACTTTCTTCTTCTTGCATTTGTGTTTATCGTAGGGATGTTTGTTGGTTTAATACCAGCTCTTCTGAAAACCCGTCTTAAGATAAATGAGTTTGTAACAAGCTTGATGTTTAATTTTATCCTCTATTATTCAGGTCTTTATATTATTAATTTTCACTTCAGGGATCAAGCTGCTGGCTACCTCGTTTCCAATGCTATTCCTAAAACTGTACTGTTGGCTCAATTTATCCCACGTACACGAATCCATCTTGGTATAATCTTTGCTCTTATTGCTGCTTTTCTTGTTTACATCTTTCTTTTTCATACTAAATGGGGATATGAGATAAGAATGGTTGGTGCGAACTTAAGCTTTGCTAAGTATGGCGGGATAAATGTGAAAAGAGTCATCCTTTATTCTATTGTTCTTGGTGGTGCTTTAGCAGCAATGGGAGGAATGATAGAAGTTATGGGTATCCATGGGAGATTTAACTGGCAAGCGTCTCCTGGATATGGTTGGAATGGAATTATGGCTGCCATTATTGCTGGTAACCACCCACTTTTAATAATCGTGACATCTCTTTTTATTTCTTATCTTATCACTGGTGCTCAAATTGTTAATTTAGTGACTGATATCCCTGCAGAAATGGTAACAGTAATCCAGGCAATTATTATTCTACTAGTGACTTCTCAGGCTTTTCTTGAGTTCTGGAGACATCGTTTGATTGTTAAGGAGGCAGCAAAAGATGGAAGCAGTTCTTAAGAGTATTTTCTCTATAGGATTTGTTTTTACTATATTAAGAGTCACTACACCTTTATTATATGCCAGCATAGGAGTAGCCATATCCAATCAGAGTGGAACAGTTAACATTGCCCTGGAAGGGATAATGCTTTTTTCCGCATTTATTGGTGTACTGGTTAGTGCGCTTACTAAAAATTTAATTATTTCTTTCCTGATTGGTAGTCTGGCAGGAATTTCTTTTGCCCTACTCCTTGGTTATTTTAGTATGAAACTTAAAGCTAACATCATCCTTTCTGGTATTGCCCTGAATATGCTTGCTTCAGGCTTGACAGTTTTTCTTCTCTATCTGGCATCGGGTGATAAAGGAGTTTCCAGTTCTCTCAACAGCTTAGCTTTTCCTGTAGTTCATATTCCTTTAATAAAAGAATTACCATATATAGGTAAAGCGCTTAGTGGGCATAATTTACTTACTTACTTATCCTTCTTATCTGTGATTATTTTTTATATTCTCATCTACAAGACTCCAATAGGCTTAAGGATTAGAGCAGTGGGTCAAAACCCTAATGCTGCATCTTCAGTAGGTATTAGTGTTTTTAAGACAAAGATGTTAGCTTTAGCTTTGAGTGGATTTTTTGGTGCCCTTGGTGGGTTGTACCTTTCAATGGGATATGTTACCTGGTTTGGTAGAGACATGGTTGCTGGTAGAGGTTTCATAGCCATCGCTGCTTCTACAATAGGAGGACATAAGCCCATAGGTGTCTTATTAGCTTCTATACTTTTCGGTCTTACTAATGCTCTGGCAATTTACTTCAAGTCATTAAGAGTGCCTTCAGAGTTCATAGAACTGATTCCTTATTTAGCCACTATAGTTTTTCTGGTGTTTTATTCTCTTAGAACCAAGGAGGATAAATGAAAAAGGTTATTATTGATTGCGATCCAGGTCACGATGATGCCATCGCTCTAATGTTGGCGTTTGGTTCTAATATATTGAATGTTCAATGTGTTACGGTAGTAGCAGGCAACCAAACCCTTAATAAAACCCTTGATAATACTTTAAGAATATTGACTCTTATAAATGAAAGGATAGTTAAGGTAGCAGCTGGATTTTCAAAACCTATTCTCAGAGAACTTAGAACAGCTCCAGAGATTCATGGAGTTTCTGGGCTTGAAGGAGTAGATCTTCCTAAACCGGACATTACACCTCAACCAATCCATGCAGTGGACTTAATAATTGAGACCTGCAGATCTTCAGAAGAAAAAGTATTTTTAATACCCACAGGTCCTCTAACCAATATAGCAATTGCCTTGGTTAAAGAACCAGAAATCAAACAGAAAATTGAGCGAATAGTTCTTATGGGTGGAGCAGTTTTTGAGAGTAACATTACTCCTGCATCGGAATTCAATATTTTTGTAGATCCGGAAGCAGCTAAGATTGTTTTTGAGTCGGGACTTCCCATTACCATGGTGAGCCTGGATGCCACTCATAAAGCTGTTTTTATTAATGAAGATGTGGAAAAATTTAGAATGATGAACGGTATGGTTTCTAAGAAGGTGGCTGATCTCCTATCATTTTACATTTCTACTTACAGAGAAGTTTTCTCCTTTAATGGTGCTCCACTTCATGATGCTCTTGCAGTGGCTGAAGTCATTGAAGAGGGAATAGTTAAAACAAGGAAGTTAGCTGTAAAGATTGAAACATCGGGGGAGTTTACTAGAGGAAGAACAGTGGTGGATGTATATGGTATCACTGGAGAAAAAGCTAACGTGGATGTGGCATTTGATTTGAATCTACCACATTTTAAGGAGATGGTTTTCTTTGCAATTGCTAATCTTGATAAGAGATCAGGAGGGTAAATGTTAATTAAGAATATTGATATCATTAACCTTTCTCAACTTAAGGTTTTTAATAATAAAGATATTATTATAGAAAATGGAAGAATTACCAATATCGTAGAAACAGCAGGGACAACCTCTACTCCAACTCGTGAAAACGAGGAGGTAATTGATGGAAGTATATTCTATGCTCTACCAGGATTGATTAATACTCACTCTCATGTAGCTATGACTCTTCTAAGGGGAGCTGTTGAGGATGTGACACCGGAGGTCTGGTTTAATGAAGGAATCTGGAAATTAGAAGCTAACCTTGAGCCTGACGATGTCTACTGGGGAACACTTCTTGGTGCATGTGAGATGTTGCTAAATGGCGTAACAACAGTTACCGACCACTATTTCTTTATGGAGAAGGCTTTTCAGGCTTACGATGAGATAGGCATGAGGGCTGATCTGGCTTATGCCATTTTTGGTCTGGGTGAAAACTGGGAAAGTAAATTCAAACAAGCCATGAAGTTTAATGAGAGTTATGTTGGTTTGAACACCCGCCTTAATATTTCTCTCGGTCCTCACTCTCCTTACACCTGTCCTGAAGATTTTTTAAGAAGAGTTGCGGATATTAGTAAACAAACAGGGCTTAAAAGTCATATTCATGTTTCAGAGACAAAAAAGGAAGTAGCAATAAGTTTAAACAGGAATGGAAAAACACCTGTTGAGGTTATACGGGAAATGGGTATTTTAAGAGAAGGAACGATACTTGCCCACGCCCTTTATGCGACAGATGAGGATTTTAAACTGATAAAAACCATGGGAGGAGGTATCGCTCATTGTCCTAAAACCTATATGAAGTTTGGCGATTCCAATAACTTTCTGGAAAGAGCTATAAGGGGAGGAGTAAAAGTAGGTTTGGGTACGGATGGTACTACTTCTGGGAATTCTCTAAGTATTATAGAGGCAGCAAGAATGGGAGCTTTAATGGGTAAAGTCGTTGCCCGAAACCCGGAAATAATAAAGATAGAAGAGGTTTTACCTCTTATGGCTGTAAAAGGCGCTAATGTGTTGGGTTTATCAGACCTTGGAGAAATCCAGGAAGGATTCAAAGCTGATATTATTCTGATAAAGAAAAACTCACCTTCTCTTATTCCAGAAGACCATCTCTTTGCACATATCCTTTACTCTATACAGGAGGGGGATGTAGATTCAGTGATAGTGAATGGTGAGTTGGTAGTGAAAAACAGGAAGATATTATCGGTTGATCTTGATGAAATAAAAAAAGAGGTTGACGAGAGAAATCGACGTCTTCATCGTTTAAAGGGTAGTAAGAAGCTTCAAGATTACCATTCAAATTAATCTAATCCCCTTAGCTTAGTTTATTAAATTTTTTCTAAATTGAATATCTCAGCGAATATTTTAAGTTCATTTTGAAGGTTTCCTGAGGTCCAGATATGGTGATTTCCGAGGGGTTCTTTTAAAAAGTATTGTTTAGAGTTTTCAACTTCCAACAATAATTGTGTTCTACAAAGATTATCCTGGTTTAGGTTATTAGTGATTTGAGCCTTCCTGAAGAAAATCTTTTCCAGCCTTTCTCCTCCAATTCTTGCTAAAGTTCCAATGTTTTCAGGAAGGAAACCCTTAATTCCGACTCCTTTTCCTGTCTCAAAGTGAGTAGTAAGTTGGAAGTAAGATAAAATGGATGTAGCTATTGTGCAGTGAGTAAGAGTAACTTCAGAAATATCTCCCTTCTGTTTTACCCAGCTTATGTTACCTAAGAAATTGGGAGAACCACTAATCTCCTTTAAAATTATCATAGTCAAGGTTGAAGGTAAATCACCTTCGCATCCTGAAACGAGATCAATATCATTGAATAAGGAAAGGGCAAGGCAGCCTGTTGTATCAAGAGGCTTGATTAAGCTGAAACATTCAAGAGAAAGGTAATCAAAATATTCTTTTTCCCTGATAGACTCAATGGATTTTTTAAGTTTTAGGGCTTTTACTATATCTTTTATATCTATTTTTATTATCTCAGAAGTTCTTTTGAGAATACTTTCTGCTTCGTCTAATACATCTTCTTCTTTCAACCTTTCATACTCACTAATTAGCTCTTCAAGTGGTACTTGTTTTACTTCTAAACCGAATCTTTCTTTTATAAGTTGGAGGGGAGGAGAAGATGCTATGAGCCAGAAAGATGGGTTTCCAATAAGTGCAATAGTTTTACTATTAAGAGTTTTTTTTATTTTTATGACCTTAAGCATCTTTGTAAGTTCATTTTCAACTTTTTCTTTTTCAAAAAGAAAGATACCCCCCTTTTTACCTAAAAAGGCTTTTATTTCCAGGGATGCAGGAAGAGAATTGTAGTAAGGATGAGCAACAATTATATATGGAGGTTTCAGAAATCTTAAGTTTTCTCTAAACTTACCTTCTGTACCACCAGTTATCACAAAGGTTAATACATAATCAAATTCAGGAAAGTTATTTGTTACCTCATCTGAATCAAATCCTTGTTTGAATAAAACATCTTTTAGTTGATTTAAAAGTTCATTTTTTTCATTCTTCCATTCTTCTCCGGAAGTTAAGGCTAATATCCCAATCTTCATATAAACTCCTCCTTATTTTGTTCTAATAGTTATCAGCTTTTCTCCCTCTTGAAAGGACTCTATTAACGCTGTTGGGTGGTTTAAGATATCACCCTTGGCATCAATTCCCAGGAAACCCAAGGTTTTGTGTTCGCCTTTTCTACCATCAGTACCTGCTATAACTGGTTTTTAAAGAAGGTACTTTTCACACCATAAACACTGACATCTATCTATCATAATTTTAGCTTGAGCGCTGTTCTCTCGCAGCCACCACAGTTCTGGTAGGGCTTAATATTCATTTCATTTAACTTGAAAAATATGATTTCGTGTAGTCCTTTTTGTACAGGTTTCAATGTTTCTTTGAGAAGAATTTCGGTATTTCCTTCAACTATCAGACTTCCATTGAAGGCTACTATATTCATTTTTCAACTCCTGTAATGATAGAATCATAATTATTTAATATTATTTTAAACTAATCAAGCCTAAAATAGAAATGACTAATATATTTTATTTTCTAAAAGTATTTAAGTTAATGTTTCCCTTCTTTTATAAGCTCTTAAAATATTTGGTTATTATAACGGTCGTTAATAAGTTATAATATCTATTTATATTAACGAAATATTCGAGGATGAAGATTGATTATTGAATATATCAACCAATTAAAGAATTTTAAAAGAGAGATAAAGCTACTTCTGTTTGCCCTTCTTTTTTTTGGGTTGGGCGGGGCATATTTTTCACTGGTGTTTAACCTATTTCTAAAAGAAGCAGGCTTGGGAGAAAGGGCGATTGGTTCAATACTGAGTTATAGAGCTATGGGTAATGTTATTTTTGCTATACCTGCTGCAGCTTTGGTCCATAGACTTCCATCTAAGATTGCTTTTTCTGGTTCTTTTTTGATTTCTTTTCTTCTACAACTTACGATGGTTATTTTTCCTAAGCAGGAAATTTTAGCTGGTCTCTCTTTAATCATTGGTTTTTCTGAAATGGTTTTTGTGGTGGCAACTCCTCCGTATCTTATGGATAATTCTGAAAAAGAGGAAAGGCCCTACATATTCAGTCTTGTTTCAGGAGCCCACCTACTTTCCCACGCAATTGGTAGTCTTACTGGTGGTTATTTACCACAGATGTTTTCTCAAGGAATAAATCTGGGGCTACGTTATCAATGGACAATGTTCATCGGATTGAGCGTGGGATTATTATGTATACCTTTTCTTTCAAAACTTCCATTTAAAAAGATTGAAATAGATGGAGGTTTTTTGAAATTATGGGGCAAGGTAAGGTATAGCTTGATACTTCGTCTTCTTCTTCCGAGGTTGTTAATCGGATTAGGAGCAGGATTATTCGTACCTTTTTTAAATTTATATTTTAAATCTGTTCACTTATTGTCGTCTAATAATATCGGTATCCTTTTCACCCTTGCTCAATTCAGTACATTTTTAGCTATCCTTACAACACCCCGTCTGGTCAGGAAATTGGGTCTTGTGGGCACAGTAGTTGTTACAGAACTCTGTTCCTTACCTTTTATGTATATTCTTGGTTCAAGTCGAAGCTTAATGCTGGTGATTCCTTCTTTTCTTATCAGGCAAGCTTTGATGAATATGTCTGGACCAGCGAATCAGAACTTTGCAATGGAAATAACCACATCTGTTGAAAGACCTGTAGTGAACAGTGTAGCTAATATGACAGATTCTCTTGCAAGAGCTATAAGTATGAGGATAGGAGGAACAATTATTGAAACATATGGTTATAGTAATATTTTCTATTATGCTATTGTTTTGTACTCAGCTTCAATAAGTCTTTTTTACCTCTTATTCTACAAATTAGAGAGGACAAAACATCAATAAACGGTTGTAACAACCACAATTATCAGGTTTAGTTTTGTCAGATAATTTTCTTGAACTTTTCGTAAAGTTCTGGTTTAGATAATTCTATTGTAGGTACTATATTTCTTGCTTCTTCTATCTCTTTGTAATCCAGCGTCACTGTTGTACTCTTTTCTTCTTCTCCCATTTCCTTAATGACATAACAAAGTGGGGATGTTATGATACTATGACCTACGAAAGTTGGTTTAACTTGATTGACTCCGATAAAATAAGAAGTGTTTTCATGGGCTCTTGCCATTAATAAAGACTTCCACTGTTCTAACTTATATTTTCCTGCATACCAGGCTGAAGGTAAGATGAAAAGATTAACGCCTTTATAAGCCATAATCCGGAACAACTCAGGAAATCTAAGGTCAAAACATACTGCTAAACCAATATTAAACCCTTTGAACTCTGTCATAGCTAACTCACTACCTGCAGTGAAAAGATCAGATTCTTTATAGCCAAAGGCATCAAATAAGTGGATTTTTTTATATACTACTTTTACTTCTCCTCTTCCGGCAAGAATTGCTGCGTTAAATATTTTTTCTTCTTCCTTTAGATAAGTAGTAAAAACAACAACAGAGTTCTTTTTATAGGTTTTTTTTAGTATATTGTTTACAAATTCACCTTCAAGTGATTCAGCATTTTCATGAACATACTCCTTGTTGAGTCCTGTAGAAGGTACACCCATGGCATATTCTGGAAAGATATCCAGATTGGCATCGGATTCATCCATTAAATTGAGCAATTTATTAAGATTATCTTTTTTAACAGAAGAAAAAGATAATTGGTGCATTCTTATAGTTAAACTCATGGCTTACTATACCTCATTTCATTTAAGTATATTTTGAATTAGTGGATTTACATTCAAATGGGATGATAAGGTAAGAGAAGCAGCCTTCAATCCCAGAAGAATTCTTTCCTCCAGGGTATATCCTCTCAGGTGACCAAAAAGATAACCGGCATTAAAGGAATCACCTGCTCCGTTATCGCTTATTACTGGTCCTCTATGAAGAGATGGAAAGTTCAGTTTATCTTTAGGGGTTATTAAATCAATTCCATCAGCACCTTTTTTAACTAATAATATACTTTCCCAGGAGTCTGGCTTAGAATCAAGTACTTCATATTCTCTTTCAGATAGCGATAGGATGTCTATAAGGGGAAGCATAGTTGTAATTTTATTTACTTTTGAGGGAGCAATTGGATCTACCATCGTTGTTGACCTGAATTCTTTACACCATGACAGGAGAAAACTCATAACTTCAAGTGGTATGTTCGTGTCCAGAAAAACAAAAGGTGGGGCTTTTAAAGGTAAGAGTGGAATAATCTCTTCTATTGTGAGTTCATCCAGCGGAGTGGTGTCGTTAAATGAAAATAGTCTCTTTTTTTTATGGTTTAGAACAGCTATAAAGCGAGCTGACCTATTTCTATCAACAAAGACTGTTTTGCCTGGTAGGGGAACAGTCTGTTCCAGTCCGTCTAAGGCGAGTGAGGAGATAAGAGTTATTTCAACTCCCAGGCGAGCCATAGCCTCTGAAAAGTTTCGCGTTGTTCCTCCAGGTATGGTTCTCATAATTGAGGGGTAGCAGTCGTCTCCTTTGAAAGGAATTTTAAGTTCTACAAGTATATCCCACAGAGCGCCGCCTACAGCTAATACTTCCATTTTTAATCTCCTACTAGTATCACCATGATGTCACCTACATTAGTGTATGTTGGACCCGTTATAAGGAGTCCGCCAGCTCTAAGGAAGAAGTTAAAGGAGTTATTTTCCTCAAGGTGTTTCCTGGTATCCAGCTTTATCTTTGCAGCATTTTCCATTATACCGGAATCCACCATAGCACCGGCAGAATTTGTGGGACCATCCTTCCCATCAGTAGAAAAACTGGCTATCAGAATCCCCGAGTCAGATGCAAGTTCAGCCCCAGCGCCTAAAACTACCTCCTGGTTCCGTCCTCCCTTTCCTTTACCCTTCACGTTAACTGTTGTCTCTCCAGCTATAAGAAGACAGGCAGGGGGTTCTAAAGGGTTGCCTGACCTCTTTATCTCTTTACCTATAATAACCAGGATTTTTCCCACGAGACTTGCTTCTCCCTCAAGTAAACCTGATAGGATTAAAGTTTTATAGCCAAGAGAAGAAGCAGTTTTTGAGGCTTCCTGGAGAGGGATAATGTTTGACCCTATGAGGATGTGTTTATGGGTAGAAGGAAGCTCTTTAGGAGTTTCTGGGATTGTTCCTTTCTTGCCATCTTCTAAGAAGTTCTTTAAAGTGCTGGATAATTTTTCAAAGATATTGTACTTTTTTAAAACCTCTTCTGCCTGCTGGAAGGTGCTGAGATCCGGTATGGTGGGTCCTGAGGCTATGGTGCCTGGGTCGTCTCCTACTACATCAGATAACAGAAAGGTTAGGGAATGTCCACGGACCATCTGGGCAAGTCTACCACCTTGAAGAAGTGAGATGTGCTTTCTTACAGTATTTATCTCCTTTATATTGGCTCCAGCTTTAAGAAGTTCCTTAGTTGTTTCCTGTAAATCTCTCAAAGTAAGAGGAGGGAAGGGTAGAGGTAGAAGGGCTGATCCACCACCTGAAAATAAAAAAATGAGAAGGTCATCTTCCTGGGAATCTATAACAGCCTTTCTTATCTCCTGGGCTGCTTGTAAACCTCTTTTGTCAGGAATTGGATGAGATGCTTCCTTTATGGAAATTACTCCAGTGGGTAACTTATAACCATCAGGAACTACCAGGATTCCACCTGCAACTTTTTCACCTAACATTTTTTCTAAAGCTATAGCCATTAGTGAACTGGCTTTTCCAGCACCAAAGACCAGAACTCTTTTGTAACCGTTTATTTCCTGAAGAAGTTCTAAAGTCAACCTTTCTCTAATGAGCTTTTCAGGATTTATTGATTTAAGAATAGAGCTAATTATAAAGGAAGCATCTTCCCTTAGATTAGGGTTAAGTTTCATATGAAGATAGCTCCTTAATGATTCTCCTGAGAAAAACCTCCTCATCTCTTAATATTGTAGAAGGTCCATGACCAGGGTATATTATTGTGTCAAGCGGTACAATTGACAGGATTTTTTCAAGAGAAGTTTTAAGTTCTTTCGCAGAAGCGAAAGGAAGGTCAAACCTTCCTATAGCTCTTTTAAATATGGTATCTCCAGAAAATAATCCGAATTTACTTAAAAAAGCTATGCTCCCCGGAGTATGTCCTGGAGTGTGAATGACCTTAAATGTCATTTCATCATTATTAAGAGGAATATTAATAACATCTTTGTCCTTTAGGAAACCATCTGCTTCTACCAAGTTATCTTTCTCGTGAATCAATATTTGAGCTCCAATATTGTTTTTTAGAGCGTAATTTCCCCCTGTATGATCTCCATGACTATGGGTGTTTAATATATAAAGAAGTTTTAACTTATTCCTGTTAAGAAAATCCAGGACTTCATCACTCGCACCCGGGTCTATTACTATGGCCTGACCTTCCTCATATAATATATAGCAATTAGTTTGATAAGGACCAAGTTTAAGGGTTTCTATCATCATTTATCACCTCTATTAGTATATAAAATTAGTTTTTCCAAGAAATGGTTTTATATTAGTTGATCTGTATTGAGAAATTATCACCTTACTGCCTAAGAGCTAAATTTTATTTATGTAAGTTTTTTGCTCAGTAGTTAGGCTATCTATTTCTATTTTTTGGGCTTTTAAGCACAAATTTGCTATTTCTCTATCAATGTCTTCAGGTACTCCGTATAACTTTGGTTCAAGAGTTCTGTAAAACTTTAGGAGATAAAGAGCAGATAAAGCCTGTAGCCCAAAGGAAAGATCCATAATCTCAATAGGATGTCCATCAGCACAGGCTAAGTTTACCAATCTTCCCTCACCAAGAAGGTAAATTCTTCGACCATCTTTAAGGGTATATTGGTTGATATTTTTTCTTACAGGTTTTATCTCCTTACTGAGTTCTCTAAGAGCAGGTATATCAATTTCAACATCAAAGTGACCGGTATTACATAAAATAGCACCATCTTTCATAATACCTATATGATTCCTGTCTATTACCCGGATATTTCCAGTAGCAGTTATGAAGATGTCTCCAACTCTGGCAGCTTCTTTCATGGTCATTACTTCATATCCTTCCATTTGAGCTTCAAGGGCTTTTACAGGATTTACTTCAGTGATTATTATCTTTGCTCCCAAACCTTTTCCTCTTAAGGCTACCCCTTTTCCTACCCAGCCATAACCTGCAATAACAACAATTTTCCCAGCTATATTTATGTTAGTCGTCCTGAGTATCCCATCCCAGGTAGATTGACCAGTTCCATAGCGATTATCAAAAAGATGTTTGCATAGCGCATCATTAACTCCAATAACAGGGAATGAAAGTTTTCCCTCTCTTTCTAAAGCTTTTATCCGGGTGATACCAGTTGTGGTTTCTTCGCAACATCCGAACACCCCAGGTAGTAGTTCCCGACGCTCTTTATGTAATAACAAAGTTAGGTCACCACCATCATCTATGATTATTTGAGGCTTATAGTTTAGAACCTGATTCAGGTTTTCTTTGAATTCCTGATTGGTAACTCCCCAATGTCCATATATATGAACACTATTTTTCTTAAGTGCTTCGGCTACATCGTCTTGAGTAGAAAGGGGATTACTTCCCGATAAAGCAACTTCTGCCCCACCAGATTTAAAAACTAAAGCTAAATAGGCCGTTTTTGCTTCCAGGTGAATTGTCATTCCAATTCTTATACCCGAGAAAGGCTTTTCTTTCTGAAATCCTTCTTCGATCTTCTTTAAAACTGGCATACGGGTTTTTACCCACTCAATTTTCAGTTTACCGTTGTCCTCTTTTTGGAGTTCCATCTTGTTATTACCTCATTTTTCTCTGATTATACCACAGAATTTATTGCACCCTTCCAAAGATCAACTCTATCTGTTTAAAAGTGTATCTAAATAATCTTAACAATATATTTAATTACCAGCGTGATAAAATATTTATGAATATATATAATAGGAGGTTTTTATGTTTAAAAAGTTGCTGGTAATAACTCTTGTATTGGCTATTTTTCTCTCTCCTCAAGTTCTATTTTCCCAGGAAAAAATAACACCTGCTTGGATTAAAGAGGCTGTAGAATTCTTTACAGAAACAGGGGACTTTGTAGAACCTTTAAAACCTTACGATTGGGTAACACATCAGGAGTTTCTTAAGATTTCTTTAAAGCTTTATCCTGTGGAAGTGAAGGAAGAGACATGGTTGCTTGAAGCTCAGGGAAGAAAACTTGATCTCATTCTCCGAGAACCGTTCAGACCGGAAGACTTCATCACTCGTGAAGAAGCTATAACAATTATTATCAGAATAGCTAATCGTCGTCTATTGGCAAAAATAATGTCACTAAAAGAAGCAGATACCATTCTTTCTCCTTATAAAGATTATGACCAGATAAATCCTTTATTCATTAAATCTATAGCTGTAGCTGTTAAAGAGAAGATAATCACAGGTTATCCAGATAAATCACTGAAACCTCGTTCTGTGCTTACCCAAGCTGAAATATGGGCACTTCTTTACAAAATAAGGGGACCGATAACCTTCCTACACTTAAACGATAGCCATGGTAGGCTTGAGCCGTTTGTTCCTGGCACAGGACTTCCTGCTATTGGTGGTTTTGGGAGGATTGCTACACTTATATCTACTGAGAAAGCAAAAAACCCTACCTTGACTTTAGTTGCAGACCTTGGAGATACTATTCATGGTACTAATCTGGTAAATCTGTTTAAGGGAAAACCTGCCATAGAAGCTATGAATCTTATTGGGGTTAATGTAGCAACTCTGGGCAATCATGATTTCAATTATGGTCAAAGTACCTTAAAAGATAGGTTTTTAGAGACAACATTCCCATACATCCTCAGTAATGTGGTTTATGAAAATAGGGAAGAGTACTTTGCTGTTCCTTACCGTATTGTAGATGTGATGGGACAAAAAGTAGGGTTCTTTGGTTTGATAGCTACGGAGCTTCCTTATGTTACTCACCCTGATAATGTTAAAGGCTTGAAAATTCTTGATCCAGTAGAAACAGCTAAAAAAATGGTGAAGGTCTTGAGAGAGCAAAAAGCTCAGATTATAGTTGCTCTTACACATATAGGTTTTTCTGAGGATGTTAAGTTAGCTGAATCTGTGGAGGGAATTCATTTAATAATAGGGGGGCATTCACATACAGTTGTTGAAGAACCTAAGAAAATTGGAAATACTTTCATTGTGCAGGCAGGCGAGCATACCAGAAATCTTGGTCGTGTTTCAGTTGCTGTAAGAAAAGGAGAAATTATTTACGAAAAAGACAGCCCTACTCCAAAAGTAAAAGAGAACCTTTTTGTTAAAGGTGCTCTTATTCCAACTTCTAATGATGTATTAGTAGATCCACAAGTAACTTCTCTAATCAAGCCTTATAGTGATGCGGTAAAAACTCAGATGGATCGAGTTATAGGAGCAGCTAATGTTCTCTTAGATGGGACACGGGCTTTCGTAAGAACAAGAGAAACCAATCTGGGTAATTTAGTAGCTGATGTTATGAGGATAGAGTCAGGAGCTGAAATAGCTTTACAAAATGGCGGTGGAATTAGGGCTTCTATCCCAGCTGGACTTATCAAGGTGGACCATGTTTTCACTGTTTTACCCTTTGATAATTATCTTGTTGTGATTGAACTTACAGGAGCTCAGATTAGAGAAGCTTTAGAATTATCTGTTTCAAGATATCCTGCAGAATTAGGAGGTTTTCTCCAGGTTTCTGGTATATCCTTTGTCTTTGACCCTAAGAAGCCTGTAAACAGCAGAGTAGAAGAGATTTTTGTTGGTGACAAGCCTATAGTTTCAACCAGGACCTACAAAGTGGCTACAAATGACTTCTTGGCTGTTGGTGGGGATGGTTATACTGTCTTTGCAAAAGGAAAGCTTCTAATACATACTGGTGATTACCTGAGAGATGCCTTTATCAGATATGTTGAGAGAGTAAAAACCTTGAACCCAACCATAGAAGGAAGGATTAAAGTTAAACCATAGTTGGAAAAAGAAACAATTTTAGTTTATGTGGAGGGCGTGGAGATTCATCTTTTTACTAAGATGGAGGTTAGACATGCCCTCCTTGCATATAGTGAAGAGGTTTATAAACAAGCTCTAAAAGGTAAGGTTAAAGTGTTAGATAATTGGGGAAATGAAGTAGGGCTTTTTGGAGCTCTTATTGAAGGTAATAGTTATTATATAAAAGAAAATAAGTAAAAGCTAATTTTATTTATTTTAAAGGAGGCGGTTCCAATAAGTTGTGATTTCGCATCCTTTTCCCTTCTTTGAGAATGGTGTCAGCCATAGAGATCAAGACATCCTTATCCGGAGCGTCTTCAGGATAACAGAGTACACTCCAGGTCATAGATACTAGTGGACTCATTCTTGAAAGCCCCTCCTTTATTCTTTTGATTAATGGCCTAGCTGATTCTCTCTCATTAGAGGGTAGAAGAATCACGAATTCATCGCCACCAAAGCGAAATACGATATCGGATGACCTAACATTTTCTTTTAAGACATTTGAAATTTCTTTTAGAATCTCATCTCCCTTTAAATAGCCAAGGTTATCATTGTAAATTTTAAAATCATCTACATCACCCATAAGTAAGGTAAATTTAGTTTTATACCTGTTAGAGCGGTTTATTTCCAGGTTTAAAATATTTGTGAAATGAAGTCTATTGTATAATCCAGTAAGATAATCAGTAATAGAAGATTCATAAGTATTTTCATATAAAAAAGCATTATCAATAGCTAAAGCTAAATTATTAGCAATCATTTTTATAAGTTCTAATATTTTCTCATCGTAAGCATTGGGAGAGAATGCTTGAAGAGAAATAATTCCTAAAGGTTTATTTTTAAGTATAAGAGGTACAATGAGAATAGAACGGGGGTTTGGTGGAGTACCCACTAAAACTATTCCTGTTGGTAAAGTCTCTTTTTCCAAATCCCTTATTAGTAAAGGCGTTTTATTCTTTAAAACCCAGGTAGAGATTGTTTCTACTCCCTCTTCTAATTTTCTGGAAAAACTTGGTAGTACATTCCCCTGGTCCACAATATAGTCAAAGTTTAGAGTATTAGTATCTTCCTTGAAAATTGCCAGGTAAAAACTTTCCATCGGTAAAAATTCCTTGAGCTTATTAAAAGCAGTTGCAGCTATTTCTTCAAGTCTAATGGTGGAACTACAAGCAATGCTTGTTTTATAAATAGTTGTTAAATGCAGCATTTTTTCCTGATATCTTTCTGAAGCAAGTTCATCTAATTTTTTGTCAGCAAATTCGTAGATTTTTTCTACCTGCTCCCATAATATAGATATTAGTTCACAGGCTTCTTCAGGGTAGAATCCGTCTTTAATAAAGGTTTTAAGAACAACTCCACTTGTTGTGAATATCTGGTATATTTCTTTGGAAGAAAATCCTTCTTCAAATTTAACAGTGATATAATCAGAAAATTCTTCAATAATACTCCAGTCATTTCTCTCAAGGATTGCGATGTGAGCTTCAATAACCCTGGATGTGTCTTTTGACAGCTCTTCTTCAGGAATTTTCTGGTAGGAATTTCCACCGTCTTTTTTTAATCTTGCAGTATATAATTTATTAAGAGAGACACTTTCTTTCTTAATAGCCTTTGCTAATTTAATTTTCAAATATTCTAATTTTTTATTGTTTATCATATTTTCCAGAGTTAGTAAATTTTTATAAATTATACCTTTTATTTAGTTTGATACGACTATGCTGGCCCCTATTAAAATCATAAAAAGGCCAAAGCCTTCTAATAATGTTAGTTGTTCTCCTAAAAAGATAAATCCCAATCCCCAGGCCACCACAGGTTCTATTGTGGACAGGATAGAGGCCCTACCTGCTTCCACTCTCTTTAAACCTTCTACATAAAGATAATAGGCTAAAAGAGTGGTTATCAGGCTCAACAGAACTACTGATAGGATGGCTTTTGGAGTAAGGAGGAAATTCAGTGGTTCTCTCTTAAGAATCAGAAAAAGTACTAAAGTTAATGACCCAGATATGAGGGTGTAAAATATAAGAGTAGCAGGAGAATATTTAGTCAGAGCCTTTTTGCCAAAAATGGTGTACAGGGCATAGGTAAATCCTGAGCCAAGTCCATACATTAAACCTTTAAACATAAGAATGTTTAGATTATCCAGAGGAAATACTTTCCCCAGTAGAATTACCCCGGTTATTGTGCTTATTAGAGCAAATATTTTTAAAAAGCTAATTGGTTCTTTAAAGATAATTCTTGACATGATTACCACGAAAAATGGAGCCGTGTAAAGAAGAGCACTGGCCACTCCTACCTTCAGGTAGAGAAGGGAAGAGAAGTAGAGGAGATAAAAAATTCCCACGCTCAGGGTACCATAGACCAAAAAGAAGGGTATATCTCTGATGTCAATTATGTAAAGCCCTGGTTTGTAAATCAAGAGAATAATGGCTAATACTAGTGAAGCCAGGATACTTCTGTAAATCATGAGTTCTAAAGGAGCAAATCCCTCCTGATAAGCTATCTTACCCAGGACTCCCAGGGAACCCCATATTGATGCTGCTAAGAAGATCATCAGGTAACCAGTTTTTTTATAAGTAATTTGGAACAGTTTCAAATAATGTCTTAACTCCTTTTTTCCCCATTAATGGATATATTTTTTTATAAAACGAGTTTGCTTCTATAATATTACTGAAAGGAACAAAAAGAGTTCCACCACTTCCGCTCAATCCAATAGCAGGAGCACCTTCATTTAATAGAATTCCTTTTAGAGATTGAATTTCGGGAAACCTTTTTTCAACTATTGGGAAGAAGGAGTTACCCAAATCATTTATCGTTAACGAAGATAAAAAATTTTCAGTGTAGGAAGTATATTCATTCACTTTTTCATCCCAAAAACTGTATGCTTGTTTAGTAGATATATTTATTCTGGTTAGAACAATTACAAGGAAAAGTGAAAGATCAAGGGGTAACTCTTCAATTATTTCTCCTCTACCAGTAATCCTCATCCAACCACCTTTTCTAACAAAGAGAGGAACATCAGAACCTATTTGCATAGCCAATTTATGTAGATTATCTATACTTAAAGGGTTATTGTGTAAAATGTTTAATCCCCTAAGAACAGTAGCACCGTTACTGCTTCCTCCTCCAAGACCACTTTTAGGAGGTATTCTTTTGATAACCTTTATTTTAATATCTTTAGTCATTTTGAAATATTCATTAAAAAGTATTAGTGCTTGGTGAACTGTTGATAATGAATGATCCCATTGTCCAGAATCATATAAAAAGGTAAACTCGACACCTCTTTTACCAGGTGTAAATATTATTTCGTCATGTAATGACAATAATGTTATTAAGGAGTCAATATTGTGAAACCCATCATTCCTGAGTCCTTTTATATCAAGAGTTAAGTTTATCTTAGCAGGAGATTTAAGAGTCAGTGATGGAAAAGTCATGTCTTAGAAAAGTATGAGTGAGGTTGAGGAAGTCATTAAAACTTAAATCTTCCGCTCTTAATTGGGGGTCAATATTCGTTTCTTTCAGAAGATAAAACACCTTTTCTTTACCTAAATTCAAGGTGGACATACTTAGACTGTTAAGAATTGTCTTTCTTTTTTTTGTGAAGCTGTAGAAAATAATCTTTCTTAAAACTGCTTCTTCTTTTTCTGAAGAAACCATTGGTTCTGTTTTGGTAAATTTTACAGCTAAGGAAGAAACTCCGGGTTTTGGATAGAATACAGATGGGGGTAATTCTGAAATGGGTTCAATTCCTGCATATTCTTCTCTCATTAATGTCAGCGGTGACCTATTTTTTGAGCCAGGTATTGCCATTAACCTTTCTACAACTTCTTTTTGAAGTGTAAAAACAGCTACTTTCCACCATCTTAAAGGAAAGAGAATAAATAATAAATGAGTACTTAAATAGTAGGGAAGGTTTCCAAGCAAAAGACTTGGGGGATTCTCTTTAAAATAATTATCAACATTATCAAGTACATCTCTTATATCAGCTATTAAGTAATCAAAGTTTGTATATACTTTTTTAACTTTCACATACCATGGGACGAAAGAAGGGTCTACCTCAACAGTTATTAGCTTTTTACCCTCTCTTATGAGAGGCATACTAAGAGATAAAAGTCCACCTCCTACTTCAAGTATTGTTTCATGGGTTTCCATGTTCAAAGTAGAAGTGATTTTGTTTGCCAGGTTCTGATCTATTAGAAAATTTTGACCTTTCCTTTTATTAGGAGTTATATTCAATATAGATAAAAGCTTACTCACCCCGGAAAAGGTTGAGGGGTTCAAATTGCTATTATACAGCATTTATTAGATGATACCTATTTTTCTCCCTATTTTACAGAGAGTTTTCAGGGCGAGGTCCAGGTCTTTTTTTGTATGAGAAGATGTGACTATAGTTCTAATCCGAGCTTTACCGAGAGCTACAGTAGGATAACCAATTCCCAGAGCAAGGACACCATCTTCTAAAAGCAGGGAACTGTATTTCTGGGCAACTTCAGCATCTCCTACCATTATAGGAGTAATTGGAGTCTGGGAAACACCAATATTAAACCCGGCGTTTTTAAGGTTATCTTTGAAATAACCTGTGTTCTCCCAGAGTTTCTTAATCAATTCTTCTCCTTCAAGTGAATTGATGATTTTTAGTGAAACTAAAGTAGCAGCTACAACTCCTGGAGGGTGGGAAGTAGAGAAGAGGATTGGACGCCCTTTTTGTATCAAGAATGTTACAAATGTTTGACTACTTGCTACATAACCTCCCATGGTACCAAGTGCTTTTGAAAGTGTACCAACTTGGATGTCAACTCTACCGTGAAGATTGAAATGGTCAACAGTACCTCTTCCATTTCTTCCAAGAACTCCAGATGCGTGAGCATCGTCTACCATCAAGATAGCTTCATATCTTTCAGCAAGCTCTGTAATCTGTGGTAGTGGAGCAATGTCCCCGTCCATGCTGAAGACACCATCGGTAACTAAAAGGATTTTTCCAGGTTTTAAATCTCTGGCTTCCTTTAGTTTTTCTTCTAAGTGATTCATATCAACATGGCGGTAAACATGAATCTTTGCTTTAGAAAGACGGGCACCATCAATTATAGAAGCGTGGTTCAGTTCATCTGAGATAATTACATCTCCCTCTGTCATGAGTGCTTGAATAACGCCAAGGTTAGTGGCATAACCTGATTGAAAAACCAGGCATGCACCAACCTTCTTGAAGGAAGCAAGCTCGTGTTCCAACTCCATATGAATTTCTTGTGTACCTACTATCGTACGAACTGCACCTGAACCAACTCCCCATTTTTCTGTTGCTTCAATGGAAGCTTTTATAAGTGATGGGTGTGAGTTGAATCCAAGATAATTATTTGAAGAAAGATTTAAAACCCTTCTTCCTCCCATCTCAACCCAGGGTCCTTGAGAAGATGAGAGAATTTTTAAAGTGATAAGTAAGTGTTCATCTTCTAACTTCTTCAAGTTGTTTCTAAGGATTTCTTCAATAAATGGTTTCATTTTCATCCTCCTAAGGGAAGAGAAGAATTTTCCCGGATTCTCCTCTGTCCATTAAATCCATGGCTTTGTCTATCTCTTCATATGGGAAACGGTGGGTAATGATAGGTCCTAAATCTATCTTTTTGTTCTCAAGGAGGTCTAATACCTCATACCAGGTGTCAAACATTTTTCGTCCTATTATTCCATGTAGAGTTAATCCTCTAAAAATAATGTCATCTGCGATATTTATATTCACAGGCATCCTGGGTAAACCAAAGAAAACCATATCTCCACCCGGTCTTAATGATTTAATAGCTTGGTTTATTCCCGAGCTATTTCCAGACATGTCAAATGCAATATCTAAACCTTCTCCTCCTGTTTCCTCACGGATGATTTCTAAAAGGTCTAACTCTTTAGGGTTAATAGCTCTGTCTGCACCAACCTTCTGAGCTAAATCAAGTCGATAACGATTTATCTCAGAGACAAATACTCTCGTTGTGCCAAAACATTTTAAAACAGCAATAAGTAGAAGCCCTACTGGGCCACTTCCCACAACGAGTACATTTTTACCAGGAACACTAACGGTTGTGGCTGCATGAACAGCGTTACCAAGTGGTTCTTCAATCGATAAGAATTCATCTGGTATTGATGTTGGGTTGGGTATTACATTTACTTCTGGTAATACCACATACTCAGCAAAAGATCCATCCATGTCTACACCAAGGATTTTTGTGCTGGAACATAGATGTGCTTTACCTGTTCTTGATTCTCGAGTTTTCCAGTTAACTATGTGAGTTTCAACACCAACTCTATCTCCTAACTTGATATGGGATACTTTGGGTCCAAGTTCTACAACCTCTCCACCCATTTCGTGTCCAATTATGAGAGGTGGATGAATCCTATTGGTAGCCCAGTTGTCTGAGAGGTAAATATGAAGATCTGTGCCGCAAATAGAAGAATATTTTACTTTAATAAGTACCTCTCCTTCTCTTGGTTGGGGTATTCCAACCTCCTCAAGAGAGACTCCCTTTTCTAAAGTTTTCTTAACAATTGCTTTCATTTCTAAGTCTCTCGCTACTTAAAACTTCCAAAATTATGAGTTATTGGGATATCTTTCATTGTAAGAAGACCTGGAGATGCATTTAGTACTCTTGGTATGGCATTTGTTACTATAGAAGAAGTAGCAATGTCACCCGGAACTCCACCAGGGATAACAACTGTTAAAGAAGGATCACCCTCAATTTCAATTAAATCATGTGGATTCTTAGCTTCAAGATAAGCCTTGAACTCTAATCGTACTATTTCATTACCTTCTTTATCAAATCCAATGCCAACCTGATCAATACCTCTTACCATACCAGCAGAAACTTCTAAATAATCTGTTTTAATATTTTCTTCAGCAAGTACAGGTTTGATAGATTCTTTGTAGTCTCCTAACTCTACCTTTAAGGAGGTAGTGATAAACTGAATTGATTCTTCAAGTCCGACATGACCCAGTTTTCCATTTTTAACCAGGTTATGAAATTCATGGGTAGTAAGTCCTGAACCAATCTTAACTTGGAATGGTCCTCTTCTTTTGGATGCGTCCATCAAACGTAGTATATGGATTCTCTTAACTTTATTAGATACTGATGTGATGAATAGAGGAAAAGAATCCATTAAAAAACCCGGGTTTACTCCTGTCCCGAGTATGGTAATACCATTTTCTTTAGCTATCTTGTCAAGTTTCTCAGAAAGTACTGGATATTTGATAAAAGGGTAAGATAATTCTTCTGTGGTTGAGATAATATTAAGTCCTAATTTAGCGATTTCTTCAAGCTGATCAAAAACCTTTGGAAATGATGATTGAGTAGAATGTAAGACAACCTTTGCTTGTTCAACAGGGATTTCTTTAAGACTGCTTTTTATTTTTACACCAAGTGGACCAATGCTAATTACTTCTCCAAAATCTTTACCATGTAATTGTGGATTAATATCTACTCCACCAATTAAGATTAATTCCTTCCTCTGATGAGCAGTCTTGGCAATTCCTTTTCCAATAGGACCTAACCCGTATGAGATTACACCTATCTTTTGCATTAAATAACCTCCCGTAATTCCAGTTATGTATGTTTAATAAAACCAAATATATTTTACTCTATTACTGACTTGAATTGATATTAATTTTATATGGGTTATCTAAATAGGATTCAAGGTTTCGAGTGTTTACTAAGAAGGGTTAGAGGATTCAAGGATTCGAGGATTCGAGAGAAAATAAAAAAATCAACTTCTATAACCCTTTATTCCTTTGTTATTCATATGCAATTCACTTGAACCCTTGAATCCTGGACCTCTTGGGTCCTATATTCATTGACTCTTTGAATCCTTAATGTAGACAACTAATTTGGAGATTATCCGATTTTGGAAACTATTAATCGGGCGAAGGGTCAAAAGTCAAGAATCATGTGCTAAAATTTACGGAGCCGGTGTAGCTCAATGGTAGAGCAGCTGAATCGTAATCAGCAGGTTGAGGGTCCAACTCCCTCTGCCGGCTCCATAATTTTTTCATGCTCTTTCATATTAAGAAAAAAGGTTCTCTGTAGAGTTTTTTTGTTTTAATACCTTATTGTGATATAATTTTCAAGCTTAAGAAAATGGGTGGTGTCAATGAAAAAAATTGTTAGCATTAGTTTAGGTTCATCTAAGAGAAATCATAGAGTAGAGTTAGATATTCTGGGAGAGAAAGTCAGCCTTGAAAGGATAGGGACAGATGGCAATTTCTCCAGGATGTTTGACCTTATAAAAGAACAAGATGGCCAGGTAAATGCTATAGGCCTTGGCGGTATAAGCCTATATTTATTTGCAAAAAATAAGAGATATATCATAAAGGATGCCTTAAAACTAAAAAATTTAGTAAAGAAATCATATGTTGTAGATGGTGCCCTAATAAAAAATAATTGGGAAAATAAGGTTGTTTTTACTTTATTTAACCAAGGAATAATTAATAATAAGACAAAAACACTGGTAGTAAGTGCTGTTGATAGATACAGCATTAGTGAAGCGTTAAGCCAGATCGGGTGTCCTCTTATATTTGGAGACTTCCTTTTTGCTCTTGGACTTCCTTTTCCTTTAAGGACACTTAAATCAGTAGATATTGTTGCTTCTTTGCTACTTCCCATTCTTACTTACCTCCCTATGAGTTTTCTTTATCCTGTTGGTAAAAAACAAGATGAAAGTGAACCTCGTTTTACTCATTATTTTGATTGGGCAGATCTTATAGCAGGTGATTTTCATTTCATAAGAAGATATTCACCCTTGGATTTGAAAGGAAAGTTAATATTAACTAATACTGTAACGAGTGAAGATCGGGAACTCCTAAAAGAAAGAGGGGTTAAACTTCTAGTAACTACTACGCCAGAATGGGAAGGGCGCTCCTTTGGAACCAATGTTATTGAAGGATTGTTAGTTTCCTTTCTGGATAAACCACCTGATGAGGTTACTAATGAAGAAGCTGAGAAATTCCTGGAAAGAATCTCCTTGAGACCAAGGATAGATTTTCTTAATCCCTGAGAATTGGACATGGAAATATTTGCTTTTATTCTCCATCCTATAAATTATAATGACATCGTTAAGAAATTAAGTTGGGCAAGATTTCTTCCACCCTCACTCGTTCTAAATCTTTTAAAAAAACGAAAAGCTTTTGTGAGTTCTTATATAAAAGGTATAAAGTCTGATTATAACGGTGAGGAGATTGAAGGGTTCTTCATTGCTTGTCCTCTAACTTCCGAACAGATGGTAACCCTCCCCTTGCCATATGTCTATGAAAAGATAATTGAAGCTGGTAAGCTTGCGGAAAGTCAGGGCGCAAGCATTGTTGGGCTTGGGGCTTTTACCTCAGTGGTTGGAGATGGTGGAATTACTATAAAAGAAAATCTTAAAATTGCTGTTACAACTGGAAATAGTTATACGGTAGCATCAGCAATAGAAGGGACTTTTGAGGCTTTGAAACTTATGGAAGTTGATTCAAAAGATGCTGAGCTAGCCATAGTAGGTGCTACAGGCTCAATAGGTAAAGCTGCTGCTTATTTAATGGCGCCAAGATTTAAGAGCACAGTTTTAATAGGAAGGAATGAAGAGAAACTAAATGAAATTAGTAGATCTTTAATGGAAGAAGGATTGAGTGTAGAATCAACTTCTTCAATATCAAAGGGGATTAAAAGGGCAGATGCTATTGTAGCTGTTTCCAGCGCAGTTCATCAAGTAATAGAGCCTGAGATGTTAAAACCTGGAGCTGTAGTATGTGATGTAGCAAGACCAAGAGATGTTTCTACAAGAGTATCTCGAGATAGGGAAGATGTTTTGGTTATTGAAGGTGGTGTAATTAAAGTTCCTGGAACACCATCTTTTAATTATAATTTTGGGTTTCCTCCAGGCTTGGCATATGCTTGTATGTCTGAAACAATGATTCTGACATTAGAACGAAAATATAATACTTTTTCATTAGGCAAGGAATTAGATATTTCTAAAGTAGTAGAGATAAGTGAGTTAGCGAAGAAGCATGGTTTTAAGTTGGCAGGTTTTAGAAGTTTTGAAAGAGTCTTGAAACCAGAAGAAATAGAAAGAATTAAATTAAAAGCTCTTCATTCAGGGAGGTGAAGATACAATGGCAGAAACTGGTCGTTTATATATCAGTAAAGATGGATTAAAGAAGCTGGAGGAAGAACTTGAATATCTCCGAACAGTAAGACGCAAAGAAGTAGCAGAAAGGATAGTTCAAGCTAAAGAATATGGTGACATCACCGATAATTCAGAGTATGAGGATGCAAAAAACGAACAAGCTTTTGTTGAGGGTAGAATTCTCGAATTGGAGAAAATTCTCAGGATAGCTACTGTTCTTGAAGAGAGAGATTTACCCTCAGAAACAGTGACAATAGGAAGCCGTGTAAAGTTAGAAAACATCACTGCTGGAGAAGAGGAAGAATATGTTATTGTTGGTAATGTCGAAGAAGTGGATCCTCGTAAATGTTACATTTCTGCTCAAAGTCCCTTAGGCCATGCGGTGCTTGGAAAAAGAGCACTTGAGGAATTCTTCATAGATGCACTTGTTGGTCGTATTTCCTATAGAATAAAAGAGATTGTGAGGTAACATTGAGAGAAAGAGAGGAGAGAATTAAGAAACTCACTGATCTCAAAGAAAATGGGATAAAGCCATATGGAGAACCCTTTCCTGATGCTTTTCAAATCTGCTTCTTAAAAGAAAACTACGTTTCTTTTGAAGGTAGTTATCAGAAGATAGCAGGAAGAATTATGAGTATCAGGGATCATGGAGGTTCGCTTTTCTTAGACATTATGGATGATACAGGAAAAATTCAGGCTTATTTACAAGAAGCTAAACTTAGTAGTGAAAATTTTCAACTCTTTAAAAATGTTGTTGATATAGGGGATTTTCTTGGATTAGAAGGGACTCTTTTTAAAACAAAAAGAGGGGAGATAACTCTGGAAGTTGGTAAATGGTTTTTTCTTACAAAAGCCCTCAGGCCATTGCCTGAAAAATGGCATGGTCTCAAAGACATAGAACAGCGTTATAGATTTAGATACCTCGACCTTCTAGTTAATCCTAAAGTAAAAGAAGATTTTATAAAAAGAAGTAAGCTATTAGAATTAATCAGAAAATTCCTAAATGAAAAAGGTTTTCTGGAAGTTGAGACACCAGTACTTCAATCTATTGCTGGCGGAGCAATTGCAAATCCATTTATTACACATCATCAAGCATTAGGAACAGATCTATTTTTGAGAATAGCACCTGAACTATACCTTAAAAGATTGGTAGTAGGAAGCTTCTTTAAGGTGTTTGAGGTGAGTAGGAACTTTCGTAATGAAGGCATCTCCAGGATTCATAATCCAGAGTTTACTATGTTGGAAGTATATTGGGCTTTTCAGGGATTTGAAGCTATGATGAAACTTACCCAGGATATGATTCATTTTATAATACCTTGTCTGTTGCCTGATGTATCAATTGAATGGGAAGGGAAACAGATAAACTTACTAAAAGATTTCGTAGTAGTTGAATACCGTGAACTATTCAGTAACCAGGTTGGTATAGAAATGGAAGCGTTAAAAGATTTAGTATTTGCAAAAAATTATCTTAATAAGAAAGGCATAGAACTGAAAAAACCTCTTCTTTGGGAAAATGTTGTTGATGAGATTTTCAAAGAGATAATTGAACCTACTTTAATAGAGCCGACATTTGTAACAGGTTACCCTGCTTTGTTGTCGCCACTAGCTAAAGAAAGAGCAGATGATCCAGAGTACACAGACCGCTTTGAACTTTTTATTAGAGGGATGGAAGTTGCTAATGGTTTTAGTGAGCTTAACGATCCATTCACTCAAAGAGAGCGATTTGAGGGCCAACTTCAAAAGAAGGAAAGAGGGGATGAAGAGGCTCATGTTGTCGATGAAGATTATCTCATAGCTTTGGAACATGGACTGCCGCCTACAGGAGGGTTGGGAATTGGTATTGACCGTTTGGCTATGATACTTCTGGGAGTATCTTCTATTAGAGATGTAGTATTATTCCCCCAGCTTAAACCCGAGTCTAATACACTTGAAATTCTTTAAATAATAAAAAAGGTTTTTAATAAGAAACTGAGTAGGGTATAATTAAAAGATGGATAAAGCGCTCGTAGCTCAATGGATAGAGCGACGGCCTCCGGAGCCGTAGGCTGGAGGTTCGAATCCTCTCGGGCGCACCAAAAACAAAATAGGAGGTAGGATAATGAAAGTTGGCTTGGTTACAGATGGTACAAGTTATTTTACACCCCAGGAGATTAAAGAGTTAAATCTGAAAGTTATCCCTTTAAAAATAATATTCCCGGATGGTAAGAGTGTGAACGAGGATGAGTTAGACTGGAAAGAATATTTTGCCTCGTTAAAGACTACCAAAATATTACCAACAACTTCTCAGCCTTCAGCAGGAGAATTCGAAATTACTTACAAAGAACTTTTATCTCAGGGTGTGGATAGGATTCTTTCTATTCATATTTCAGCAGGAATAAGTGGTACGGTTCAATCTGCTTTGTTAGCTAAAAACATTTTAGCAAGTGAGAATATTGATGTTTTTGATTCCTGGTATACATCCTGTGGCCTCAGATTTCAGGTTGAGGAAGCCTACAATTTATTGAAAGAAGGACTATCTGTTGAAGATGTTATAGCCCACCTTGATTATATGAGAGATAATACAAAATTGTTATTTTTGGTTGATACTCTGGAGTATCTTCACAAAGGTGGAAGGATTGGTGGTGCTCAAGCTCTTATTGGTTCTATGTTGCAGCTTAAGCCTATCCTCTCAATCAAGAAAGTTGTAGAGACTTACGATAAGGTAAGGACAAAAGAAAAAGCCATAAATCGTTTGGTTGATGATACAAAGAAAGGAATAAAAGAAGCACCTGGTAAGTTTCGTCTTGCTGTGATCCACGTTCAAGCATTTGAGGTTGCGAATCAAATAAGAGAAAAGTTATCTGGTTTAAGTAGTGAAATTCCCATCTGGGAAGTTGGACCGGTTGTCGGTACTCATGTTGGTCCAGGCACAGTAGGTGTTGGGTTTACCTATTTAATTTGATTTCGTGAAGATTGCTTTAGGTTCAGATCACAGGGGTGTTTATCTTAAAGAGAGAATAAAAGCCTTTCTTGAGGGTGAAGGTTGTGATGTTACAGATTATGGAACCAATACTGACGAAACTGTTGATTATATAGATTTTGCTTTAACTGTAGCACGAGCAGTAGGAAATGGAGATGCAGATAGGGGAGTTCTTATTTGTTGGACTGGCATTGGCATGTGCATAACTGCCAATAAAGTTAAGAACATAAGGGCTTTTGTAGCTTATGAACCTTTTACTGCCAGGCTATCTAAAGAGCATAATGATACGAATATTATTTGTTTTGGGGGTGGGGTTATTGGGCCAGACCTGGCTCTTATTACTTTAAGAGAATGGTTACAGTCTTCTTATTCTGGAGGTAGGCATGAAGTTAGGTTATCAAAAATTAAAACGATTGAGGAGGAAAATTTTAAATGAAAAGGGTTTTTATCAATAACCATCCGGTTATTCAGCATAAGTTAACGATTCTAAGAGATAAAAATACAGGTCCGAAAGAATTCAGGGAACTGACTTCAGAAATTGCTCAGTTTCTTACTTATGAGATTAGCCGTGGCTTTAAAACCCAGGAAATAGACATAGAAACACCTCTTACTAAAACAAAAGGAAGCCAGGTTAATTTCAAAGAGGTTGTTGTAGTACCAATATTAAGGGCTGGTACCGTTTTAGCTGAAGGAATTTTAAAACTTCTCCCCACTGCTAAGGTAGGTCATGTTGGTATATATCGTGATCATGAAACCTTGAAACCAGTAACTTATTATATAAAAACTCCGAATTTAAACAAAGATACTTATGTCATAGTGGTTGATCCAATGCTTGCTACTGGGGGTTCAGCAGTCGAAACCATAAACCTACTAAAGCAAAGGGGAGCTGCTAAGATCAGCTTTGTTTGCATACTCGCTGCTCCAGAGGGCATAAGAAATCTTCAAGAAACCCATCCACAAGTGGACATTTATACTGCAGCAGTTGATGATAGTTTAAACGAAAAGGGTTATATTATTCCTGGTTTAGGAGATGCTGGAGATAGATTATTTGGTACTAAATAATTATTCAATCTATTTTTGTATTGCACTGTTAGCTTCTATCTTACTAACACCCATTTTTATTTATTTTGGACGACGATGGGGTTTTATGGATCTTCCGTCACCAAGGAGAGTCCACAATAAACCATTACCTCGTTCAGGAGGTCTATTTTTATACCCCTTAATTTCCATAATTACTCTAATAATTTTTGGTATCAGGGATTTAGAGATTGTCGGTATCATTACTGGAGGATTGATTTTCTGGATCACAGGTGTTTTGGATGATAAATATCACCTAAGAGCGAGACATAAATTTATTGGACAGATAGCAGGAGCCGTAGTACTTGTAGCTTGTGGAGTGTTTATCCGTGGTGTCAATACTCCCTGGGGTTATTTAGCTTTTGATGGAATTAAATACCCTCTAACTATTCTGTGGGTAGTAGGGGTATCAAATGCTATAAATTTTATAGATGGTCTTGATGGTCTTTCATCTGGTGTTGTAATTATTTCGAGCTTTGCTTTTCATACTATTGCCAGAAGTAAAGGGATAACGGAAGTTGCTTATTTGAGTATAATAATCGCAGGTTCTCTGCTTGGTTTTTTAATATATAATTTCCCCAAAGCACGTATATTCTTAGGGGATAGTGGTGCTTTGACTCTTGGATATTTATTAAGTGCTATCAGCATTCTTGGAGCCCTTAAAAGAACTACTATAACAGTATTAGCTGCATCTCTTATTATTCTTGCGCTTCCTATATTAGATGTAGCTTATGCAATAATAAGAAGAAAATTAAAAGGAGTTTCTGTTTTTGAGGCTGATAAAGGACATATTCATCACCGTTTACTTTCTCTCGGATTTAGCCCATTACAGGTAACTATATTTCTGTATATTATTTCTGCTTCTCTGGCTTATCTGGCTGTATATGTAGGTATTAGGTAGAAATGGTTAAAGTGTTATTTGTGTTTGGGACAAGACCAGAAGCAATAAAACTTGCTCCAGTGATTATGGCAATGAAGAAAGATCCTGACCTTGAACCTGTTGTTGTTCTAACAGCACAGCATCGGAATTTATTAGACCAGGTTCTATCTACATTCAGTATTTCAGTAAATCAAGACCTTAACATCATGAAGGAAAATCAGGATTTAATGGATATTACTGTAGAATCTCTTAAAGGTTTAAATAGTATAATGGTAAATGAAAAGCCAGTTATGGTTGTAGTGCAAGGAGATACCACAACTGCCTTTGCAGGAGCTCTTACATCATTTTATCGAAACATTCCTTTAGCTCATATAGAAGCTGGTTTACGGAGTGGTTCTATTAGAGAACCCTTCCCAGAGGAAGCTAACAGGATTTTAACAGGTATTCTTACAAATTTACACTTTGCACCAACTTCAATTGCTAAAAGAAACCTCTTATCTGAAGGTATTTCTGGTGAATCTATATTAGTTACTGGTAATACTGTTATAGATGCCTTGAAGTGGATTCTTGAGAATACTAAAGATAAAGTTGATAAAGAAGAAATATTTGATGATTTTATTCTTCTGGAAGTTCACCGTAGGGAAAGTTGGGGTTCTCCTATGAAGGAAATTCTTCTTGGTATAAAAGATGTCCTTGATAGTTTCCCATATATAAAAGTAATCTTTCCAGTTCACCCAAACCCAAAGGTTAAAAAAGTGGCTGAAGAAATTTTTAGTGACTGTTCCAAGGTAAAGATGGTACCACCACAGAGTTATGAGAATTTCGTTCGACTTATACAAAAATCACGCTTAATAATTACAGATTCAGGTGGAATTCAGGAGGAGGTGACCTATCTTAAAAAACCCCTTGTATTAACGAGAAGGGTTACAGAGAGACCAGAAGGTGTTGAAACAGGTTTTATTTTTATAAGTGGCTTAAATAGAAAAGATGTATATAATAATGTAGTCAAAATCTTGAATATTCCCTTTGATAAATTTGCAAGAATAGGGGATAATCCTTTTGGTGATGGAATGGCTTCTCAAAGAGTTATTCAAGGTATAAAATGGTTCTTAGGGCTTTCTCCACATAAACCGGATGAATTTAAAAAAGGAGGTTGCAATAATGATTAAAATAATTGGAGGTTCAAGGCTAAGTGGAGTTGTGAAACCAGCTGGGGCCAAAAATACAGCTCTACCAGTATTAGCTGGAGCTCTATTGTCTGAAGGTAGCTGGGTATTTACCAATTCTCCAAACGTTGGAGATGCCCAGATTATGCTTAAGCTACAAGAAGAACTTGGTTGTAAGATAAAAGCATTACCAGAAAAACATCAGATAAAAATAAAAGTTCCGGGAAGATTAAAGAAAGAGATATCTAACCCTATTTTCTCTACAATTAGAGGCTCCATTTTCCTTCTTGGTGCGATGCTTGCAAGGGAAGGAGAGGTTTTTTTACCTTATCCTGGTGGATGTAATATTGGACAACGCCCCATAGATCTTCATATTAAAGGCTTAGAAGCTCTGGGCGTTAAATTTGACCTTTCATCTGGTTTAATCCATGCTAAAGTGATGGCTAAAAAGGCTAACCGGGTTTACCTTGATTACCCGAGTGTAGGAGCTACTGAAAACCTGATGCTTTTTGCGTCTCTTTTACCAAAAGAAGTTGTCATAGATAATGCTGCACAAGAACCCCAGGTTGTAGATCTTGGTAATTTCCTTAAAACTTGTGGTGTAAAAATTTGGGGTTTGGGTAGTCATACTTTAAGGATTAAAGGGGTAGAAAAGCTTTCTCCTGTTATCTTTCCCCTTCCTTCAGATCCACTTGAAGCAGGGACTTTTCTGATTGGTGGAGTTTTAACGAGAGGAGATGTGACTGTCAAAGATGTAGACCCAAGATTTTTAAATCCTTTACTATATAAGCTAAAGGAGATGGGAATACAGGTAATGATACAGAATGGTACTCACATCAGAGCAATTGCCAAAGAGAAACCCATGGCAACAAATATTAAAACCTTACCTTTCCCTGGTTTTCCGACTGACCTTCAACCCCAGATGACTACTCTTCTTGCTGTTTCCGAAGGAACTTCGTTAGTTGTAGAAACAGTTTTTGAGAGTCGTTTTCAACATGTTAGAGAATTAAACAAGATGGGTGCGCAGATAGCTGTTGAAGGAAGACAAGCAGTTATTCAGGGAGTAGATAAATTATTCAGTGCTGATGTAGAAGCGACTGACATAAGAGCAGGTAGCGCTCTTGTTCTTGCTGGTTTATCAGCTGAAGGTGAAACTCGAATATATGGTACTGAACATATTCATAGAGGTTATGAAAACATGATAGGCAAACTAAAAAACCTTGGTGCAGATATTTCTTCTTCAAAAGAGGAGGTTAAGGCTAATGAAGAAATTTAATCTTTTTGACTTGATTATTATTTGTGTGATCATAGGAATTATTTCTCTTGGTGCTTGGAAATTTATGAAGAAAGAATCTTCTCTTTTACAGTTTCAACCTTATTTAGTTGAATCACTTTCTCTTCACCTTCACCCGGAAGTAGCTTCAAGTATTCATGTTGGAGACAAGATTATTGATTCTACAGGTAGGGCGGTAATGGAGATCGTAGAACTATCTTTAGAAGATAGCTACTTAACTGTCTTCGCAGCAGATGGAAAAATTCACTGGAGTAAACACCCTGTAATGAAGAGCGTCAGGTTTAAATCAAAAATCCTTGTTCCAATCCCAGCTGGTGTTTTAGTATACAATCGCCATTCAATAAAAGCAGGGGCGAGAGTACCCTTAGAGACCAATAAGGGTAAAATAGAAGTCACTATATTATCTGTAAAACCAGTCGAGTAGTGTCCAAAAACAAGATAATAACTTACCGGAATCAGTTATAAATGAATCAAGAATCACCACAAATGGATGTTATTTCCCATTCTCTGGTATTAAATAGTACCTTCTTAATGCTTGGAATAATTGCTGGTAGGGTTTTGGGTTACTTCAGAGATTTACTTGTTACCAGTCTTTATGGCAAGTCTATTTTTACTGATGCATATATGGTAGCTCTTACATTCCCCCTTCTCCTTTATGCTCTTCTTACTGGAGGCATTGTAACCTCATCTTTTGTACCTGTTCTATCAAGAGAAAAAGGAAAAATTTTTGAAATTCTATCTAATACTTTTTTTCTTGGCCTTCTCATTATAGGAGGAATTCTCGCCTTTCTTTCAATTGTTTTTGCTCCTACTTTAACTTTAATTCTTGCTCCCTTTATGTCCGCTGAAGGAAAAGAGTTGACAATATCTCTTTTAAGGATAGCATCCATAGGTATTCTCCCTTTAGTAGGGGCTGGAGGTTTTATGGCTACTCTTCATTGTAGAGGAGATTTCCGAGCACCTTCACTATCCGGGTTGTTATTTAATGGATGTATAGTACTAACAATACTTATAGGAGCTTCTTTAATTGGGATAGTTAGCACTTCCTGGGGATTAGTTATAGGAAGTCTTACAACATGGTTTATTCTGGGATGGACCTTACATTTAGTTAGACACGATTTTAGAAGTGGGATAAACTTCAAGCATCCTGGCATAAAAAAAGTTGTTATAATGAGCATGCCAGTTCTTCTTGGATTAGCAATATATCAAATTAATCCCATCATTGAAAAAGCAATTGCTTCACTTATTGGTGAAGGTGCCATAACAATTGTGGGAGTAGCTTCTCGCATTATACAACTTCCTTATGCGCTCTTTGGTTTGGCTATCTCTACAGTTCTTTTACCCACACTTTCAAAGAGTGCAGCAGAGGAAGATTATTTAACATTGAAAAAAAACCTTTCCTGGGGTGTTTCTGCAACTTCATTTTTCCTACTCCCCGCTGCTGTGGGAATCTTCCTATTAAGTTACCCTATAGTTAGACTCCTTTTTGAATGGGGAGAATTTACCAGAGAAGCAGCCCTGGTAACAGCTTCTGTATTAAAAGTATATAGTCTCGGTGTTTGGGCTCATGGTGTAAATAGTATTTTTATTAGGGCTTTTTATTCCCTTCAGGAACCAAAAATACCAACCTTTCTCGGTGTTATTACCATACTTGTCCAGACTATAATGTATTATTTCTTTGCAAAAATCTGGGGAGTATCTGGATTGGCTTTAGGTTCATCATTGGGAGCATTCTTTCTTCTTATTCTTCTTGTTGTTTTTTTAAGGCCAAGACTTAAAGGGCTTGGTATGAGCATTAGAGTGGAAGAACTACTTAAAACTGTATTCAGTAGTTTACTTATGGGAGTATCATTATACTTTCTTTCACCTTACCTTACTTTTAAATTGGAAACTTTTTCTTTAAGGCTTAGGTTGATTGAAGTATCAGGTAATATTGTAGTCGGAGTATTAATTTACCTTTTTGCTAATTATCTATTGAAATCTGATGTTCTCAAGCAATATATTCATATAATCAGGAGATCTTCTAATGATAAAATTAAATCGTAGTTTTATAATAATAGTACTTCTTTTTTGCAGCATGACTCTTTTAATCTATGAAACCTGGGGTTTTTATTCATTTTTCTCTTCTTTATCCTTCAAATCTCTTGGAGTTATTAGCGAGGAAGGCAGGATACCTTCTGCTTTAAACATTCTTGTTAGTGGCATAGATGGTCACAATGGTTTAGAGAAAGCACGCTCAGATATTATCCTTCTTGTTTCCATTCAAACAAAGGAAGATATAGCTTATGGTATATCTATACCAAGGGATAGTAGAGTAGAAATACCTGATTATGGTTTTCAGAAAGTAAATCATGCGAGAGTTTATGGGGGAATCTCACTTCTTAGAGAAACAATTGGAAAACTTCTTGATGTGGAGGTTGATTATTATGCTGAGATTAACTTTGAAGCCTTTAAGTTATTAGTAGATGAGTTAGGGGGAGTACCTTTTACAGTTAGTCAGGAACTTAGAGATAATCTGACAGAACCTCATATATATGTACCAGCTGGAACTTATAATTTAACTGGAGAGCAATCGCTGGGTGTTTTGCGTTTCAGGCATTACCCTACGGGTGATATTGACAGAATTAAAGTTCAACAGGAATTCTTTAAAGCGTTTATTAAAGAATTCTTAAAACCTGAGAGGTTACTTCAAATACGACAATTGAGTGGAATATTTTACAATTATGTTCGTACAGACCTTCCTAATAAAAACCTTATTCCTCTTGCTTTATCATTGAGAAGTATTACTTTAGAAGATGTGGTATTCAAAACAATTCCTGGCAGAGGTCAGAATATCGGCGGTCTTGATTATTGGGTTCTTGATGAATCAGAGTTAATCAGGATAAAAAATGAGTATATTTTCAGGAGATAGCTTTTTTATTCAACTTTTTAAAGGAAGTATTATCCTCAACTGGTTTAGAAAAAAACCAAAGGTCCCTTTCGTTGAGATTATTGATAATTCTTCATCAAAATATTATTATTCAAAACTTAATAGATATTTAGAATCTTCTTTAATATATTCCCTGGTTTTAAAAGGATATGAGTATTTCGTACAATTATCTTTTAGAGATTTATCATTAATAATTGCGTTTATTTTAATTATTGGCAACATAATAATATTAAAGTACTGGGGTGTATCACTTGCTACTTTCTTTGTGATTTTTGGTATTTCTTTATTTTTCTTCTTAATATATATTTTTTATGAATTATCTCCTATAAAAAACAGTGTTATTATTAATACCCTTCAAAATTGGTGGACAGAATTAATGAGGAATATTGCTGTACCTTTTTGGGCTTTCTTTCCCTTCTTTGACTTATTTTTTAGACGTTTTACTTCATTAAGAGGATACTGGGATGAAATATTTCTATTAATTTTCCTATCCCTCACTTTTATTTTAGGTATTAAGTATAAGGTAAAGTTTCCAGCCTATGGTTTTTATTTGTTATTGTTTTACTATTTAATCATTTTAAGCGCCTTTTTATCTCCTTACCCTCTATTTATCAATATAGAAGGGTTAAGAAGTATAACTTTACCTACCTTAATTTTCTTTGTAATTTACATTTTCCTAAAAATCGACAAAAAACCAGAAAAAGTCTTTTCTTTCATTGCTGTTAGCTGCTTGTTTTTGGGAGTTATAGGTATTTTTCAATATGTTCTTGGATTTGACATGCCCGTCGGATGGGTAGATGTTGATTATGAAGCGCTTATTATTAGAACCAGGGCTTTCTCTATTATTGGAAGCCCTAACTTTCTAGCTGGTTATCTTTTATTCGGTATTGGTACTTCAATTAGCTTGCTACTGGCATCAAAACAATGGAGTAAAAGGGTATTATGGGGACTTGTCCTTCTGATTAATTCTGTATCTATAGCCCTAACCTTTGCCAGGGGAGCTTTTTTAGCTTTGGGGGCAGCAGTAGCTTTCCTGGCTGTTTTATCTGGTCCACTTATTCTTATAATTTTTCTTTTTGGCAGTGGAATATCATATTTAGTTGCACCTACATTGGCTCATAGAATCTTATTTCTTTTTTCTCCCGAATATATAAGTAAAAGTCTTACTGCAGGAGGGAGGCTTTCTCGTTGGTTAATGGCTCTAGATCATATAAAAGAAAATCTTTGGTTGGGTAGTGGACCTGGAACTTTTGGTGGTGGACCTGCTATAAAGCATGGATTTTTTCAGGGAATATCTGTAGATAGTTATCTTCTAAAAATGTTCGCGGAAGTAGGTTTAATTGGAGGGATATCCTTTTTACTTTTATTTCTTATTCTCTTTCGGTATGGTCTTTGGGTTCTTCTTGATAAAAATAAGCTCTTATCTCTAAGATTCCTAACACTTGGAGGTTTAATTTCTATGATAGCCTTTTTCCTTCATAATGGCGTTGAAAATCTCTGGGATGCCCCGGGAATGGTCGTGTATTTTTCCATGTTAGCAGCAGCGCTCGTATATCTTGGTGAGGAAATGTGAGAAAAATATTAGTTGTAGCATATCACTTTCCCCCAGATGGAGTTGTGGGAGCCATAAGAGTAGCTAAGTTTGCAAAGTACCTTTCGAGATTGAATTGGGTTGTCAAAGTACTGACTGTAGAAGATAAATTCAGGAATTTTAAGAATAATTCACTTTTGAAAGAAGTCGAACATTTAGATATTGTTAAAACAAAAAGATTAAGAAGATTTATTCCCGCTGTCTATGAAGAGGGTTTATACTGGCTACCAATACTCTGGCTACATCTTTTGAAGGAGATAAAATCTTTCAAGCCACAAGTTGTTTATTTTAATGGTGGACCATTCTATCATTGGGTTTCTGCCTATTTTCTTAAGAAATTTTATAAACTACCATATGTTTTAGATTTCAGAGATCCTTGGTCTTTAAATCCATATAGAAAGACAAAAAAAACACTTTTTTCACAAGGAGCAAGAATCCTTGAATCTCTTCTTGAACCTCTACTAATCAAGAATGCTGATTTGATAATAAATGTTACTGATGAAGCTACAAATATGTATCAGGAGAGGTATGGTAATTATAGTAAAGAGAAATTTATAACTATACCTAATGGCTTTGATAGGGAAGACCTGGAAGCTGCCGGAGAAGGGATTAGTTTTTCTAATTTTGATATAGTATATACCGGTAAGTTTGATAGTTTCAGAAACCCTAAACCTTTTTTTAAGGCTTTTAAACAGTTTATAATGAATCATTCTCTCTCACCAGAAGACATGAAATTTGTCTGGGTTGGCCATCCTGAAGAATTAATAGTAAATATGATTGAATCTTATTCACTCGGGTCATATTGTTATCTCGTTGGTTATAAGCCATACCACGAGGCTCTACAGTATATTAAGGGTGGTAAAGTTGGACTTGTTATAGCTGGAGAGCATATATATGAACCAACAACGAAGATATTTGATTATATATTTCTCAATAAATTTATCCTGGCATTAGCACCAGTCGGTGGTTTTATTGACAGGGTACTAAAAGATTATAGAAATAGCATCATTATCTATAATAACAAAAAAGAAGAGATTTTAAAGGAGCTTGTAAAAATATATAATTCTTCTATGCACGTTGATGTGAACCAGGATTTCAGAAGAGACTGTTTTGATAGAGAAATATTAACTTTTAGGTTGAGCGAACACTTGCAGTCCTTAATAAAAGTAGGATAAATCTTGAGTAAAATCAAGGTAGCTCATTTAATCGGTGGAGGTGATACAGGTGGTGCAAAACAACATTTGTTGACCCTTCTTTCTCATATTAATCGGGAATTATTTTCACCAATGATAATTGCCCTTGGAGAGGGACCACTCGTGGAGGAAGCAGAAGCTCTTGGAATTCCTACGCTAATTTTACCATATAAAGCTTTTTTAGGTTATA
The DNA here is from genome assembly GCA_037440465.1 of Coprothermobacterota bacterium. Taxonomy (GTDB): domain Bacteria; phylum Coprothermobacterota; class HKB111; order HKB111; family HKB111; genus JBBIUB01. The sequence continues at coordinate 30,026 of JBBIUB010000001.1, read as the reverse complement.
GTTTTTTAAATACCCTTCCTTCAGTATTAGCAAAAGAAGATTTACATATACTGCATACTCATGGTGTTCGTGCAAATTTTTATGGACGATGGGCTTCTCGGAGAAAGGGAGAAATTCCTAAGATAGTAACCACAGTTCATAGTATACCTTTATATGATTACGCAAACTCTCTTTGGGGAGTAGCAGCTACTATAGCTGATACAATTACCCGTTCTATGACAGATGTTTATGTAGCTGTTTCCAGGGCTGTTCTTTTACATCTTTTAAGAAGAGGATTAAAGCTTTCTAATATTGAAGTTGTATATAATGGTATTGACGAAACTCTTCTAAATAACTATCTATTAACTCCATGTAATCCTCCAATTATAGGTACTGTTGGAAGGTTAGTAACGGTAAAAGGGCAGATTTATCTTCTTGAGGCTCTCCCTTATATATTAAGAGAATTTGGAAAGGTTGAAGTTCGTTTTATTGGTGATGGGCCTCTTAAAGACAGGCTTTACCAGAAAGCTAAAGAACTTGGCGTTGACAGATACGTAGTTTTTACTGGTCGGGTAAAAGATGTCTATAGTGAGATATCCTGTTTTACTGTAGGGGTTTTTCCCTCTCTTATGGAAGGAATGGGTTTAGCTATTGTTGAAACCATGGGACTCGGAGTCCCAGTGGTAGCCTCAAAGGTGGGTGGAATAGAAGAAGTTATCGCCCATGGTAAAACTGGAGTTCTTTTCTCCCGTAAAGACACAGTATGTCTTGCTAAGGAGGTAGTGACTCTTCTTAAAGATGAAGAATTAAGAAAAAATCTGGGAAATAATGGCAGAAAGCAAGTATTACTCAGGTTTAATTTAAAACATATGCTGGAACGTACAGAGTGGCTTTACCAAAAACTAATGGAAGGAGTAGTAATTCCATGAATAAAATAATAGTCTTTGGTTTAGGTGCAGTCGGCTTACCCCTGGCTCTTACATATGTTCTAAATGATTTTTCTGTTATTGGAATTGATATAAATGAAAAACACATAAAAAACCTTAAGAGCAATAATGTTAATTTTCAAGAAGAAGATAGAGGTCGTACTATAAAAGAAATTCTATCATGGGCTAATGAAAGTGGAAAATTAAAGCTTAATACTTTTTTACCTGCAGAATTAGAAGGACCAAAGGATATCATCGTAACAGTAGGCATTGGGGTAAAAGGAGAAAAACTGGATTCTTCAGCTATATTGCGTTGCCTTGAAGGAATAAGTAAGAACCTTAAAAAAGGTGATCTGGTTCTAATTAGAAGTACAGTGTATCCAGGTTTTACTGAAGAAATAGCTCTTCCTATCCTTGAGAAAAGAAGTGGGTTAAAAGGCGGAGATGATTTTTTCCTGGCATATGCTTCTGAGAGAATGCAGGAAGGTAAAGCTTTTGAAGAGCTTAGAGATATGGATGTTGTTCTTGGTGGTATAAACCAGGGAAGCATAGAAAGGGCAAAACAGTGTTTATTGATCATTTCAAAGGGTGTTTTTCATGTAAGTTCTTTAAAGGAAGTTGAAGCATCAAAAGTGCTCGAAAATCTTCAAAGGGATGTTAATATTGCTTTTGCTAATGAAGTAGCTTATTTTCTTACTTCTAAGGGTATAAAGGGTAGGGAAGCGATCAGACTCGCTAATACTCATAAGAGGGTTAATATCCTTAATCCAGGCCCAGGAGTGGGTGGACATTGCATACCTTATGCCTATTACTATCTTGCTCACATTTCTTCTAAAGAACGAAAACTTTCACTTTCCTCAAAAGCTAGGAAGTTAAACTCTCAAATTCCTGAGAAAATCGTGTCAATCTTAAAAGGATACTTTAGTAATCTTCCTTATGATCAAATAAAAATAGCCTTACTTGGTCAAGCTATGAAAGATTTTTCATCAAGTTTTAGGCTTAGTCCAGCATATAAACTAAAAAAACTTCTCATAAAAGCGGGTTTTAATGTTTATTCATACGATCCTCTCGTGAAGACAGGAGTTGGTAAAGAAGCAGAAAACCTGATAGAGTGTCTAAATAACGCTAAAGCAATAGTTATAGCAGGCATTCAGCAGGAGTATTTAACTTTAAAACCATCTTATCTCAAGCATATAGTTGGTGATAGCGTATTAGTCGTTGACCTTAAAGGGCTTTTTATAGCAGATGAGCTTATAAAAGAAGGGTTTACTGTCTTTTCACTATGAGATGTTTCCTATGGGATATCCCGGTAGACAACATAACTCTTGAAAAGGCAGCTGAAAATATTCATCTTGCTACAAAAGATGGAATCTTCTACCAGGTTGTCACACTTAACCTTGAGATATTGAGTTTAGCCCTGATTGATGATAATTTAGCTAAAGTTATTAAAGAAGCTTCTCTGGTAGTTTCAGATGGCAGATGGGTGGCTTTTCTGGTTAGGTTGTTCAAAGGCATTCGAATGAAAGCTATTCCTGGAATAGAGCTGACTGAAGAGATATTAAGTCATTATCCTGATACCAAAGTTTATTTACTTGGTTCAAAACCTTCTATTGTAGAAAAAGCATATCTTAGTCTAAGCCAAGAATATGGTGTTAATATAGTAGGGTTTCATGATGGTTATTTTGAAAACGATGAAAATATTATTAAAGATATTAAAGATAATGATTCTTCATTATTAATAGTAGGGATGGGTACCCCCAAGCAAGAGATATGGATATATACAAATAAGAAAGAGCTGAATTTACCCACTATCGGTGTAGGGGGGTCCATAGATGTCTGGAGTGGTGAATCTCATAGAGCACCCTTTTTTTTCACAAGTCTTGGATTGGAGTGGTTGTACCGAACAACTAAAGAACCCCGAAGATTACGACGTTTATTATTAACCATTATTAGGTTGATTACAGTATTTATAAAACGAGGATTGCCTTGAGAATTGTAGTATCAGGATATTATGGATTTGGTAATGTCGGGGATGAAGCTATTCTTGAGGTTCTGGTGAATCTTATGAGGGATATTTCCCCAGAAGTAGAAATTGTTGTTCTATCTGCTCGGGCTATTAATACCTTTTCCAGGTTTAAAATTAGAGCCATATCTCGCAATGACTTTTCAGTAATTGCCTCAGAGATAAGGAAAGCCGACCTTTTCATAAGTGGAGGAGGAGGTTTACTACAGGATGTGACCAGCAGAAGGAGTCTTTATTATTATCTTGCTCTAATTTTTTTAGCTCAGATTTTTAATGTTCCTACAATTCTTTTAGCTCAGGGAATAGGGCCTTTTATTTCACCTTTAAGTCTCAAACTTCTGTCGCAAGTCCTTAAGAAAGTAAAAGCTGTGAGTGTTCGTGATAAAGTATCTTTAGAATTGATAAGAAGCCTTGGATTTAAAGACTATTTACAACTAACTGCTGATCTGGCTTTTCTTTTGAAACCTGATTACGATGCGGGAGATGAAATATTAGATTCAACGGGAATAAGAAGCAAGCCTTACATTTTTCTATCTCCGTCCAAGGCAGTTGATAAACCAGTTTCTATTGAAGCGCTTATTCAGAGTGTTCTTTACTTGAAAGAAGAGTTTGGTCTTGAGATTCTGGTGGCACCTTTTTACCCTCGTCTTGATCGAAAAGCCTTAAACTTGATTAAGGAAAGATTAAAAGAGAGAGCTTATTATTTGGAGAATGATTGTTCTCCAAGGGTAATGTTGGGTATTATAGGGAGGGCAAAATTAGTAATGGCATCAAGACTTCACCCTTTAATATCTGCTGTCGTAACTGGAGTACCTTTTATCGGATTGGCATATGACCCTAAGCTGGTTAACCTTGTTGAAGAAATAGGAACGGGGATAATCCTACCGATGGATAAGGTTAACCCTGCTGATCTAATATATGAAATCTCCAGAATAATGGAGGAGAGTTCTTCGGTTAAAGATAAACTTTCCAGTGCTCTCCCTCCCCTGATGGAAAGGGCCGAGCTAAATCGTGATTTTCTCCTTAAGGTAATTTCGACTAAAGACCTCTAAGTCTTGGGTCAAGCACATCTCGTAACCCATCTCCAAAAAGATTCAGCCCGAGAACAGTCACCAGAACAAACAATCCTGGAAAGAAAATTATCCAGGGAGCAACATTGATAAATAATCTTCCGCCAGTCATAATGCTACCCCAGCTAGGTATCCAGGGTGGTACACCTACGCCCAGAAAACTCAGAGCAGCTTCAGCCAGAATGGATTGAGCGAAAATAAAACTTCCCTGAACTATTATGGGAGCCATGCAGTTAGGTAGTATGTGCTTCAATATAATACGTAGATTAGAGTTACCTATAGAACGAGCAGCTTCAATATACTCAGTTTCCTTAATGACTAAAACAACACTACGAACTACCCTTGTTACTGAAGGGGTATAAACAATTGCCAGGGCGATGATAACATTAGATAATCTTGCACCTAATACAGCCATCAGAGCTATAGCGAGAAGGGTTGTTGGGAAAGCCATGAGTCCATCAAGTATTCTCATGGTAATAGCATCAAAACTTCTGGAATACCCTGCAATTAATCCCAGGACAATTCCTAAACTTCCAGCTGTTAGCACAATAAGAAAACCTGTAAGTAGAGATATTCTTGAACCCCATAGTGCTCTGCTGAAAACATCCTGCCCAATGTTATCAGTTCCGAATATATGTGTTTTATTTGGAGGTTTCAGGCGTAAATTTGGATCTATATCCATTGGTCCAAATGGAGATACAATAGGAGCAATAATTGCTATTACAACCATTAGCATGACTAAGCTAAACCCAATAGTCATAGAGCGATTTCTTAACATTCTGCTAAAGATTCTTTTTCTTACTACCTTACCACTATCAATTTGATTATTTGTTATCACGACTTATCACCTTTATACATATTTAATTCTGGGGTCAAGAATAACATATAGGACGTCAACCAGAAAGTTAACCAAAACATACACTGAAGCAATAAAAAGAAGAATCCCCTGTACCATCGGATAGTCCCTTCGTGATATTGAAGCTAATACAAGTTGTCCTATGCCTGGTAAAGCAAAAACTGTTTCTACAACAATTGCCCCTGCCATCAAGCCTCCCAGAGATAAGCCCATAACTGTCACGATAGGAATGAATGCGTTTCTCAGAGCGTGAACAACGATAACTTTATAAAAACCTAATCCCTTTGCCTTGGCTGTACGAATATAGTCCTGGTTTAATACCTCAAGCATACTTGAACGTGTCATTCTTGCAATAAAAGCTGACTGGATAAAGCCAAGAGTAAATGCTGGCAGGGTTAAATGGTGCAAGGTTTTCCACCAACCATCTTCTATAGGGGAGTAACCTGCTACAGGAAACAATCCTAATGTGAGTGCAAAAAAAACGATAAGGATTAATGCCAACCAAAAACTTGGAATAGAGAGTCCTAATAAAGAAAGACTCATAACCATCTGATCGATAAAAGTCCCTCGTTTTATTGCAGCAGTTATACCCATTGTAATTCCAAGTACTCCAGCAATTATTAAAGCCATGAAAGTTAAAAGCATGGTTGGTTCAAGTCTCTCTATAATAGCCTGCAAGACGGGTCTATAAAGAAAAATAGAGTATCCAAGGTCTCCTTGAAATAATCTTACATACCAGCGAAAAAGCCTGACTGGCGCTGGGAGGTCTAAGCCCATTTCACTCCGTAAAGCAATTATATCCTCCATTGAAGCTTCGGGTCCAAGCATAACTGCCGCAGGGTCACCTGGTATTAAACTGAGGAGGGTAAAACCTATTAAACCTACAATTAGCAAGACAGGTATCAAAGCAGCTATTCTTTTAAGTATATATTCCCTCATTATTTTCTCCTGTTATAAAAATAGCCGGGGTTAACATGGGGTTAACCCCGGCGTGGTTAATATTAGTTTTTAGTTTTATTTCTCAATCCAGACATTCCACCAGAAAATATTAAACATGGCTTGATAACCTTGAACCTCTTTCCGATGGACATGAAGTAAGAAATAATCTCCGTACTTAATAACCGGGACTTCTTCGTAGAATAGCTCCATAGCTTTTTCCCAGGTAGCATATCGTTTATTAAAGTCTGACTCTCTTCTCATCTCATCCAGATATGCTACCATTTTGGGACTTTCATACCATCCAAACCAAGCAGGACTGAGACACAGATAAAGTACCGGGTCAAAGGTTATACCAAAAGCTGTACTGAATATATCCCATAGTTTAGAGTCTGCTCTTATTCTTACCAGGGTAGCCCAGTCAACCACTTGTAGCGTGATGTTAAAGCCTGCTTTCTCAAGTTGATCTTTTGAGACTACAGCAGTTGTATAGTAGGCGGGGTATTCAGTTGTTGTTATCCATCTAATTGGTTCGCCTTTATATCCAGCTTCTGCAAGAAGTTTTTTCGCTTTTTCTATATTTTTCTGGTTGTACAAGTGACTTCCAGCAGTTGTATAGTACGCCTGTTCTTTAAAAGCTATACTGGAGTCAAGACGCCAGAAGTCAGGGTGCCCATAGGCTGCCTTCATAATAGGTTCCATATCCAGAGCAGCGAGAAATGCCTGTCGCATTTTTAGAGAAGTGAAGATACCTTCCCTCTTATTGAATACAGCAGTTGTCCAGCCTGATGGTTTTATAACAGCTGCCCTTAGCTTGGTATGGTATTTTAGACGCTCGTATTCATCTGGCAAGGTCCATTCAGCCATATGGTATAGACCTGTTATAGCTCCCATAACCCTGACTCCACTATCTGGAACGGGCATGAATAGTATCGTATCAGCATATGCGGTTTTTCTTCCACCCTGACCATTAGGAATATTCTTTCTGACAGTATACTCTTCAAAGCGTACCATTTTAACATGACGATCTGGAATAAATTCTATAAATTTATAAGGTCCAGTACCCACTAATTCTTCAGGCACCATTCTAAGAGCTTTATCTCCAACTACATCAATGATTTCCTTGGGGTAAATTACTGATTGAGCACCACAAAGATAAAGCGGGGTAATAGCAACAGGAGAAGTTAATACCATAACTGCAGTGTATTTATCTTTAGCTGTCCATGATCTTACAAACCTAAACAGATCTCTTCCTAAGGTAGTCATTCTACCCCATCTAGCAATAGAAGCTTGTACATCATCGGCGGTCATTTCTTTTCCATTGTGGAATTTAACACCCTTCCTCAAGTTGAAAGTATAGGTTAGTCCGTCTGCACTAAGTGTATAAGTGTCTACGAGCATAGGAGTAGGAGCCATCAACCTGTCATATGTGAAGAGGGTCTCATACATGTGCCAGCCCATATACAGGTTTATGGTCGCAGTAGTAACCATAGCGTCTAAAGCAGATGGGTTACCAATAACAGATGCTTTTAAAGTTCCCCCAAAGCGTGGTGGATTTATAGCAACATAAGCACCATAAGCAACTTCTCCCCTGTGGGCAGATGCCCCAGCAGATATTGTTCCACCTGGATGTCTCTCGGTAAGATAATTGTGTTCTGCAAGATAACCAAGAGAAACCCAACCTAATGCCCATTTAGGAACTTTGTTGATATCTGGTGCTTCTATAGGAGGCGTGGTAATCTTAGCTGCTTCTTTCTCAAGTCCTTTTATTTGACCTAATAAGGCAGCTAATTCAGCTCGAGATACGTTAGCCCCAGGTCTAAAAGTGCCATCAGGATAACCTTTTATTATACCTGCATTCCTAACAGCTACAATGTTTCCATAAGCCCAGTGGGTGGTGGGTACATCTTTGAAGGGGCTTACAGCTGGTTTTGTTGGTGTAAGTTTTTTTGCCAGAGCAAGTATAGTTGCTGTTTCAGCCCTGGTTACCTCAGCATCAGGCTTAAAAGTTCCATCAGGAAAGCCCTTGAGGATATCCTGTTCTGCAAATTTTCTGATTTCTAATTCATAACGGTGTCCAACTGTGTCCTTAAAGAACCCTTTAGGAAGTGTTGAAGCTGTGACGTTTATTCCCAGCAAGGGAATAACTAACATGCCTACAATAATGAGTGCTAACAATTTCTTCATAAACCTTTCCTCCTTAAATTTATTTGTTATTTTTTTAATTATAAATGTTAAAAAACTATTTGTCAATTAGTTGATGTTACTATAGGTGTTATAATTTTCAAATGTTAAGGATTATTACTATTTGGAAAATAAATTATCGGTTTAAATAAATTAAATATGTTTTATTAGAAGTTAAAAACTTAAAAATCCATAACTTTTTCGATTTCTGGATTAAGCCCTGGACATTGTTGAGACAGATAATATTTACTCATAACAATCTGTGCTTTTAGCATCTTCTCAATATCGGAATAGGAATGGTAAGTATATGGGTTTAACTCTTGAAGCCTTTCTTTTGTTAAACCAGGTACTTCCACAGGAACCAAAATTTTTTCCCCCCAAATAGGATGTGGTTCATATTTCACAACTCCCCTGGATGCCTGCATTAGAAAAAGTTCAGTCTCTTCTATAGAAGGACCAGTACCCCCAATTGGTTTTATTTTTCCTTTCTTTTCTACAAAGACTGTTTTTGGTATTTCTAATTTTTCACCATTTATTTGAATATTAACCCAGTTAAATTTAGTTCCAACTCTACCGGTTGTATTAATTTGATAAACTTCTATGGGATTATCTGTCTTCTCTCTTTCTTTAAGAAAGCTAAAGAACCTGTTGACATGAGCTGCATTACTCACTCCCATGGTAAAAGGTAAACAATAGCGAGTTTCGTATTTTTCTTCTCCAACTCCCTTTAAACTTTGAGCTGGATGGCCAGTCGTCCGTCCGTCAGCTAATACTTTGGCAGCAAAGGCACTGTTGTTAATTTTTAACCAAGCGAAATCTGAATTATAACCAGGACTAATAAAGATTGCCATATTCAGGGGTTCACTTGAGTAAGGAATGTTGTCGTAGTAACCAGTATCCTCCATTCGTAGAACAGTACGAGCATTCTGGTTAGGTTTACCTTGATACTGCAGGATTTTACCTTCAAAACTAACATTTCCATTCTTATCCCATTCAGTATTTTCATGAAGAGCTTCTGGATTCATTGCAGCACGGTATATTCCAATTTGTCTTTCGTCAATATCTTCAGTTTTAGTCCAGCTACCTGATTCGGAACAATATACACGATCTTTAAAAACTGCAATTATGTCATCATTTTTAAGAACCTGTTCAGAAACAAATTCAGAGGGATTAATACCAAAATTATTTACATAGGAATCTATGTTATTCATATTAAATACATAAAGGCCATGGGTTGATTTTCCACTACCTGTAAGTCCCCATGTTGCCATCACAACTCTTTTATTCTGCCCATCTATTTTTTTTATTGTAAACTCCTTTAAAGAAGCATGTTCGCCAGTTCCACCTTTATTATAAATATTAGTTATCCAATGTGTAAGAAAACCTTTTTTACATTCACCTTGGTAAGAACTGACTGTGACTAAAGTATAATCATGATTAGGAAATCGTAATACCTTTAGCATTTCGTTAGTTTCAGTAATATTGGGATTGTTCAAATAATGTGGTATACAAAAAAGAAGTACCTGTGGCCTTTCGTTGGACGATGCTGGGAAGTTAAGATTTTTCCATCGGTAGGCTATATCAGGAAACTGGGGATCGCAATATAAGCGGCAATGCACAGCAGCTATTGTTTTGGGTGGTCCGAGGGTAGCATCTACAGCTATCATGGGTCTGGCAAGGATATGCTCAAGTACGCTTAGCATCAGTTTTTTATGTTCGGGTTTTAAGTCCTCTTCTTTCTCTACTACAACACTTCCAGCTGCAGAACGATGCCAGATGTTTGAACTCCAACCATAACTGCTATTTTTAAAACTAGTACCATAACTTTTAGCCCTTTCCAGGAGGTCATCTGGATTGTTTTGAATAGCAGTTATGTTACATTTTTCCTTTTCTTCAATTATCTTTTCAAATAAGTGGAGAAAATTTTCGATGCTAATATCATCAATAGATATCATTGGACTACTCCTTATATTAAATAGTTTCACTATTTTAATTATTATAACCTATGAATTACTTTGTAATGATTTTTTCCTTCTTAAAAAGTAAGTTAAAATAAGACTTAAAAAATTTTTTTATAAGGTCAATTACAAATTAGGTTATTAGAAAAATGTGATAAGTTATTATTTAATAAATTTATTCTTTTTAATAGAAGCTTTATTATTTTATTAATATAGTATAATGAAAAAATAAATCATTAAGCTTACAAAGGAAGTGTGAGTTGACCGTTTATAATGAATTCGAATGGAGAGGTATGATTCATACTTGCACAGAAGGCATTAAAGAGTTGCTTTCTAAGAATAAGATTTCTGCTTATATAGGTTTTGATCCTTCTTCTTCCAGTCTCCACATTGGTAACCTTCTTCCCATTATGGCATTAACCCATCTTCAACATTATGGCCATACTCCTATTGTAGTGGTGGGTGGAGGTACTGGTCTTATAGGTGACCCCAGTGGGAAAAGTGATGAACGTCCTCTTTTATCAGAAGAAATAGTCAGCGCAAATGTAGAAAGCATAAAAAAGCAGTTGACATATTTTCTGGATTTTAAAATAAAGAAGAATCCAGCCATATTGATTAATAACGCTGATTGGTTGACTTCAATAACTCTATCTGACTTTCTTCGAAAAGTTGGTAAATATTTTACTATTAATTACATGCTTGATAAGGAATCTGTAAAGCGCAGGTTAGTACAGGAAGAAGGAATCTCCTTCGCAGAGTTTACATATATGCTTACTCAAGCTTATGATTATCTCATGCTTTTTAACAGGTATAATTGCCTTCTCCAGATGGGAGGAAGTGATCAATGGGGTAATATTACAGCTGGTATTGATTTTATTAAACGTCAAAAAGGTATAAAAGTTCATGGGCTTGTTTTTCCTCTTATAACTACATCATCAGGAACAAAATTTGGTAAAACCGAAGCAGGTACAGTTTGGCTTTCTCCAGATCGTACATCACCTTTCAGATTTTATCAGTTCTGGTTTAATACTGATGATATGGATGTAATTTCCTATCTTAAATTCTTTACCTGGCTGCCAAAAGATGATATAAAAGAATTACAGTTTACCTTAACTTCTAATCCCGATAAACGTGAAGCTCAAAGGAGACTCGCCAGAGAAGTAACTAAGCTTGTTCATGGTGATGATGGCTTAAGAAAAGCTGAAAAAGCAACAAATATTCTGTTTGGTGAGGAAATAACTGATCTTGATTCCCGGGATGTTTTAGATATTTTTAGTGATGTTCCATCCACTGACCTTAACAAAAACAAACTCATTGATGGAACATTAACTATTGTGGATTTAGCTTCAGAATGTAATATTACTTCTTCCAGAGGAGAAGCTAAGAGATTGATTAAAAGTCGGGGGTTGTACCTTAACAATAGAAGGATAGAAGACGAACGCTATATAATATCCTTAAAAGAAAGTTTAGGTGGAAAATACTTTATCCTTCGAAAAGGACCTAAAGATTACCATCTTATAAGAGTATTAGATTAAATAACTTATGGAAAAGATTATGATAAATTTAAATTATTTATGGTTAATTGATATAGTAAAAACCATAGGTTTTATATCAGTAGTATAGTGCATGAACATTGATTTTAATCTTCCATCTATAGTTTTAGTTATTTCAGGGCCATCCGGGGTAGGGAAAGGTACAATTTCGAAGGCTTTATTAAGCAAAGAAGAGAATCTTGTTTTTTCCATATCTGTTACGACCAGGACTCCCAGACAAGGAGAAGAAGATGGTGTTGACTATTTCTTTGTTAATGAAGAAGAATTCAAAGATAAAATTAAAAAAGGTGAATTCCTTGAATGGGCCTGTGTTTATGGTAATTATTATGGTACCCCCAGCTTTTTTATAGAGCAGACTCTAAAAAAAGGTTATGATGTTCTTCTGGATATAGATATGGAAGGGGCTCGTCAGATTAAGGATAAATTAAAGGACAGTGTTACAATTTTCCTTTTACCACCTTCCTGGGAAGAACTAAGAAATCGCCTTCTTAAAAGAGGCACTGAGAATATAGAAACAATAAATTACAGGTTTAAGCAAGTTAAAGAAGAAATGAAGAGTTTTACCAATTTTGGCTACTGGGTTGTTAATGATGAAATTGAAAAAGTAGTTTCAATCATTTCAAGTATATTACATGCAGAGAAGAGGAGGATAAGAAGGCTTCCGGGAGACAGCATTGATGTTATCGTAGAAAAATGAGAAGTTCTTACACTCTCCACCAGGGTCCTTTTTTTGATTGTCCGATGTTCTGAGATATTTCCCTGAGAAGTTTTTCTTCTTCCTGACTAATATTTCTGGGGATTTCAATTCCTATTACAACCATAAAATCTCCCCTTTGTCGGTCATTTACACCGGGTAGACCTAACCCTTTCAAAGAGTAGGTCTCCTGGTGTTGAGTACCTTTATGAATGGATAGCTGTTTAATGCCATCAAGAGTGGGGACATCTATCTGACCGCCTATTATGGCAGTATAATAAGGAATCTTCAATTGGTAAAAAAGGTTTTTACCCTGCCGTAGGATACCTGGTTCTTTATTAACTTTTACCCGAATAAATAGGTCTCCCCTTTGTCCTCCAAATTTCCCCTGATGTCCTTCTCCACCCAGTTTTATTCTCATCCCATCTTCTATACCAGCAGGTATATCTATAGAAACCTGCCTTTTTTTGTAGGTTGTTCCACTTCCATTACAATTTGTGCAGGGGTTCTTAATAATATTTCCTTCTCCCCCACAGTTTGAACAGGTAGTTGTCCTGACCATTACTCCAAAAGGTGTATGGGTTTCACTTTTAGAATATCCTGTTCCTTTACATTTGGGACAGGTTGTTTTCTCTGTTCCAGCCTTTGTTCCCTTTCCTTTACATGTTTCACAAGTTTCCAATCTTTCCAGTGTTATCTGTTTTTTTACGCTTGTAAGGACTTCTTTCAATGAGACTTCAATTTGTAGTTCAATATCAGCACCACGTTGATAAGCAGTTCCTGCTTTAGCTGAACTTTTTCCTCCTCTAAAGATATCGAAAAAGTCTTCAAATAAACCTCCAAAGCCTTCACTAAAATCAAATCCACTGAAGTCTGATGTACCAAAATCTGAACCTGGTACACCTCCTTTTCTTAAGATGTCATAACGTTGACGCTTTTCAGGGTCTGATAGCGTATCGTAAGCTTCATTTACCTCTGACATCTTTTTAGAGGCTTCTGGATTATTTTTGTTGATATCAGGATGATACTGTTTTACAAGTTCACGATATCTGTTTTTTATAGTTTCTTCGTTTGAGTCAGGAGATAAGCCCAGAATGGCATAGTAATCCTTCAACTTTTATACAACCTTTCCTTCTCCCTCTACAGTATCAGTTCCGCCTTCTTCTGGATGTGGTGGGGGGGTTTGAGGCTCTTGCTTATATAGCTCTTCACCAATCTTACTGAGTAATTGAATTAATGCGTCCATACGATTCTTAAGTTCTTCAATAGGAGCGTTTTCTTTCAATGCTTTTTCAAGTTCATCGATTTTTACGTTAGCTTCTTCAGAAAGATGAGAAGGGATTTTTTCCGCATTCTCCTTAAGAGTTTTTCGGGAATTGTATATTACTTGATCAGCGTAATTTCTTGTTTCGATTTCCTCTTTATGTTTTTTATCCTCATCAGCAAACTTTTCTGCTTCTTCTTTTAAACGGTTTATCTCTTCTTCTTTTAATTTTGTAGCTTGAGATATTGTTATATGTTGCTCCTTTTGAGTTGCTTTATCTTTTGCTGAAACATTTAATATTCCATTTGCATCAATAGAAAAAGTAACTTCAATCTGAGGAATTCCTCTTGGTGCCGGGGGGATTCCATCAAGTATGAATTTCCCTAAAGATAGATTATCTCGAGCAAGTGGTCTTTCACCCTGAATAACGTGCACATCTACAGCTGTCTGCATATCTGCAGCTGTAGTAAATATTTCACTCTTACTAATCGGAATGGGACTATTTCTGGAAATTAGCACAGTCATTATATTGCCTAATGTTTCTATCCCTAATGAAAGAGGAGTAACATCTACTAGAACTATATCCTTTACCGTGCCCTCAAGGATGCCTCCCTGGACAGCAGCTCCTAATGCCACCGCCTCCATTGGATCAACGCCTCTTTCAGGTGGTTTTCCCATATACTCTTCAAGGAATTTTTGAATAGCAGGCATTCTTGTGGGTCCCCCAACAAGAATAATTTTGTCTATGTCTCTTGGTAAAAGGTTAGCATCATTTAAAGCTTTTTCTAAAGAATTCCTCGTTTTTTCAATAATGGGTCTTACCAACTGCTCTAATTTTGTTCTGGTGAGAGATGTCTGGAAATGAAGGGGTTTGCCTTGATTATCCTGCGTGAGAAATGGTAGTGATATATCTGTGGATATTGTAGCAGATAATTCGATTTTGGCTTTCTCAACAGCCTCTCTAAGTCTTATTAATGCCATACTGTCACCGGTTACATCCATACCTGTTTCTTTTTTAAACTCAGTTGAAACATATTCTAAAAGAATGTTATCCATATCACTTCCACCAAGTTTTGTGTCTCCAGAAGTTGAAACAACCTGGAATACACCTCCACCAAAATCCATGATAGTAACGTCTAATGTTCCTCCCCCAAAATCATAAACCATGATTTTAAGCTTTTTTTCTGCTCTATCTATTCCATAAGCAAAAGCTGCAGCAGTTGGTTCGTTAATAAGCCTTAATACTTCAAGACCTGCTATTGTACCTGCATCTTTAGTGGCTTGTCTTTGAGTGTCATTAAAGTAAGCAGGTACGGTTATAACCGCTTTTAAAACGGGTTCTCCTAAAAACACTTCTGCTTCTCTTTTTATTTTTTGTAAAATAAACGCAGATATTTGTTCAGGAGTATATTCCTTTCCTCCCATATTTATTATCTCCCTTAACCCCATTTTTCTCTTAATTGCCAGAACAGTATTATCGGGGTTAAGAGCAGATTGTCTTCTCGCAGCTTCTCCAACCAAAAGTTGGCCATCTTTAGTTATAGAAACTATAGATGGAACTGTTTTACCGTATAGAGTAGTACCTTCTGCACTAGGGATGATTGTGGGTTTTCCACCTAACATTACAGCAGCACAGGAATTGGAAGTTCCTAAATCAATACCAATTATTTTTCCCATTTTTTAATCCTCCTTTTTTTCTTCAAGCTTTGGTTCTGCTGATAGAATTACCAGAGCTGGTCTAATTACAGTATTTCCTAAACGATACCCCTTTCTAAGAACTCTAAGGATAGTATCGGGTGAATAATCTATATTTACTTCTTTTGAAAATATTTCATGTTCATTTGGAGAAAACATTTCTCCTTGTTTGCCAAAAGTATTTATGCCATGTCTTTCCACAATTGAAACTATGTTCTTTAAAACCATAGTCATACCTTCTTTTATTGATTGATTATCAACCTGATCTAATTTAAATGCTTCTTCTAAGGAATCTAACACAGGTATTAAATCTCGTATAATCTCTTCTGTGGCAAGGTATCTCTGTTTTGCCAGCTCTCTTTGAAGAACTTGGGAAGCATGCTGGTATTCATTCTTTTGTTTGTCCATATGTGCTTTTAAAGATTCCAGCTCTTCTTTCAGTGACTCAATTTCCTCTTCCAGTAAGGTAAATTTACTTTTTTTACTATCTTTTTCTTCTTTTTTTTCTTTCATTATTAGCTTTTTCCTCCGGGTATCTTCCAATATTCTTATTACATATACCCTTCTATTTGTGGTAATATACATAAATGTTAGCATATTAATAACAAAGGAGGATTATATTTTTCTGTGGAGAAAGTAAAAAGTCCAACAATACGAATAAATCAAGAATTAAAAGAAGGAAAATATTCTAACTTTGTTCGGGTAGCTCATACACCTTTTGATTTTTTTATGGATTTTGGGATTGGAGTACCTGAAGAAGTAGAGATAAATGTATTTACCAGAGTTATTATGAGCCCGTCTCATGCCAAGGCTTTTCTTCATGCCCTTGAAGATAATGTGAGAAAGTATGAGACTTCTTTTGGTGTCATACCAGTATCAAAGGAGAAGCAGCATTCACCATATGGTGAAATTGTTTAGGGAGGTATGAATGGAGCTTCTTTCTGAAAATGATAAAAAACAACTCAGTAATTTACTTGAAAAAGAAATGAAGGATCAAGTTAAACTTATCTATTTTACCCAGGGAGCTTCAGAACTGGTAATTCCTGGTAGGCCCCAATGTATGTACTGCCGGGAAACAGAGGCAATACTAAATGAATTAAGCTCTCTTTCTGGCCTAATAGAGTTATATGTTTATGATTTAATAGGAAATGAAGAGCTTGCTAAAACATACGACATTGATAAAATTCCTGCTACAATCATAAATGGAGAAAAAAATAAAAGAATAAAATTTTTCGGTATACCTGCAGGTTATGAGTTTCAGGTTTTATTAGAAATCATAATTATGATTTCTCAAAATAAAACCAAATTAAAAGAAACAAGCCGTAATAAACTGAAGGGATTATCAGAAATTCAGGGACTAAAAACACCGATTTCTATTCAAGTTTTCGTAACACCGACATGCCCGTATTGTACTAAGATGGTATCACTTGCTTATCAATTTGCCATGGAATCTCCCTATATAGAGAGTATTGTTATAGAAGCTACAGAGTTTCCTTACTTAGCTGATAAGTATGGTGTTTATGGAGTACCAAAAACGATTATTAACGATAAAGAAGAAATAGAAGGGGCTGTTACTGAAGAAGCTTTTCTCGAACATATATTTAAATCATTAAAAGGCTAAAATATGCGTTCAGAACTTGAAAGGGCCTTGCAAGAGGCTGTAAAAATCATATATGATCTTTCTCTCACTTTCTCTGAAGTAGAGATAGAAGTTCCTCTTAGGGAAGAGCATGGAGATTATTCCAGTTCAATACCTTCTAAGCTATCATCTAAATTAAGGATTTCTCCTAAAGAAATTGGGGAGAGGATAAAAAACTTAATACTTACTTTCTCTTGTTCACAATATATTGCTGCTATAGATGTAACTGATTCTGGATTTATCAATTTCTTTTTAAAAAAAGAGTGGTATATAAATATTCTTAGAAAAATAATTCAGGATGATTATCTTCTAAGAGTGGACCTGTTTGTAGGTAAAAAAGCCCAGGTTGAGTTTGTATCCGCTAATCCTACAGGTCCTTTAACTGTAGCTCACGGAAGAGGTGCAGTTGTAGGAGACGTTCTGGTTAGACTTTTGGAGTATATAGGATATAAGGTTCAAAAAGAATTTTATGTAAATAATAAGGGTGGCCAGGTTACTCGTTTTGCTATCTCTATTGATGCTCGATACCGTGAACTGCTTGGAGAGGAAGTAGTTTTCCCTTCAGACGGTTACCGAGGAAATTATGTAATTGATATAGCTAAGAAACTCCTGGAAGAAAACCCCTCATATCTAAAAGAGTTAACATTGGAAGAAAGGATTGAGTATTTTACCAATCAAAGCGTTGAAAGCCTTCTTTCAGATCATAAAGAAGTACTTTCAAAGATGAATGTGGAGTTTGATAAGTTCTTTTATGAATCAACTTTATATAAGACTCAATTAACAAGTAAGGTCTTGTCTATTTTGGAAAAAGAAGATTATTTAGAAAGAGATGGGGGTGCCATCTGGTTTAAATCCTCAACTCTAGGTGACGATAAGGATAGGGTACTGATAAAATCAGATGGTTCTCCAACATATTTTGCCTCCGATATTACTTATCACTATGATAAGTTTGTGCTCAGGGGTTTTGACCTGGTTATAGATGTATGGGGTGCTGACCATCATTCTCATGTTTTGAGGATGAAGAACTCTCTACAAGCTTTAGGTATTGACCCTGATAGATTGGAGATCATTCTTGTCCAGTTTGTACGACTTATTTCTGGTGGTAAAGAAATTTCAATGTCAAAAAGAACAGGTGAATTCGTTACTTTGAGAGAACTTATTGATGAAGTAGGTCCAGATGTAGCCAGGTATCTATATCTCATTAGAAGCCAGAGCAGTCATCTGGACTTTGATTTAGACCTGGCTTTGAAGGAGTCCATGGCTAATCCTGTATATTATGTTCAATATGCTTATGTTAGGGCTGGAAGCGTTTTAAAGCAGGCACAAATCAAAGGTGTTGTATTGAGAAATGTTGAAGATACTAACCTTAATCTTTTAACGTCAATTTATGAGCAAAGGGTATTAAGACATCTTTCGTTACTTAAAGAAGAGCTTATCCTATCAGCTATAAGAAGGAGTCCTCATAAATTAACTCATATTTCCAGAAAGCTTTCGGAAGCCTTTCATGAGTTTTATCATAAAAATAGGGTTCTGGATGAAGAAGAAGAATTAGAACAAGCAAGGCTACTACTAGTGCTTGCTATTAGAAAGGCTCTTGAGTTACTGTTATCTTTAATGGGAATAAGTAAACCTGAGGAGATGTGAAATGGCAAAGTTTATCTTTATAACAGGTGGCGTAACTTCCTCTCTTGGTAAAGGCATTACTACAGCTGCCATTGGAAGAATATTGAAAGACAGAGAACTTAAAGTTACAGCAGTCAAGTTTGACCCTTATATAAATGTTGATGCTGGCACCATGAATCCTTATCAACATGGTGAAGTTTTCGTTACGGTGGATGGTGCTGAGACGGATTTAGACCTGGGGCATTATGAACGTTTTATGGATGTTAACCTTCATAAACACAACAATGTTACTACCGGAACAATCTATGAATCTGTAATTAACAAAGAACGCAAGGGTGATTACCTTGGTGGTACAGTACAGGTAGTACCTCATGTTACAGATGATATTAAAAAAAGAATTCTCAAGGTAGCTGATAAAGATAGTGCGGATATAGTACTTGTTGAGGTTGGGGGTACGGTCGGAGATATTGAAAGTCTCCCCTTTTTAGAAGCAATACGCCAGTTAAAAAGAGAGGTTGGCACAGGAAATGCCCTGAATATTCATGTGACACTTACACCTTATCTTAAGGCAGCTCAAGAACTAAAAACCAAACCAACCCAACACAGTGTAAAAGAACTCAGGAGTATTGGGATTCAACCAGAGGTCATCGTCACACGTTCTGATCGTCCTCTTCCTGTTGAACATAAAGAAAAGATTTCTCTTTTTTGTGATGTACCCTTAGAAGGAGTCATAGACATTCCAGACCTCAATAGTATATATGAAGCACCTCTGCTTCTTGAGGAAAAAGGTTTGGGAAAACTATTGATGAATCGTTTAAACTACGGAGAAAGGATAGTTGATTTAAAAAGATGGAAAGAAGTTGTAGAAAAATCTCAAAATAGGTCAGGGGAAATTACAATAGCTTTAGTTGGTAAATATATAACTGTTAAGGATGCTTATCTTAGCGTAGTTGAAGCTCTTTATCATGCCACAATAAACATTGGTGTGAATCTAAAAGTTCGATATATATCCGCTGATACTCTTGAGAGCCATAACTCTCTTGCTCTTCTGGAAGGAGTTAAAGGAGTGCTTGTTCCAGGCGGGTTTGGTAAGAGAGGAATAGAAGGTAAAATCAATGCTATAACTTTTGCTCGAGAAAAGGGAATACCTTTTCTCGGTCTCTGCCTTGGTATGCAATTAGCAATAATAGAGTTTTCCAGGTCTTGTTGCGGATTTAAAGGTGCTCATAGCACTGAATTTGACCCTTCTACTTCTTATGAGGTTATTACTCTCGTACCTGGTCAAAGAGGAATGGAAGATACTGGTGGATCAATGAGGTTGGGGAACTTTAGCGCACATCTAACTGAAAATTCTCTGGTGAGAACTCTTTATGGAAGAGAAGTGATTTTTGAAAGACATCGTCACAGATATGAAGTAAATAATGATTATGTACCAGCTTTTGAAAAGAAGGGTCTAATAGCTTCTGGTTGGAACAAAGACTTGAACCTTGTTGAAGTAATAGAGCTTAAGAACCATCCTTTCTTTGTAGCTACCCAGTTCCATCCTGAGTTCTCTTCCAAACCCACCTTCCCCCACCCTCTTTTTGAAGGTTTTCTTAGGAAAGGACTTGAGGTTTAAAGAGTCAATGAGGAAGGTATATTATGATTAAACAAGAAGAGTTTGAAGAGAATATAAACAATCTAATTATTGCTATACGGTTTCTAAGGTGTTTTACATCAATTGAAACCCTTGAAGTCCAAAAAATAATCCAAAAACTCTTTGAAAATGACGCTCATGAGCCATCCCTTTTATTGCAGGAAGAGTTCTGGAAAATTCTTGAGCCAAAATTAAAAGAATTGCCTCTTTGGTCAATTGAAATGGTCAAATTTTTTCTTGAAAGGCGGCCTAAGGAGATTTTTAATTTACTCAAAGAACTTCTGGAAAGAGATGAAAAGAGTGAATTATTTATTCAATGGCTATCTTCGTTTCTCAATTATTTGTTAAAAACTGTTAAATGGCACGACCCAGATGTCGTTAGGAGAATAGAAAAACTTACTCATATTCTTGATATGGGGGAAAAGGCTCCATTTGAGGAAGTTAAACAAAGTTTTTTTGGTACTGAAGATTATTTTAAGGGAGAGGTAGGTCTTATGTGGTTACTCACACCTCATATTAGCTTGCCTAACCCTCTTCTCCTTATCAGCAACCGACTGGAACTAATTTTATGGGAAAAAGAACGCTGTTTTTAATCTCCTCAGCAAGGCTAACTATTGCTTTTAATAAATAAGGTGACATGTTTTAGTTAAGACACACCACTTACACAAGAGCTATCGCCCCTATTACGGTTGGGAACAACCCTCTGAAACCCCCTACAGTGCACCGTAATACATAAAGATACGTATAGTATTTATGAGACGGTGCGCTAACCGCTAAACTGATAATATAGGGTTCCAGGGATCAAGTAGTGAATGAAGATAGGATTCACCTCAAACCCTACTTTTGAAGTTTTTGGATATCTACCACTTTGCCAACCACTATTAGGGTATCATCGGGGTGGATTGTTTCTTCAGGTTCTGGATTTACAAAGGTTTCCTCTCCTCGCTTGAGAGCTAAAACATTTACTTTGTACCTTTCTCTCAATCTGGATTCCTGAAGAGTCTTACCCTTTACAGTAAATGGTGGGTGTATTTCTGCAATACTCAGATCTTTAGATAGTTCAAGAAGGTCCAGTATATTTGAAGTCATTAGAGAGTAAGCCACACGTATCCCCATATCTCTTTCAGGAAATATTACCTTGTGGGCACCTACTTTACTTAAAACCTTTCCATGAAGTTCATCACCAGCTTTAGCAATAATTGTTGGGATAGCCATTTCTTTTAAAATTGCTGTAATTAAAATACTTGCCTGGACATCTTTACCTATTGCTACTATAACAATATCACAATTTGCCATTCCTGCTTCTCTTAGTGCTAACTCATTAGTAGCATCGCCCGCAATGGCAATTGCTGGAGTTGTTCTGAAGTTTTCTGATTTAGACTCATCCTGGTCTAAAACAATTACATCAGCTCCAAGATTGAGAAGAGTAGTGGCAACGGCAGTGCCAAATCTTCCTAAACCTATTACTCCACACTGAATACGACCCATTTAATTTTCCTCCTATTAACCTACAATAACTCTTTCTTCTGGATAAGATATTTTCCAGGGTTCACTGGGCATAACCATAGACAGTAGTAAAGTAGCTGGACCTATCCTACCAAGCATCATTGTAATTATAAGGATAACTTTGCCTGCTGAATTTAAAAATGGGGTTATGCCTTTTGATAGCCCAACCGTACCAAAAGCTGATGTTGATTCAAAAAAAACATCTAAAGGTTTAAAATTATTTGTTATAAGTAGAAATATTGTTGATAAGTACACAACAGCTAATCCTAATAATAGAATAGATATTGCTTTTTTTACATTTTGATAGGGAATACTTTTGTGCATAAGCACTGTTTTTTCATCTCCTTGTATAGTAGACCAGAGCATAGCCAATCCAATTACAAAGGTAGTTGTTTTTACGCCACCACCTGTGCCACCGGGAGAAGCTCCTATAAACATAAGAGTAATAATCAAGATAGAGGTTGCGGGTTTTAATCCACCTATGTTCAGTGTACTGAATCCTGCTGTTCTTGGAGTAACAGCTTGAAAGATGGAAACCATAACCTTATCAATAAGAGTAAGGGGTTTCAGGGTTTGTGGATTACTGTATTCCAGAAGAAAAATAATTATAGTAGTAGAAATTAATAAAATAATAGTAGTTCTTATAACTATTTTTGTATGTAAACTGAAAAGTTTAAATCTTTTTAGTGTAAAAATTTCAGAAACTGCGAAAAATCCTAAACCTCCAAGTACTATTAAACACATAATAACTATATTTACAAGAGGATCTCCTTTAAATTCCCCGAAGCTTTTAAAACCTCCCATCAAATCAAATCCTGCATTGTTGAAAGCAGAAATTGAGTGAAACAAACTTTTCCATATACCATCAGACCAACCAAAAAGTGGAACGAATCTTATAGATAGAAATATTGCTCCAATAGATTCACTAAAAATTACAAATGCACTAATTAGTTTAACCAGGTGAATAATACCTTTTAATGAGTAAAGATTTAGCGATTCAGATAGTGTTATCCTATCAAAAAGTGCAATTCTCCGTCCTAATAATAAAGCAATAGAGGTCATAATAACCATATAACCTAATCCACCTATCTGTATCAAGAGCAAAATTACCAGTTGTCCAAAAAATGTATAATGAGTACTTGTATCAACCACCACCAAACCTGTAACACAGGTAGCAGAAGTTGCTGTCCATAAAGCATTCAGGTATGAAGTTGGATTGTGGCTGGAAAATGGAATATATAAGAATAAGGAGCCTGTGAGAATTATAAGGAGGTAGCTAAGAACAACTATTTGAGTAGGCTTAAGCCGTAAATATTTTTTATTATTGCCAACCATTTATAGTATTAATCATCTCCAATTTTTTAAGTTTTTCACGAGCTTATTATACTCTTTAGTGTTCAATTTTATACTCTAAAAACATTATCTTGAGAACATTAATCTTATAACTCTATTGTACCCGTATCTAATATAATTGAAGAACTCTTTAATACTCCTAGTCTTGATTAATGTCCCATATATGTAATTAAATCTGAGGTAATATCTAAGGATAGATTTTTTTCTTATTTTTCTGAGTTCATAAGCTGTAATGTACTTTGTGCCAATTGAAGGTAATCCGTGGGTGGAAAGAGAAGCTCCTTTTTCAGGAGGTATAAACCTTGGTATCAATCCTTCTTCTTCCATCATCTTTCTTAGGGGGGTCTCTTCAAAAGGAACAGGAATATGAAATTCTGCAAAGTCTCCGTTTAGTTTTATTGCATATTTTACAGTTTCTTCAATGTCTTTTTTGTCTTCCCAGGGAAAACCTATCATGAAGAATAAATAACTTTTAATTCCATATTTTTTGAGAAGGTAAACAGACTCCTCTCCCTGCTCTAAGGTTGTACCTTTTTTTATAAGGTTAAGCGATTCCTTGTTCCCGCTTTCTACACCTAAAGAAATAAGAAAGCATCCTGATCTTTTCAGGGCTTTTACCATTTCTTCATCAATAGTATCAACCCTGGAATTAACAGCATACTGAATCTTGAAATCTCTTTCTTCGATTTCTCTCGTAATTTCCAATACCCATTTTTTTTGCATGGTAAAAGTATCAGCACGGAAGAAAAAATTATTTATCCCATATACTTTGACGCACTCTTCAATTTCATCAATTATATTAACAGGACTCCTGAGTCTGAGCCTTTTGCCAGAAACCTGAGAAGCCAGGCAGTAAATACAGGAAAAAGGACATCCCCTTCCTACCTGAATAGTAGTCATTGGTTCACCTGTATCAGACCTTATATAAAGTTCGTTTCTTAGCAGATGTCTTGCAGGGTAGGGAAGTAAATCAAGGTCTTCTATGCTTGGTTCTTCTTTACTCAATATTATCTCTCCGTTTTTTCTAAAAGAGACTCCTGCTATTGACTCCAGGGGTTTACCTTTAATTAATTTTGGAAGGGTAAGTTCGTATTCTCCTGAAAGGATAAAATCTAAGCTATTGTTGCTTTCCAAAAGATATTTTTTCCAACGAGAAGCTGTTACTCCCTTAATGACGGTGAAAATCTCAGGATATTTTGATTTAGTAATTTTCAGAATTTCTAGGTCTTTATATAAGGAAAAGAGGGTACTACTTACAAGGAGTAATTGAGGTGAAAAATTATTTAAATCTTGAATAAAAGCTTCTATCGTTCCTTTTTCTGCAGGATAATCTTTTATCCTTACCTCTACACCTTCTTTAATAAGAGAAGAACCTATGTATGCTAAATCAAGGGGCATTCTAAGAGAAGTGGCAGTCAGGTCTTCTATAGGTACCTGACAGCGGTCTTCCCCCCTCATATAAAGTCCAGTTGGAGGATTTATCAGTAGAGCTTTTTTAATGGAGCTAATCTTCACTGATTTCCAGAGAGAACTCCTTAATATTTAACCAGTAACCAGTTTCTCTAAGATGATATGTCTGGGACATCAATAGCTGATAATGCGATTCTTCCATTTCAGCTAACTTAAACCACATCTCCTTGGCGTACCTGTCATCTGATTTTTGAGCTTGCTCTAAGTAGAATTTTCTTGCTTCGTCTTCAAGGTTAAGTGCTATTTCAATAGCTTGTTTTTCACTAAAATTTTTTGTTTCGTGTATTCTTTTATTGATTTTTTTTAGGCTGGGTATTATTCTGGCTATATCAGAAGGAGAAAACATAGGATTTATAAATTCTCCTGTTTCTTTCACACTGTTCAGTTCAGAACTTAAAATTTCAAAGTGGTTGAATTCGTCAAGTGCAAGTAGAACAAACATATCCTTTGCCCTGTAATCATCCGTGTTTAGAGCATAATCCAGGTAATTCAATAGGGATTTTTTCTCACCCTCAATAGCTGTTCTTAATGCATTTATTACTTCTTCCATTGTAAATCTACTCCTTTATTTAAATTGGTAAGCCACCTAATATAAATATAACACTAAACCTTTTTGGTATTCCAGTTTATCTTAATTTTTACATTAAACCCTTTTCTTTAAAGCTGTAGAAGTTATTTTTTCCGATAACAACATGATCCAGAACATTTATACCAATTATTTTACCGGCTTCCACCAATCTTTGTGTAATCTCTTTATCTTCTTCTGAAGGTTCAGGATTACCTGAAGGATGGTTGTGAGAAAGAATCACCGAAGCTGCATTATTTCTGATGGCTTCTTTAAAGACTTCTCTTGGGTGGACAAGGTTAGAGTTCAGGGTTCCTGTGGAAATATTTGTTATTCCTACAACTTTATTGCGGGTATTGAGAATAATTAATTTGAAATGTTCTTTTGCTTTATCCTGGATTTTGCTACGGATTGCCTTAACTACACTTTGGGGATTTTTTATATCTATGTCTTTTGCTATTGTTTCATAATCTTGCCTTTTACCTAATTCAAAGCAAGCTTTAATTCGAATAGCTTTGGCAAATCCGATTCCTATAATGGTAGTAAGTTCTTCTGTGGTTGCATTGCTAATCTCCTGAATACTTCCAAATCTTGTTAGAAGTTCCTGAGCTATGTTCATAACAGATTTTCCTGGAATTCCCATCCCAATAACCAATGCAAGAAGCTCCTGTGCAGAAAGAGCTTCAGGTCCAAAGTTTTTCAATCTTTCCCTTGGTCTTTCTTGAGCAGGTAAGTCATGTATGGTAAAAGAATTACTCTTATTCATATATCCTCCTGTTAATGGTGCTATGATAACATAAACTAATAAACAATTCTTGATAGAGGTGCGGATAAATATGATGATTATTTTAAAACCCATTGTAGTAATGATAGGATTCAAGTGGTCAAGGTTTAGGGAGTCAAACGAAATTCTAATAAATTCTATATAATATAAACACTTGAACCATCGAACCCTGGAATCGTTGAACCTTACTTTGAATTAATATAAAGGAGAGCCAAATATGATAATTGCTAAAGGTGAAGAATTATTGTTATATTCATTTGGAGAAAACCACCCTTTTAATAACAGTCGTATAAAAGCATTTTTTGATAATCTCATTGAAATCCCAAATCATTTGATCACAAAACCTCATATTGCAGAAAGAAAAGAGATTGAGCTATTTCATATTAAGGAGTATGTAGACTTCGTTATTAAATCATCTGAAAAAGGGGTTGGATTTATAGATTATGGCGATACGCCAAGTTTTAGAGGTGTTTATGAAGCATCCTCCTGGGTAGTAGGTACAACTTTAAATCTTCTTAAATTAATTAACTCTGGTAAAGGGAAGATGGCTTTTAATCCAATGGGAGGTCTTCACCATGCTATGAGAGGAAGGGCTGGTGGTTTCTGTGTCTTTAATGATGCTGGCGTTGCCATTGAATACCTTTTAAAAAATGGGCTTGAGAGAGTTCTCTATGTTGATATTGATGCCCATCATGGTGATGGCATCTATTATCCATTTGAAGACAATCCAGCAGTTTATATCTGGGATGTTCATGAAGATGGTCATTTTCTTTATCCAGGCACAGGTTTTGCTGGAGAAAAAGGTAAAGGGAAGGCTTATGGTACTAAAGTGAATGTTCCTCTTCCTCCAGATTCAGGTGATGAGGAACTTCTTGCTCATATTTCTTCTCTTGAGGAGTTGGCAAAAAGGTCTCAACCTGAATGGGTGATCCTACAGGCAGGGGTTGATGGTCTGGTAGGAGATCCTCTCACCCATCTTAAATATTCTTTTGATGGATATGCGAAGATAATAGAGATAGTTAAGGAAATAGCCTGTTTTTATGCTTCAAACAGGTTGTTGGTTTTGGGGGGAGGAGGGTATAATATCTCTAATGTTAGCCAGGGCTGGTTAAGACTGGTAAAAATTTTGAATGGAGGATAAAAATGATTAGATGCCCATTATTTAGAAAGTTATCAGGTTTATTATTAGTTTTGCTATTGTTTCTAATACCTTTTCAAACATATGCCTGGAGTGAGCATGGGCTGATGACCGGATATGTTTTAAAAGATATTGAATGGCTTAAAGATTATAAAAATATAGTTATCACACCTTATACCTACGCAGATGAAGATAAGTCAATTTACAATCCAAAATTTGTGATCAAGTTTAAAGAGGGAAATATAGGCGAAACAACGAATGCTTATACAATCTTATCTATATATGTAGATGAACCAGACTGGGACATGGACACAGAGCTCAAACTATCAAGATTTCAATTCTTAACTGGTGATTCACAAGGATACCGACATCAACGTTATGTAGCCTTTGGAGGTCTTCTCCGAGCAGGTGTGGCTCATCGGAGAGTAAGCCATTTTTATAATCTTAGCAAGCTTGCATTTAGTAAAGGTGATGACTATTGGGGATTCAGGTTTCTTGCCCGAACCATGCACTACATACAGGATATAACTCAACCTCAACATACTCTCCCAGCACCAAACAGAATTGTTTTAAAAGAAATTATTGACATAAAAGGCTTTACAATAATGTGTGTAAATCACCACTCTAACCTGGAAGATTACCAAGGTATTCAGATAATAAATGTAAATCCTTCCTATACTGAAATTCTAATTCGATCTGATGTTATACCCGTAAGAAATCCTTATAAAACAACATTGATAGCTGCCTCACGTTCAAGAAAGCTTATTGGAAAATTATGGGATAAATCAGAAATATTTTTTGGCAAAGAAATATCCAGTAAGAAATTATTCACGTTTGATTTAGAAAGAGTTAAAAAAGGTAATTTTACTCCTGATGAGTTAAAAAAGAAAGAAGCCCTTGATAAAGTAATCCTGGAAGGGTTAAAACTGCTTTCAGGTTATTCAAAGGGCTTCCTTAATTTTGCAAGGAAAGACTTAAGTTTCTAAATCTACTAAAGATATAAAATAATACATTACTCCTCGGTGATGTAACTTCTTTCTTCGTCAGAAGGGAGTATTATGCTATTTATATTCAATCTTAAGTCGCACTTAAGACATCTACTTCCTTCATATCTTGAGTCATTATCTTTATATCCTATCTGAACCTCTGAAAAGGATTTAACCCTCAACTCTCTATTTAAATGAGAGAGTTGAATTCTTTCTTTACGACAAAAATCATCAATCCTTCCAATCTGGCAAGAAGATATCTCTTTATCAACAAGAACCTCATCAATAATCCCATCTCCACCAAGGTATTTATCAATCTGTATGGCTCCTTGCCTACCATGAGCAATAGCTTCAATTACAGAAGCAGGACCCTTTACAACATCACCACCAGCAAAGATTCCTTTCTTAGAAGTTTCAAGTGTATCAGGATTGGTTCTTATTGTGCCATCTTTTTCAACTTCAAGACCCCAACTACAAGGAACCTCTGGTGCTTGGCCTATGGCAAGGATTATTGAATGATACAATTCAGTGAATTCACTGCCTTCTATTGGTACAGGTCTTCTTCTTCCTGTACGATCCGGTTCACCAAGCACCATTTTTATACAGGTAATATTTAAGCCAGTCTCTTCTTTGGTTATTTTTATCGGTGCGGTGAGAAATTCTATAGAAACGCCCTCATCTTCTGCTTCCTCAACTTCTTCAGGGTTGGCAGGCATCTCTGTTAGTGTTCTTCTGTATAAGATATTAACTTTTTTAGAGCCTAATCGAAGGGCTGTTCTGGCGGCATCAATAGCAGAATTTCCACCTCCAATAACAGCTACTTTTTCCCCAAGATTTGGTTTAATACCAAGAGCAATATTTCTAAGGAGGGTTATGCAATCCTGAACTCCCTCCAGTTCTTCTCCTTCTACTCTTATTTTTAACCCCTGTTGGGCTCCATTTGCTATAAAAATAGCATCAAAGGTTTTTTGTAGTTCATCAAGATCAGTCACCTTTGTATTTGTTTTTATATCAACACCCATGTTTATGATTTCAGCAATCTCTGAGTCTAATACTTCTCTTGGTAATCTGTAGGAAGGTATTCCATATCTCATCATTCCTCCGAGTTCTGGTAAGGCTTCAAAAATAGTGACCTTATATCCGGATTTTGCCAGGTAATAAGCTGCTGTCAATCCTGATGGTCCAGCACCGATGATAACAACTTTCTTTCCGTTAAGCGGCTTTATTATGGTGTTTTTTTTCCAGAGACCTTGATCTCCGTAATCAACAGCAGCTCTTTTTAGATTTTTTATTGCTATAGCCTCATTAAGTTCTTTTCTTCTACAGCTTGTTTCGCAGGGGTGGAAACACACTCTTCCAAGAGAAGCAGGGAATGGCACCTTTTCTCTTATTACTGCCAGAGCCTCAGAGTACTTACCTTCGTTAGCAAGTCTTACATAAAGTGGTATATCTATACGGGCTGGGCAATTGTGGGTACATGGCACAAGGTATTCAATTTTTTTATTCTTGGGTAGCCATTTAGTACCTTTATCTACCAGAGCAGCTGTGGGGCAAACTTCTACGCAAGCTGTACAGAAGCGGCATTCAGAATCAATAAGTGAGCGATCAAAAGAAGTTCCAATAATTGCTTGGTCTCCTCTATTAATAAAATCAATCGCTCCTACGCCTCTAAGTTCCTGACAGGCCCTAACACACCTTCCACACAGTATACACTTAGCAAGATCTCTATCAAAGAGTGGATTAATTGTATCAATTTGGATATTTTTTTGTATTCTTTCAAACCTGACGGAGTCAATTCCCATATAAGCTGCAATCTTTTGAAGTTCACATTTCTGGTTTTTAATACAGGTAAGGCAATCCAGGGGATGTTCAGATATAATTAACTCCAGAGCAGTTTTCCTTATTTCATTAAGAGCTCGGGTGTTGGTTTTCACCTTCATCCCATCTTCTGCTGGAGTTGTACAAGATGTGGGATAACCTCTAAGGTTTTCTACTTCAACTATACAGAGTCTGCATCCACCAAAAGGAGAAAGATCAGGATGATAGCATAGAGTAGGTATATATATATTTTCTCTTTTAGCTGCCTCCAGAATAGTATCACCTTTCTTAGCTGGAATCTTTATACCGTTTATTGTAAGAACAATTTTATCCATTATTCTCTACCTCCTTACCTGATAATCTGGTTACT